>CAMHCS010000005.1 GCA_946183785.1 uncultured Selenomonadales bacterium | reverse complement strand
GTGGAAAGACGCCGGACGAGGTCGACGCGTGGATGGACGGGATCCTGGAGAAGAATGGATTCGATAAATAAATAGGGATAAAGCTTTGACAAAACGGATGAATGATTTATAATGACCTTATGATGAATTCATCCGCTTTTTTATCTATTTTTACAGAAAGGAGGTGAAAAAATGCTCGACAAGGTTTTTCGCTTTTTTATCGTCGCTGTTATGGCGGCGACAGGAGCCGCTTTGATGCAGCTCGCAAGCCCTGCGCTGACGCAGTTCATTGGGACGGAAATCCTGAAGACGGATATGGGCTTTCTTCGCATGACGCTGGCGGGGCTTCTCTGCATTCTTGTGGGCGCGGTTATCGGCGCGTTGGTCGGAAAGATGACCGCCACCTATTTCATCTCGACGCTGAAGCGGTTTTCCGCGTGGGTAGAGACGCAGCTCGGAAAAATGCCGATCCATGACGTGATTACAGGCGCGGTAGGACTCTCTCTTGGACTTATTCTTGCTACATTATTAGGAGCCGCGTTTTCGCGTATTCCTATTGTTGGAAATTATCTTCCTGTGGTGTTTGCAATCGTATTCGGTTATCTGGGCATTCGGATCACGATGACGAAGCGCGAAGAAATCGCGACTATGTTTGACTTCATTCCGCGGTTTTTCAAAGAAATACTGAAAGCGAGAGAGACGAAGCCGGAGCCGATGTCGCTTCCTGCCCAGCCTGCGTCCCGGCCTGAGCCGGAGACGAATGATACGGGCGAGGATAAGCGATACAAGCTGCTCGATACCAGCGCGATCATTGACGGACGCATCGCGGACGTAATCGACAGCGGCTTTATCGAAGGAACGCTTTTGATTCCTGTATTCGTGCTGGAGGAATTGCAGCGGATCGCGGATTCGGCGGATGCGTTGAAGCGCGTGCGCGGGCGGCGCGGACTTGATATCCTGCAAAAAATCCGCTCGGAGGCGAAGCTTCCGGTGGAGATTGACAGCCGGGATTTCGACGATATCTCGGAGGTTGACTCGAAGCTGGTGCGGCTTGGGCAGCTTGTCGGCGGCAAGATTGTGACGAACGATTACAATCTGAACAAGGTTTCGGAGCTGCAAGGCGTGCCTGTGCTCAATGTCAATGAACTGGCGAATGCGGTTAAGCCGGTGGTGGTCCCCGGCGAATCCATGCGCGTGACCGTGGTGAAGGACGGCAAGGAGCAAGGACAGGGCGTCGCTTATCTCGACGACGGCACTATGATCGTCATCGAAGGCGGACATCGCCATCTCAACCAGGCCATCGACGTGGAGGTCACCTCCGCACTGCAAACGGCGGCGGGACGCATGATTTTCGCGAAACCGCGGCGGTTTGCAAAGAATTGATGCAAGGGAGCGATGCAGGGCGTTTTTGTGATGCTTTGCAATCGCTCCTCTTTATTTTGGAAAGGAGATGACGGCATGGTTTCTGTGATATTCCCGGCGGCGGGCGAAGGCCGCCGGATGAACGCGGGCAAGAACAAGGTGTTCGTAGAACTTTTGGGTAAGCCGATCCTCGTTCGGACGTTGCTTCGGTTTTCGGAATGCGCGGCGGTGGACGATTTCGTCGTGGTGGTTGGAGAAGAGGACGTGGATAAAGTAGCGGCGGTACTGGAAAAGACCCCGGGGCTGAAGCCCTTTCGCGTGGTGGCGGGCGGCTCTGAGAGACAGTACAGCGTGAAAAACGGACTCGCGGCGCTTCACCCTGACACGGAGTTGGTGCTCGTCCACGACGCGGCGCGTCCGCTTGTCCCGGTGAAAACCATCGAGGCGGTAGTGGCGGAGACTTGGCGCAGCGGTGCGGCCATCGCGGCAGTACATGCGAAAAATACCATCAAGGTCGTACGCGACGACGGCGTAGTGGAAAGTACGCCGGATCGTGCGAACCTTTGGGAAGTACAGACGCCGCAGGGCTTTCGTCGAGATATTCTCGAAGCGGCCTATCGGCGCGCGGAGGCAGACGGCTTTCTGGGCACGGACGACGCGGGCCTCGTGGAACGTATGGGATTTCCCGTGCGCGTGGTCGAAGGCAGTTATCGAAATCTTAAAGTCACGACGCCGGAAGATCTTTGGGTCGTCGAGACGTTCATGGAACGGGATGTTGTCGGTAAGGTCAAAGCGAAGATGGAAAGCGCGGGCGCAGGGATCGAAGAGGCGATTGACGATCTGGACGCTTTTGCCGATAAATTGGCCGCTGCGGTCAGCGAAAAACTGAAGGCGTATCGCAGCAGGGGGGGAAAGAAATGACGCGGTTTGGCATGGGGTACGACGTACACCGGATTGTTGAGGGGCGGAAGTTGATTCTTGGCGGCGTGGAGATTCCATGGGACAAAGGGCTTCTCGGCCACTCGGATGCGGACGTGCTGCTTCACGCGATTGCGGACGCGCTGCTCGGAGCGGCTGCGCTCGGCGACATAGGTCGTCATTTCCCCGATACGGACGACAAATTTAAGGATGCGGACAGCAGGAAACTTTTAGAGGAGGTCGTGCGCCTCGTCCGTGAAAAAGGCTATCGCGTCGGCAATGTTGATGCGACCGTCGTCGCCCAGGCGCCGAAGCTCGCGCCCCATATCGCGCAGATGACGGAAACTATCGCCCGCGTGCTCGGCATCGATCGCGACTGTGTGAACGTCAAGGCGACGACGGAGGAGCGATTGGGCTTCACAGGCAGCGGCGAAGGCATGTCGGCCTATGCGGTGGCAGGGATAGAAATGAAGTAGTCGACAGTGTCGACGGAGATGCTGGGATTTAATTCCAATTGGTAGACAATGAATCGCAAGCGTGACGGCGTTTCCTCCGCTTGCGGTTTTTCCTTTATTTTGTGTTTGTTTTTTGTTATACTATACCATATATAGTTTTGTCTTTGGGAGGAATGGAAGTGAAAGCCGGCATTATCAGTCTTGGATGCGCGAAGAATCTCGTGGACACCGAGGTCATGCTGGGGCTCTTGCAGGAGGGCGGAATCGAACTGACGCGAAAGCCGGAAGAGGCGGACATATTGATTGTCAATACTTGCGCTTTTATCGAGACTGCGAAAAAAGAGTCCATCACAACGGTGCTCAATATGGCGGAGTACAAGACTTCGGGCAAATGCCGCTCGTTGATTGTCGCGGGCTGTCTCGGCCAGCGGTACGGACAGGCGCTTCTCGACGAGCTTCCCGAGGCGGACGCCATCATTGGCACGGGCGCGTGGGGGCGGATTATGGAGGCGGTGGAGGAGACGCTGCACGGGAATCGGGTAATCCTCGCGGGCGAGTCGGAGATTATTTACGACGCACGTATGCCGCGCATCCTGACAACGCCCGGCTACACGGCGTATCTGAAAATCGCCGAGGGCTGTGACAACCGCTGTTCGTTCTGCGCGATCCCGATGATTCGCGGACGGTATCGGAGCCGCACGGTTGAGGATATTGTGGAGGAAGCGAAAAAACTCGCGGCGGGCGGAGCAAAGGAACTGAATCTGATTGCGCAGGATACGACGGCTTACGGCCGCGATCTTTACGGGGTGGCGTCGCTACCCCGCCTTTTGCGGGAACTGGCAAAAATCGAGGACTTACGCTGGATTCGCTGTTTATATTCATATCCGCGTTTTTTCACGGATGAACTGATCGACACGATCGCGTCGGAGCCGAAGCTGGTCAAGTATGTGGATCTTCCGCTCCAGCATGCCGACGACGCATTGCTCCGGGCGATGCACCGCGCCGATACGCGAGTTTCGATGGAAAAACTCCTGACGAAGCTGCGCGATCGTATTCCGGGCGTCGCAGTCCGCTCTACTTTCATTGTCGGTTTTCCTGGCGAGACGGACGAGCAGTTTGCAGCGCTCCGCTCGTTTTTGGAGGAGCAGCGGTTCGATAAGGCGGGTATCTTTACCTATTCGGCGGAGGAGGGGACGCCTGCGGCGGAGCTGCCGGGGCAGATTTCCGAGAATGTCATGCAGGAACGGTATCACGCGCTGATGAGCCTCCAGTGCAAAATCTCGGAGGAGGTCAATCAATCGTTGGAAGGAAAGGAACTGGACGTACTCGTTGAAGGGCGCGAGGAGGAGCAGGAAAACGTTGCCTACGGCCGATCATATCGTGAGGCGCCGGAGGTGGACGGCCAGGTTTTCATTGAAGGCTGCGGCGGCGTGAAGCCTGGTGATATGGTGCGCGTGCGTGTTTCTCAGGGTTTTACATACGACGTGGTGGGCGAACCGGTAGGATGGAATCGTTAAAAAACGCTTAAAATGCGCATTGCTTCACGGGTTTTTCAGAGAGAAGGAAGAAGATGATTGCGGAGCTTGTAACGACGGGGAGCGAATTGCTTCTCGGGCAGATCGTCAATACGAACGCTGCCTATATGGCGAGAGAACTGAACAAGGTGGGGATCGACGTCTGCTTCCAGACGACGGTGGGCGACAATCGCGCCCGAATGAAGGAAGTGCTCGCCCACGCATTGACGCGCGCCGATATCGTCATCACGTCCGGCGGTCTCGGACCGACTCGGGGGGACATTACGAAGGAAATCTCCGCCGAGGTTATGGGGCGAACGATGACGCTCAATGCGGATTGTGCTGAACGGTTGAAAAAGTATTTCGCCCGGGGCGGGCGGGAAATGACGGAGAATAATCTGCGGCAGGCCATGATTCCCGACGGCGCCCATGTCTTCGTCAATCATGCGGGCACTGCGCCGGGCGTTGCGATGGAAAAGGGCGGCAAGCTGCTCGTCAATCTGCCTGGGCCGCCGGCGGAAATGAAGGATATGCTCCATCGGAGCCTGCTGCCGTATCTCGCGGAGAAATACGGCGTCCCCGCCGTCATCGTTTCGCGGGTGCTCCACACCTTCGGGATTGGCGAGTCGAAACTTGAAACGACAATCGACGATTTGATCCTCGCGCAGAAAAACCCGACGTTGGCGTTGTTAGTCCGCCCGACGGGCGTGATTATTCGTATCACGGCAAAAGCGGCAAATGAAGAAGCGGCGCGGGGGCTGATCGCGCCGGTGGAGCGGGAGCTCCGCTTACGGCTTGGCGATTATGTTTACGCCGTCGACGACGAAACGATGGAAGAGATTGTCGGGCGGGAGCTGAAAACGCGAAGCCTTTCCGTGGCAACGGCGGAGTCCTGTACGGGCGGTCTTGTGGCGAGCCGCCTGACCGACGTGGCCGGGAGCAGCGAATACGTCAAGGGAGGCGTCGTTTCCTATACGGACGAGGTCAAAGCGGAAACTCTCGGCGTCAATCGCGGGATGCTGGATCGGGAAGGCGCGGTCTCCGAGGCTGTGGCACGGGCAATGGCTGAAGGCGTTCAACGAAAACTTGGCGCCGATGTCGCTGTCAGCACGACAGGTCTTGCAGGACCGGGCGGAGGCACAGAAAAAACGCCCGTCGGCACCGTCTATATCGCGGTGGCGGGCACAGCCGGAACTGTTGCGGAAAAGCATCTTTTCACGGGAACGAGAGCCCAGGTCAAGTTCCGCGCGTCGCAGGCCGCGCTTGCAATGTTGCGTGGATATATACGAAACAATGACAAATAATTATTGGATATTCTAAGGAGGACTTTTGCATGGATTGGAAGAAGACGATGAAAATGACCCTGGCGGCGGCGACGGCAGCGGTTGCTCTCGCGATGCCGACGGCTTTTGCGGCGGAGGAGCCGACAATTACGCCTGAGGCGCCCAGCGCGGAGGAGCAGGCGCAGATGACTCCGGAAGAAGCCTTGCAGGCATATACCGACAGCGGCTACAAATACACGAGCCAGAGGTACGGTTATTCCATTGTCTGCCCGACCAAGCCGACCGTTGTTCCTTTGAGTGTGCTGTTCGGCGACTCCAGCGAAAAGGGCGATGTGCTGATTTTTAAGAGCAACGGCTACGACATTGCTTACGGCTGGATTGTCATGGTTGACGCCTTTGACGAGGCGACGATTCCGACAGACATCATCAGGCAGCCGGAGGATGCGCAAAGAGCTTTCATCGAAAAATTCATGGCCAGCTCCCCTTATGAGTTCGTTCGTTTGACCGAGGTGGATGGGCGCTCGGGTGTTTACGCGGTTACAGCGAAGGAGATTGAGGTCGATACGAACGGCGACGGCAAGATGGACGAGGTCATGACGGCGGAGTCGCAGATGGTCAGGACTTTCTTCCGCGGCGCGTATGGCGGGCGATTTGGCGTCATGTTGATGGATAACCCCAAGCTTACGCAAGACGGCATAGCACTCTATCAGTTCGGCGTGCTGACATTCCAGGAATGGCCGACGAAGATGCAGGACGGCAAAAACGTCGGCAAAGACAAGAAATAAAGAATCAGGACAAAAAACGGGTACGAGGAATGTGATCCTTCGCACCCGTTTTTTGCTGCAGTTATTCGATGAGTGTGTTCTTGCAGAAGTCCATGAACGCGTCCGCCGCTTTCGAGATGTAGCGGTCCTTTTTCCATGCGAGGCCGATATCGAAGTGCATCGGCTTCGCGAAGGGGAGAACGCGGTAGTCTTGTGCCCCCTGGGTCACGCAGTCCAGCAAGCAGGCGAGGCCGATCCCGTTTTCGACGAGGTGCTTGATAATCTCGATTTGGTTCGACTCGAGCACGACGTTCGGCGTGACGCCTTCAGAGGCGCAGCGATCGGCCATCATGCGGCGGATGAAGGAACCTTGCTTCATGACAATCAGGTTTTCCCCGTCGAAGTCCGAGAGACGCAGGGAAGGACGCGAGGCCAGCGGCGAGTCCTTCGGCACGCAGGTCACGAGTTCGGAGGTGCACATGGGGAAGGTGTTCAGCGCAGCGGGAATATCCGACAAGATGATGATCCCGAAATCCAACTCTCCGGCTTCAAGGTTCTCGCGGATCGCCATCGAGCCTTCTTCGTAGAGGAAGATGGAAAGGTTCGGGTAGAGCTTTTGGAAGCTCGAGCAAATGCGCGGAAAAAGGTAGGCGCCGATCATTGGCGGAATGCCGATGCGGATATTGCCCTTGGCGAGATTTTTGTAATCGTCCAGTTCCCGAAGCGCGTCGTGCAGGATATCGAGAGCCGGCTCGATGCGGCGCAGGAAAATTTCGCCCTCGGCGGTCAGGAGAACTTGCTTTTGGCTGCGGTCAAAGAGACGAAGGCCGAGCAGCCCTTCCAGCTTTTGGATTGCGACGGTGATGTTCGGCTGGGAGACGTCGAGCTCTGCCGCGGCGCGGGTCAGATTTCTGAGCTTCGCGGTCATGCGGAAATACTCGAGCTGTCGCAGCTCCATCGGAAGTTTTTTCATTTTTGCTCACACACTTTCTGTCTAACTTATACTTCTCATAGGAAGCATTTATCTATGTGACTATAATTATAACATATACTTCTCGGCGAAGCTACAAAAAAGCGCGCAAAAATTTTTTCGCTCTAAGGTTTTTGTGCTTCCTTGAAAAATAATCAATTAACCCTAGCAAAATCAACGTCTTTGTGCTACACTATAACCTGTGGAGAAATGATTTTCGAATACGACAGAGGCGCAGGGAGCCGCGCCCCGTGAAATTCCTCGCGCTGGCGGGTGAAAAGGAGAGGACTTGTTTTGGAAACATCAACGATAGTCGGTTTGATTCTTGGCCTGATTTCGATTTTCGTCGGAATGGTCATCAAGGGCGCGCCGCTCTCGGCGTTGAACAATCCGGCGGCGTTCCTGATTATCATTTGCGGCACAATTTCCTGTCTCTTCACGGGATTTCCGATGGAGAACATGAAAAACATTCCGAATCTATTTAAAAAGGTTATCAACCGCCCGCAGCTCAAGGAGCCGGGCGAGCTGTTAAAAACCTTCGTCGAGCTTTCGCAGATTGCGCGCCGCGAAGGTATCCTGGCACTTGAAAGCAAGGTTCAGGAGATTGAGGATCCGTTCTTCCGGTCCGGCCTCGGCATGGTCATCGACGGTATGGATCCGGAATTCGTTTCGGACGTTATGGATGCGGAATTGACGGTCATGCAGGCGCGCCATGCCGAAGGCCGTTCGATTTTCAAGCAGGCAGGTACTTACGCACCGACGCTGGGCGTTCTCGGCGCCGTGGTCGGCTTGATCGCCGCGCTCGGCAACATGAACGATATCGATAAGCTCGGCCACGCGATCGCTGCGGCGTTCGTTGCGACGATTCTCGGTATTTATACGGGTTACGTGCTCTGGCTTCCGTTCGAGAACAAGCTGAAGGTGTTCTCGGAAATGGAAATCAGCCAGAAGCGCATGATTATTGAAGGAATCCTTTCACTCCAGGCGGGCGATTCGCCGACGGCGATCGAGGCGAAGCTGATGGTATTCATTCCGCAGTCCGCGCGCGAAGGATTAAAGACGGAGGGATAATCGATGGCGAAGAAGAAAAAACACGGCCCGCCTCATGAGGAAGAAGCGGGCGAGGCTTGGCTGCTCCCGTATTCCGATTTGATGACGTTGCTGTTGGCACTGTTCCTTTGCCTGTTTTGCATGTCGAAAACGGATGCGGGCAAGGCGCAGGCAATGGGCGCGGCCTTTGGGCGTGCGTTCGGTATCGGCGCCGGAGGCGGAGGGCTTTTGCCGGGGCTTGGCCTTATGACGTACCCTCAGGCGGGGCACGGCGGCTCCGGTGATGGTGACGGCGACGACGCCGGCAATCGTGCGTACCTCGCGGAAAACGAGACGCTCGAACATTTAAAGGAGACGATGGACTCGTACATCGTAACGAACCATCTGAAGGATGAGCTTCGGACGACGCTGACTGAGGAAGGCCTGATGATTCGCATCAAGGAGACGGCGCTTTTTCCGTCCGGTTCGGCGGAGCTGGTGAGCGAGTCGCAGCTGATTGTTCCGGTGGTGGCGGGGCTTCTCGCTGCAATCCCGGAGCGGGTTATTATTTCCGGGCATACGGACAACGTGCCGATTGCCACAGCACAATATCCGTCGAACTGGGAGCTTTCGTCAGCTCGTGCGATGTCGTTTATGAAGGCGCTTTTCGCGTCGAACGCATCGTTGAACCCGGCGCGATTCAGTGCAATCGGTTACAGCGAATATCGCCCGGTGGCTCCGAACGATACGGAGGAGGGACGGAGGCGGAACCGCCGCGTCGAGATCATGATTTCGCGGTCCTTTAAGATGGCGGAAGGCACGCTTGTCGCAAAGCAATAAAAATCACAGGCTGTCGTATTGAGCGGCGGCCTGTTTTTGTGAACGGGGGTAACGGCATGAAAATCGCTTTGGTCGAGGAAATGCGCCGTATTGACAAGATGGCGGAGGAAACTTACGGGATCGACGAACTGCTCTTGATGGAGAATGCGGGCCGCGCAGCGGCGGACGCGTTGACCGGCCTCCTGGGCGACGTCCAGGGGCGGGCGGTTTGCGTACTGGCGGGGAGCGGCAACAATGGCGGCGACGCTTACGCGGCGGCGCGTCATCTTCTCAGCCGGGGAGCTAAGGTCGCGGTTTACTCTGTAGGCAACGCCGAGCATTTGCAGCCGGCGGCGAAAAAGAATCTCGAAATTTGCAAAAAGTTAGGCATTCCCATTCGTTCCTTAAAGGAAGATCGCGACTGGGAGAAGCTCCGCATCTATTTGCGTCTTGCGGAAGGCGTATTGGACGGAATCCTCGGCACAGGCGTCAAGGGGCCGCTCCGGGAGACGGAGGAACGCCTGATTCGCATGGTCAATGACGAGGCGCGTCATGTGGTCGCTATCGACGTCCCCAGCGGCGTGGACGCGGACACCGGGACGATTCACGGCGCTGCGATTTTGGCGGAGACGACGGCAACCTTCGGCCTGCCGAAAGCTGGATTGTTTTTTTGCCCCGGTGCGGCCTGTGCGGGCAAAATCGTGGTCGATTCCATCAGTCTGCCGCAGCCCTTGGTAGAGGACAAGGGAATTCTGCAGGAATATCTGGACGACGTTTCGGCGCATGCGCTTTTGCCGTCGCGGCCGGCGGATGCTCATAAAGGGGTTTGCGGTCGTGTGTTGGCTGTGGCCGGTTCCCGCGGGATGACGGGGGCGGCAGCAATGGCGGCAACAGCGGTGCTGAAGGCCGGAGCGGGAATTGTGACGCTGGCGGCAGCGGAGGGCGTTGCGGATATCCTCGCGTCTAAGCTGACAGAGGTCATGACGAGTCCGTTACCGGAGATTCGCTCCGGCGTGGTGGGCGAGACGGCAATGGACGCGTTGGCGGCGCTGCTTCCGAAATATGATACGGTGCTGATCGGGCCGGGGCTTGGACGCGCACCGGAGACCGGGGTGCTGGTCCGCCGTTTCGCCGCGCGGGTGCAGACGCCGCTGATTCTCGACGCCGACGGACTTTTCGCCTTCTGTGGGCATACGGAAGAACTGGCGAAGCTCGGGAATCCCCTGATCATGACGCCGCATCTCGGCGAGATGGCGGAACTGCTCGGCGTTAAGGCGGAACAGGTTCGAGAGAATCTTGTCGCACATGCGCGCAAAGCGGCGGCGGACTGGCGGGCAATTCTTGTGGTCAAGAGTGAATGCACAATCGTTGCCTTCCCCGATGGGCGCGTCTTTTTTACCTCGAAAGGCAATCCGTCGATGGCGACGGCGGGGGCGGGGGATGTGCTGGCCGGAGCGGTCGCGGGTTTGGCAAAGGAGGCCGGGCCGGAGGCGGCAGCATTACTTGGCGTGTATCTGCACGGCTTTGCCGGGGATTTGGCGGCGGAAGAAAAAGCGGAAGGGCTGATTGCAGGCGACATACTTGAAAGACTTCCCGAAGCGCGTCGCCGTTTGAAAAACGGGGAATAGCGCTCCTGTGTCTTGACGGCGTGAGAAGACAGGCATAAAATATAAGGCGTCATAATTTTATATATAAGTTTGCAAGGAGATGGATTTTCATGGCGGAGATTAAATTTGTGAAAGCGGAGTCCCTGAAGGAAAAGCCGGACGTATCGAAGATCGGATTCGGCACGCATTTCACGGATTACATGTTCGAGATGGATTACACGGAAAAGGACGGCTGGCACGACGCCCGCATTATTCCGTTTGGCGACGTCGCGGTCAGCCCGGCGAATACGACGCTGCATTACGGGCAGGCTGTTTTTGAGGGGTTGAAAGCTTACCGTCAGGGAAAGCGTGCGGTGATTTTCCGTCCGAAGACGCACCTCGAGCGCATGGAAAATTCCTGCCGTATCCTGGATATTCCGGAGTTCCCGATTGAGACGGTGCATGAAGGGCTGAAGCAGCTCGTCGCTTTGGAAAAAGAGTGGATTCCGAAAGAAAAAGGGCAGAGCCTCTATATCCGTCCCTTCATCTTTGCCGATGATCCGTATCTCGGCGTCAGCGTCAGCGGCTCATACAAGCTGCTGATTATCCTTTCCCCGGTGGCGGCGTACTATGCCCATGGCTTCGCCCCGGTCAAGATTATGGTGGAAGACACCTATGTCCGTGCGGTACGCGGCGGCCTCGGCGAGGCGAAGACGCCGGCGAACTATGCTGCAAGCCTCCATGCGGGTCTCGTCGCTCATCAGAAGGGCTACGACCAGACTCTTTGGCTTGACGGCGTGGAGCGTAAGTATATCGAGGAAGTCGGCTCGATGAACATCTTGTTCAAGATCAGTGGGAAGGTGGTTACGCCGGAACTGGACGGCAGCATCCTGAACGGCGTTACACGCCGTACAGTGCTGGCTGTGGCAAAGGAGTGGGGCGTGCCGACGGAGGAGCGCAAGATTTCTGTCGACGAGATCATTGACGGCTATAAGAGCGGCGCGTTGGAGGAGGTCTTCGGCTCCGGCACGGCGGCGGTCATTTCCCCGGTGGGCGTGCTCGGATACAAAGGCCACGACATGGTCATCGGCGGCGGCAAGATCGGCCCCTTCGCACAGAAGATGTACGACTACATTGAGGGCCTGCACATCGGCGAGGTTGAGGATAAATACGGTTTCATTGAAACAGTAGCGGAATATTGATAAGAACATAAGCTCTAAAAAATCCCGGAGGAATCGAAAGGTTCTGCTCCGGGATTTTTTGTTTGTGTTTTATGAGTATAATTAGAAGAAGAAATTGAGCTCGCCGAAGAAGCCGGAAGAGGATGTAAGCGGCGTTTCGTCGGACTCGCCGCCGATCGTCTGACCGAAGAAGTACTTGACTGTACCCATGACGTTTTTGAAGGGGACGTAAGACATGCCAAGCTCTACGCCTCTGTTCCCCGCTATCATGGCGTCATAAGTCGGCGCTATGACCGCATATTGACCAAGACTGCGGTAAGCGATAAAGGCGCCCCAAGAACCTGCATCTGTAGGGTTGGCCTTTTTGTAGTCCAGTTCGACGTTCCAAGCGCGTTTTGCACCGGTCCTGATTGTGGATGCATCTTCTCCCGGCTTGCCTGCTGGATATTTCGGATCCACACCTGGAGGAATTGCAGGAGTTGCCGCTTCGCCTTGAGGGCCGGTCGCCCAAGCAAAAGCGCCCTGCAGTGAGAGGTTTTTGTCAAACTTGTATCCAAGGCCAATGTCCCAAATGCTAATAGCCGTCGCTCCAATATCGTCGTCCAGCTTGGCCTGGTTCGCCCAGTGATGGAAACCGACGCCCCAGTTCCATTTGTTGGCACGATCACTGTATATCTCAACAGCCTGATAGCTGCCGGTAATACCCGGCTTGCCTGCCTCATCGAGCCTGTCGGGACCAACGTCGCCTACGCCGTCAAAGCGCCGGGAGCGTCCTGCCGTCAGTGTCGCCTTGATCTTATTGCCGAAGGTGAGCTGGCCGCCTGCTAAGCTGTCATCATAGATCATACCGCCGTCAATATTCGTCAAGTAGGGCAGTTTGCCGAGGAGAATCTGGAAATTATTGTAATCGCCCTGCACCCAGATACGATCGACGCGAAGTCCCGGACGCGTGACAGGGGCGTTGTCTTTCACTCCTGATGTGACTTGGTTTGCTCCTGTGACGTTTTGGGCGCTCTTGATGCCGCCATTGTAATCAATACGGACATGGCCTGTCCAGTGCTCGTTGATCTGCATGGACGGCTCCAGACGAAGCGTATAATAATTGACAAACGTTCGCAAAGGTCCTTTATCACTAAGATACCTATAATCGGCATATCGGGCACGCACCACGCCGTTCCATTTCACATTGTCGACTTTCTTTTCGAGGTTCGAGACGCGGACGCCGAGGCTGTTTAACTCGTCGGCGAACTCCGCCGCCAATTTGTCGACCATTGCCTTGTCCATGCCGGAGGGGTTCTTGGCCATAGCGCGGGCAACCATCTGCGCCATCTCGTAGCGCGTGATTTCCTGGTCCCCGCGATAGGAACCGTCGCCGTAGCCTTCGATGACGCCGTCGGCGGCAAGTTGAGCCACCGCGTCATAAGCCCAATGGTCGGCTGGCACGTCCTCAAAGGGATTTGCCGCGGCGAAGGCTGGAACCAAGGAGGCTGCGAGAAGCGCTGCCGCACAGGTGGGGACAAAAAGTTTTTTCATCCCAAAACAACTTCTTCCTCAAAATAATTTTGGTTCGAGTCAGTCGTACAGGTCGCACTTGATTTTCACGACGGCGCCGTTCATCGCCTCGATTTTCAGTTTCATGCGGCTGTCGGAGGCGTAGTAGGTGTATTCGTTCTTGCCGTCGTCGTATTCCATCTTGTCCGGCTGGCCGTAAGCTTCGACGATGGCGCTCTCCGGCGAGCTGATGGCGATTCCCGCGGGCGTCGCAACGCCGCTGCCCGGACGATTGATTTTCAGTTCCTCGATCAGATTGCGGTTGAAATCGTCCAGATCCGCCTTGACGCCGTTCTGGAAGTAAGCGTCGTCGCCGCGATACGTCGCCTGGCCGTAAACTGCAACCGCCTCGTCGACGCTCATGCCAGGAGCGACGCCGCTCAGCGCAATCTCCGCGCTCGGAATCATCGCGAAAGCAGTTGTGCTCGACAACGTCAAAATTCCCGTAAGATAAGCCGCCAGTTTCTTTTTCATGGAAAACCCTCCTCTGTCGTTCGATAGATTTATACGTTCCTATTTTAGCATCGATGTCACCCGTGTACAAGATGGCTTCAGAATGATTATTGACCGATATGATATGCAAACGGCGTGACAAAGAGGGCGCGGTATTGTATAGTAAAATGAAGAGAATGAAAGGGGCTGCGCGATGAAGTTCGGGGAGTTTATGGCGAAACTCAGGCGGGGCGTTCCTCACGCGATGCTTTTAGCAGGGGAGGAACCGTATTATATCGGCAAGGCCGAGGCGGCGATTCTTGGTGCGCTTTTGCCCGAAGAGGCGGAACGTGGGGCGGCGGTTCAGGTTTTGGAGCGGGATCCTTCGCCGACGGAGCTGGCGGAGCTTTTGGAGACAGTGCCGTTCTTAACGGAGAAGAGCGTACTGGTGCTTCGGGGAACGGAGCTTTTCCGCGAGAAGAAGAGCGCAGCGACAGAAGACGACGCGCCGAAGGGGAAGGCGAAGGACAAAGCAATGGAGCGACTCCTTGCGGCGATCGCCGATATGCCGGAGACGAACTATGTAATCTTTGAGAGCGGCGCGAAAGCGGACAAGCGGAAAAAGCTGTACAAGGCGGTAGAGAAGACGGGCGCGGCGCTGGACGCGGAGCCGGAGCGCCCCTGGACCATCGAGCCATGGCTTCGCGGGAAGCTTGCGGAAATGGGGCGTTCTTTTGACCGTGAGGCGTCGGCATATTTCATGAGCGCGATCTCAGTGATGAAGACGATTTCGTTGACCTTTCTCGACCGGGAACTGGAAAAACTTGCGCTTTATACTGACGCAGCAAGGTTTACGCGCGCCGATTTGGAGCGTGCGTTTTCATCGGTGCCGGAGGTGTCGGGATTTGCGCTGTACGACGCAATCAGCGAGCGGGATGTAAAAAAGGCGATTTCCGTCCTGGAACGCCAGATTGCGGACGGTACATATTTACCGCTGATTCTCGCGGGGCTCGTGCGCCATGTGCGCCAACTTTGGAAAGCGAAGCGACTGACAGCGCGGGGCGTGCGGGGCAAAGCGCTGGGCCAGCCGTTGGAGATGAACCCGTTTATCGCGGAGAAGCTCGGCCGCGCGGCGCAGGGATTCGACGAAGAAACGCTCCGGGCGGCGTTTTTGGAGCTGGCCGACGCCGATTATTTGCTGAAGACCGGGCAGGCGGGGCCGGAACTTTTGGAGCACGCGACTATCCTGCTCTGCGGGAGGGGCGCGACAGCCGCGCGATAGGCGGGACGGCGCTGCCCTTCCTTTTTTCATAAAAATTGCGGATAATGGAAATGGAAATTCGGAAACGACAAAGGGGGTTTTCATATGCGGGTACTTTTAGCGGAAGACGACGCGCGGCTCGGCAAGCTGACGAAATACATGATGGAACAGAACGGCATTCAGGTGGAATGGGTGAAACGTGGCGATGAGATCGTCGAGTACGCGAGTTACGACGACTACGACGTGCTGGTGTTGGACTGGATGATGCCGGGAGAGAGCGGCATAGACGCCTGCAAGAGGCTTCGGGAAAACGGCTACGAGAAAGCGATCCTGATTCTGACGGCGCGGGACGACGTGGCCGACCGCGTGACAGGGCTGGACGCAGGCGCCGACGATTACCTCGTGAAGCCCTTCGAGTTCGCGGAGCTTTTGGCGCGCCTCCGGGCGTTGGGGCGGCGCAGCAGCCAGAAAATCCAGCAGGACGTGGTGCAGGTCGGCGATTTCACGCTGAATCGCACAGCGAAGGTGCTGAAGAAAAAGGATCAGGTGATCCAGCTTTCGCCGCGTGAGTTCCAGATTTTTGACCTGCTGGCGCAAAATCTCGGTATCGTGGTGCCGCGGGAAATCATTCTCGATCGGATTTGGGGACTGGAATCCGAGGTCAGTTCGAATAATATTGATTCCTATGTGAAACTGATCCGTAAGAAGCTCGATCTCGGCGACGGCTCGACGATGATCCAGACGATTCGCGGCGTCGGCTACAAGCTGGAAGCGGAGTGAGTTTGTGTCGATGAATGTATTTCAGCAAAGCCGCCGAAAGCTGACGCTCTATTATTCACTGATTATGGCGGTGTTCCTGATTGTCCTGGTTATCCTCGTCCATCAGAGTATGGAATGGTCGATGGAGTCCGAGCAAGCGAGGGAACTCGTCGAGACGGCGGGCCGCATCGCGGGCGGGCAGGAGTATCTGCTGCAGCATCCGGAACTCCTTGAGGATGCGGAAGAATGGAGGACGAGCAGCGATCGGCTGTTTTTCTATGTGTTTGACGCCGAGGGAGAAGCTATCAATTTTTCCCGCGCGTCGACGCAGCTTGAGCCCTTTGTGTTGGACGTAATCAGCCGGTGGGATACAGAGGCGGGCGAGGTTGCCGTTGTGGCCGACGAGGGCAAGCGGCGGCACGTGCGCGTGATGATGACCGCACAGACGATGATGGCGGAGGGGGAACCGGTCGCTACAGTCTATGTCGGCAAAGATGTTACCGCGATGTACAACGGACTCGAAAAAGCGACTTATTCCCTTGCGTGTCTCGCTGTTTTCGCGCTGGCAGTGGCTGCGGGCGTCGGCCATATCCTTGCGGGCGAGGCTATCGTGCCGTTGGTCGAGGCCTATGAGAAACAGCGGCAGTTCGCCGCGGACGCGTCCCACGAGCTTCGAACGCCGCTTTCCGTCGTCATGGCGTCGGCGGATCTCCTTGACAACGATCCGTCGATTACGTCTCCGTTCCTGAAGCAGGTTATCGTCGACGTGCGGGACGAGGTCAAGAAAATGACGAAGCTCGTCAGCGATCTGCTTTTCGTTGCGCGCAGCGACAATCAGGCGTTGAAATTAAAACTTTCCAAAGTCGATCTTGCCGCAGCCGCCGATCAGACGATCCGACTCATGCAACCGCTGGCGGACAAGAAAAAAATAGTCCTTGTCCGGGAAGGTGAGGCGTCGCTGGCGGCGAAGCTGGACGACCAGAAGATGAAGCAGCTGTTGTTGATTCTTGTCGATAATGCGGTCAAATACACGCAGGAGGGCGGCAAAGTCATCGTGCGCGTCGTGTCGCCCTCGGCGGGAAGAATCCGACTTGAGGTGGAGGACAATGGCATTGGCATTTCCGAGGAAGACAAAGCGCGCATTTTCGACCGATTCTTCCGAGTGGATAAGACCCGTTCCCGAGAAATGGGCGGCAACGGTCTCGGCCTCGCAATCGCGCAGGAAATTGTGAACCTGCACGGCGGCAGTATCAATGTGAAAAGCAAGGTTGGGGAAGGGACGAAGTTTATCGTGACGTTGAAAGGGTAAGACGATAAAGGAACGCCTGCACTACGCATTGCGGCGCATAGTGCGGGCGTTTCCTTATGTATACAATGATTACCCCTAAAAGTTTTCGGAAATTTTCCACTTTCCCGTAGACGGGAAGCGGAAAATCCGTTACAATAGGAAATATGTAATGCCGCTTCCGTTTTCGGGCTTGCGGCAGGCAATCCAAAAGGGGAGGCAAGTCTATGAATATTCATGAGTACCAGAGCAAGCAGATTCTCAAGGAATTTGGCGTCAAGGTTCCTGCAGGACATCCGGCGTTCAGCCCCGAAGAGGCGGCGCGTTTCGCGAAGGACCTTTCGACTGACGTGGTCGTGGTCAAGGCGCAGATCCACGCGGGCGGCCGCGGCAAGGCAGGCGGCGTAAAACTCGCGCACAATATCGACGAGGTGAAGTCGTATGCCTCGTCGCTTCTCGGCAGGATTCTCGTGACCCATCAGACGGGCCCCGAGGGCAAGGAAGTCCATCGCCTCCTGATCGAGGAAGCTTCCGACATTGAGAAGGAATATTATCTGTCCCTGACCGTGGATCGGAAGACGGCCCAGATTGTCATGATGGGCTCCGCAGAGGGCGGTATGGAAATCGAGGAGGTCGCGGCAAAAACTCCTGAGAAAATCTTCAAAGAATATATCGATCCGGGCGTCGGCCTGATGCCGTTCCAGACGAAGCGCATGGCATACAACATGGGATTCAAGCAATCTGTCATCGCGAAGGCCTCGAAAACGATGGAGTGCCTCTATAACGCTTTTGTGGCGAAGGATTGCTCCCTCGCCGAGATCAATCCGCTCGTCGTGACGAAGCAGGGCGAGGTCGTCGCCCTCGACGCGAAGCTCAATTTTGACGACAGCGGGCTTTACCGCCATCCCGATATCGAGGCGCTCCGCGACATTGACGAGGAAGACCCGAAAGAGCGCGCTGCAGCGAAGGCGTCCCTTTCCTATGTCAATCTTGGCGGCGATGTGGCCTGCATGGTCAACGGCGCAGGCCTTGCGATGGCGACGGTGGACATCATCAAGTTCTACGGCGGCGAGCCGGCGAACTTCCTCGACGTCGGCGGCGACTCCACGGTGGACAAGATTGCCGAGGCGTTCCGCATCATGCAGTCCGACGATCAGGTTCACAGCGTATTTGTCAATATCTTCGGCGGCATCAACAAGTGCGACGTCATCGCGGCGGGCATCGTCGAGGCGGCGAAGGTTGTCGGCCTCCGCGTTCCGGTGATCGCGCGTCTCGACGGCACGAATGTCGACGAGGGCCGTCGCATCCTGCGGGAAGCGAACGTCCCCGGCGTCCACATGGCGAAGAACATGGTCGAGGGCGCGAAACTGGCCGTCGAGCTCGCGAAGGAGAAGAAGCTCCAGGCGCGCATCAAGGGCTGACGGAATTAACATAGAAGGAGGCAGACAATATGGGTATTTTTGTTGGAAAAGACAGCCGCGTCGTCGTGCAGGGCATCACCGGCAAGCAGGCGACGTTTCATACGAATATCATGAAGGAATACGGTACGAACGTCGTGGCGGGCGTCTCGCCGGGCAAAGCTGGGGAGGTTGTGCTGGATTCAATCCCGGTTTTCAATACGGTTACGGACGCCGCCCGCGAGACGGGCGCGAACGTCTCGGTCATTTACGTTCCGGCGCGTTTCGCGGCAGATTCCATCATGGAGGCGGCGGACGCGGGCATGGATCTCGTCTGCTGCATTACCGAGCATATTCCCGTGCTCGATATGGTCAAGGTGCGCCATTATCTGAAAACGCGCAAGACAAAGCTGATCGGGCCGAACTGCCCCGGCATCCTGACCGTTGACGAGTGCCGCCTGGGGCTCTTGCCGACATACATTCACAAGAAGGGGCATGTCGGCGTCATTTCGCGCTCCGGAACCCTGACGTATGAGGTCACTTATCAGCTGACGATGGCGGGCATCGGACAGACGACCTGTATCGGTATCGGCGGCGACCCTGTGAAAGGGCTCGACTTCATCGATGTGCTGGACGCCTTCAATCAGGACGACGAGACGTTGGCCGTCATGATGATCGGCGAAATCGGCGGCACGGCGGAGGAAGAGGCTGCCGCATGGATCAAGGAGAACATGAAAAAGCCGGTTGTCGGCTTTATCAGCGGCCGTCAGGCGCCTCCTGGCAAACGTATGGGCCACGCCGGCGCCATCATCAGCGGCGGCAAAGGCACGGCGGCAGACAAAATCAAGGCGCTGAACGACGCGGGCATCGAGGTCGCGGACACTGTAGCCAGCATGGGTGAGACGGCTGTGCGCGTGCTGAAAGAGGCCGGACTGTACGACAAGTGCCATACCTGCTGATTAGGATTTGAATGTCAAGGAAACACGGATTAAGTCAAGTCTTGGCTCTGTCGGCGGGACTTATTCAGTGGTTCTTAAAGGCTGCGCGGCAGTTTGCTATGCCACGCGGCCTTTTGTTTTTTGTTGCGGGAAGCGCGGAGTTCGTGTACAATACGAAAGTACGATTAAATTACGGAAGCGTGTGTTGTTGTTCATGCAAGTGTCGGAGTTTATGCCGTTTTGGGGTTCGAAACCGGGGCGTGTACTCGGTGTTTTTGTCTCGGAAAACGCGTTGTTCCTTGTCGAACTGGAGCGGACGGAGGAGTCCAACCGGTTTCGCGTGCGGCAGGCGCGGGAAGAAACATGGCGGGGAGAGAAGCCATCATGGGAGGATGCGGAGAGTCTTTCGGAAAATATAATGCGCCTTTGTAGCACATATGGGCTTGCTTATGATAAGATAAGCATGTGCCTGCCGAGGGAATTGTTCTTCGTCTATGAACGGGAGTTTCCACCGATGGAGCGGTGGGAACTGACCGAAGCGGTGCGATGGGACATCGAGACGAATGTGCCGTTTGCTGAAGGGAAGTATTGGACAGGATTCGGTCGTCACGACGACAGGCTGGAATTGTCGGCGCTTCCTTCGGAGTATGGGCGTGAACTTGTCAAAGCGATGACGGAAGCGGGGCTTGGTATCGAAGGGCTGACGATGGAGCCGCTTCGATTTACCTATCGGCGCGAAGGCATGCGCATCCTGTGGAGGGAAGCGGCGGTGGAGCTTTCCGTGCCTGCCGCGAGGATGGATTGGCCGAAGGAACTGCTGACGGCACTGTATGCAGCGCTTCGGCTTTATTATCCGTCTGTCGGCACGGAGTTTATGCCGCCGGGAGAAAAGGCGGAGACCGCGCAGCGCTGGCATACGGCGGGCAACGTGCTTCTCGCCTGCGCGATGGTTATTTTGGCGCTGTTGTTAGCGAGAAATATGTATTTACTGTCGGCGGCGGAGAAGAAGATGGACGCATTGCGGCAGGAATACGCTCTGGAAACACGGGGACGGAAGGCAATGGGCGACCTGGTGCATGAGACGACGGAGGTTGCCGAGACGGAGAAGACGCTTCAAAAGCTGGGCACAGATCGGCGTTCGTGGTACGCTGTATTCAGCGCGCTGGGCGCGACGGCGGTGGACGGTGTGTATTTGACGGAGCTTGACACGCGGGAAGACGGCGCGCTGCTTTGCGGCGGTCGCGCTTTGGATTACGGGCGGCTCGTCGCGTATATGGAACGGTTGGAAGAAAACGGAACGAAGCTCCGGGAGAAACCGGCTTTGAAAGAATCGGCGGCGGACGAGCGCGGCGAGGTTCAATTCCGGATCTTGTTGCGGTTTTGACGAAAAGAGGTAGATATGAGCGCAAAACAGGCGCGGATGCGGTTTGGCGTCATGGCGCTTTTATCGCTCCTTTTGGGGGCGGCGTTTTATTATTTGCTGCATTTGCCGCAGCAGGCGGAACTGCAGGCGAAAGAGGCTGAAGCGGCGCGGCTTTTGCAGGAAGCGGCGGAGGCGTCGGCGTTTCGGCGCGCGCACCCCGACCCGGCGAAGGAAGCGAAAGCTCTCGGCGAGCGAAAGCGGCGCATTGATGAGATGTTCCCAACACGGCTTGCGGAAAGCGCTTTTCTGACGGAAACGGAAAAACGCGCGGCGGAGGCGGGCGTCGTTTTGCTTGGCGTTGCGCCTGGAGAGGCGGAATCGGGGGACGGCGTGACACGCTCGTCGATTCGGCTTTCCGTTCGCGGCGATTATTTTGCTCTGATGGATTATCTGTACTCGCTGGAGCAGCGGGGACGGTTCGTGAAAATCGACGCTGTGCGCGGAAAGGCGGACGACGTCGGCACGTTTACGGGGACGATTGAGCTTTGGATTTACGCTCGTAAGATTTAGAAAGGAAGAAAAGAAATGGGAGAGCTTCGTTTTCTGACGGCGGGGGAATCTCACGGTCCGGCGCTGACGGCCATATTGGAGGGTATCCCTGCGGGGCTGCGTCTGGATCTGGAGAAAATCAACTGCGACCTTGCGCGGCGTCAGCAGGGCTACGGCCGCGGCGGGCGCATGAAAATCGAGACGGACAAGGCGGAGATCGTATCGGGCGTGCGTTTCAGTGAGACATTGGGAGATCCTATCACGATACAGGTGAAAAATGCAGACTTCGCAAACTGGACCGGCCGCATGGCGGCTTTCGGCAAGCCCGAGGGGGAGAAAGTCACGGCGGCGCGTCCCGGCCACGCCGACTTGACAGGCGTCAGAAAATATGACCGCGAGGACATTCGCGATATTCTCGAACGTTCCAGTGCGCGGGAGACGACGATGCGCGTCGCGGCGGGCGCGGTGGCGAAGCAATTCCTCTCGGCTCTCGGAATGGAGATTTCATCACGAGTGCTCAATATCGGCGGGGTGACTGCCGACGCAAAAAAGACGTCAGGCAACGAAACTTCAGAGATGAACTGCCGGGACGCGGAAGCGGAAGAGCGCATGAAGGAGAAAATCCGCGGGGCGAAGGAGGCAGGGGATACGCTGGGCGGCGTGTTCGAGGTCGTGGTTACAGGCGCGCCTGTCGGTCTCGGCAGTCATATCCAATGGGACAGGCGGCTTGACGCGCGGCTGGCCGCGGCAATGATGTCGATCCAGGCCATCAAGGGCGTGGAAATCGGAGAGGGATTCGGATACGCATCACTGCCGGGCAGCCTCGCGCACGACGAAATGTTTTATGACGAAAGCGGGCGCGTGGTACGAAAGACGAATCACGCGGGCGGCCTCGAGGGCGGCATGACGAACGGCGAGCCGATTGTCATGCGCGCAGTGATGAAGCCGATCCCGACGTTGATGACTCCGTTGCATTCGGTCGATATAGCGAAAAAACAGCCTGTGTTGGCGTCGAAGGAGCGAAGCGACGTCTGCGCGGTATCGGCAGCCTCGGTAGTCGGCGAGGCGATGACGGCGCTGACGATTGCCGCCGCAGTCACGGAAAAGTTCGGCGGCGACTCGATGCGCGATCTGGCGGCGGCCGTGCGCGCGTATCGAGAGCGGATCGAGGGGAATTGATATGGCAAAACACGTCGTTTTGATCGGCTTCATGGGAACCGGCAAAACGAGTTGCGGGCGTATGCTGGCGACTCGCCTCGGCTGCGGATTGGTCGATCTTGACAAATACATTGAGGCGAAGGAAGGCATGAGCGTGCCTGAGATTTTCGCGGCGAAAGGCGAGGATTATTTCCGCGCGAAGGAGCGTGAGGCAGTGCGGGAGGTCTTGCAGAGGAAGTTCACGGTGATTGCTACGGGCGGCGGCACGGTAAAGGACGAGGAGAATTTTCGGCTACTGAAAGAGCGAGGCGTTCTCGTCTGCCTGACCGCCGACGTCGATACGATTTTGGCTCGGACGGAGCGCCGAGGCGAGCGGCCGATGCTCGACCGACATGAGGATCGGCGCAAGACGGTGGAGGAACTATTGGAAAGTCGCCGTGAAATATATGCGCGTGCCGATTTTTCTATCGACACGAGCCGCAGATCCCCGATGGAGGTATCGGAGGAGATCGTCGATTTTTTGAGGGTAGGAGGCTACATCCGTGCGTAAGGTCAGGGTAGATTTGCCGGAGAACGGCTATGATATTTTGATTGGCGAGAACCTGGAGGAGGAAATCGCTTCCTATTTTGCAGAAGCGGGTTTTTCTTCGCGAGTGCTGATTCTTTCGGATTCCAACGTAGGAAAGGTTCACGGGGAGAAATTTGCGGAGATGCTCCGGCGTGTGGGAAAGCAGCCGTCGGTCTTGCTCGTTCCGGCAGGGGAAGGCTCGAAGTCGCTGTCGGAAGCGGAGCGCGCATATACGAAGGCGATTGAGGTAGGGCTGGATCGGAAATCGGTGATTGTCGCACTGGGCGGCGGCGTGGTCGGAGACCTTGCGGGCTTTATTGCCGCAACGTATATGCGAGGCGTTCCTTTCGTGCAGATTCCGACGAGCCTTTTGGCGCAGGTAGATTCCAGCGTTGGAGGCAAGGTTGCGGTCAACCATCGTCTCGGGAAAAACCTGATCGGCGCGTTTTACCAGCCGAAGCGCGTTTTCATTGACCTCCATTGTCTGACAACGTTGCCGCGCCGGGAGATTTCAACGGGCTTGGGAGAGATTGTCAAGTACGGAGTGATCTTTGACGAGGAATTTTTTGAGTATTTGGAGGAGCACGCCGAGGCGATATTGGCGCTTCAACCGGAAACGGTGGAACATCTCGTCGTCCGTTCCTGTGAGATCAAGGCGGAGGTTGTGACGAAGGATGAGCGGGAATTGGGGCTTCGCGCAATTCTCAATTTCGGGCACACGCTGGGGCACGCCATTGAGAAAGAGACGCGCTATGTGCGGTACAATCATGGCGAGGCCGTTGCGGTCGGCATGATGGGGGCGGCGTATTTGAGCCACGAGATGGGACTGATCGAAAATTCGGAAGTGGCGAGGCTTCGCGCGCTGTTGGAGAAATTCTCGTTGCCTACGCAGGCGGAGGGCTGTACTGAGGATGGCATGATGGCGGCGATTATCCATGACAAGAAAGCCGTGGACGGAAAGGTAAAATGGATCCTGATGGAAGCTGTCGGACGCGTCAGAGCCGTGACGGACGTGCCGGAGCCCACTGTGAGGAAATGTATGCGCATGATTGTGTCGGATTGACCCTGTCAGGTCTTTTCTCGTCAGGTTGGGAAGATGTCTGGCCTTATTCATGGCGTTTTGGAGGAATGATATGCGGATTCTCTTGACAAATGACGACGGTATCCGGGCGACAGGGCTTTTTGCGCTGACTAAGGCGCTTTCGGCGGCGGGGCATGAGGTGGTTGTCGCGGCTCCTGCTACGGAGCAGAGCGGCATGGCCCACGCGATGACCGTGCACCGCGATATCGAGGTGCGCGTCTATGAAGGCTTCGGCGAAAAATGTGTCGAGGCATGGAGCATCGACGGCACGCCTACGGATTGTGTAAAGGTGTATTTGGAAGCGCTGATGAAGAAGGACGCGCGGCCGGGGCTGGTGATTTCCGGGGTCAACAGGGGCGCGAACCTCGGCACGGATGTTTTATACTCCGGAACAGTGGGTGGCGCGCTGGAGGGGTATATGCACGGGATTCCCGCCGTTGCCCTTTCGCTGGACGCCCGTTCGTCGCTTTCCTCCGAGGAAACGGCGGTAATCTTCGCGGAGAAATTGCCGTGGCTTCTGAAAGAGGGCGGCGGCGATTTTTTTCTGAACGTGAATTTCCCCAAGGCGCTTCGTGGCGGGAAAGCGGAATTTGTCTGGGCGACCCTCGGCCATCGGGATTATATTAACGCTTTTGACCGCATTGAGCGGGACGGGCAGCTTTATTACCATATCGGCGGCGAAATCTATGATTGGAATAACGACGAGGATACGGACATTCGCCGGACGGAGGAGGGCTTCGTATCTGTGACGCCGCTGACGGCGGATATGTCGGATGCATCGATCCTCCGGAAGCATGGAATATCCTCGCGGTTTTCGGGGCGGCTTGCTGAATCATAGTTTTTTTTATATAATATTGAAATATGATATTGATTGTCTAAAAAGGAGGAAACAATAATGAAATCTATTGTTCGCGATATGAAGCTGGCGCCCTCCGGGCACGACAAGATCGAGTGGGTAAAGAATTTTATGCCGGTGCTCAGGAAGCTCGACGAGGAATATTCTGTGTCGAAGCCCTTCGCGGGAACGCGTGTGGTGCTGACGATCCATTTAGAGGCAAAGACCGCATATCTGGCTGAGGTGCTGATGCATGCGGGCGCGGAGGTCACGGTGACGGGAAGCAATCCTCTTTCCACGCAGGACGATGTGGCGGCGGCGCTGGTGGAGGACGGCGTGAACGTCTTTGCGACCCATGCCTGTACGGCGGAGGAATACGACGGATTTTTGGAAAAGGCGCTGACGGAGACGAAGCCGAATATCATCGTCGACGACGGCGGTGATCTTGTGGCGATGCTCCATACGAAGCATCGGGAGCTTCTGGACGGGCTGCTGGGCGGTTCTGAGGAAACGACCACAGGTGTTTTACGCCTGCATGCGCTGGCGGCGAAGGGCGAGCTGGATTTCCCGATGATCGCGGCTAACGACGCCTATTGCAAATATCTTTTCGACAATCGCTACGGTACAGGTCAGTCGACTTGGGACGGCATCATGCGGACGACGAACCTGATTGTCGCGGGCAAGAACGTGGTCATCGCCGGCTATGGCTGGTGCGGCAAAGGCGGCGCCATGCGCGCGAAAGGCATGGGCGCTAACGTCATCATCACCGAAGTCGACCCAATCAAGGCGATTGAAGCGGTCTTCGACGGCTTCCGTGTCATGCCCATGGACGAGGCCGCGAAGATCGGCGATGTGTTCCTGACGCTGACTGGCGATAAAGACGTAATCCGGGGACGGCATTACGAGTCGATGAAGGACGGCGCGCTGCTCGCGAACGCGGGGCATTTCGACGTCGAAATCAATATCCCCGAGCTCACTGCCGCCTCCGTTTCGCATCGGACAGTCAAGCCGAATATCGAGGAGTTTGTGCAGAAGGACGGGCGCAAGATTTATCTGTTGGCGGAAGGGCGTCTTGTGAATCTTGCGGCGGGCGACGGACACCCGGCGGAGGTCATGGACCTTTCGTTCGCGGTGCAGTTCTTCTCGGCGCTTCATATTTTGAATCATGGAAAGGAACTGAAGAAAGAAGTCTATCTGATGCCCAATGAGATCAACGACAGGATTGCACGCATGAAGCTGGCGTCGATGGGTATCGAGATTGACGAGCTGACGCCGGAGCAGAAAGCGTATATCGGGATGGCGTGAAAGGAGCGGAAAGAAACGTGAAAACACTCATCAAGGGCGCGTCGGTACTTTTGCCGGACGGCAGCGTTAAGGAAACGAATATCGCCGTTGACGGCGTAAAAATCGCGAAGGTCGGAGAGGCAACTGATTTTGCCGCCGAAACGGTAATCGACGCCAAGAATAAGTTGGCCCTGCCGGGATTCGTCAACGCGCATACGCACGCGTCGATGACGCTGCTCCGCAGCTACGCCGATGATATGAACCTGATGGACTGGCTGCAAAATAAAATCTGGCCCATCGAGGCGAAGATGAAGAAGGACGATATATTCTGGGGTGCGATGCTGGCGGCGGTGGAGATGATCCGCACAGGCACCACGACTTTTGCCGATATGTACGGCGATATGGAGAAGGTTGCCGAAGTCACGATCGAATCCGGGCTCCGCGGCGTGCTGTCACGGGGCATTATTGGCGTTGCGCCGAACGGCGAGGCGGCGTTGGAGGAGAATAAGAAGCTGTTCGACGACTATCACGGCGCGGGCGACGGGCGCGTTACAGTGATGTTCGGTCCCCACGCGCCTTACACCTGCCCGCCGGACTTCCTGCGGCGCGTCGCGGCAATCGCTAAGGAGCGCAAGGCCGAGGTGCATATCCACCTTGCCGAGACGAAGGGCGAAGTCGAGAATTGCCTGAAAGATTATGGCATGACGCCGATCGCGTTGATGGAGGAGACGGGCATTCTCGATTGCGGCGTACTGGGCGCCCATTGCGTGCATCTGTCGGATGACGATATCGCGCTGATGAAGAAATACGGTGCCCGGGTTGCTCACAATCCCGGAAGCAACATGAAGCTTGCCAGCGGGGTCGGTCCTGTGCCGCAGCTATTGAAAGCCGGCGTCTGCGTTGGCCTTGGCACCGACGGCGCTTCGAGCAACAACAATCTCGATATGCTGGAAGAGATTCGCCTTGCGGCTCTCCTGCACAAGGTCGACACCCTAGACCCGCTGGCGGTGCCCGCGTTGGAAGCGGTGCGCATGGGCACGGAGTACGGAGCGAAAGCGGTTGGCCTCAAAAATCTGGGCAAAATCGAGGAAGGCTGCCTTGCCGATATTGTGCTGTTTGACATGAGCGGCGCGGCGTGGACGCCGAAATTCGACCTTGTTTCACTCCTGGTGTATGCGGCGAGCAGCGCCGACGTCGACACGGTAATGGTAGCGGGCAAGCTGTTGATGGAGAAAAAGCAGCTGCGGACACTGGACGAAGAGCGCGTGCTCTTCGAGGCGAACCGTTGCGCGGAACGGATTTCTGCGAAGATTTGACGGCCGAAGAATAATTTTTCAAGGTGATTTTGTTGGGGAAGCGGACGACGCGTAAAAAGAAGTCTCTGAGGTCTAAGGTCGACGAGGCGAGCATAAGGCGCAGGCATGAATTGATCGGCGTCGCCATGGTGGCGATGGCGGTCCTTTCGGTCTGCGGCCTTTTGGGCTTCAACGCCGGATTCGTCGGCCTTTGGCTGGCGCGTTTTTTCCGGTATTTCTTCGGCGTCGGGAGTTGGATATTCGTTGCTGTTATGCTTTGGGCGGGCGGTACGCGTATCGTCAAGCACCAGTCGGCAATTTCGGCAGGGTTTTTGGGCGTTTTCGGATTTTTGGCCTTCGCGTTGGCACTTTATCACCATTTTTCGGTAGAGCGGGGGGCGGAAATATTGGCGGAAAGCCTGCCGACAGGCGGTGGCCTTCTTGGCGGCGGCCTTTTGCTGCTGCTCCGCAAATTTGTTGGCGTCAGCGGCGGGCTTGTGGTGACGCTCGCGGGGCTTTTGGGGACGTTCCTCTGGACGACGAAATGGTCGCTCGCCAATGGGATTTTGCGGACGAGGGACAAGGCGAAGGCGGGCGCGTCGGCGGCACGGTCGGCTTTTGAGACGGCGCGCGGTCGTATTGAGGAACGCAGAGAACGGCGCCGCGCGGAGGAAGAGGCGCGCCAGGCAATGGATACCGGGGAGGCTGAGCGGCAAGGAACGACAAATGCTCCCGTTTCGCAGGAAATGTTGGGAGCACGCCGCGGCGTATACGACCAGACGCAGGACGGGCGTTTTGCTGCGGAAACGACAATGGAACAGGTCGGCCTTGCAACTGGGGCGTCGGAGACGCAGGCAGAGACGCAGGCAGAGACGCCGGTTGAGCCGGAAGCGCCCATGACCATCGTGCGGCCGAAGACGGGACCGGTGAAGGACGGATTTTTGGCGCGGCTTCGCCGTCGTTCGGAGGCGCGTAGTCGTGCGGCGATGAGAATTGAAGAGCCGGAGCCGTCGACGGAAGAATCGAAAGAACCGATAGCGGCGGGAAGTGCTGAGATTCAGTCGGATGTTCCTATTGCGGCTCTGAGCGAGAAAGAAGAGCATGTAATGCCCGGCGTCGAGGTGGAAGAAGCGCCCGCAGTGCTGGAGCGTTCGGAGAATCGTCCGGAACAGGCGGAAGAGGAGAAGGAAGCGTCCGCATCCGTCTGTGAACCGGGAGAAGAAAAAGAAGAAGAAGAAAAAACGACGGCGTCGTTTTCCATCGAATACAGCCGGTATGCAAAGCCGGAGACGGCAGACTCGTCGGCTCACGCGGACGGGTTTTCCGAGGAGAACGCGCAGGATGCTCTGGCACGGGCTATGAGCCGTGCGATGGGGCATGAGGAATTTTTGGAGGAAATAAAGGAAGGGGAAGAGAAGGAATATCAGCTTCCGAAGGTCTCCGAGATTTTGGAAAAGCGCCAAACGGAGCAGGATGGTGAATTGGAGCGGGAAATCGGCGAAAACGCTCGTGTTCTCGCACAGACCCTTGAAGACTTCCGCGTAAAAGCCGACATCATCAACGCCTGTCACGGCCCGGCAGTTACGCGCTATGAGCTGAAACCCGCGCCGGGCGTGAAGGTTTCGAAAATAGAGAATCTTGCCGACGACCTTGCGCTGGCGTTGGCAGCGTTTTCAGTGCGCATTGAGCCGGTGCCGGGAAAGGCGGCTATCGGCGTCGAAGTGCCGAACAAAAAATTGGAGGGCGTGACTCTTCGCGACGTCTTGGAAGATGAGGCGTTTATGAAGGCTGAGTCTCCGCTGACCGTCGGCCTTGGCATCGACATCGGCGGCCAGGCGATATTTGCCGATCTCGGCGCCATGCCGCACCTCTTGATTGCGGGAGCGACGGGATCGGGCAAGTCGGTTTGCGTCAATACTTTGATTACCAGCATCCTGTTCAAGGCGCGCCCCGACGAAGTCAAGTTCATCATGATCGACCCAAAGATGGTCGAGCTTTCCAATTATAATGGAATCCCGCATTTGATGGTGCCGGTGGTCACCGACTCGAAAAAAGCGGCTTCGGTGTTGAACTGGGCCGTGCAGGAAATGGAAAAGCGGTACGCGAAATTTGCCGAGCTCGGCGTTCGCAAAATGGCGGACTATAACGATGTCGTACCGGAGGAAAAAATGCCGGCTGTCGTCATCATTATTGACGAATTGGCCGATCTGATGATGGTCGCGCCAAAGGACGTGGAGGAAGCGATTTTCCGCCTTGCGCAGAAGGCGCGCGCTGCCGGGATCCATCTGGTTCTGGCGACGCAAAGGCCGTCGGTGGACGTCATCACCGGTACGATCAAGACGAATATTCCGTCCCGCATCTCGTTTGCCGTTTCGTCGCAGATTGACTCGCGGACGATTCTTGATACAGGCGGCGCGGAGAAGCTCCTGGGCAAAGGAGATATGCTCTTTTATCCGATTGGCGCGGCGAAGCCGATTCGCGTGCAGGGCGCGTTCATCAGCGACGAGGAAATTGAGCGCCTCCTGGATTTCGTTCGCTCGCAGTGCGAGGAACCGGAGCCGGACGAGGAAATCATGCGATTCACTGAGGAAGCGGCGGAGGACGCGGAGCATAAAGAAAAGGGCAAGGGAAAAAACTCGGCGTCCCAGTACGACGAACTTTTGGAAAAGGCCGTCGACCTTGTGCTGACGACAGGGCAGGCGTCCACGTCGGGCATCCAGCGGCGGTTCCGTATCGGCTATACGCGTGCGGGGCGGCTGATTGACACAATGGAGGAGCTGGGGATTGTCGGGCCGAACGTTGGCAGCAAGCCAAGAGAAATATTGATGACGCAGGAACAGGCCACCGAGGCGATACGCGCCTCCGAGCCGTAAGAATACAGCTTTAAGGAGATGACGGAAATGCTGGATTGGTTGACCGACCTCTTGGATAAGAGCATCAAAGAGATGCAGCAGATGGACCTGCCCGACACGTCCGTCGCCCGAAGGGTTTTGTTTGTTCTGCTCGCGAGCCTTATGGCCGTGTCGGGTCTTTTCTGCTATGTGTTTTTGGGGGATCGCGGAGGGTCCGTTGCCCTGGGGGAGAGGCTGGACGTCTATATTACGGTGCAGCCCGGGATGACCGCAAGTTCCATTGGCGAGCTCCTGGAAGAGCGTGGCGTCATCGGCAGCCGCCACAAATTCTGGCTGATTGCGAAACTGGGCGGAGAGGAAGGTAAATTTAAGGCCGGAACCTACCATATGTATGTCAATATGCCAATCCGCGAGGCTATCGACGTCTTGATCGGCGGAGAGGTCTCCATGCTCCGCTTTACGATTCCGGAAGGGTTTACGGTTAACGAGATTGCTGCGCGGCTGGAGAAAGAGGGAATTGTCTCAGCAAAGGAGTTCAAGGACAAGGCTAGACATTTTGGGCCGTATCGCTATATGAAAGCTTCGCGTCAGGCAATATATCGCGCCGAGGGTTTCCTGTTCCCCGACACCTATGAGGTGGAGCCGGGAACGTCGTCCGAGGCGATTCTGCAAATGATGGTCCGCAATTTTGACGACAAGCTGACGGATGAAATGCGTGAGAAGGCTTCGAAGCACGATCTTTCGGTTTACGAGATGGTCACGTTGGCGTCGTTGGTGGAGAAGGAAGCTCGATTCGAGGAGGATCGCCCGATTATCGCGCAGGTTTTCTTTAAGCGGTTGGAAATCAATATGCCGCTCCAGTCGGACACGACAATCCAATATCTGCTGGACGCGCCGAAGGAGGACGTGACATACGCGGATACGGAAATCGAATCGCCGTACAACACTTACCAGCACTACGGCCTTCCGCCGGGACCTGTGGCGAATCCTGGACTCGCCTCTATTGAGGCGGTGCTGAACCCGGCGGACACCGATTACTTGTATTTCGTGGCCGATCGCGCCGGACATAACCATTACACGAAGAGCTACGAAGAGCATTTGGAAGTTGTGAACCGTGTGCGGTAAAACCATATAATCTCAAAATCGGATTTTTCTATTTTGATATGCTCCCTTGACGACTTTTTTGAATGTCGTTCATAAGGGAGCATATTGTTTTGCCATTTTGTTTGGTTGTTTATGACTTCCTTCAATTCTATGAATAATCAAATCTAAGTTCATTTTTTTCTTGACTTTTCTCTATAATGTGCATATAGTTGATATGAATTTTGGAATATTCATCTTTTTTTCATATTGTTTGTATTTTTGAACGTATCTCGAAAGAGGGCAGGTACAACTCAGTGTTGCATGTCTTGCTCGGAGGAAGAAATTTGAAATGAACGATGTAGTATTGGCGGCCGAGAGATTAGCTGCGGGCTACCAGAAGGATAAGGCTATTTTGACAAATGTTTCCTTCACTGTGCGCCAGGGGGAGATGGTGGGGCTTATTGGCCCGAACGGCGCGGGAAAATCGACCTTGCTGAAGACCTTGCGGGGTATTTTGGAGCCGTTGACGGGACAGGTGGAAATTGAAGGACGAGAGACATCTGCGCTTTCAAATCGTGAGTTTGCTCGGAAAGTTGCGTACCTGCAGCAGAATATAGAGATTTCCTTCGACTACAGCGCGCGGGAAATCGTGATGACGGGGCGCTATCCGCACCTTCGCTGGTGGGAAAAGGAGAGAGGCGAGGACGCGCAAATCGTTGACGCCTGCATGGCATATACCGGGGTGCGGGATTTGGCAGAACGGCCTATTCATACGATTTCCGGCGGACAGCGGCAGCGCGTACTGCTGGCGAAGGTGCTGGCGCAGCAAACGCCCCTCCTTTTTCTGGACGAGCCAGCAACAGGTCTTGACATTTTTTACCAGGAAGAGATTTTTCGTTTTTGCCGCGAGCTGAGTGATCGGGGGAAAACGGTGCTGATGGTAGTCCATGAGCTTGCGTTGGCGGCGAAATTCTGCTCACGGCTCATGCTCGTGGGCGAAGGCCGTATCATCTCTGACGGCCCTCCGTCGACGGTGATGACGTCCGGGAATCTCAGCCGGTGTTATGGCGTTCCCGTGCGCGTGGTGCAAAATCCGCTGACGGGATCGGCGGAGGTCTTTACGGAGCCGCCGCCGGATGACGGGCGCCGCGCGCTGCTCTTAGGCACGATATTGGGGAGGGGCGAAGAATGAGGATTGGAAACCTTCCGAACGCTATCGTCCTCCCGCTTTTGACAATCGCTTTCTTTGGGACTGCATTTCTTTCCATGGCATGGGGGCAAATCGACATCCCGACGGAAAATATTCTCGCACTCTTATGCCAGTCCATGGGGCTTCCTTTTCTTTCGGAGATCCCGGTGACGCCGGAGCAGGAAGCGGTATTGTTCCATATCCGTCTACCTCGGACCTTGGTTGGGTTGATGGTGGGCGCGGGGCTCGGCACCTCGGGCGTGGTCATGCAGGGAATCTTCAGCAATCCGCTGGCCGACCCGGGCGTTATCGGCGTGTCCAGCGGCGCCGCGGTGGGCGCAGTGGCGGCTATTGCTTTCGGACTTAGCGACACGAGCCTACTGGCGTTGCCGCTTTCAGCGCTCTGCGGGGCACTCGCTGCTGTGACGCTGACGGTCTTTCTCGCCATGCGTCAGGGAAAAGTCCCGATGATGACGCTTCTGCTTGCCGGGGTTGTCGTGGGTATGCTGCTTGGCGCGGTCACGGCAGGCATCCTCACAGTCCTCAATGAGCAAAAGATTCATCAGTATCTTTTCTGGACCATCGGCGGCCTTGACTATCGCCGATGGGATCATGTGATGATGGGTGCAGGTCCGATATTAGCAGGCATCGTAGTCATGCTTCTCATGGCGCGACACCTGAATATCCTCGTGCTTGGCGATGTGGAGGCCAAGGCTGTCGGCATGCCGGTGGCCAGATATCGCCTCGGTCTGTTGGCGGTGGCGTCACTGGTCACGGCTACGGGCGTCTGCATCAGCGGAAATATCGGATTCGTTGGATTGGTGGTGCCGCACATGATGCGGCTCATCGTGGGCCCTGATCATCGTCGGCTCTTGCCGTCGAGTCTTCTGGCCGGAGGGACGTTCCTCGTGTTTTGTGACGCCGTGGGACGTGTGATTGCGTATCCAACGGAAGTGCGCGTCGGAATAATGACGGCCTTCATTGGTACGCCGTACTTCCTTTGGCTGCTTCGCCGCTCTCGGAACGCGATGCAATAAATATTTGAAAGAGGAGAATTGTCATGGGTATTTTTTCCGCAGGCGTTCAATATTTTGTCAATGGCGGACCGGTTATGTATCCGCTGCTTTTTTGCTCGTTGGCTGCCGTTGCGATTTCGGTGGAGCGTTGGCTGTTCTTCCGTGCAGGAGACAGCGGCATGGAATTCACAAAGAAGTTTTGCGACGCCATCGAGCGCGACGATTGGGAAACCGCGAAAAGTTTGGCGGACTCCACGCACGGGGAAGTGGCGAAGCTGGCCACCGTCGTCATGTCGCGGCACGGGAATTTCGAGCGATTGGAGAGTTTCGTCAGCGTTCGCGCCGAGCGGGCGATGGACAAGTTCGAGAAGAATCTCAATTATTTGAATGTGCTGGTCACACTCTCCCCTGTTCTGGGACTTCTCGGCACTGTGACGGGCATGATCGGCTCCTTCAATAATTTCAATCAGCGAATGGAGGACCCGTTGGCCGTGACTGCGGGCATCGGGGAGGCGCTGATTACGACGGTGTTCGGTCTCTGTATTTCCATCGTCGCCATCTGCATGTATGCTTATTTTATGCGCAGGCTCAAAGGAATCTCGCTGAATATCGAGGAAGTGGGAAACACGCTTCTCGAAGCCATCGCCAAAAACCTTGACCGCAGACATCCCGTTCACGGCAGTGCCCGACGGCAGGAGGGAGACGTATGATCAAGCTGAAAAGGCGCGGCAGGAGTACGCCGGAGCTGATGCTGAGTCCAATGATCGACATGATGTTCCTGCTGCTGATATTTTTTATCGTCAGCACGATGTACATGAGCGAGCTTCGCACGATTCCGGTCAAGCTGCCGGTCGCTTCCGAGACGCAGACCCAAAGCGCGGCTAAATTTTCCGTGACCGTAAAGGGCGAGGGCGCGTATTGGCTGCAGGATAAGCCGATCCATGAAACGGAGCTTATGGTGCGGGCCAAAGAGGAACGGCAGCGAGACGAGAAATTCGCCGTGATCATTCGCGCCGATGAGAGCGTTCCGTATCGAGCCGTCATTCACCTGTTGGACGCCTTCAAAAAGGCGGGGATTTCCCGGGTCGGCCTCGCGACAGATAAGGAAGCTGGATCGTGACGGGCGGGGAAAAGACGGGAAACGCCCAACGAGATCGTGCAGCGAAAGGGCTGGCCGCTTCCCTGCTGCTCCATCTGCTGTTTTTCGTCTTATTAGGAGCGGCGGCTATGCGTCTTGAGCAAAGCCGACCATCGGATCCCATATATGACGTGGCCCTGATTGGAGCGCCGGGTTCCTCTGCTCCTGCGCCAGCAACAGCGCCCGCCGCGCCGCCTGCCGTGCAGGAGACGCCGGTCGAGCCAACGCCGCCCCCGCAGCCTGACGACATCATCGAGGAAAAGGAGACGGTGCAGGAGCCACTGCCGGAGCCTGTCCCACAGCCGCAACCGCAGGAACCAGTGCAGCCGCCGGCATCTCCTGCAGCGACGCCAACGGCTCCCGCAACGGGCGCCGGGGACGGCGGCATAGGTCAAGGCGCCGGTGACAAAGAGCAGGCGGGTACAGGAGACGGCGGAGGAAACGGCGACGGTATCCCCGCCGCCAGTGACGCCATCGAGGCACCTACGGTTCCGCCCAGCGTCCTTTCTTCCCGCGCGCCGGAATACCCTCGTTCAGCGCAGAACCGAGGCACACAAGGTACGGTGGTAGTTCGATTCCTCTTGGCCAAGGACGGAGGCATAGACGATTTGGAAATCGTGGATTCCTCGGGAAATAATGCATTGGATCGCGCCGCGATGGAAGCTGCGGAAGGCTTCACATTCAGTCCTGGCCTCGACGGTTATGGGCGCCCCGTGCGCTGCTATGTCTATCAGTCTTTCACCTTCCGGCTGGAATGAGGCGTCACATGAGGATGTCGATTGGTTTATCTAATTATGAAAAATATAGGAAATATTCTTGAATAAGTTCATAAAGTCTGCTATTATGAGTCTGTTTTTAAATTATTATTTTTTGAAGCGAAGCGAAAAAGGGAGATGAAGACTTCGCGAAGTTTCATTGCAAGAAGGGCAAGGGGGGTTTATTATGGAACTGATGAGAAATTGGCGGAAGCGCATGTCGGAGCGTCGAACGCTTCGACGACTGGTTGCGCTGTTGGCCGTTGGCGGCGTCTCGATGACGATGATGGGCGAAGCGCTGGCTGCGGAGCCGGAGGCTGCGAAGCCTGCGGAAGCCGCGGAGACGCCGAAGTACATGCTGGAGGACGTCGTCGTTACGGCGGAGAGGATTCCGACGAAGCGGATGGACACCCCGGCGAACGTGGCGGTTATTACTGCGGAGGAGATTGAAGATAATCATTATAGCAGTGTCGCCGAGGCTCTGAGCCATGTGAACGGCGTTTTCGTATCTAATGGTGCTAGTGGAAACGACAATGAGGTACGTATCAACGGCGACGAGCGCGTAGTCATCCTCGTGGATGGTCGTCGGATCAACAACGATCAAGGATCAGCCAGTACCCGTTCCAGCGCTAACCTTGAAAGCATCGCCTCCATGAAAAACATTGAGCGCATTGAGGTCATTAAGGGCGGCGGTTCAGCTCTCTACGGCAGCGACGCCGTCGGGGGTGTGGTCAATATCATCACGAAGAAGGGAGAAGGTCTTCGTACCACATTGGACGTCAATGCGGGCTCTTGGGGTACCTATAATTACGAGCTGTCCAATGAAGGCAGCATCGATAAATTGAGCTGGTTCGTTACTGGCGGCTTCCAGCGCAGGAATCATTTTGATTATAAACTCAATGGCAGTAATAATTCCATGCCGAACAGCGATCAGAAGAACAATACTTTCACGGCACGAGTGGACGCGGAAATTGACAATCGCAGCTCTGTGCGGGTTCAATTCGAACACAAGTCCATTCATGGCGGTAACTATACACATGGCTATGGGATGCCCTTTAGGGAGTATGGAAAGCAAGACGAACTTTACAATAACGTAGCAGTGTCTTATCATTTTAAGGAAGGCACTAAAACTCCGGGCTTCTTGCGAGTTTATAATAATTACAAGTGGGTATCATCCGGAAATGAATATTGGGCAACCGGAAAACAGAATCCCCCCTTCAACACCAACACCATTGGTGTTGAATACCAGAACGGCTGGACTTTAAGTAAAACCAATTCTTTGATAGCTGGGGCTGAGTGGCGAGAAAGTAATTCGGAAAGTATTGACCCCAGCGGAGGAAATTATAGCGATAAAAAAATCCGCAATGCCGCTGCCTATCTGCAGGACACTTGGAATATCGCTCCGAAGTGGTCTTTAGTGCCGGGTGTTCGTATTGACCGTCACAGCATGTTTGGCACCCATTGGACCCCAAAGGCGGCTATCAATTACAATGCCGATGACAACACGCAAATCTACGCATCATGGGGGCGTGTCTTTAAGGCACCCACTGCGGATGATCTTTACTATCATGATCAGTATGATACTATGCTCGGGGACCCGAATTTGAAGCCGGAGTCCGGTCATACAGAAACCATTGGTATCACGCATAAGATTGATGACACCATGACTGTCGGCGCCAGTTATTTTTGGAGTGAACTTCATAATGCTATAAAATGGGCACCTATTGATCCGTATGACCTGTGGTCGCCATGGAAAGCGTTCAACATAAACGATGAAAAAAAGCATGGTATCGAACTATCTATACAGAAGCAATTTAACGAGCACTGGAGCATGGATGCAACCTATTCTTATATAAATGTAAATATTCAGGATCCCAATGGTGAGGGGTTCGCCAGAAGTGCAAGAAACCAAGCGCCAAACACTTATCGGTTGGGTATCCATTTTAAGCAGGGGCCATGGAAGGCAAACCTCATGGGTACCCTTGGCAGCGGGCTCGACCGTAACTTTTACACTACTAGCAGTTATACGTTGATTGACTTCAATGCCAGCTATGACATCACCAAGAATTTGACGGCTTATTTCAAGGTCAATAATCTAACTAACCAAGAATATCAGGTTTTCCCCTTGTCAGCTCAATCTGGAAATCTTTACCCCGGCAAGGGCCGTTTCTTCCAGATCGGCGTGTCTGTCAGCTTCTGATCTCAGTATCTTTTCTTGCGGAGGCGCCGCCTCCGCAGGCTGTGTCTTCTGGAGGAGGCGTCCCATGCTGGAGCTTGTGAATCTCTCCAACGCGGACTGCGACAACAAAGGGCTTTTGGGCAACGCTGAAGGCGCTTTGGAATCCTTTCTGCGGGCGGAAGTGCTGAATGGCGTCGAGCTCCTGCCCTGCGGGGATTGGGATTCGGCACTTCATCCGGCGGAGTATGTCCGCGGCATCCATCTTCGCTATTGGCCTTCTTGGGTTGCCTTTTTTCTCGGCGACGAGGCGGTGCTGCGGCGGGAGTTTCCCCGGGCTGAGGATGTGCGCGCCTATTACGGGGGCGACACGCCGGACGAGTGGATTGCGCTGCTGCGGGAGCATATTCGGGAGGCTTTGGCGCCGAAGCCGGAATATGTGGTTTTCCATGTGGCGGACGCGCCGTCCTATGGCCTGTATTCTCGGCGCTTCCCCTATGACGACGTAGCGGTGATTGACGCCGCAATCGAGCTTTTGAACGATGTGTCGGACATATTGCCCGAGGACTGCTGGCTGCTGTTGGAAAATCTCTGGTGGCCGGGGCTGACATTCATCGACCCAAAGATCGCCGAGCATCTTTTGCGGGGCATCCGCCATCGGCGCACGGGCTTTATGCTCGACGTCGGACATCTGATGCACATGGAACTGGCTCTTTTGAACGAGGCGGAGGCGGCGGCCTATGTGATTGGCGTTTTCCAAAAGCTCGGTTCCTTGGGCGAGGCGGTGAAAGGGCTGCATTTGCACCAGTCGCTGACGGGGGACTTCGTCCGCCGGATGATGCGGGAACACGCGGGCGAGTCCGCTCCTCTTTCGCCCGAGGCGTGCATGGATTACGTGATTACGATGGACGCACACCTGCCGTTCCGGACGGATGCGGCACGGCGCATCGTGGAAACGGTGCGTCCCAAGTATCTCGTGCATGAGTTCATGCCGGCGTCTTGTGAGGACTGGAAAGAGAAGATTCGTATTCAGCGAACCGCGTCAGGATTGATTGAAGGAAAGGAGGAGACGTGATGAGACCTCGGCTTTTATACAGCGTATGTGCGGTGTTCGTGCTGTTTGCCGTGCTTCTCACCGTTTCCTGCGGCAAGCCTCCGGCTCAACGCTCTTCCGACGTGCAGGGGCGCAAGGTACGAGATGCGCTTGGCCGTGTCGTAGAGATTCCGAAGAAACCAGAGCGTATCCTGACGCTGTCTATTTACACGGACGAGATTGCCCTCGGTCTCGTCACCACCGATAAGATGGTGGCTATCAACCGGTTCCACGACGATCCGAAGGAATCGGTGATCGTGGAGAAGGCGCGTAAGATCCCTGAGAAAGTGGGAAATCCCACAGCGGAGCAAGTCGCCGCTTTACGGCCTGACGTGGTATTCGCCACACCCTGGACGAGCCCGGAGCAAATTGCAGTGATGGATGATTTGAAAATCCCCGTCATTGTCTGCGGCTCCAGTGAGAACTACGAGGATGTGCAGGCGAATATCCGACTGATGGCGACAGGGCTTTGGGAGGAGGAGCGCGGGGAAAAGCTTATCGTGGCCATGGACGAGGTGATGCGTGAGATTGAGGCTAAGGTGGCCGAAATCCCGGAGAGCGAGCGAAAGTCTGTCGTATTACTGTCGGTGATGACGACTTATGGCGGCGCGGGGAGCGCTTTCGACGATATGTGCAAGCACGCGGGCGTCATCAACGGCATTGCGGCGATTGGCCTGAGAAACAGCCAGATTCTGACGAAGGAACTGCTCGTCAAGATCAACCCGGATATCCTGCTCTTGCCGAACTATGATGACCAAGGAACCTTTGACACAAAAGAGTTCATCCGCGGTTATTTGGAAGACCCTGCACTGCAATCCATGAAGGCCATCCAGAATCAGGCGTTCTTTTACCCACGGGAGGGCTACATCTATAACGGTTCCCAGGATTTTGTCTTCGGCATTCAGGAAATCGCCTTCTGCGCCTATGGCGACGCTTTTCGCCAGGAAGACAACCGTCATCTTTCATTTTCGGGAGAATGAGCAGTTTTGAGTCTTAACTGATACGCAAGGGATATTTCCCCTGCGGAGCTTGTTTGTAGCGATTAAAAAAACAAATCAAGCGGCTGCCGCACATAACCGAAACATCCTCTCTTTGTGGTTTGAACAAAAAGAGGATGTTTTTTGACTGCGTTTATGATATTATGAAAGCAGAACCCGTATAAAATAAGGGGAAGTTGAAATGAAACCTGCAGAAAAAAGCCGCGTGCGCTGGTAATGGATAATATCGATGCATTGCTTGACGAGATGGAGCAGTATGCGCGGGAAAACGAGACGCCGATTTTGACCGAGGCGGCTCGACCCGTGTTTTTGCGAACGCTGCGCGAGACTTTGCCGCGCCGGATCTTGGAGCTTGGGACGGCCATTGGCTATTCGGCGATTCTGGCGCTTCGGACTTTGCCGGAGGCGGAAATCGTGACGATCGAGCGCGACGCCGCCTTTGCGGAGACTGCGCGATCGTTTCTTCGCCGCACAGGATATGAGGCGCGGGCCAAGGTCCTCGTCGGCGCAGCGGAGGCGCTTTTGCCGACGCTTTCAGGCGCTTTTGACTTTGTGTTCATCGACGCGGCGAAGTCGCGCTATCCTGATTTCTGGCTCGGCGTTCAGCCCCTGCTCACATCTCGCGCTGTCGTCGTCGCGGACAACGTGCTCTTTCGTGGACTCGTCGAGGGCGAGGGAAGCGAGGCGTGGCCGAAGCATTCGTATCGGACGATGGTGCTTCAGCTTCGGGAATACTTGCGGCTCGTCCGTTCCGCGCCTGGGTTTCGGACGAAGATCTTCCCCGAGGGAGACGGCATGGCGGTATCGTGGAGGAACGAATGAAACGGAAAAAGCCGGAACTTTTGGCTCCCGCCGGGAATATGGAGAAATTGAAAATGGCGCTGCTTTACGGCGCGGACGCCGTTTATCTCGGCGGCGAGGCTTACGGACTGCGGGCGCAGGGCGGCAATTTCTCCCGGCAGGAACTCAAGGAGGCGGCGCGGTTTGCTCATGCGTGCGGGAAAAAGGTTTACGTGACGGTCAACGTCTATCCGCATAACGAGGAGCTTTCGGCGTTGCCGGAATATCTTCGCTTTTTGCAGATGGCCGGCGCGGACGCGATTCTCGTTTCTGACCTCGGCGTGTTTTCTATCGCTCGGGAGGTTGTTCCCAATCTGTCCTTGCATATCAGCACGCAGGCGAACACATTGAATTATGCGGCGGTGGCGGCGTGGGAGCGGCTCGGTGCGGAACGCGTGGTGCTGGCGCGGGAGGTCCCGATCGAGGATATAAAAGAAATTCGTCGACGCTGTGACGTCGAATTGGAACTGTTCGTGCATGGCGCGATGTGCATTTCTTATTCTGGCCGCTGCCTGATGAGCAATTACTTTACGGGGCGCGACGCGAACCGGGGAAACTGCGCGCAGGCGTGCCGCTGGCGGTACACGCTGATGGAGGAGACGAGGCCGGGACAGTATTTTCCCGTCGAAGAGGACGCGCGGGGGACCTATATTTTTAACTCAAAAGATCTTTGCCTGATGCCGTATCTGGCGGAGGTCATCGAGAGCGGCGTTGACAGTCTGAAGATTGAGGGACGCATGAAGAGCGTTCACTATGTCGCCGGCGTCACGAAGGCATACCGTATGGCCATAGACGCGTATTTTGCCGCGCCGGAGAAATTTTCGGTTAATTCGGCGTGGATGGAGGAGCTGGGGAAGGTTTCACACCGTGCCTATACGGATGGTTTTTTTCATGGCGGGCCGCCGAACGACGCGCAGATTTACGGCAGTTCCTCTTATATGCAAACCTCGGAGTTCGTCGGTCTCGCGCTTGATTACGACCCGGCGACGGGTTTCGCGCTTGTCGAGCAGCGAAATCATATGCGGGTCGGCGAGGAAATCGAGATTTTTCAGCCAACGGGCGAGGGCTGGCGGCAGCCGCTGGCAGAGATGACGGACGAGGAGGGCTCGCCGATCGGGGCTGCGCCGCACCCGCAGCAGCGAGTTCATATCCGCATGGAGCGGCCGATCGAGAAATTTGCGATATTGCGAAGAGATACGAAGGAGGAATGAAACATGGCAACGGTTCGACATGCGGGGCGCTTTATGGGCAGAGTCCAGGGCGTCGGCTTTCGCGTCTTTGTGCAAGGCGTTGCGCAGGCGCTTGGGTTCACGGGGTGGGTGAAGAATATGCCCGACGGTTCGGTGGTCATGGAGGCGCAGGGCGACGAGGCGCACTTCGGCGAGCTGAAATCGCGGATCCAAGAAGGCAACGGTTTCTGCAAGGTCGAGCACATGACCTTCGAGTTCTGCAAGAACGTTGAGGGAGAGACGGGTTTTGAAGTGAGAAAATAAGATTCAGAACCAGCATATTGAAACGATGATTTTGGTCGTTTAAACGACGACGCATATGACGTCATAGTGTCATCACACCAGGCAAAATAGAAAGTCCCTAAAAGCGCTTGATTGGCTTTTAGGGACTTTTCAGTACGGATATTATGTTTCGGGTTCGGTGCTGAAACGTACGTTGCTTCTGCCGCTCTCCTTCGCTTCGTAAAGCGAGGCATCGGCGAGTTTCAGGATGGACTTGACGTTCTTGTGCCCGTTGCAGAACGATACGCCTACACTGACCGATATGGGAGGGAGCCCGTCCGCTCCGGCTTTGAGTTTTTTGTTGATTAAATCTATTTGTTTTTTTAGTTGATCCTGCACGGCTGGAGTTGTGTTTTCCATAACGACGACAAACTCGTCCCCGCCGAGCCGGCACACATGTCCGTCGTTCCCAAAGTAGTCAAGCAGCGTCTTGGATACCTTGACCAATATTTTGTCTCCTATATCGTGGCCGTAGATATCGTTGACCGATTTGAACTTGTCGAGATCGACCATCAGGACGGCAGCTTCGCTGAGATCGAGATTGTCCAGCAGTTTTTCGAAGCCCCGACGGTTATACAGGGTTGTCAGTTTGTCGTGCATTGCTTCAAAATTGAGCTGTTCACGTTGGCGAAGATTCGCTTCCCGCATCTCGTTATACGTTTTCGCGAGGAATTGTATTTCTTTGGCGCCCTTCACAGGTATTTTCTCGTCTTTGCGAATCAGCGTCACACAGTCTTGCAATGGGAAAATCACCAATCGTGAGGTCAGGTATACGATGCCGAGCAAGACTGCAATCAAAAGCACCGTTAAAACGTGTTCGATGAATATCGTGCTCTTAAGGCGGTCGGCAACCTCCGCTTGCTTTTCCCAAATCGCTCTTTCGAGCTCCATCACGCAGTTCATCATATGATTGGAAATAAATTTCTTTTGGCGTCTGTACTCTTCGTTGAAAAGCATTGCTTTCGCGATGTCGCCCTTTTGCTGGGGAGAAAGCGACGCTTCGTTTTGAGGCAGCTGGACCAGCTGAATTTCGTTCGGAAAATCTTTGATATTATAGCCGTACGCGTCAACCGCGAGCCTTGCGGCGTGATACTCCATGACCATGAGGAAAAGGGAGCCGTTCATCGCGGTCTGCAATTCCAGATAGGCTGTCGAGTTGTTATACTTGGATTTGATCAATTCCAATGATTTCTCGCGGCGTTTTTCGACAAAGGCTTCTTGGAAATAATTATCGAGGTGTTTTTTCTCACCGGTGACGACGAATAGTCGGCATTCCTCGGTCAGAAAATCGGAAGCAGCCTGCAGATTGAAAGAGGTTTCCTCCGATTCGCGGAGCTGCTGCGTGATTGCATGGGCGTCTTCGTACATCGACTTGGTCTGACGCATCGCGAAAAAAAGGGTTGCCGAAATGAGAGCGGCGGCAATCAGCATAAAAACATTGAGTTTTCTCAGAGATATAGTTATGTCGGAATCAGACTGCAGAAAACGAACGATAGCCATAATTATTCAATTCCTTTTCCTGAACGAAATAACGGGAATACGGCCTTGCCATGCAAGAGGCATATCCCCGTTCTCTGTCCGTTGCTTTTTGACGGACAGGGATTTCCACTATAATATGATTGTTTTCGACATCCGCGTTGATCCAGTTGCGGAGTAATCTAAGTTATTATATAATGAAAAACAAATTTTGTAAATCTTGAAGTGAAAGGGATATGGTATGAATAAAATCTTGGTCCTGCACGGGCCGAACCTGAATCTTTTGGGGACGAGGGAACCGGAGATTTACGGGCGGACGACGCTGTACGATATCAATGCGATGATTGCGGCGCGGGCGAAGGAAGCGGGGATTGCGGTCGACTTTTTGCAGTCGAATCATGAGGGTGTTCTGGTAGACACTTTGCAGGAAGTGCCGAAGAAGGGATATGCGTTCGTGATCTTGAACGCGGCCGCGTTTACCCATTACAGCGTGGCAATTCGCGACGCGATCGCGGCAATCCCGACGCCGGTTATTGAGGTGCATCTTTCGAATATTCATCAGCGGGAGGAGTTTCGTCATCATTCGGTAATCTCCCCGGTGGTGATGGGACAGATTGCAGGCTTTGGCGAGGACAGCTATATGGCGGCGCTGGAGGTCGTAATCCGGCGGCTTTCGGAGGCGCGTTCATGATCGCGGACCGACTTTCGCGGCTGCGCGATTTTTTGCGCGAAAAGGGCGCGGACGCCGTCGCCGTCAACAAGGAAGTCAATCTCCATTATTTCAGCGGCTTTCGCGGCGACGACACATTGCTCCTGATTTCGCAGAATGACGCGCTGCTCGTCACTGATGCCCGCTACATGGAACAGGCGGCGAAACAGGCCCCGCTTTTTGAACTCGCTGAGCAAAAAGACGGTCTTTTTGTCCGGGCGGCAAAGTGCGTCAAAGCGCATGGCTGGAAAAAACTCGCCTTTGAGGGCAACGCGATGACGTATGATTCCTTTACGAAGTTTCGCGAATTTTTGGATGGGGCGGCGGCGCTCGATATTTCCGTCCATCTTGATGAACTTCGGATGGTCAAAGAGGCGGAGGAAATCGCTGCGATGGAAAAGGCTGCCGAAATCGGTGACGCGGCGTTTCTGGACATCGTCGGGTTTATCCGTCCGGGCGTCACAGAGCGGGAGGTCGCGGCGCAGCTCGAAACGACGATGCGCGATCTTGGCTCCGAGCGCCCCGCGTTCCCGACGATTGTCGCTTCAGGAGAGCGCGGTAGCCTGCCGCACGGAGTTGCAACGGAAAAGTTGATTGTTTTGGGAGAATTTGTTACAATGGACTACGGCGCGGTGTACGAAGGCTATCATTCGGACATGACGCGCACCGTCTGCGTCGGGCGGGCGAGCGACGCGCAGCGCGTGTTGTACCAAACCGTGCTGGACGCGCAGAAGCTGGGCGTTTCCATGGTGAAGCCCGGCGCGTCGGGCAGAGCGATAGACGCGGAAGTTCGGCAGCGGTTGACGGACGCAGGCTACGGCGAGTATTTCGGGCACGGGCTCGGGCACAGTCTCGGCCTTGAGATTCATGAGGAACCGCGTCTTTCCAGGAAGAGCGACTGTGAAAGCCTGTTGCCCGGCATGATCGTCACGGTGGAACCGGGCGTCTACCTGCCGGGGAAATGCGGATTACGTATCGAGGACACTGTGTTGGTGACGGAGACCGGCGGCGTGCCGCTGACGAAAAGCGGCAAAGAGCTGATGGAAATATTATAATAAAATTATAAAAACAAAAGGGAGAGAAACAAATGATTTCAAGCACAGATTTCAGGACGGGACTTACGATCGAGATTGACGGCGGCGCGTGGCAGGTCGTCGAGTTCCAGCATGTCAAGCCGGGAAAGGGTGCAGCCTTTGTCCGCACGAAGATCAAGAACGTGGAGACGGGCGCCGTCATCGAGCGCACGTTCAACCCGAACGAGAAAATGCCGCCCGCGCATCTGGAGAGCCGCAAAATGCAGTACCTTTATGAGTCCGACGGTCAGTATACGTTCATGGATACCGAGTCCTTTGAACAGACCGAGCTGACAAAGGAGCAGCTTGGCGACGCGTTGAACTATCTGAAAGAAGAAATGGAAGTCGTCGTCCAGAGCTTCAAGGGGAAGGTCATCGGCATCACACTGCCGAACGCCGTCGTGCTCGAGGTTGTCGAGTGCGAGCCCAGCGTCAAAGGCAACACGGCCACCGGCGCGACGAAAATGGCGAAGGTCGAGACGGGCTACGAGGTCCGCGTGCCGCTTTTCGTCAACGAGGGCGACAAGCTCCGCGTCGACACTCGCACCGGCGCATACATTGAGCGCGCATAATATTTGACCAAGAGGGCCGTCGTTTTTTCGGCGGCCTTTTTGTTTTGGATTTTGATTGTGCACCGCTTCAATGTCTGTTATAATAAAAGAGGTAATCTGCCTCCCGCTCGCGGGAGGGGCGTATAGTTGCCCTGCAAAACGGCAGAAAAAATGATAACGGGGAGGTAATTTTCATGGCAGAGAACAAATCGGAGGCTTTGAACAAGAAGGGCGCGCTGGGCGCAGTGCGGATTGCGGACGAGGTAGTCAGCATCATAGCCGGTCTTGCAGCGACTGAGGTCAAGGGCATCGAGGGCATGAGCGGCGGCATTGCAGGCGGTATCGCGGAGATCCTTGGCAAGAAGAATTTCGCGAAGGGCGTCAAGGTCGAGGTCGGCGAGACGGAAGCGGCCGTGGATCTCTATATTATCGTGAAATACGGCGTGCGTATTCCCGAGGTCGCGCTGGCGGTGCAGGAGAACGTCAAGCAGGCAATCGAGACAATGACGGGCCTTTCCGTAGTCGAGGTCAATATCCATGTGCAGGGCGTCGGCATTCCCGAAGAGGAGCCGAAGGAAGAGGAAGCCGCCCGCGTTCGTTGAGATAGGAAAGGCGTAATATGGGATATCTCAATCGGTTTTTGCTGTTTCTGTATGCGCTGGCCGTTGCGCTGGCGGCACTCGGCGTGATCGTGCTTTGTCTGCCGGTGATTCCCGTGCCTGTGATCCTGAACGAGACGGCGTTTGCGTTGTCCCGCTGGGAAACGATGGCGGGCGCGGCGTTGGTGTTCCTGATCAGTGTCCATTTGGCGGCTTGCAGCCTGACCTGCGGCTCGAAGAGCGAAACGCAGGAGAAGGCGCAGAAGGAACCTGAGGCGGTCGTGGTGCGCGGCGCGGGCGGAGAGGTGCGCGTCGCGACGTCCGCTGTTTCGAGCCTTGCCGAAAAGAGCGCGGCGAAGGTTTACGGCGTTGAGGAAGTCAATGCAAAGGTTGAGTCGCGCCGTGTCGTCAAGGGTGAGGGCGTGGAGCCGTCGTCTGAGGTCCTGATCGGCCTCGACGTCCAGTTAGGCGGCGGACAGAATGTTGTGCAGGTTTCGGATGCGGTTCGGGCGGCGGTATCAGAGCAGATGAACGAAGTGCTTGGCCTCTCGGATTATGCGATTGATATTTCGATTTCCGAGATTGCGGGCAAAGACGCGGCGAAGAAGTCGCGGGTGTCCTGAGGTGGTCGGCAAGATGAAGGAAGAATGCGCAAGGCTGTTTCAGGAAGCGTGGGAGAATCACCGGGGCTGCGTGTTGGGCGCCGTTTTTGGGGCGCTGATTGCGGTTTCGATTCTATTATTCGGCTTCTGGAACATGCTTTTTATCGGCATTTGCGTTGCGGCCGGTCTTTGGCTTGGGCAGAAAGTGGACGAAGCCGACGACGGTTGGCTGCAAAATCTCCGGGAGAACGGCGTGCGCACTTTGACTACGTTGTTTAACCAAAAAAGAGGGAAGTTATGAGTCGGAGACGGGCGCGCGAAGCGGCGATGCAGGCGCTTTTCCAGCTCGATATGAATCCTCCGCCGGAGGGTGCGAGGGAGGACTGGAAAAAGGCGCTGGACGCGGCGTGGCAGGACGGAGCGACGGAACGTCAGGACGAACGGAACCAAGAGGCGGACTACGCGTACGCGTGGGCGCTTCTCGTGGGAACGTATGAAAGCCTCGCGTCGATTGACGAGACATTATCGCGGCTGTCGAAGGAATGGAAGGTACCGCGCATGGCGGGCATCGACCGGAGCATTTTGCGGCTCGCTGTGCACGAGCTGCAAAACGAGCCGGATGTGACGCCGGGAATCGTCATCAACGAGGCTGTGGAGCTGGCGAAAAAGTTCGGCACGGACGATTCGGGCCGATTCGTCAACGGCGTTTTAGGTACGATGATGCGGGAGGAGTAATAGGGAATCAGCCGGGCCGCGAAGCAAGGGTCTGGCTTTTTTCTTATGAAGACATGGAGGACGTATGGGAACCGTTCACAGTGTCGGCGAGGTTACGAAGTGGATACGGAATTTGCTTGCGGGCGATCCGATTCTTCGCAATATCATGGTGCGCGGCGAGATTTCCAATTTCAACGCGTATCGTTCAGGGCACGCGTATTTTACGCTGAAGGATAAAGACGCCTGCCTGAAGTGCGTGATGTTTTCATGGCGCGACAAGGGCCTTCGTTTTCAGCCGAAGGATGGCATGCAGGTCATCGCCGGCGGCGGAATTCGCATTTACGAGGCCGGCGGCGTCTACCAGCTTTATGTGGAGACGATGATTCCCGAAGGAACGGGAGATCTTGCCGCAGCGTTCCAGCAGATCAAGGAAAAGCTGACGGCGGAGGGGCTGTTTGACGCGGCGCACAAGGTGCCGTTGCCGAAGATGCCTGCGACAATCGGCGTCGTGACTTCGCTCTCGGGGGCGGTGCTTCGCGATATTTACCGCGTGTCAAAGCGGCGGTTTCCGTCGGTGCGGCTTGTGCTGTACCCGGTGCAGGTGCAGGGCGAGACGTCGGCGGCGGGGGTGGCGGCAGGAATCCGTTATTTCAATGAAAAATTCCCCGTTGACGTGATGATTGTCGGGCGGGGCGGCGGCTCGGCGGAGGACCTTTGGTCCTTCAACACCGAGGAGGTCGTCCGCGCGATTTACGCGTCGAAGATTCCGGTGATTTCCGCAGTGGGGCACGAAACGGACTACACGCTATCCGACCTGGCGGCGGACGTGCGCGCGGCGACGCCGTCGCAGGCGGCGGAACTTGCAGTCCCGGATGTACGGGAACTGACGGCCCGAGTTTCCGGATTGACGGCGCGCCTTTCGGGGGTGCGGAATCGATGGATGAACGCGAAGCGCATGAAGCTTTTGATGTGCCTGCGCCGCAGGGCGATGGCGACGCCGCAGCGAATCGTCGATGCCAAGCGGGAGCGGCTGGCCCGCGTTTCCGAGCGCTTTTCCGCAGGCGTTTGGCAGCGTTTTCGCGAAAAGCAGCAGCGGCTCGATTTGACGATGGATCGGTTGGAGCTTTTGAATCCGATCCGCATGCTGCGGCGAGGATACGGCGTCGTGGAAAATACGGACGAAAAGATTGTACGGTCGGTCGCCGAGACGCAAAAAGGCGACAGGCTGACGGTGATTTTGGCTGACGGGCGCGTTCACGCAGACGTGCGGGAAGTGGAGCGAGGAGGAAAAAGATGATGGCGGCGCGAAAGGAAGCGGTGAAGGAAGCGTCCTTTGAGGAATCGCTGGCGGAGCTTGAGGCGATTGTTGAGCAGATGGAATCCGGCGAGCCGAGCCTTGCCGATTTGATGGAGAATTACAGTCGGGGCATCCGGCTTTCGCAGAAATGCATGAAATCTCTGGAGCGCGCGGAGAAAGCGATGGATTTGCTTGTGAAAGAAAAGACGGGCGAGACGGAAGCTCTGGAGCTGAAAATCGAAGGAGAATAAGATGCTGAAGGCGGAATGGGAGAAACGGCGCGCATTGGTCGAGGCGGGACTTTTGCGCGAGCTCCGGGAAGACGAGGCGTTTGACGCGCGCCTTGCGGAGTCGATGAAGTACAGCCTGATGGCGGGGGGGAAGCGGCTGCGGCCGATTCTTTTGATGGCGTCGGCGGACGCGGTCGGCGGCCGCGGCGAGGATTTTTTGCCCTCGGCCTGCGCGCTCGAAATGATTCATACCTATTCGTTGATTCATGACGATCTTCCGGCGATGGACGACGACGATTACCGACGAGGACGGCTGACGAATCACAAGGTGTATGGCGCGGGTGCCGCTACGCTGGCGGGGGACGCGCTTTTGACCCTGGCCTTCGAAGTGCTGACGCGGCAGGAAGGCGTATCGGCGGAGACGATTCTGCACGTGGTGCGGGAGGTCAGTATTGCGGCGGGAGCGAACGGAATGGTGGGCGGACAGGCTCTCGATCTGGAGTCCGAAGGCAAGCGTATCGACCGTGACACGCTTCGCCGCATGCATATGGCGAAAACCGGCGCGCTGTTCCGCGCGGCAGTGCGCTCCGGCGCGGTTCTCGCGGGGGCTGACGAGGCGAAGCTGGCGGCCTTGACGGAATACGCCGAAGCGTTCGGACTGGCGTTCCAGATCACTGACGACATTCTCGACGTGACGGGAGACGAGGCGACGATCGGGAAACCCGTCGGCAGCGACGAGCGCAACCACAAGTCGACTTATGTGACGCTGACTTCGCTGGACGAGGCAAAACGTCTTGCGCGTAAAGCGGCGGACAGAGCACATCGCGCGCTGGATCCGCTGGGAGAAAACGCGGCGTTTCTCGATGAACTTGCCGAATATCTTGTAACAAGAGACAGATAAAACACGGATTGGATTGAATCAAGATGGGAAATCTTTTAGAGCGGATTGACGAGCCTGAAAAACTGCATGCGCTGTCCGTCGAGGAACTTGACTCGCTGGCGGCGGAGATTCGCGAGACGATTGTCCGGACGGTTTCGCGGACGGGCGGCCATCTCGCGCCGAGCCTTGGCGCGGTAGAGTTGACGCTGGCGCTTTACAGCGTGCTGCATCTGCCGGTGGACAAAGTGGTTTGGGATGTCGGCCATCAAGCTTACGCGCACAAGCTGTTGACTGGTCGGCAGTCTCGCTTTTCCGGGCTTCGTCAGTGGGAAGGCATTCTCGGCTTTCCGTCCCGGGCGGAATCGGAATACGACGCGTTCGGCGTCGGTCACGCCAGCACGTCGATTTCGGCGGCGCTCGGTATGGCAATTGCCCGCGATCTCAAGGGACGCGGAGAGCATGTTGTCGCGGTGATCGGCGACGGCGCCATGACCGGCGGCGAGGCCTTCGAGGCGCTGAACCACGCGGGAGACCTTGGCACGAACCTAATCGTCGTTTTGAACGACAACGGTATGAGTATCGACTGCAACGTGGGCGCGATGAGCGAGTATTTGTCCCGCATTCGCGTCGCGCCGCAGTATAACCGCGCGAAGGAGGACATCAAGGGGCTTCTCCGCAGTATTCCGCACATTGGCGACACGGTGGTCAAGACGGCGGAGTACATCAAGGAAGGCGTCAAGTCCGTGCTGGTGCCGGGCGGGATTTTCCAGGAGATGGGCTTTACCTACATCGGCCCCATCGACGGCCACAATATCCGGCTGATGCGCGAGGTATTCGCCGAGGCCTGCATGATGGACGGCCCGATTCTCGTCCATTTGCGGACGAAGAAGGGGCGCGGCTATCTGCCGGCGGAAATGGAGCCGGATAAGTTCCACGGCGTCGGGAAATTTGACGCGGCGACGGGCGCCGTTCACAAAGATCCGGCCGCGCCCGTATCTTATACGTCGGTCTTTGGCGACGCATTGATCGAGTTGGCGACGGAAATGCCGAGCCTCACGGCGATTACGGCAGCGATGCCCAGCGGCACGGGGCTGAAAAAATTTGCCGAGCGCTATCCAAAGCGTTTTTTCGACGTGGGAATCGCAGAGGAACATGCGGTGACGCTGGCGGCAGGTATGGCGGCTGCGGGGCTTCACCCCGTGGCGGCGATTTATTCGACTTTTGCACAGCGTGCTTATGACCAGTTGGTACATGACGTCTGCCTGCAAAGACTGCCGGTCACCCTCTGCCTTGACAGAGCCGGTCTGGTGGGGGAAGACGGGCCTACACATCACGGCGTATTCGATCTTTCGTATTTACGCACGATGCCGGGCATGACGGTATTTGTGCCGAAGGACGAGAATGAGCTTCGCGACATGCTTTATACGGCTGTGCGCATGGATTCTCCGACGGCAATCCGCTATCCGCGCGGATCGGGGCTCGGCGTCGAGATTTCTGAGGGCTTTCATGAGATTGAGATCGGCAAGGCCGAGAGGCTTTCGGAAGGAAACGACGTTGCTTTGCTCGCGGTGGGTACGATGGTGGACGCGGCAAGGAGAGCGGCGGCACTGTTGGAAGAAAAGGGCGTCCATGCGTCGGTTGTCAATATGCGCTTTGTTAAGCCTTTAGATACGAAGGCTGTCGACAAGGCCGCCGCGTCAATGAAGCTTGTCGTGACATTGGAAGAGAATACATTAGGGGGCGGTTTCGGCTCGGAAGTGTCGGAATATATGACGGATGCTGGGCATAAGGTTCCGCTTTTGCGTGTCGGCATTCCCGATCGATTCGTACCGCAGGGCGCGCGCAAAAAACTTTTGGAATCCTGCGGGCTTCTGCCGGAACAGATTGCGGGGAGAATCATGGAAAAATGGGCGGGGCTTTCGCATAATGGCTAAAGAACGCTTGGACGTGCTGCTGGTGAAGCGCGGGCTCGTCGAGACGCGGGAAAAGGCGAAGACAACGCTGATGGCGGGGCTCGTGCTGGTGGACGGGCAAAAGATTGACAAGGCCGGAACGATGGTCAAGGAGGAGGCGGAGCTTCGCGTTCTCGGAAGCGCCCTTCCCTATGTGAGCCGCGGCGGCTTAAAGCTCGAAAAAGCAATGGAGACCTTCGGGATTGCCATCGACGGCAAGGTCGCCGCCGATATCGGCGCGTCGACGGGCGGTTTTACCGACTGCGCGCTCCAGCGCGGCGCGGCGAAGGTCTACGCTATTGACGTCGGCTATGGACAGCTTGCGTGGAAGCTTCGGAGCGATTCGCGCGTTGTGAATATGGAACGTACGAATATCCGCTACGTTCGGCCCGAGGATATAGGAGAGCTTCTCGATTTCGCTTCTATCGACGTCGCGTTTATTTCGCTGACGAAGGTGTTGGAGCCGGTAAAGGCGCTTTTGAAGGATACGGGCGAGATTGTCGCTTTGATTAAGCCCCAGTTTGAAGCGGGGCGCGGCAACGTCGGCAAGAAGGGCGTCGTCCGCGATCCCGAGGTGCATCGATCGGTGATCCGCGAGGTCGCTGCCTACAGCCGTGGGATTGGGTTTTTTCCGGCGGGGCTGACTTTTTCGCCGATCAGGGGGCCGGAAGGAAATATCGAGTACCTCGTGCATCTCGTGCAGCAAGCAGTGGAGACGGACGCGGCGACGGAGGAAAAAATCGACGCGGTTGTGACCGAGGCGCATAAGGAACTTGACAAGGGAAAGGGAGACAGATAATGCAGCGGATCGCGATGTTTCCGAATATCGACAAACAGGACGCGTCCAAAGTGGTGGAGCGCATCGTTCGCTTCTTTGGGGATAAGGACGTGCGGCTGATGATTCCGCCGGACAGCGCAGCTTTTTTTCATTGCGAGGGATACGGCGTTCCCGATATCGACGAGCAACCGATGGACATGGCGCTTTCTCTCGGCGGCGACGGCACGTTGCTTGGCGTCTGCCGCCGCGTCTATGAAAAAAACGTTCCTGTCTGCGGCGTCAATATTGGAACCTTTGGTTTTCTGGTGGACATCGAGCTGACGGAGCTTGAGAGCAAGCTCGAAAAGATTTTGTGCGGCGATTACCATCTGGAGGAGCGCATGGTCATATCGGGCTTCGTGCAGAGCGAGGAAAAAGAGGAATGTTTTTTGGGGCACGCAATCAACGACGTGGTCGTCACGAAGGGCGGTGCGGCACGTATGCTCCAGCTCGGTCTGACGGTGAACGGCTTTCATGTTATGGACTACAAAGCGGACGGGCTGATCGTCTCGACGGCGACGGGTTCGACGGCTTATTCGCTTTCGGCGGGCGGCCCGTTGGTCAATCCGAAGATCAAGGCGCTGCTTATGACGCCGATTTGCCCGCATACGTTCAACGCACGGCCCATCGTCATGGACGAGAACGACGAGATCAGGATTGACGTAGCTGCGTTCCATCAGGACATCATCGTTACCTTCGACGGGCAGGAGAGCTTCCATATCCGGCCAGGGGACGCGGTTTTTGTGCGGCGCGCGCCGTTTCCGGCGAAGATCGTAAAGTTTGACGACAAGAATTACTACCAGACCATTCGCACAAAGCTACTATATAATGCGTAAGAAGGAAACAATGAATGGACTTGTTCGTTGGTTCCGAAAAGGCGGGCGTTTTTATGAAGAAGGACGAGCGGACGAAGCCGCTTCGGCAGGAAAAAATACGGGAAATCGTTGAAAACTACATCGTTGAGACGCAGGAAGATTTGGCGGAACATTTGCGCAGGGCGCATATAGCAGTCACGCAGGCTACGGTTTCCCGTGATATCAAAGAGCTTCGGCTCGTCAAAGCGCCGACGGGTGACGGGCGGTCCCGTTATGCGGTTCCGAACGTGGAGAATGGAACGCGCAGGGAGAGTCGGCTGGAAAGTCTTTTTGCCGATGCCGTTACGAGCATCGACGCCAGCGGCAATATCGTCGTTCTGCGGACGCTGCCGGGCATGGCAAACGCTGTCGCTTCCGCTCTCGACGCGGCGGCGTGGTCGGAGATTATCGGAACGGTGGCGGGCGACGACACAATCCTTGCCGTCGTGAAGCCGGAGCGCGTCGTGCCCTCCGTCGCGGAACGCATGCAGAAGCTGACCGGGAGGAACGCAGTATGCTGAGGACGCTGACCGTTTGGAATTTCGCGCTGCTGGAGCATGTCGAGATCAATTTCGACGGCGGGCTCAACATTTTGACGGGTGAAACAGGCGCGGGCAAGTCTATATTGATCGACGCCCTCGGCGCGGTACTCGGTCATCGCCTTTCCGCCGATGCAATCCGTACAGGGTGCGACTGGTTGCGGGTAGAGGCGATTTTCGACATTTCGGGAGAGACAAGGCTTCACGAGCTTTTGGCGGAGCAGGCCATCGACGATGAGGATGATTCTCTGATTGTCACGCGACAGATTGCGACAAAGGGGAAAAATGTCATTCTTGTCAACGGATGCCATGTGACGCTCGGAACTTTGCGGGCCATCGGCGAATTCCTGGTAGATATTCACGGCCAGCATGAAAATCTCTCGCTCGTTCGCTCGGAAAACCAATTTGCACTTCTGGACGGCAGCGACGATTCGATAGCGAGGCTGCGGTCTTCCTATGTCGAGTCGTACTTCGCGTGGCGGGATATGGCGGCGGAATTGGAAGAGATAAAGGCTTCGGCGAATATTTCCGCTGATCGCATGGATATGTTGAAATGGCAGGCGCGGGAAATCGGTGAGGCGAACCTCCGGCTGCACGAGGATGAGGAACTGGAAGCGGAGATCAATCGCCTTTCAAATGCCGAGCGCATCACGGAGAACGTCGAAGGGGCCGCCGCGCTTCTGGAGGGCGGCGGAGGAAGCGAGGGACTTCTCGCTTCGATTGGGGAATTGCAGCGGAGGATTGGGACGCTCCGGCAGTTTGACAAGGCCTTCGACGAGGCGGCGCCGATGGTAGAGGACGCCGTCTGCCAGCTCAAGGAAGTTTTTTACGCCGTACAGGGCTATCGGGACGGTCTCGAATTCGATCCGGAGCGGCTCGATGCGCTCCAGTCCCGTATGGACGTCATCGACAAGCTAGAACGGAAGTATGGGGCGTCCATCGAGGACGTGCTTGCCTACCGGGAAAAGATTGAAAAAGAAATAGAGGGCTTCGAGAATTTTGACGAGCGCATGGCTGCGCTGGAGGAAAAATGTGCGGAGACACGCGCGGAAGCGGAGCGTCAAGCCGCGTTTTTGACAGAAAAAAGAAAGGCGGCGGCGAAAAAACTTTCCGCCGCCATAGTGGAGCAGCTTGTCGCGCTAGGCATGCCCGACGCGCGGCTTGACGTCGCGCTTTCCGCATCGAATCTTTCGGCGCGGGGCGCGGATGCAATCGAGATGCTTTTCTCCGCCAACGCCGGGGAAGAGATGCGGCCGCTGGCGAAGGTCGCATCCGGCGGCGAGCTTTCGCGCATCGCCCTGGCGATTAAGACCGTGGCGGCGGCGGGGGATTCCGTAGCGCAGAGCATGGTCTTCGACGAGATCGACACGGGTATCGGCGGCCGGACGGCACAGATGGTCGCCGAGCGCATCGCCCTCGTCGCGAGCCGGAAGCAGGTGCTCTGCATCACGCATCTGCCGCAGATTGCCTGCATGGCGGACGTTCATTATTATCTTGAAAAATCGGCGAAGGACGGCAAGACGTCCACCGATGTGCGTGCATTGCCGCCGAAGGAGCGTGCGAAGGAGATTGCTCGCATGGCGTCTGGCGCGGACGCGACGGCGGCCTCGTTGACGAACGCGAAGGAAATGATTGCACGGGCGGCTGAAATCAAAAAAACGTTGCGAATACGGGCGGAGGCGTGAAATGGACGAGGATTTGATTGAAAAAAGGATTTCGAGCGAAAGTATCTTCGACGGACGGCTGCTCCATGTGCGCCGGGATAAGGTAATGCTCCCGAACGGGCATGAGACGACACGCGAATGGGTCAAGCATCCCGGTGCGTCGGCGGTGCTGCCGGTGACTGAGGACGGCATGGTGATTCTCGTGCGCCAGTATCGCTATCCCGTCGGGCGAGTCACGTTGGAAATCCCCGCCGGAAAGCTCGACGTTCCCGGAGAGGATCCGTTGGAATGTGCGAAGCGCGAATTGAAAGAGGAAACGGGCTATTCCGCCGAATGTTATACGAAACTGTTTTCATTGGCGACGACGGTGGGCTTCTCCGACGAGTGGATCCATATCTATTTGGCGAAAGGTTTGACGGCGGGCGAGGACTGCCCGGATGAGGATGAATTCATCAACGCCGTCCGCATGCCGTTGTCAGAAGCGGTGGACAAGATATACGACAATACGATCATCGACGGCAAAACCGTCACCGCGCTTTTGATGTACTCGGCGCGACGAGAAAAGGAGAACTAAAATGTTTGGCTTCAATTTGATGGAAATGATCGCGGGGCTTCCCGGCCTGATTATAGCCCTCGCGCTGCACGAATACGCGCACGCGCGAGCTGCGGTGGCGATGGGGGATTTCACGCCGCGCCTGATGGGGCGGCTTACGTTGAATCCGTTGGCGCATATCGACCCCATCGGCCTCGCGATGCTGTTTATCGCCCGGTTCGGTTGGGCGAAGCCTGTCGTCATCAATCCGAATAATTTCCGCGACAGGAAAAAAGGAGAAATTCTCGTCGCGCTGGCCGGACCCGCGATGAATTTTTTGTTGGCATTCATTGCACTTGGCGTGATGTTTTTCCTCACGCATACGTTGCACATGGAAATGAGCTACGGCCTGCGTGCGGTGCTTTGGCTGATTGTCGTCTACAATATCAACTTCGGCGTATTCAACCTGATTCCGTTGCCGCCGCTGGATGGTTCGCGCATTTTGATGGCCGTCCTGCCTTACGAGATGCAGTATCGCTTCGCGAGCCTCGAACGTTACAGCATGATTATCTTCATCATTTTCATCGCCACGCCGATTTTGAGCTATATCCTGGTCCCGATAGCGCAGTTTCTGCTGGGCTTGTTCAGCGGGATATGGCTGGTGCTTCTGTGAGACTATAAAAATGTTCACCCCTGTCCATGACGGTTGCGTCACAGGCAGGGGTGATTTTTTCTGCAATGGAATGTTTTTTTTCATCGGGAGGCGAGCCGCAGCAGTTCCTCAAATTTTTGCGGCGCGAGGTGGCGGATTTCCTCCGCGCTTTTGCCGAAGGCCCAGCGCACGCCGACGCCTCCGTGGGCGTTGTCGCAGCTTGACGTCCAGCCGCCGCGCCAGGTGACGAAAAATCGTCCGTCGTCGAGGTCGCCGTCGTTTTTCGTATCCTCGGCGAAGCGCAGGCAAATTTTCGTGTATTCCTCGACGGTCAGGAGTGAAAATTCCCTGCTCAAAACCGGAAGTCCCTCATGCCGTCGTGGAGCTCTTTCAGGTATTCCGCCGCTTTCGCACGGACGGCGGGACTGGGGATTTCCTCCAGCTGGGCCTTGATGACGGCTTCGCCTTTCTTCTGCGTTTCCTCGCTGGCGTAGTCTTCGAGGTATTCCTTCAGCGTCATCAGCGCGTTGGGCAGGCAGCAGTTCTTGATTTGCCCGCTTTTGCAGAGCGCCATGAAGCGGTCGCCGGTGCGTCCCGCGCGGTAGCAGGCCGTGCAGAAGCTCGGCACGTAGCCGAGGTCGAGGAGCCACTGAACGACCTCGTCCAGCGTTCGCGTGTCGTTCACGTCGAACTGGGCGGAATTCTCCTCCGGGCGTTCCTTTTTCTCGTAGCCGCCGACGCTGGTCGAGGACGCGCCGGAAATTTGGGAGATACCAAGATCGAGGACGCGCTTGCGGCTTTCTTCGGATTCCCGCGTTGAGACGATCATGCCCGTGTACGGTACGGCGATGCGGATGACCGCGACGAGCTTTGCGAAGGTGTCGTCGTCGATGGCGTTGGAGAATGCGGAAGGATCGATGTCGTCGGCGGGGCGGATACGCGGCACGCTGATGGTGTGCGGCCCGACGCCGTGCACGGCCTCCAAATGTTCGGCGTGCATCAAGAGCCCGACGAAATCATAACGGTAAAGATTCAGCCCGAACAGCACGCCGCAGCCCACGTCGTCGATGCCGCCCTCCATGGCGCGGTCCATCGCCTCCGTGTGCCATGCGTAGTCGTGCTTCGGTCCGGCGGGGTGCAGCTTTTCATAATTCTCCTTGTGATACGTTTCCTGGAAAAGGATGTACGTGCCGATACCCGCCTCTTTCAGGCGGCGGTAATTCTCCACCGTCGTCGCGGCGATATTGACGTTGACGCGCCGGATCGCGCCGTTTTTATGCTTGATGGAGTAAATGGTCTTAATGCTTTCCAGCACGTACTCGATCGGGTTGTTTACAGGGTCCTCGCCGGTCTCCAGCGCGAGACGCTTATGTCCCATGTCCTGGAGCGCGACGACTTCGCGGCGGATTTCTTCCTGCGTCAGCTTCTTGCGGCGAATGTTCCTGTTCTTCGCGTGATACGGGCAATAAACGCAGCTGTTGATGCAGTAATTCGAAAGGTACAGCGGCGCGAACAGCACGATGCGCTGCCCGTACAGTTCTTCCTTGATTTTTTTCGCCAACGAGAACATCTTCTCGTTCAGGTCGGGTAAATCGCAGGCCAGCAGTACCGCCGCCTCGCGGTGTGTCAGCCCCTTGCAGTCGACGGCGCGGTCGAGCAGCCCTTCGATCAGGGCGCGGTTCGACTTGTTTTCCTCGGCATAAGCGAGAGAATCCATGATTTCGCCGTGATGAATAAACTCCTCGGCGCGCAGGGATTTCGGATCGTATTTCAAGTTCTCCATGTCGTCACTCCTCGTCGTCGGAGGTCTTCGTATAGACCGTCTTCGTACTGACGTCCTTCAGGGCGCCGAGCTTGCCGGAAAGAGCGCTGACCACGTCCGCCGGGGCGTCCACTACGACGCTGATGACGGAAATGCCGCGCTTCTTATATGGCACGCCCATGCGTCCGATAATATAGTCGCCGTACTCGTGCAGGATCGCGTTCATCTTTTCCGCTGCCGAACGGTCGCTTACGATAATGCCAATCAAGGCCACTCTGTTTTCCATACGTAATCCTCCCGCTTACATCGTGCAAAATAAAAGCTCCCCGCAAGGCGTCGCAGGGAGTTCTTGGGAATCACGGAATAAGTCAGGTCGTGACCCGGCAGGGGGCGCGGCGGGACTTTTTCAGTGATCCCTTGGGGTTGCATTTTTCCCGCGCTTGGCGTCAGTAAGCCTTCCGCCTTGCTGGAGGTATTATAGCATGAAACGGAGAACAGGGCAACCGTGGGAGGAAATACAATCAGACAAGTTAAGTTAAATTCCCGGGTAAAAACATTGACGGCCTTATAAACCTGACTTATAATTATCCTTGGAAACATCAATCCCCTGTTTTGCGCATACCATACAAAAGCCTGTGAAGTGTGGATCAGGTCTGCTATGGCAGACAGATCCGGAAGGATTTTGAATCATGAAACAATATCAGTTTACCTTTCAGGATGACAAAACCCTCGAAGAAGAGTTGCGAAAACTGCGGCGGTGGGTAAGAAGCAGCCTTTGTTCCAATGTGATGATTCAAATCTTCACTGAAAGTCTGGACAGCAGCCGGATTGCGCATGTTGGTGAAACCATCGGACGGATACTGCCGGAAGCTGTTTATGCAGGCTGCTCGACCTATGGGAATATCGTGAGCGGCGATTTTTCAAGCGGGTCGGTTGCCGTTGTCTGCACGCTGTTCGAGTATCCTTCCACAAAAGTGGAATTGCTGCAGTATCCGATGGCGCCCGGCATGCAGGATAGCGTTGCCGAAAAGCTGGCGGGCGAAGTCGAAAAAAGGCCGTGGGTCAAGGCGGTGGAGATGCTTGTCACGATTCGCGGCATGTCGATGACGTCGCTTTGCGACGGCCTTTCCCGTGTTCGGCCGGGTGTTCAGATTTTTGGGGGAGGGGCTTTTTGCGAGGACCTGGGAAAAAATGACGCGTGTGTTTTTTCCGGGACAGGAGGATATATGGAGCACGGCGTCGTTTTTATCCTCTTCGGCGGCGACGATTTCCACATTGAGAGTTCCTATGTCACCGGCTGGAAACCGCTCGGTTCCTTTATGGACGTCACGATGGCGGACGGATGCGTTCTCAGGGAACTGAATCATCGTCCGGCGTATGAAACGTATTACAAGTATCTGCATATTCGCGACGACGAATATTTTTTCAACAATACATTGGAGTTTCCCTTCCTGTACCGGGAGCACGGCATTGATATCATGCGCGCCCCGGTCGCAAGCAATCCGGACGGTTCGCTGACCATGACTTCGAATATGCGCCAGGGCGTACAGGTGAGGATTGCCTATGGCGATCCGTGGACGATCCTGGATTCCGTATGGAAGGAGGGAAACAGATTCCTGAAGTATGCGCCGGAGTGCATTTTCGTCTTTTCCTGTGCGGCGCGCCGTACGTTTTGGGGAAACAGCGAGGTGGGAAAAGAAACCGAACCTTATCAGATGGTTGCGCCCACTTCCGGGTTTTATACCTCCGGGGAGTTTTTGCGGACGGGCGATCGCGTCGACCAGCACAATATAACGCAGGTCATTGCCATTATGCGGGAGGGCGAAGCGAAAGAGCATTCCGCTGCGGAATTCCACAGGGCGGAACGAGACCTCGAAGGCAAGGTTTCCATGATCAATCGGCTGGCCACATTTATTACAGCTACAACGGAAGAACTGCAAGAGGCGAACCGAAAGCTCAGAAAGATTGCTGTCACCGACGGGATGACCGGGGTCAGCAACAAGACCGCTTATCTGGAAAAAATCCATTCCCTGAATCAGGAGATTCGGCAGGGAAAAGCGTCGTTCACAGTTTTTATGTTTGATCTGAACAGGCTGAAAGAAATCAACGACGAATACGGGCACGAGTGCGGCGACCTTGCGATTGCCGATACGGCGCAAATGTTGAAGAAAGTGTTTGGAAAGGATCATATCTACCGGATTGGCGGAGACGAGTTTATTGTAATCCTGGACGGAATGCAGCCGAGCGATATAGAACGGTATTATCAGGATTTGGAACAAAAGATGGCGTCGAATCAACATGCGGACAGACCGTATAAGACGCTTCTTTCCGTTTCCAAAGGAGCCGCTGTTTTCCAGCCCGGAGAAGACACGGAGTATCAGGAAGTCTTCCGCCGGGCGGATCGAGTCATGTATCAGGAAAAGGCTGCCTATTATACGAAGCATGATCGCCGAAGAAACAGGAAATGATTTTCATTCCGTCCATTTGTCCGTAAAGGCAAATACATTCGGGAAATAGTTTTTCGCTTGATAGAGCGCGCCGTGGCCGGTTTTTTCTATGACGAGTTTCTCTTTTGCAGGGGAGGCGGAGGCGTCGTAGAGCGTCTGCATCGTCGCGAACGGAACAAGGCGGTCGGCAGTACCGTGAATGAACAGGATCGGGAGACTGGAGCGGCGGACGGTTTCGACAGGGCTGGCCGCGCGGAACGAGAAGCCGACGCGGTGCTCGCAGACAAGATCGACGGCGTCAAGCAGCGGGAACGCGGGGAGCGAGAGCAGCTTGTCCATTTCCAACGCGAAAAGCGCATAAGCGTCGGCGTATCCGCTGTCCTCGACGACGGCGACGACGTTTTTCGGAAGCGGCTCGCCGGTGGCGAGCATGGCCGCCGCCGCGCCCATCGAGACGCCGTGCAGTACGATACGGGCGCCCGGGTCGGCGGCGACGATTTGCCGCGTCCAGGCAGCAACGTCGCGAGCTTCGAGGGCTCCCATGGTGACATAGACGCCGTCGCTCATGCCTGAGGCCCGAAGGTCGGGCGTTACGGCGTGATAGCCGTGGGCGAGATAGGCGTTCGCGTAACTCCAGACGTGTGCCTGCGTCAGGCCGTAGCCGTGGAGCAGGAGCACCCAACGATGACTGTCCTCCTCCGGCTCGAAATGCGTTGCTTGGAGCGTTAGACGGTCAAAGGATTGAAGCGTCCAGTTTTCCGCGTCGAAGTTTGGCTTCGGCGAGGGGCGTATGGCTCTGCCGTTGCCTTCGATGGCGCTGCGAAAGACGGCGGGCGGCGCGTCTGGATTGTCGACGGTGCCGCGCTTCAGCGCGAGGTCGACCAGATAGCCGCCCACAAAATACGCGGCGCCCGCACAAAGCGCCGCCGCTGTCAGGAGTGCGGTAAAAATCGCCGTCAGCAACACGGCGAACCAGGGTTTTTTCAAATCATATCATCTTCCGTTTCGACAAAAGAACCGCGCCCGTGACCAATCGGGCGCGGCTTTGTTTTATTGGTTTTTCTGCCGTCTTTTCTGTATGAGCACAGAGAGCGCGAAGACGGCGAGACCGCCCAGGTCCGTAACGGCGCCGGGGATAATCATCAAAAGCCCTCCGGCGAACAGTACGGCGCGCTCCAGTATATTCATGTCGGTTACAAGGTGGCCGATCAGCGACGAGGAGAGCGCGATCATGCCGATCATTGCGGTGACGAGGGTCGTCACAAGGCTGAGCGGCGTCGCGTCGATCATCAAAATGACCGGGGACAGTACGAAAATGTATGGAATGATAAACGCGGCAATCGCGAGCTTCGAGGCGTTGACGCCGGTCTTCAGTGCGTTGCCGCCGCTGATGGCCGCGCCGGCGTAAGCGGCGAGGGCGACAGGCGGCGTGACGTCGGCGATGATGCCGAAGTAAAAGACGAACATGTGTGCCGCGAGAACCGGGATTCCCATTTGCACGAGGGCCGGGGCGGCAATCGTCGAGGTAATGACGTAGTTCGCAGTGGTCGGAACGCCCATGCCGAGCAGCAGCGCGGTAATCATCGTGAAGAACATGGTCGGGAGCATCATGCCGCCGGCGAAGGACAGCAGCGCAGAGGCGAGTTTCAAGCCGACGCCTGTTTTCGTGACGACGCCGATGATGATGCCCGCCGAGGCGCAGGCCACCAGCACGCCGAGTACGGATTTCGCGCCGTTCTCAAGACCGTTGACAATGTCCATCGGTTTCATGCGAGTGGAAGCGCGGAGACTGGAGGCGAGAATCGAAAGCACGATGGCGAACAGCGCGGCGCGCATCGGCGTGTAGCCGGACACCAGAAGATAGACGATTACGACCAGCGGCAGCGCAAGGTGCCCGCGGTCGCGGAAAATGTCCCAGGCCTTGGGCAGCTCTTCCCGGGGCATGCCTTTGAGCCCTTTGCGCTTCGCTTCGAAATGGACGCCGAGCCAGACGCCGGTGAAATACAGTGCGGCGGGAATGACCGCGGCTTTCACGATTTCCACATAGGGAACGCCGACAAATTCCGCCATCAGGAACGCAGCGGCGCCCATGACCGGCGGCATCAGCTGTCCGCCGGTGGAAGCGGCCGCCTCCACCGCGCCGGCAAATTCCTTGTCGTAGCCGAGCTTTTTCATCATTGGAATCGTGAAGCTGCCCGTGCCCGCGACGTTCGCCACGGAGCTGCCGGACACGGTGCCCATGAGCCCGCTGGAAAGCACCGCGACCTTTGCCGGGCCGCCGCTGGCCCAACCGGCAATCGCGTTCGCCAGGTCGATGAAGAATTTTCCGAGCCCTGTGGATTCAAGATAGGCGCCGAACAGGATGAACAGGAAAATGAAGGTCGAGGAAACGCCCAGCGGAATGCCGAAAACGCCCTCGGTGGTATAGAAAAGGTGGCCGACGAGCTGCTGAGGTGTAACGCCGCGATGAGCGAGCATGCCGGGCATATCGGGGCCGAGGAACGCGTAAGTGAGGAACAGCAGTACGACGCAAACCATCGGGATTCCGACGACGCGCCGCGTCGCCTCGATGACCAACAGCACGCCGACAAGACCGACGATGAAGTCCGTTTGCGTAACGGTTCCCGCGCGAAGAACCAATTCGTGGTACTTAATCACAAGGTAGGCGGGCGCAGCCGCGCCAAGGAAAGCCAATACGAGGTCGATGGGGTGGACGCCGTTGTTGGACCATGTGCGGCGGGTCGGATACAGGAGGTAGACCAGCGCCAGGCCGAAGCCGAGGTGTATGGCGCGTTGGAGCTGGGCGTCGAGCACGCCGAAAATCGCCGTGTATAGTTGAAACATCGAAAAGGCGATGGCCAGCGCGGAGACGAATTTTGCCATAAATCCCGTGTGTTTTAATGCGTTTGACTCCTTGTCGTATTTTTTCAGTGCGTCTTCCGCAAGCTGCTTATGCTTGTCGTCGGTCGTCATATCATTTCAGCCCTTTCCGGGTAAATTAAAACAGTTCAGCCAAATCCGCCAATTTGGTACGATTGCGACGAGAACGAGACTGCCGATGGGAACACGGTCGGCGAGGAGTATTTCTTCCTTCGGGAGCCTGATCGTCAGATCGGTCAGGAGACCGGGACGAAACTGAATCTCCGGCATGGGGCGGTTCATGCCGTCCATGACGAAGGCGTCGTCCTCGCGGTGGAAGGAACCGTCCGTCGGCAGAAACGGCAGGCCGACGCCATAAGAGCGGTATCGTGTCTGAAGCAGGACAAAACCGTCCCGCGTTTCGTTCACCGCGAAGAATTCTTCCACCGGTGTTTTTTGCACGGAATGGATGAAACGTGTTGAAAATTCCATTCCCGCATCGGCGGGGCAGGAGGCGAGCAGGCCGTCCTCCGCAATGATGGAAACCTGTGGGCGCGTGGCGTTCCAGAAGAACGCGAGCATCGCGACAACGGCAAGGACAAAGAGACCGATTTTCGCCGGCAAACGAAGAAACGGGCGCCGCAAAGCACCCGTTCTCCGCTTTTCGTAAAGGCTTCGTTGCCCGTGCCCATTTACTAGGCTCATTTCTTGAAGAACTTCTCCGCGCCGCCGTTCATCTTAATGGACATTCCGTTCATCGCGCTTTCCTTCGTAATCATCTTGCCGACGGAGTGCGCGGCCTGCAGACGATCCAGGTTCGTGAAGAGAGCCTTGGCAATTTCGCCGCCCAGGGCGTCGTCCAACTTATCCGTTGCGACGAGCATAGCCATGATCGACACCGCGGCAGCGTCTTCGTTAAAGCCTGCGTAAGTGCCTGCGGGGATTTTTGTTTTCGTGTAGAACGGGTACTTGGCGATCAGCGCGTCCGCCTTATCGGCTTCCACTGGAATCAGACGTACTTTGCGCTGGGAGGCGATATCCTGGATCGCCGCCGTCGGATAACCCGCCGTGACGAAAGCTACGTCCACGTTTCCGTCCTTCAGAGCGCTCGCCGCTTCGCCGAAGGAGAGGAACTGCACCGTGACGTCGTCGTAAGTCACGCCGTAAGCTTCCATGATCTGCCGGGCGTTTGCCTCGGTACCGCTGCCGGCCGCGCCGACCGCTACGCGCCGACCGCGGAAATCGGCAATCGTCTTAATGCCGCTGTCCTCCAGCGTCACGATTTGGCAGGTTTCGGGGTAGAGGGTCGCGATACCGCGCAAATTATCGATTTTCTTGTCCTTGAACATCTCGGCGCCGTTCGACGCGTAATACGTGATGTCGTTCTGTACAATGGCCAGATCGACGGAGCCGTCCTTCAGCATGTTGATGTTCGCCACCGATGCGCCTGTGGACTGTGCACTGGCGTTCATGCCGGGAATAGCCTTGTTCAGGATTTCGGCCATCGCGCCGCCGATCGGGTAGTAGGTGCCTGCCGTGCCGCCTGTGGCGATGTTGATGAATTTCTTGCTGTCGCTCTTCTTTTCGCCGCCGCCACCGCCGCAGCCGACCAACGCCATCGTTGCAATCATGAGGAGCGCGCAAACCCAAGCGATTTTTCCGAAGCCTGTTTTTTTCATAACAGTTCCTCCTCTAATAATTTCACAAACTCCGTAGGTGATTATAACACAAGAATGATAAAAAGTGAATAGCAAGTATATCAAAAATGCTATGGAAGAATAAGAAGAATAATTTCGTAACGATTCCTTTCACCAGCCGCTGGACGAGCCGCCGCCGCCGGAACTTCCGCCGCCGAAACCGCCTCCTCCTCCGCCGCTGCTCCAGCCGCCGCCGGAAAAACCACCGCCGCCGCCGCCTCCTCCGCCTCCGCCGGAGAAATAGTCGGTCAGATCGACAGCGCCGGAGGTCAGAAGGAACAGCAAAAGCGCGCACAGCATGAAGACCATGCGAAGCATTTGCCACAGGCACCAGAGAAGCGCGCCGATAAGCAGAAGGCCGATGGGGAGTCCAAGTAAAATCTCTGTCCAGGACCATTCTTCGTCGTCATCTTCTGACGAAGATGAGGACGAAGACATGGCGCCGGTGGCTGCGACTGCCGTGCCGACATTTTCCGGCGCGGCCATGTTTTCCGCTTCATACGCTTTTTGCGTCAGCTTGCCGTAGGCGGCGACAATCGCAGGGGAGTAATTCCCTTTTCGGAAGTCCGCCTTCATGCCGTCGAGCACTGAGCCGGAAAAGCCGTCGGTGATTGCGCCTTCCAGTCCGTAGCCGACTTCAATCCGAAATTTCCGATCCTCTTTCGCGATCAGGAGCAATACGCCGTTGTTTTTCTTTTTGTCGCCGATTCCCCAGGAGCGGAACAGCCGGTTCGCGTAACTTTCAATGCTTTCGTCTTCCAGCGTGGTCATTGTCACGACGACGACCTGCGCCTTTGTCACATGGTCGAGATCCCGGCCCATCGTGAGGATTTTTTGTCGGTCGCCAGGCTCTACCATGCCCGCATCGTCCACAAGGTAAATGTCCTGCGTCGGCGGCGGGGGCACCGGCCATGCCGCGCGACAGGAGGGCGAAAGCAACACCAGCCACGCGCACAAAAAGACCAAGATAAAAGAAAAGCGTTTTACTTTGTTTTCCATAGTATATACTCCATTATTACCAGCCGCCCGACGAACCGCCGCCGCCGGAACTGCCGCCGCCAAAGCCTCCGCTCGAGGAACTGCCTTTGCCGTAGAAGATACCTTTTAGCAACCCTTTCCAGCCGTTGGTGAAAACGTCCCTCCAAGGGCCAAAGAAGCTGCCGCCGACCAGATCGTCCCGCCAGTCGACAAAGCCGGAGGTCAAGAGGTAGAGGCTCCACCAAAGCACAAGGAGAATCAGGTTGGCAATCGTGCAGGCGATTACTCGAAACAGAATAAGGATAAAGACAAAACCCACGATGACGACAAGGAAGGCAAGAATATCCAGCAGCGTATCTTCCATATAAACTAAAACTCCACTTTCGGTACAGCGTGGGCCGATTCCTCCGCCGCAAATGGTTTCATCGGTGAATACCCCAGCATGCCCGCGAATAGATTCCCGGGGAAGGTTTCAATTTTTACGTTGTAACGCTTGATTGCCTCGTTGTAATCTCGCCTTGCCACCGCAATGCGGTTTTCCGTTCCCGCAATCTCGCGCATCAGCTCTGTGAAATGGGCGTCAGCTTTCAAATTCGGGTAATTTTCCGCGACGGCAATCAGTCGTCCGAGAGCGCCGGAAAGCTCCGCGTTCGCCGCCGCCATTTCCTCCGGCGACCCCGCGCCCATGACACGAGCGCGGGCGTCGGTGACTTCCTTCAAAACCTTTTCCTCATATTGCATATAACCTTTGACGGTGTTGACGAGATTGGGGATCAGGTCGGCCCGCCGCTGAATCTGGTTCTCCACCTGCCCGTACTGTGCGCCTACTTCAATATAAGCGCTCTTCAATGAATTGTAAGTGCCGATGCAAGATCCGCCGATCAAAAGCAGCACGCCGAGAATAACGCCGAGAATATGCATGATATTGTCCTCCGTTTCATTGCTTGATATTTCCATCCATATAATAGCGAAATGTAGTGCCGTGCGCAAGTACAAAGGGAAAATTTGCCCTCCAAAATTATTTAGAATGAAAATCGGAATGAAAACGATACGCTCAAATACGCAAAAAATCGCTGCCTTCCGGTATGGGGAGCAGCGGTTTTTGTCAAGAAAATGTACAAAAAGAAAAACCACTGCCTTGCGAAATGGAAACAGTGGTTTTTGCTTATATTACTTTTCTTCATTCGCTACCTGTGGGCACGAATATCGTATGAAGCTTGCCTTGCCCTTTTTCTTGGCAGCGTAAAGTGCTTTGTCGGCCAGCGCGTAAAGCTCGCGGAAGCCGCAATTTGCGTCGTCGACGCCAACGCCGATGCTGCATGTCAGATGTCTGGCCTCGCCGATTTCGAGCTCGCGGAGGTTTTCCAGAATCTCCCGGGCGATTTCATCCACTCGAGTGAGCGGCTCGTTTTCTGTTATCGGCATGAGAATCATGAATTCGTCGCCGCCGATTCTGCCGATGATGTCGGACGACCGGAAGGCTTGAAGCAGAATTCCGCCAAAGGCTTTCAAAAGCTCGTCGCCCGTTTGGTGACCAAAAGAGTCGTTGACTTGTTTGAAGTCGTCGAGATCGATTATAAAGAGCGCGGACGTTTCGCCGTCTTTTCGCTGGGCCAGATGTTTGGCTGCCTCGTACTCGAAGGTGAGCTTGTTGTATAGGCCCGTCAAGAGATCCTGACGGCTCCTGCCAGTTACTTCCGCGAATTTCTGCGCAAACCAGTTCACATGCCAGCAAATGAGGATCAGGACTGCTATGAGCACCAGAAGCATGGCGGCGACGGTGGTCAGAACGTAGTTGCGGAGAGCGGAGTTGAATCCGTCTGCGGGCGTCGATGCCATCAGCGCCCCGACAACGGAGTCGTCGCTCTCTTGCCGGATTGGGATTACATAGGCTTGGCACGGTTTCCCGTTGATGATGATATGGCGGCACCAAAGCTGATTTCCCTGCTCGATGGTATAAGTCAGAATTGCCTCGTCAGTAGGCAACCCGATGCAGCGTCGGCCGTTTTCGTCGTGAATGGACGTCATGATTGCCGTCTTGCCGAAATAAAAGGTGAAGTCCGTGCCGGTTTGTTTTTTCAGATCGTCGACGATGGAGGTTTTTTCCGAGACGTTGAGATTCATGCCGCGCCAGACATAGCCGTCATCCTGCCGACGATAATCCCCGTAGCCTTGGCTGGAGTAAAAGGTCAAAGCCGCCATCGCCGCGGCGCGTAGATTGCCTTCTTTTTCATTGTACAGATTCGCGCGAAACTGCGTGAGGCCGAGAAAAAGAGAAATCGCTGCGAAGATGAGCAGCGGCAGGCAATTCAATAGCAAGAGCTTTGTTCGGAATTTCATAGCTGCTCCTTCGTGATTACGGCGACGCCGGTGTCCGTGACGGAGCCGGTCGCCGTGAATTCGCCTTTCAGGGCGCGGACAGCCAGCACAAGGCCGTCATGCCCCATTTTTTCCGGTTTTTGCTGCATGGTTGCGTAGATGACGCCTTCCTGTATCATGGAAAGAGTGAAGTCCGAGGTATCGAAGCCGATGATGATTTGTTTGGTGCCGGATTCCCAGACTTGTTCGCTGACAGCTCGCGTCATTTGTTCGTTCGCTCCAAAGAAGCCGATGTATTCCGGGTGAACCCGCACGTTGTCCTTGACGTCCTGGCGATCGGCCTGCATATAGATGGTCGGCGCTACCGTGAAATGAGTGTTTTGGAAGATTGAGCGGAAACCCTGGATTCGCAGGATCGTATTCTGGGCCTGCCGATTCATCGCCACGATTCCGATTGTGCCGGAGGAAATGCCCGCCTCGTAGAGGGCCTGACGCATGGTCGCACCGGCAATGCGCCCGGCCTGTTCATTGTCCGTCATCAGGGTGGCCAATGCTTTCTCAGTGGCGGCGCTGTCCACATAGACAATCTTGGCGCCGGCTTTCGCCGCGTTCCGCAGATTCTCGTTCACTTCCGTTTGCGAGGCGGCTGAGATCAAAATGGCCTGCGCGCCTTCGGCGACGGCTCGGTCAATGCATTTTTTCTGCTCATCGACGGAACGGACGGTGGGAGCAATCCAATGATAATCGATTCCGCCAAGTTCCTCTGCCGCCTGGCGACATCCGGCATCGACGTTCTGCCAATAGTTGCTGCCTTGATCTATGGTGATCAGGAATACTTTGTATTGGGAGTCGGCGCTCGCCGGTTTTTTTGTCTCCCGCCGGGTGGAATCCTCGCGCACCACGATATCGGGGTCTTCTTCCAGAGCATAACTGCCTAAAAGGAATGCGAGCACAATCACTAAAACTGTGCTCGCCGTCCAATAAATCTTTTTTGTTTCCATATTATAATCGCCTCTTATCGTGGTTCCTTCCGACTGCTCATTTCTACAATCTATAATCCGAAGCAAAATTATGGATATGTTTTATGAATTTTAGGAGGAAAGTAGGAGACGAAAAAACTATAGACGAAACAGTCGCGTGACTTATTCAGCGAGATCCGAATTCCGAGCCGTCGAAGTCCAGCGTAGCGAAATAGTCGTTGAGGGTTTCGGCGCGGCGGATCAACTGTACTTCTCCGTTTTCCTTCAGCAGCAACTCGGCGCTTCTCAGTTTGCCGTTGTAATTGAAGCCCATCGCGTGGCCGTGGGCGCCGGCGTCGAAAATTACGAGGCGGTCGCCGATTGCAATTTCCGGAAGCTTCCGGTCGATGGCGAACTTGTCGTTGTTCTCGCAGAGGGAACCTGTGACGTCGTAGACGTGGTCGCAGAAGGCGTCTTCCTTGCCGACGACAACGATATGATGGTAGGCGCCGTACATGGCGGGACGCATCAGATTCGCCATGCAGGCGTCAAGGCCGATGTAGTCCTTGTAGGTCTTTTTCTCGTGGATTGCCGTCGCGACGAGCCAGCCGTAAGGGCCGGTGATGGCGCGGCCAAGCTCCATAGCGATAGCGAGACCGTCCAGCCCCGCCGGAACGATGATCTCCTGATAGGCCTTGTGGATTCCCGCGCCGACGAATTCGAGATTGACCGGCTTTTCCTCCGGGCGGTAGGGAATGCCGACGCCGCCGCCGAGGTTGACGAATTCGAGACTGACGCCGAGCTTTTCCCTGATCTCGACGGCGGTGTGGAACATCAGCTTTGCCGTCTCGATGAAAGAATTGGCGTTCAATTCGTTGGAGATAATCATACAGTGCAGGCCGAAGCGCTTGACGCCGCGCTCTTTTGCAATGCGGTACGCTTCGAGGAGCTGGTCGTGGGTCAGACCGTACTTTGCCTCCTCCGGCTTTCCGATGATGTCGTTGCCTGTAACGAGGGAGCCGGGATTGTAGCGGAAGGAAAGACAGTCCGGGAAGCCCGCGCATTTTTCCAGGTAGTCGATATGAGAAATGTCGTCAAGGTTGATGATGGCGCCAAGTTTCCGCGCCTTCTGGAATTCGTCAGCGGGGGTGTCGTTAGAGGTCAGCATGATTTTTTCGCCGCGAATGCCTGCCATTTCTGCGAGCAAAAGCTCCGCCAGCGAGCTGCAGTCCGCGCCTGCGCCTTCTTCGGCAAGCAAGCGGAGAATATACGGGTTTGGCGTCGCTTTGACCGCGAAATGCTCGCGGAACGACGGCGCCCATGAGAACGCTTTAAAAAGCCGACGCAGGTTTTTACGGATCGCCGCCTCGTCGTAGATGTGGAACGGCGTTGGAAAGCGATGGATAACTTCTTCCAGTTCGTTCTGGGAGAGCGGAAAAACTTTCTCTGGCATGATTTGCCTCCTATTGCGATAAATGGTATGGGTTCTAAAAAATAATTCCTCGATAACGAAAGCTAACGTGCCGACGCGAAGTCGGATAGGGGAATTCCCTCAAATGTACGGTGAAAAGTATAAAGGAATATTTAAAAATCTGCAAGAACTTCTTAGACACATACTCCTTAAATTTAAAACTAGCGCTTTGTCGTCGGGTTGTGCTACAATAAAAAAGATTATTGAAAGTTAGGGGGAAATAAAATTGCGGATCAATGGAGCACAGGCGGTGCTGGAAAGCCTGAAGCAGGAAGGCGTGGACGTCATTTTCGGCTATCCGGGCGGCGTCGTCCTGCCGCTGTACGATGAAATCTATAAAATGAAGTTCCCGCATATCCTCGTGCGTCACGAACAGGGCGCGGCGCTGGCGGCGGATGGTTACGCGCGCGCTACGGGCGAAGTCGGCGTTTGCCTCTCGACTTCGGGACCGGGTTGCACGAATCTCGTAACGGGTATCGCGACGGCCTATATGGATTCGATTCCGCTCGTTTGTTTCACCGGACAGGTGGCGACCTCCGTCATCGGCAAAGACTCGTTCCAGGAAGCGGATATCTGCGGTATCACGACGCCGATCACGAAGCATAATTATCTTGTAAAGCGCCCGGAGGATTTACTTCGGACGATTAAAGAAGCGTTTTTCATCGCGCGGACGGGGCGCCCGGGGCCGGTGGTGGTGGACATCGCCACCGATGTTTTCCGCGCGGTGATGGATTTCGACTATCCGGAGGAAGTGCATTTGAAAGGCTACTCCGGGCTTTTCAAAGGAGAAGAAAGTGCTGTCGACGCGGCTGTGGAAGCTCTCCTGCAGGCGAAGCGTCCGCTGGCCTTTGTGGGCGGCGGCGTAACGCTGGCGGACGAAGCGAAGGATCTTCGAAATGTATTGAAAAAAATGGGTATTCCCGTTTGCTCAACGTTGATGGGGCTTGGCTGCGTTCCGCCGGATACGGAGGCGTATCTCGGCATGGCAGGCATGCACGGCTCCTACGCCGCGAATATGGCGATCATGGGCTGCGACCTCCTGCTCGGAATTGGCGTCCGCTTTGACGATCGCGTGACCGGAATCGTCAAGGAGTTCGCGCCGGAAGCGAAAATTGCCCATTTCGATATCGATGCGGCGGAGCTCAACAAGAATGTGCGCGTCGACGTACCGGTTCTTGGAGACCTGAATTGGTCGCTGCCCCTTTTGGCGAAAAAGCTGAAAAAAAGCGGCGAGGATTTTCCAGCCCGCTTTGCTCCATGGCGCGAGAAAGTCAAAGCCATGCATGCGGAGCACCCATTCTCGTATCGGAAGCGGGACGGCGTCATCATGCCGCAGCAGGTCATTGAGACGGTGCGAAAACTCGCGGGCGACGATACAATCTTTGTCACCGACGTAGGTCAGCATCAAATGTGGGCGGCGCAGTTCTGCTCCGTTTCCGAGCCTCGCCGTTTTCTAACCTCGGGCGGCCTCGGTACGATGGGATACGGCCTTCCGGCGGCCATCGGCGCGAAGATTGGCAGGCCGAAGCAGAAAGTCGTGCTGTTCACCGGCGACGGCAGCATTATGATGAACTGCCAGGAAATGGCAACGGCGGCGGACAACAACATAGATGTAAAGATTGTCGTCCTGCACAATCATTTGCTCGGCATGGTCGCCCAGTGGCAGCGGATGTTCTATGAGCATCATTATTCCCAGTCCCAGCTCAACGGACATACTGATCTCGTGAAGTTGGCGGAAGCGATGGGGATTGGGGGCGTCCGCATTGAAAAGCCGGAGGAGCTTGAGAAGGTGCTCGCTGAAGCGCTTTCCCAGAAGGGTGCGACGCTGATTGACGTGATGGTGCCGGAAGATGCGGACGTACTGCCGATGGTGCCGGGCGGCAAGCGCCTCGACGATATGATTTTGGAAAAGGAGGCGGCGAAATGAGTAAATTTTTGCTGGCAATCCTCGTGGACAACAAGCCGGGCGTCCTGACCCACGTTGCGGGGCTGATCAGCCGCCGCGCGTTTAACATCGAGAGTATTAACGCGGGCTACACCGAGGAGGAATCGGTGACACGCATCAATATCGTCGTATCGGTGGACAGCGAGCGGGAGCTGGAGCAGGTCAAACATCAGCTGTCAAAGCTCATCGATGTGGTAAAAATCGTAAACCTGACCGAGGTGGACAACATTACGCGGGAACTGGTGCTGATCAAAGTACGCGCCACGGCGGAAGCACGCTCCGACTTGATCAACATCGTCAATATTTTCCGTGCGAAGATTGTCGACGTGTCGAAGGAAAACGTCGTGATCGAGCTGACAGGAGAGGAGTCGAAAATCAACGCGATTTGCGAGGTGCTGTCCGAATACGAGATCGTCGAAATTGCCCGCACCGGCGCGATTGCCCTGTCACGTGGTCCTGTGCCCGTCAAGCAGATGCAGGAAAATTAAGTTGTTTTTTGAAGCTATGATGGCGCTTTTTAAGGCGCTTTTAAGAATGTGCTGATATAATTAAAAATGGAGTGAGAGGTAGTCTGAATTTCAATGGGGAGGTTTTGCTTATGAAAATGTTGGGACGAAAACTGCTGGGCGTTTTGCTTGCGGCGGTTCTGCTCTTCGAGACGATGGGGCTGGCGATGGCCGCTGCGCCTACGACGATGGCGGACAAGCTGGCGGAAATCGAGCGCACGGCTTACGGTGAGCCGCAGACGGGAGCGCTTCTCGATCGTGTCAATAAGTTGGAAAAGGACTTTGAGGGGACGCATTCGCCGAACGACAGCGTCATGCAGCGCGTCGACAGCCTGTATACGATGATGTTCAAGAACGAGACCGGGCCGTCGCTGGTAACGCGCATGAATGCAATCGAGTGGGCTGTCACGCAGACAGTCAGCATGAATTCAATTCAGAAACGCGTCAGTGATATGGAAATCTCCATGACGGGAGCGCCGTCAGAGGGAACCTATCGCGCGCGTATTGCGACGCTGGCGGGCTACGCTTTTGGAGCACAGGAGATTCCGCTGGCCCAGACGCAGGTTCCGGCGAATACATTGGTCAAAGTCAGCCTTGTGACTCCGGTCAACGCGAAGAACATCAAAATAGGAGACCGGATTGAAATCAAGTCAGAGGAAGACGTTGTCGAGAACGGGCGGCTCTTGTTTGTCAAAGGCGCGCCCGGCTATGGCGAGGTCACGAAGGTCAAGCAGGCGGGTAACTTCGGCCGTGACGCCGAGGTGCAGATTGACTTCAAGAATCTCCGCACGATGGACGGGACTGACGCATCGATGATGCTTGGGGAGGAATCGAAAGAGAAAATGCAGTCGATGGCTTTCGCGGCAGGCGCAAGCATCGCGGGTATCGCGCTCCTCGGCCCCATCGGCATTATCGGCGGCGCATTCGTGAAAGGCAAAAACATCGACCTTCCGGCGGGGACGGAGCTTTATATCCAGACTGCCGCTCCGATGACGATTTACGGCTTGGAGGCGCAAGGAAGCACGCAAGCTGTTGAAAAGTAACGGGAAAGAGATTTTTGCCGCTCGCTGGTTTGCGGGCGGCTTTTTTTGTTGCGCGTCGAGCTATGATGTTGTAGTATAAAGTATATTACTTTCTTCGACTAAATAATATCTCATTTTTTAGTCGAAGATCTACCTGCTACGCAGGCTGCATACGAGCCTACGGCTCCTATGACGTCTCATGCAGGACCTGTAAGAATCAGATAAGTATTACAGGTTTCGGTATAAAACAAAATCTCGGGAACAGGGGAAGAAGAATGCAGAAACGATGGAAATTTCTTGCCGTTGCATGGACAGCCGCCGCGCTTTTTGCGCCGACGCCCGCAGCTGCGAGATACAGTGCGGATACGGACACGGGTGCGGACGCGATTGATTATATTGAAAATGAAAGGCGTCGCATGCGTGAAAACCGCTTGTCAGACGAGCAGCTGCGACTGATGCAGGACGCGAAGGAAATGACGGCGAACCTTCGGAAGCCTGTCGATCCGGATAAGCCTGTGCCTATGGCGCTGGAGGGAGACGACCTCTTTTACGACGAGGCGACGGGAGACGTGTATGCCCGGGGCAACGTGCGCATAACATCGCTGGATGCGCGGCGGTTTGAGTCGGAAGAAGTCAAAGGCAATCTTAAAACTGAGGACGTGGAGATTCCCGGCAAGGCGCATATGCTGCAGATGACGGAAGGGCAGATGCGGGCAACGCTTGACGGCTATCGGGTCGTCTATCATTACAAAAAGCAGACGGGCAGGATGGAGGACGTCAAGGGAAAGATAGGCGGCTATTATGTGTACGGCCGCCGTATCGAGTTTCATCCTGAAAGGATTGTGATTTACGACGGCTGGCAGACGAAGTGCGGTGCGAAGACGCCGGATTACCGCGTGTCGGGCGACGTGATCGAGATTTATCCCGAGCATGAGATCTTGATTTATCAGGCAAAATATTGGATCAAGAACAAGGTCGTGTATTCGCGGGACTTTTATCGCGCAGATATCAGTCCCGACGCAAAAAACGAAATGCAGATGCCCCGCGTCGGTTACAACAACAGCGACGGCGTTTGGGTTCGTTATCGCCTCGCTTACGATCTGGCTAAAAGGCTCGACGTCTTTGCGGATCTCAAATATTATACGAAGCATCAGTTCCGCAACGTGTACGGTATCGAATGGCAGAATGCGGGCAGCCGCGCGGCGGTGGAGTACGGCTATTATGAGGACAGCGACGACAACTGGATTGAGAAACAGCCGACCTTTTTATACAGCTATGGCAACCGGATTGGGAACCTGCCGATTTCCTACGGCTTGAATTTTGAGGGCGGCCGGTGGTCACATAATGGGATTGATTCGACGCACACCTATTACGGCGTTTCCATATGGCCCCATACGATTCGGCTGGGCAGCGACAAATTCCGGCTGAACGCGCGGGCGAGTTATGGGATTACACGGGAGAGCTACGATCATTCATCAATCCGCGGCACGAGTTACGGCGCGGTGATGTCGTACGATTTCAGCCCTGCTTTGACGGCATACGTTGGGTACCGGTATTCGACTAACACGAAGGGCAAGACGCTGTTCGCGTATAATTCTGACGACTACGCACGACGGTTCGATTATGGCGTCAGCTTGGCGGTGACGGATCGTGATCGCTTTGTATTTGGGCAGGCGATGGACGCAGAGCGGCATACGGTGCGCGACATTGATTACTATTGGTTCCATGATATGCACTGTGCGCAGGTAATCCTTCGCTATCGGGCGAAGCGTGATTCCTGGCATGTGAGCTGCGAGTTTACTCCTTGGTGAGGTAGAGATAATGGGCGGACGGATTTCCAAGATATTGGAAGGCATGCGCGATAGGCGCGTCGCGATTCTCGGCGATATGATTGCCGACGTGTACTTGACGGGGAAAATAGCGCGCATCTCGCGGGAAGCGCCGGTACTGGTGCTTGAGCATCAGGGAGAGCACGTTGTACCCGGCGGCGCCGCGAACGTGGTACATAATGTGGCGACATTGGGCGGCAAGGCCGTCGCTCTCGGCGTCGTTGGGGATGACGCCGCGGCGGAAGGCCTTCTTGATATCCTTTCAGGTAAGGGGGTCGACATTTCCGGCCTTGTGACGGATGCGTCGCGGCCTACGACGGCAAAGACGCGAATCATCGCCGGTGGACGTGCGACGGTCAGCCAACAGATCGTCCGTGTTGACAAAGAAGACCGATCGCCGCTTACGGCGGATATTATGTCGGAACTTCGGGAACGCATATTTGCGGAAATCGAAGGATTGGACGGGATGGTGCTTTCAGATTACGGCGGTGCGGTAATTCCTTCAGCTTTGGCAAACGAGGTAATTGAGGCTTGCAAAAAGCAGGGCGTGTCTACGATTGTCGATTCAAGGTATTCGATTCGTCGTTTCGTGGGCGTCGATTACGTGAAGCAGAACGACGCGGAGCTGGCTGACGCCATGGGCGAGGAATTGACTGACGAGGATTCGCTCCGCGCGGCGGGCGAGAGACTGCGGGCTGAGCTTTCGGCGAAGGGTGTGCTGGTGACCCGGGGTGAGAAGGGCATGACGCTTTGCCTTGAAAACGGGAGAGCCGTAGATATTCCCGTCGTAGATAAAAGCGAGGTCTTCGACGTATCCGGCGCGGGCGACACCTGCGTTGCGGCGTTTATCCTCGCGATAGCGGCAGGAGCGTCTCCGGAGGACGCTGCGCGGCTCTCGAATGTCGCTTCCGGGGTCGCGGTGCGAAAGATGGGTACGGCGACGGTCAGCGCGGAGGAACTTCGGGCGGCGGCGGAAAAACAACTGAAATAAAAAAGCGCGGCACGAATTTTCATAGGCCGGGCGAGGGGGAGTCATAGTGGTGGAACTACGTCGACCGGCGACAATAACTTTGGATATTTGTGCAAGCGGCAGGGGTGGGCAAATATGATTATTCCGCGGGCATATATAAAGGAAGCCTGCGACACGGTGCGGGCGGATGGCGCGACGATCGTGTTCACGAACGGCTGTTTTGATATCCTGCACGCGGGTCATGTACGGTATTTGACGGCGGCGGAGGAACTGGGAGATTTCCTCGTGATCGGGCTGAACAGTGACGCGTCGGTGCGTCGGTTGAAGGGCGAGGGGCGTCCGATCGTTTCCGAGGCGGATCGCGCCGAGGTGCTAGACGCGCTCCGGGCGGTGGACATCGTGACGATTTTCGACGAGACGACGGCAGAGGAGCTGGTTCGGCTGGTAAAGCCTGACGTTTATGTCAAAGGCGGAGACTACTCAATCGATACGTTGCCTGAGGCGAAAATCGTGCAGGAAGCGGGCGGGCGCGTCGAACTTATTCCCTTTGTTGAGGGACATTCGACGACAAATGTCATCGAAAGGATCAAGAGCGGGAAATGAACGTCCTGATTGTCAAACTCAGCGCCATCGGCGATGTGATCCACGCGTTGCCCGTATCTTACGCAATCAAGGAGACATTTCCCGAGACGCGGGTGACATGGGCGGTGGAGCCCCCGGCCCGGGAGCTTCTGGAGGGTAATCCGTATATTGACGAGATATTGCTGTTTGAGAAGAAGAAATTCAAGTCCTTCGGCGGATTCCTCGTAAATTTCGGCCCGCTTCGGAACAAACTGCGTGCAGGACGATTTGACGTCGCGCTGGATTTGCAGGGGCTCGGAAAATCCGCGGCGCTGGCCTTTTTTTCCGGCGCGACGCGTCGATTCGGCACTTGCAATATGCGGGAAATGAGCGACAAAATCAGCAGACCAGTCCGTGGGCCGCACGCGGAAGGCCATATCGTCGAGCGTTATCTGGACGTGGCACGGGCTATCGGCTGCCGCGTAGAAACGGTGAAGTTCCCGCTGGCCGTCTCGGAAAAAGACGAGCAGATTGCCAAAACTTTGCTCGTGCGCGGCGGCGTGCCTGAGGGTGCGGCCTACGCAGCGCTGGCAATCGGAGCAAACTGGCCGAATAAGCGCTGGCCGGCTTCGTCCTATGCCGCACTCTGCGACTGGCTCTATGAGGAAAAAATCATTCCCGTGCTGGTGGGCGGCGGCGCGGTGGATGAGGGGATCGCCGCCGACGTTATGGCAAAAACGGAAATTCCGCCGGTGGAGCTGATCGGCAAGACGTCCCTGAAGCAGCTGGCCGCTGTTTTGCGTAGCGCGCGCTTCGCCGTCGGAGGCGACACAGGGCCGGTGCATCTGGCGGCGGGGCTTTCCATTCCGACAATTATGCTGATGGGCCCGACGGACGCGAACCGTAACGGCCCATACGGGCAGCCGCGAAACGCGATCGAGATCCAGCGCCCTTGCCGTTGGTGCTGGAAACGCGCCTGCCCGAAGGGAATCGACTGTCTGGCGTCAATTAGTCTGCAAGCGGTGAAGGAAAAAATAGAAACTGTTCTGTCAGAAGGAGGAAAATCGTCATGAAAGCAAAGTGGCTTGTTGCGTTTTTGCTTGCTGCGTGCAGCGCGTCTACCGCGTCCGCTGACGTCGCGTTTCCTGGAGGGCCAAGGCCGCCGCGTCCTCCTCGTCCGCCGATTGAGCAACCGGTGGAGCACCCGACCGGGCAGGCGAAGCCGACGGTGGACATCTCGATCTTGGAAACGAGCGAATATGGCGGGACGCTGCTGTTCAATTTCAGCTTTCCCGACATTGGCACTTACGAGTACCGCGTCTACGACAAGAGAAGCGGGGAACCTGTCCAAGGTACAGCGGGCGCGTACAATGAGCCGGTACCCGGCACGGTGACGGTGGAGTTTCCGTATTCGGTGCCCGAGGAAGGCGAAAGTTCGCTCTATCGTCTGACGGTGCATTTTGCCATCGTGCGCCGCGAGCCGACTTCCTTCGGCAAAAAAATCGGCGCCCAGCCGGAGGAGCTGGATATAGAGAGACACATCTATATTGAAACGAAGGACGGAAAAACGCGTATTTTCGAATCCGAAGATCTCTCCAACGGATGGCAGGAAATCGAATGAAACGGGATCTTGTCCTGCCGCTCTTGACGCTCGCCCATTTTTCGGTGGACGGCGTTTGTGGCGCGGCATTGGCGGCGTATGCGGTGGATGAGCCGTATCTTGAACCGATTGTCTATTATTTCGGCCTTTACAATTTGATTGCGTTTGGCGGGCAATGGTGCGCGGGCTGGTTTTTCGACCGGCGGCCGCGGGCGGTTTTGCCCGCCCTTTTTGTCGCCGCCGTGCTGCTTGGCGGCGGCTTCGTTTCCATGCTTCCCACCGGGCTTTGGGTGGCTTCCCTCGGCCTGGGGAATTGCCTGTTCCATGCGGCGGCCGGCGGGCTTGTGCTGCGGCGCTATGAGAATTACGGCCCGCCGGGGATTTTTGTATCCGGCGGCGCTGTGGGGCTTGGGCTTGGTCTCGGCGGTTTTTGCACCGCGTGGTTATTTTTCGTCGCGTATGTTGCGGCTGTGATTTTTGCTTATAGGAACGACTGCGATATATCGGAACCGGTTTTTGGTGGTCAGGAACAGATTGTCGGGGCGCCGTCTTCCGTCGCTATTTTGGGCTGTGGGGTGGCGCTGCTCCTTTGCGTCGTGCTTCGCGGTTTCGGCGGGGGCGGCGTATCGGGTGCGTCCACGCTGTTGTTTCCCTGCGTGTTCGCGCTGGGTAAAGCGGCGGGGGGCGTCCTTTGCGACCGCGTCGGCTACCCGAAAACGATTCTCGCGATTTTCCTGCTGGGTTTTTTCGCCTTGCAGGGTGAAGGGCTGATATCTGCGCTGCTGCTGGCGTTCGCGTTCAATCTGACGATGCCGCTGACGCTGCGGCTTCTCCATCGGTGCGCGCCCGCGCGTCCAGGGCTGATGTTCGGGCTGGCGGCGGGCTGCCTGTTGCCGGGAGCGTTTTATCCCGGCGCGGTCTTTGTTCCCGCGTCGGCGATGATCGTCCTGCAATTCCTGTGCCTGTGGCTCGCAGGGCGGGAAATTGGACGGGGGGAGGACGCGCGATGACGATTCCTGTCGTGTCGGAAACCATTTTTGCGCTGGCGGGCGGCGTGTTCTCGGAGCCGTGGCTTTTTGACGCGGCGTTGGCGACGGCGGTCATCGAGACGCCGATCTTCTGGCTCTTCGGTTACCGGCGGGCGGCGGAATGGATATGGTTCTTCGTTGTCAATATCGTCAGCAATCTTTTATTGAACGAATTCCTCTCGGAAACGCCTCGAACCTTTCCGTATGCTGCCGCCGTGCTTTGGGGCGAGATCGTCGTCGTCCTGCTGGAATATGCGCTTTGTGGTTACGCGGTGCGGGAAAAGGGAGGCAAGAGACTCTTCCGTGTGCTGCTCTTGACGAACGCGGTGAGCTTCGTGGCGGGTATCGTGTATTTTCTGTTGTGAACGGAACGACGCGGAAGGAATATTTCTTTCCGCGTCGAATTTATATTATCAAGATAGTTTTGAAGAGGAGGGCGGAAGGATTGGCGAGAAAGGTCATATGGCTGCTGCTGCTTTCGCTGTTCCTGTTGACGGGGCTTTGCTGCGCGGCGAAGGGCGTGATGGTGGACGGGCAGGAGATCAGGCGGATCGGGGGATGGCCCGCCAAGTCGGAGGAGCATGTCCGGGCGAATTTCCACGACGATATCGAGTATGTGTATCTTGCGACCATCGGCGACATGATGGAGGCGCTTCGGCAAAGAAAAATCGACGCCATCGCCATGAGCCGCGTCTTCTTCAACGCGCTTTGCGCCGAGGGGGAGAAAGGTATCGCCGTACTGGGCGACCCCATCGGGCAGACAAACTACGCTTTCGTATTCGCCTATTCGGAGCACGGGGATCGGCTTCGAGGAGAGTTCAACGCATTCCTCCGAACATTGAAGGAAAGCGGCGCTTTGGATGAGATGAAGGGGCGCTGGATCAGCGGGGAGACGCCGCCGGTGGAACCGCCGAACCTTTCCGGCGAGAACGGGACGCTCGCCATCGCCACGGACGGCTCCTGTCCGCCGCTGATTTACCTTTCGGACGGGAAACTCGGTGGCTACGAGGCGGAGCTTCTGGAACGCTTCTGCATGGAGCGGGGTTATGATTTCAAATTCACCGTCGCCAACTTTGAGGCGAATCTGGCCAGCGTGAGTAACGGGCAGAACGACATCGGCATCAACGCCGCCGAGTACACGCCGGAGCGCGCCGAGACGTTCCGTTTTTCCGATGTGACGTTTACGGACGACTGCGTGCTTGTCGTCCGGGCAAAGAAAGGGACGGGGGAAGGAATCTGGGCGACCCTGAAGGAGAAGATCGAACGTGCGCTGATTCGGGAAAACCGCTGGAAAATGATGCTCTCCGGTATGGGGCTGACGCTGACGATCACATTGTCTTCCGTGATTCTGGGAACGCTCCTGGGATTTGGTTTGTGCTTCGCCTATCGGGAGGGGTATTCGCTGCTGAATCGGGCGCTGGATCTTTTCTCCCGTTTCCTCGCGGGAATGCCCGTGGTGGTCCTGTTGATGGTCTTTTATTATATCGTTTTCAGCGGCATGAATGTGAACGGCGTAATCGTGTCTGTGCTGGTGTTCTCCCTGCTCTTTGCCTTTTCGGTCTTCGGGTTGCTCCAAAGCGGCGCGGCCAGCGTAGCGAAGGGGCAGACGGAGGCGGCGCTGGCGCTCGGATTCTCGGAGCGGCAGGCCTTCCGAAAATTCGTGCTGCCGCAGGCGATACGGACCTTTTTCCCGGCCTACCAAACGGAGATTGTGACTTTGCTGAAATCCACGTCGATTGTCGGCTATATCGCTGTGCAGGATTTGACGAAGGTCGCGGACCTGATCCGGGCGCGGACCTTTGACGCGTTTATGCCGCTGATCGTGATTTCGGTGCTGTACCTGATATTGACCTGGCTGTTCCAGCGGATCACGGATTGGATGCTGACGAAGCTCAATCCGAGAAACCGGACGGCGGACGAGATTCTGCGGGGGGTGAGACCATGAGCGGCGCGCTTCTCCGCATCGAGCATCTGAAAAAAGAATATCCGGGCGTGACGCCGCTGAAAGATGTAAATCTCACGGTGAACGAGGGGGAAATCATCGCTGTAATCGGCTCTTCCGGGTGCGGCAAGTCGACGCTGCTTCGGCAAATCAACCAAATGGAGCGAGCCACGGCGGGGAAGATATTTCTTCGGGACGAGGAGATTACCGCGCCCGGTTATCGCACAGACCTTTTGCGACAAAAAATCGGCATGATCTTCCAATCCTTCAATCTGTTTTCCCATCTGACCGTCGTCGAGAATATCATGGCCGCGCCGGTCGAGCTTTTGGGGCGTTCCCGGCAGGAGGCCTATGATCGCGCGAAGGAGTTGGCGGCAAAGGTCGGCCTTTCGCAGAAGTTGCTGTCCTATCCCGACGAGCTATCCGGCGGGCAGCAGCAGCGCATCGCGATTGTCCGCGCACTGGCCATGGAGCCGGAGATCCTGCTGTTTGACGAGCCGACCTCGGCTCTCGATCCGACGATGGTCGGCGAGGTCGAGACGGTCATCCGGAAGGTGGCGGAAATGGGCGTCACGATGATGATCGTGACCCACGACATGGAATTTGCGCGCAAAATCTCGACTCGGGTCCTCTATATGGACGAGGGCGGCGTCTACGAGGACGGCTCGCCGGAGCAGATTTTCGAGCGCCCGCAGCGGGAGAAAACGAGACAGTTCATTCACCGGCTGAAGGTGCTGACGCTTTCCGTCGAGTCGCGGGAGTTCGACTTCATCGGCTGTCATATCGCAATCGAAGCCTTCGGGCAAAAGAACGGCCTGCCGAACGATGTGGTCCGTTCCCTGATGCTGCTTTTCGAGGAGCTTGTCACGCAGCTCCTGTTGGCGCGTTTGCCGGAGCCGCCGCGTATCCTTTGGACCGTCGAGTATGAGCCGAAGAGCGAATGCGCCGAGGTTTCCGTTCGATACAACGGCGAGCCTTTCGACGTTATGGAAAGCGACAACGAAATTTCGCTGCGGATTGTGAGGGGAAGCGCAGCGAATATCCGCTATACGGCGGAGAAAGGGGAACTGCCGAATTGCTTGTCGCTCATAGTGTGCCATCATGAGGCAATCGTTGATCGCTGACCGATTGCTGACCGCTGAAAGATTTTCCTTGACAAACGTCCTTCGGCTTTGTATAATTCTTATATTGACAGCCGATTGGGGTATCGCCAAGTTGGTAAGGCACGGGATTCTGAATCCCGCATGCGTTGGTTCGAGTCCAGCTACCCCAGCCACGCAAACCAAAGCATCGCGGGAGCGGTGCTTTTTTTGTTATGTAATAAAAAACGGGGGCGAAATGTTTTATGGAGGAACAGAAAATGCAAATTTGCTTGCAGCCGGAGTATGTGAGCAATTTCCAGTGCGATGGCGCGGTTTGCGGATCCAAGTGCTGCAAGAAATGGGAAGTCGATATCGACGGGGCGACATATCAGAAATATTGCACAATTGAACCACGGTCAGAGCGCAAGAAAATTGTTTCACAAATCAAATATAAAAAACAAAAAGGGAAATTTATTGTAGAGATGGCGCGGGACGGTTCCTGTCCTTTTCTTCAGAGCGATGGCCTTTGCCATATTCAAAAAACGCAGGGGATGGAATGGCTGTCGAATACTTGTACGATTTACCCGCGCATAATGTATACGGTTGCTGATTTGTTGTTGCGAGCATTGACAATGACTTGTCCCGTCGCAGCGAAACAAGCGCTGCTCTCCAAAGAGCCAATGCAGTTTGAACGTATATTTATCCCCGCGGAGCAATATGAAGAGATTGTTCGACGTGCGACAGGGCGACTTCCAAAACTGGAAGCTGTATTGCTCGATATTCAGCGTGGCGCAATTTTTATTCTTCAGAACCGGTCTCTTTCTATTGACCAACGGCTGATCGTGCTGGGCTTTTTTCTCGATCAGGCGGGAGATTTTGTCGAGGCGGGCGAATCGGAGAAAATTGAATTGCTTGCCAAGATTTATACTGCGGAAGATTTTGAGAAGCAGGTGCCAGATATGTTGCATGCGATCATATTTCACCCGGTGGAGTATGTCAAGAGTATGTTCGATCTGATTGAGACGCTGTATGGGAAAAAAGCAGCATTTCAAGGCAGGGAAAGGGTATTGATGAGACGTGTCGTTCGGGCGTTCGGTCTTGAGCAGGAAAAAGAGTCGCTCGCGTCGTTGGTCGAAAAATATAAAAACGATTTTTGTCCGGCTAGAGACGATATGCTTCGGAATTATGGCTATATTTTTGAAAATTATCTTGTCAACGAATTTTTCTTGAATCACTATCCGTACGCTTTGGTTGGGACGTTTGTTCAGAATTATATCCTATTTGTCATGACATATAAGCTTATGGAGTTCATGGCTGTTACGATGGTCATGACGGAAGAACCAAAACCGGATGCGGATCGTTTGGTCGAATTGATTGAGCATATGGCATCTTCTTTTGATCACAATGTCGCTTTTCTGCGGTCTGTCGCACGAGATACGTTGAAGCGACAGAAGAACGTTGTCACTTGCATGAAAAATCTGCTATATGCTGGGGAAGACTATTTGACGTAAATGTCTTCTATAAAAAAACATTTGCAAACGAAAGCGGTATCGTGTATACTATTTTCTAAGTTTTTTGCCTTCCACAACGGAGGGCGGCGTTGTCTTTTATGGAGGGGATTGGAATGAAAAGGTGGTCGAAAAATTGGCGGCGGCTGTTTTTCTGCGTCGCCGCTGTGATGATGACGGTCGTATTGGCTGGGTGCGGCGCCGGGAAGAGCGCGGGCGGCGGCTCGGGGAAGGACGGGAAGACGGAGTTGAAGCTCGCATATCATTTGCCCGTTGATCATCATTTGTCGAAGAGCATGGAAAAATTTGCGAAGCGTGTCGAGGAGAAGTCCGGCGGCAAGTTGACCGTGACGACATACCCGGCGGGGCAGCTTTATACGGACAAGAGCATGAACGACGCGATTATGTCGGGCGGTCTTGACATGGGGCTGAACTCCACTGCGATGTGGACCACGGTGATTCCGGCATTGAACGTGCTCGACGTGCCGTTCCTGCTGCCGACGTATGAATCAGTGGCAAAGGCCATCGATGGCGGTCTTGGCAAGACGCTGGACGCAGAATTTGAGAAAAAAGGCGTAAAAAATCTAATCTGGGCCGATTACGGTTATGTGCAGTTTGCAAACAATAAGCGGCCGCTGACGAAGCCGGAGGATTTTGCCGGCTTGCAGCTTCGCGGCTACGGTCAGATTCCGGCGGAGACTATCAAGGCGCTTGGCGCGTCCCCTGTTACTATGGGATCGGCGGAGGTCTACATGGCAATCCAGCGCGGTACCATCGACGGGCAGACCTCCGGGACTACGGCGATGTTCGCTCGGAAAATTTACGAGGTCGCCAAGTATCTGACCATCACGAACCACGCGTTCTGCGAGTTCTCGCTGGCGATGAACAAGGCGAAGTGGGACAGCCTTTCGCCGGAGCAGCAGAAGGCCTTGGCGGAGGCCGCGAAGGAAATCCGAGACGAAATCCGCAAGGAGACGAAAGCCGAGGATGAGAAGACCGCGGCGGCATTGAAGCAGGCCGGCATGGAAGTGTTCACGGTACCGGCGGAAGACGTGGCGAAGTGGCAGGCGGCGACGATGTCCGTGCGCGAGAACTTCATCAAAGACAATGGCGAGCTGGGGAAAAAGGTCGTCGACGAGTGCCTGAAGGCGAGCAAGTAAACAAGAGTGGAATGTGGAGATAAGCAGACGCTTGGTATTGCGTCAGCAATGCCTTAGCGGCCGCTTATGCCGCGAAGCGGCTGTGGAGAGTGGAGTGCACTTCACTCTCCTTTTTGCGGGAAAGGATTGTCATGGAAAAATTGTTTCGCGTTTATGATCGGGCGTTGCTTGCGCTTTCGCGTTTGGCAGCAGTGATTGCGGGGCTTTGCATCCTGGCGGTGGCCTTCATCGTCTGCTATGAGATCGTCATGCGCGGGTTGTTCGGCGCACCGACGGAATGGGTTCTGGAGATTTCCACCTATCTGATCATCGCGGCGGGCTTTCTTGGATTTGGAGTCACGCTCCGCAGGCGCGGCCATATCCAGGTGGATTTTATCGTTGAAAGGTTTTCGCCGAAAGCGCGCTGTGTTTTGGAGCTCTGCATGACGGTGCTTTCGGTGCTGCTGTTTTTCGTCTTCATGACGGAAAGCACCGATTTTGTGCTCACGTCTTACGAATATCACAAACTGTCGCCATCGATTTTGCGCTTTCCGCTCTGGATTCCCCAGCTTCCCCTTGTGCTGGGCTCCGGGCTGCTCTTTCTGGAGCTGATACGACAGAGCTGGGCGGACGCCATTGCGCTCAGTAAAGGCGATTTCTCCGATTTCCGGAGCGGTTCGACGGAAGGAGGGGAGGACTGATGCTGCTCGGTTTTTCCTTGTTCATCATCCTGCTTCTGGTGGCGGGAATGCCCGTGGCGTTCGCGCTGTCGCTGTCCGGCGTTCTCGGCATGTTCGCTTTTCTCGGCGGCGTTTCGGCGTTTCCTCAGATTCCCGTCATTGCTTACAAGACGTTGGATGATTTTGTATTGACTGCCGTTCCACTTTACATTTTGATGAGCCAGATTCTTTTGAAGGGCCGCGTCGGCAGCGAGCTTTTCGAGCTGGGCAGTAAATGGCTCGGCCATTTGCCCGGCGGCCTCGGCGTCGCCACAGTCTTTGCCTGTGCAATCTTTGCGGCAATTTCCGGCTCCAGCGTTGCCACAGCTGTGACCATCGGCGCAATGGCGATTCCCGAAATGCTGTCCCGGGGCTATAAGCGAACCGTCGTTCTCGGTACCGTGGCGGCGGGCGGGACCCTCGGCATTTTGATTCCGCCCAGTATCCCGATGATTCTCTATGGTTCCATCACCGACGAGTCCGTGGGTAAGCTGTTCCTGTCCGGCGTCGTGCCGGGGACCCTGCTGACGCTTCTTTTCATCGCTTATGTGGTATTCATGTCCGGCGATATGGAGAGGCAGCCATCCGCCTCATGGGAGGAGCGATGGGAGATTTTGCGCCATGCAATCTGGGGGCTGTTGCTTCCAATTATCGTCGTCGGCGGAATCTACACCGGCGCTTTCACGCCCACAGAGGCTGCCGCCGTCGGAACGGTCTACAGTCTCATGATCACCTTTTTCGTCTATCGGACAGTAAAGCTCTCTGACATGCCGGAAATTTTGGAGGACAGCGTCAAGACCACCTCGATGATTTTCGCGATCATGATTGGCGCGATGCTGTTCGGCTTTATCCTGACCGCGCTGCAGGTACCGCAGGCACTAATGGCGGTAGTCACGGAAAGCGGCTTGAACCGCTGGTTGATTTTCCTCGGCGTCAATCTTGTGCTGCTGGTTCTTGGCTGTGTGCTGGAGACCGTGTCCATCATTTTGATTACATTGCCGATGCTTTATCCAATCATGCGCCTTCTTGGCTTCGACCTGATCTGGTTCAATGTGGTGCTGCTGATCAATATGGAGTTGGCGCTGATTTCGCCGCCCATTGGAATGAATTTATTCGTCATCAAGGGCATCAGCCCCGACAGTAAAATACAGGAAATCATTCGCGGGTCTCTTCCGTTTGCATTGATTATGGCGGCAGAAATCGCGCTCCTCTGTTTTGCGCCGGGGCTCGCCACATGGCTGCCTCAGGTCCTGAAATAAACTCAAAATCACGGTCGAACCGCACGAAAACGCGTCGTGCGGTTCTTTTTTTGGAAGGAAAATTTCAAAAACGGGAGAAAGCCGGCAGGATTTTTTTCGTGCGTCTCGAAGTAATATAACTGACAGACGAAAGGGGGCTGCGTGGTATGCTGATTCGGGATGTGTGCTCGTTGGCGCTTTATTGCCAGAAGTGCGGAAGCATTCATATCCACGACGTCCCGTATTTTTCAGCGGAGCGTCGGACGGAGCTCTATTGCGAAAGCTGCGGCCATGAGAAGGCGCGCCTGCTTCGCCTGGGGAAAGGGCGGGTCGCCGTCGAGGCGTCCTGCGTCGTCTGCGGGACGGAAAATCGTTTTGTGTATGCGCTTCATCGTCTCCGGCATGTCGGCCTTGAAAAGATCTACTGTATGACGGATCATTTCGAGTTGGGATATATCGGACGGCGACGCCGCATCGAGGAATTGATGCGCTTCAATCAGGAAGAGTTCGAGGCGCTCCATCCCCACGATGGAAAGAATTTCATCGAGAAGCAGCGTATTTTACTTGAAGCGTTGAACCGCGTCCATGACATGGCGAGGGACGGCGACATTGTCTGTCCTTGCGGCGGCGAGGAATTGACGGCGGACATTCGCGGCAGCTATATCGTTCTGGAATGCGAGCGCTGTGGAAGCTTTTGCGTGCTTCGCGCGGAGAACGCGGGAGATTTGGAAAAGCTGCGCTTCGGCGTCGGACTCCGAGCTCCGAGCCGCGCGTAAAATTTTTTGCACCCAAACGGCGTTTCCCGGAAATTTTTCGGGAACGTCGCTTTTTTATTTTACAGTCGTTCATGTGGGGTGTATAATATAATGGTATGTTGTGAAAATCCTGTCCCGGATACAGTGAAAGCAGCCGGGCAGTGTTTTGAGGCATGTAACTAATATTTATGAGGGGGATCACGTTTTATGGGAAAGAAAATGAAGACGATGGACGGCAACACGGCGGCTGCGTATATATCGTATGCGTTCACCGACGTTGCGGCAATCTATCCGATTACGCCGTCCTCGCCGATGGCGGAGCATGTGGATGAGATGGCGGCGCGGGGGGAGAAGAATCTCTTCGGTCAGCAGGTGCGCGTCATCGAGCTGCAGTCCGAAGGCGGCGCAGCGGGCGCGGTACACGGCTCCCTGCAGGCCGGTGCGCTGACGACGACCTACACGGCGTCCCAGGGTATGTTGCTGATGATCCCGAATATGTATAAAATCGCCGGCGAGCTTTTGCCGGGCGTGTTCCATATCAGCGCCCGCGCGCTGGCGGCTTCGTCGCTGAATATCTTTGGCGACCATCAGGATGTCATGGCGGCGCGCCAGACCGGCGTTGCGATGCTGGCCGAGGCGAGCGTGCAGGAGGTCATGGACCTCGGCGCCGTCGCGCACCTCGTAGCAATCAAAGGACGTGTGCCGTTCATCAATTTCTTCGACGGCTTCCGTACGTCTCATGAAATTCAGAAAATCGAGACGATCGATTACGCCGATCTCGGCAAGCTTCTTGATTGGGATGCGGTGGAGGCGTTCCGCCACCGCGCGCTGAACCCGGATCATCCTGTCGTTCGCGGCACGGCGCAGAACCCCGACATTTATTTCCAGACTCGCGAGGGAGTCAACGAATACTATACGAAAATTCCGGACATGGTCGAGGAAGCGATGGCTGCGCTTGCGAAAATCACAGGTCGTGAGCATCATATTTTCGACTATTACGGAGCGAAGGACGCGGAGCGCGTCGTCATCGCCATCGGTTCCGTCACCGAGGCGGCGGCGGAAGCCGTGGATTATCTCTCCTCGCAGAGCGAGAAGGTCGGCGTCGTGTCCGTTCATCTCTATCGTCCGTTCTCCGTCAGGCATTTCCTCTCCGCGCTGCCGAAGACGGTGAAAAAGATCGCCGTCCTCGACCGCACGAAAGAGCCGGGCGCGCTGGGCGAGCCGCTCTATCTCGACGTCAAGGCGGCTTACTACGACGCGGCGGAGAAGCCGGTCATCGTTGGCGGCCGCTACGGTCTTGGCGGCAAGGACGTGACGCCGGACCAGATTTTCGGCGTATTCGAGGAACTGAAAAAAGACGTGCCGAAGAACAGCTTCACCATCGGCATCGCGGATGACGTGACGAATCTTTCGCTGGCCCCCGCGCACAGCGACGTGGACCTGACGCCGGAGGGCACCACGGCTTGCAAGTTCTGGGGCCTCGGTTCGGACGGCACGGTGGGCGCGAACAAGTCCGCCATCAAGATTATCGGCGACAACACGGATATGTACGCGCAGGCCTATTTCGCTTACGACTCGAAGAAGTCCGGCGGCATCACGATGTCCCATCTGCGCTTCGGCAAGCTGCCGATCCGTTCCCCATACCTGATCAACAAGGCGAATTTCATTTCCTGCTCGAAGGAGTCCTATGTCCATCAGTACGATCTCTTGGCGGGCATCAAGGACGGCGGCGTGTTCCTGCTCAACACGACCTGGAAGGAATCGGAGCTCGGCGAGCATCTGCCCGCGAGCATGAAGCGCGTTTTGGCGCAGAAGCATGTGAAATTCTACATCATCAATGCAGTGGAGGCGGCGCAGGAGCTGGGCCTCGGCGGCCGCTTCAACATGATCATGCAGTCGGCGTTCTTCAAGCTGGCCGATATCATTCCGCTGGACAAGGCCGTTAAATATTTGAAGGATTCCGTCGTCACATCTTACGGCAACAAGGGGCAGAAGGTTATTGATATGAACAACGCCGCGATCGACAAAGGCATCGACCCGGCGGCGCTGATTGAAGTCAAGGTTCCAGCAGACTGGGCGAACGCGAAAGACGAGCCTGCAGTCAAGAAGGACGTTCCGGAGTATATCACGGCGGCGCAGGATATCATGAATCGGCAGGAGGGTGAGAAACTGTCTGTCGGCGTATTTGAGAAGCTCGGCGTCGTCGACGGCACATTCCCGTCCGGCACCTCGGCCTATGAAAAACGCGGCATCGCCATCGACGTGCCCGAGTGGCAGCCCGACCTTTGCATCCAGTGCAACCAGTGCTCGTTCGTCTGCCCGCACGCGGCGATCCGCCCGATCCTGATGACGGCGGACGAGAAGGCGAAAGCCCCCGAGGGCACGCAGGCGAATCCGGCCCTCGGCGCGAAGGATATGTTCTTCACCATGGCGGTTTCGCAGATGGACTGCCTCGGCTGCGGCAACTGCGCCGAGATCTGCCCGGCGCCGAAGGGTAAGGCGCTCGTCATGAAGCCCTTCGGTACGCAGGAGCACAAGCAGCCGACCTTCGACTATGGCGTGAATGTAGTCGCGCCGAAACAGAACCCGATGAACAAGAAGACCGTCAAGGGCAGCCAGTTCGAGAAGCCGCTCCTGGAATTCTCCGGCGCCTGCGCGGGCTGCGGCGAGACACCGTATGTGAAGCTCGTCACCCAGCTCTTCGGCGACCGCATGATGATCGCGAACGCCACCGGCTGCTCGTCGATCTGGGGCGCTTCCGCTCCGTCGATGCCTTACACGAAGAACCATCTCGGACAGGGCCCGGCTTGGGGCAATTCGCTGTTCGAGGACAACGCGGAATTCGGTCTCGGCATGTTCCTCGGCACGAAGGCCGTTCGCGACGCGCTGGCGGCAGCTGTCGATGAAGCAATCGCGGCGGGCAAAGGCTCGGCTGATTTGCAGGCGGCCATGAAGGAATGGAAAGAGAACATGAACGAGGGCGAAGGCACCCGTGACCGCGCGGCAAAACTGACCGCGCTGCTCGAGAAGGAAAAGGGAAGCGACGCTCTCCTCAATAAGATTTACGATAAGCGCGACTTCTTTGTCAAGCGCTCGCAGTGGATCATCGGCGGCGACGGCTGGAGCTACGATATCGGCTACGGCGGACTCGACCATGTGCTGGCGTCCGGCGAAGATGTCAACGTGCTGGTGCTTGACACCGAGGTTTACTCGAACACGGGCGGCCAGTCGTCGAAATCGACGCCGGCGGCGGCCATCGCGCAGTTCGCGGCCAGCGGCAAGCGCACGAAGAAGAAGGACCTCGGCATGATGGCCATGAGCTACGGCTACGTTTACGTTGCGCAGGTCGCGATGGGCGCGGACAAGAACCAGACGCTGAAAGCCATCTGCGAGGCGGAAGCCTACCACGGCCCGTCCCTCGTCATCGCTTACGCGCCGTGCATCAATCACGGCATCCGCGCGGGCATGGGAAAGAGCCAGCGCGAGGAAGAAAAGGCGGTCAAGTCCGGCTACTGGGCAACTTATCGTTACAATCCGGAACTGGTCGGCACGGACAAGAACCCGTTCACCCTCGACTCGAAGGAGCCGACGGAGAGCTTCCAGGAGTTCCTGCAGGGCGAGGTCCGCTTCAGCTCGCTGAAGCGCGCGTTCCCCGAGATCGCGGACGAGCTCTACGCAAAGACCGAGCGCGACGCGAAGGCAAGACTCGAAGGGTACAAGAAACTTGCCGGACAGGCGTAAAAGAAAAATTGACATAGTAAAAGCGGCGTTCCATTGCGGAGCGCCGCTTTTCTCATTATAAACCTTCTTGATACGAAATTTGCTCTGCGTGTCCCAAAAGGTACAGAAAAGCGAAGGCGGGAATGCGGAGCATGGTGGCGCCGGATGGCGTTTTTTGGATACCATAATCCTCCGCGCGTTTCGTAATGATAAACGAGACGCTTGCTGTGTCTGCAAGGCTGCTGATGGCGTCTCTTTCCGCTACCGCCGCCTGTTCACGGTATTTCACTTCAATCAATAATGGGCGGATGCGCGGATACTCCACGACAATATCGATTTCCTTCCCCTTGCCGCCGTCGCGGAAATATCCGATGGACGCGGCTTCGTGATAATAGAAAGCGGCAACGTGCTTATAAACGGACGTTTCCACTATTTTTCCCAGCTCTGTCGGATCGCTCGGCAAAGATTCATCCATCAGCACTGCGTTCCGTATTGCGGCGTCGGCGATATATACCTTGGCACGCGCCTTCAGGATGCGCTTGCCCGTGAGTTGGACTGGCCAGCTTCGGTAAATTAGGTTCGCGCTTTCCATATATTGGATGTAATTTTCCACGGTTTGACGAGATACGCCGTTTAGTTCTTTCGCAATGGCGTCAATGGAGACGATATTGGAAGATACATTGCAGATATAAAGAAAAATGCGTTCCAGTTCCGTCGCGTTTCGGATATTGTAGAGTGCAGGCAAATCGCGTTTCAATATCTTATCCACCACATCCTCGCGCATAAGCCGCTGCGCTGTCAGATCATCGTTTGCCAATGCAAGCTCGGGGAAGCCGCCGATTTGCAGATAACGTGTGAAATAATTCTGCACTATGGAAAGCTGCATCATTATCTGCGTGCGCTTTTGCAATGTCATTTCCAGGAGTGCTGATGCCTTGACGTTTGGCGGGAGATTGGGGTGAGGCGCTTCAATCAACGCGCAGTATTCATAAAAGGAAAGCGTGGGAACGGGAAGTACAGACCAACGCCCGACGCCGCTTTCCTGGTTGCCGTGCATGAGGATTGGGCTTGCAGAACCGGTTGCTACGACTTTGGTTTCCGGCTGTGTATCGTAAATGGTTTTCAGCCATTGAGCCCAATCCGGCGCATATTGCACTTCGTCGAAAAAGTAATAGACGTCTTGTCCTGCATGGATATTTTCATGGTAGCACGAGAGAATATATCCGATGCCGCCAAGCTTCAGTATCGGATGGTCGAGAGACACATAAAGGATTTGCTCAGCCTTTGTGCCTTCCTTGAGCAATGCTTCGATGATTTGTTGTTGTATGGTTGTCTTACCGACGCGACGAATGCCGGTCAGGACGATAGTACGGCGTAGATCTGCCCGAGTCAGTTGCTTCATTGCCTCGAAAAAAGCGAGCCGGCGATATGGCTTTGCCATCGCTGAAGGAAAACTACCGGTTTTCCACCATGGATTGAATGAAGATAATACCTTCAAAATATTGTACATATTAATAATTGACATGGTAATTCCCCTCCTTTCTCAGAGAATACCACGGTTTTCTGTCCTTGTAAAGAAAAATGTAAAGTATAGATTACATTTTTGTAGCAGAAAATGTAATCTATACTTTACATTTTTGTCATAATCATTCTTTTTTCACTGTTCCGTAAGACTTATTTCGTTTTCTCGTTTTAGGAAAAAAGCGAGGTTGTCCTTCTATTTTCATTATACTTTGACAAAAGAAAGACTGATACGCTTCGGCTTTTGTGATTTAGCCTTGAAGTATCAGTCTGTGCACGTCAACTATTGAAACCGCAGTGTACCGAACGGTACGCACGGTGGTGTGAGAGGAGGCGGCTAATCCCCGCCTCTTACTCGATTGTTGTTCCCTTTGTAATATTCTTTCCCTGCTTTTCGTACAGCAGCAGGAGCAATTCCTTTTGCGAAGTGGCGCCGGTCTTGCGCAGCAGGTTGGTGATGTGAAACTTGACCGTTCGCTGGCTGATGAAAAGTGCTTTGCTGATTTCGGCAATGCTTTGGCCGGAAAGAATGCAATCCAGCACCTCGGTCTCTCGCTGGGTCAGCCCGTAGCGGGCGCAGTAATCCGAGGCGGGTAGCGGGGTTGTATCCTTCACTGTGGGGAGCGAGGTTTCCTCCTCCGATGCGGGGAGCGGGGTTGTCTCCTCTGCTGCGGCGGAACCAAGGTTAAAGCGCAGGGCACTGCTGTAAAAAACAATGACCAGGCACCCGGCAATGGCTAATACATACAGCAACGTAAAGAACAGTTTATCCGCATCCAGTATAAAAGCGCCGAAAACAGTGGCCACGCTGACGGTAAACATCTGTAAGGAACGACCGGTTACGGCCCAGGGCTTCAGCGAAGGCCGGTGGGCGGCGAGGTCTGCAAAGGCCAGAATGATGAACAGGGTAAAGAAGCCATTCATGAAATCGCCAAAATAATGAAGTGGGTAATACAAAACCTGTTCTTGTCCGACCCAGATATCCAAAATGTCCTGCGCTTTGGCAAACAGTGCGGCCAAGGGCAAATACAGCCGGTTGCGGTCGGCAAAATAACCGGCTGCGATGGAACCTGCGCAATAGGACAGGCGGGAGAATCCAAACAAATCATTAAAATTGTGATAAGCGTCCATATACAGGTCCCCAATGCCATGGAGCAGGGAAAGCAGGACGACAATCAAAAGCGTCATGGGGACGGACCAGCCGAAAACGGATATATCGACACGGGGAGCCGTTTTTTCCGCAGGCTGTTCAGCCGCCGACGCTTCCATTGAGGCAAGTTGTTCCAGGCATTTTGGCAATAGCATTGCCAGACCGCCCATGCACAGCACCGAGGCAGTCAGAAAGCCGGTCAACGAGGCGTCCAGAACAGCATGGAAACCAGACTGCAGCAGCAGGGAAAAGGCGGTCGAAAAACCGAAGAAGCGACCGGTCACGTCCGGCGCCACGTGCAGGGAAACCAAATGGAAAATCAGCGCAAACACGCCCCCTGAAAGTGCCATAAAGAAGGCAAGCAGCAACAGGCGAGGGCCGGCTGCCACGAATGGGAACACCATTACGGAAAGCATGATCGTCGCCAGCACCGGAAGCAGATACCGCTGCCAGCATGGAGACCGGAACCCGTAGCACACGGTGCCGGAGAAAACCGCAAACATCATGCAAAGATCCGGCAACATTTCCGTACCGGGAATAATGGAAGAGAAAAAGGTTTGCGGCCAGTCGATGCCGGCAAAATGGAGCGCCATGTACACCGTGGTGGCCCAGAAAAAGTACAACGCATTGGCCACGAACAGGGACACGGTGCATATATCGGCGCCGACAGTTTTTTGTAAGATAATGGAACGCGATATCAGCGATAAAGATGCAGGAGTCACGTCCATCAAATCCTTTTCTGTTCAAATTAGAAATCAAAATGAAAAAAATGCAAATGATTTCTTGTTAAGGATAACAATTGCACATAAATATTATAAGCCAAAAATCTTGTATTGGCAATTAAGAAAGCCCTGATTAGCGGATAAAATTGCAATACTGTACTCGGGTACAGGTCGATTTTACAGTTTTCCCCTGCTTACAAGGCAAAACTGTATGAAAGGGCAAAAGGAAATATTCCTGTCGTCATCGAATCGCCGAAGTATATCCTCATAGGGAGATTGGAACATATAGCAGAGGGGGGACTATTACGCTGCAAATTATAAAAATGTCAATTATTGGGCAACGGAAGGGGGACGAAATGAACCCGGATTGTCGTATTTATTCCGTTCCGTATAACGGCGCCGATCCCGAATGGTTCCTGCAGGAGGCGGAGAAGCGCAAGAAGCACATCGATCACGTCTATTGCGAGCTCCCCTTTCAGGAAATGATTTCCCATGTGCGGTTCACCTTTGACGATCGGAAATCGGCGGGGGAAAATCCCGCCGACGTGGACGCCATGCGCGAGTGTTATTTGAACAACTGTCTCGAATTCCTGCGGCTCTCGAAGGGCAAGGTGCGCCGCATCTGCCCGGTCAACGCCATGTGCTACCGGTTCACCGCCGAAGACGAGGTGAAGAATTTCGTCCTCACCCTGGCGCGGGCGGCGAAGGCTTTTGAGATCGAAGGCTTCATCCTTTCCGATTACCGGGTGGCCGCGCTGCTGCATGCGCTCTTGCCGGAGGCGGAGATCCACACCTCATGCAACGCCTACCAGTGGAATCTGCGGCAAATGGAAATCTGGCGCGAGAAATGCGGCGCGACCGTATTCAACCCGCCCCGGGAAATCCTCAGAACCCCAAGTAAGCTGAAAGAGATGCACGACGCCGGATTCCGGCTCAAATGCCTCGTCAACGAAGCCTGCCTGA
>CAMHCS010000004.1 GCA_946183785.1 uncultured Selenomonadales bacterium | reverse complement strand
TGGACACACAGCACTCTCGTGGTTATGCCAGCGTCAGATGCATGATCCCCGGCAAGAGGAAGGCATTCATCAAATGCCCGGACACCGTCTCCTGCGCCACCTGTCCCTACAAGGACAAGAGGCAGGCCCCTATCATCAGTTGGGATGGTCTCGTCGAAACCGGATACGAGCCGGTCGGCAGCGCTCCGGTGGACGAGCAGGTCATTGCGAAAGATGAGTACAATGGCATCAAGGCATTGATGGACGCGGAAGACACCCGTATTGCGAGAGCGTTTGAGATGAAGGAGCTGCAGGGTTATTCCGTCAGGGAAATCGTTGCGGAGCTGGAAATCTCCCAGCCTCGCGTTTACCAGTTGATCGCCAGAGCCAAAGCGATCGGCATGGAATACCGCAAGATTAACGGCTAAGACAGAAAATGGCGGCATCGGAACTGATCACTCCGGTGCCGCCTCTTTCAGTAAAAATCATATTCTCGACCCACGCAAAATAGTAAAATCATATTCTCGTTTTCGCCTGTATAGTAAAATCGTTTTCTCGTTTCCCGAAATAGTAAAATAGGAGCCACAACCCCCGTTCTCGATATGTTTCCCCAGATAAAAAAGAGGGTTCCCATCACGCGGAGCACGATTCGCTCCCGGTGACGGAACCCCCTTGATTTCAGGCTTTTCCAAGCCCTTTTTAACCCTTATGTGTTAGTAAACAGACAGTCTCGACGTGACTCGTCATAGGAAACATATCGACCGGCTGGATTTTGTCCGCGCGGTAACCGAGGCTGTCGAGGATTGCCAGGTCTCGGGCCAGCGTGGCCGGGTTGCAGGAGACGTAGACGATACGCGACGGATGCATGCGGACGAAAGTTTCCAGCACGACGGGTGTGCAGCCCGCACGCGGCGGGTCGGTGACTATAACGTCCGGGCGCACGCCTTCATGATAGAGGCGCGGCATGACGTCCGCCGCGTCCCCGACGATAAATTCGGCGTTCCGGATATGATTGGCCCGCGCGTTTTTCCGCGCGTCGAGAATCGCCGGGGGCACGACCTCGATACCATACGCCTTACGCGCTTTCCTCGCGAGGAAGAGCGTGATGGTGCCTGTACCACAGTACGCGTCGATCACCGTCTCGCCGCCCCCGAGATTCGCGTATTCCAGTGCTTTTTTGTAAAGGGTCTCGGCCTGCGCCGTGTTGACCTGAAAAAATGACCGCGGCGAGACTTGAAAGGACAGCGGCCCGATTACGTCGCGGATTGCAGGCTTGCCCCATAGCAGCTTCGTTTCCCGACCGAGTATCACATTGTTGCGGTACGTCTGGATATTCTGATGTACGCTGACCAGCCGGGGCACGCGCGCCCGCAGGAGCTTCACGAGTTCCCGGGCCTGCGGCATTTCCCTTCGGGCCGTCACCACCACCGCCATCGCGTCCCCATTCATGCCAACGCGCCCGACGATATGACGGATCAATCCCGTATGGCGATCTTCGTCGTAAACGGGGATTCCCAGCTTCCGCACAGCGTCCCGCATGGCGTTCATCAGGTCGTTGTTTGTCTGGTGCTGGATATAACAAAGCTCCGTGTCAACAATCTCATGGCTTCCCTGCGCAAAGCAGCCGACGACGGTCTTGCCGCCGGCGCGCCCTATAGGGAACTGCATTTTGTTCCGATAGCCCCAGGGCTCGCCGCCGATGGTCTGGGAAATCTCCACCTTGTCCAGCCCTCCGATATGGCGCACGGCATCCTCCACCTGCCGCCGTTTTTCGCGAAGCTGTGCCTCATAGGAAAGATGCTGGAGCTGACAGCCGCCGCAGGCGGCGTAAACGGGACAACGCGGCTCCGTCCGCTCGGAGCTCGGCGCCAGGATTTCCGTCAGAACAGCCGACGCGTATGTTTTCTTCACGACGTCCACCCGCGCAAAGACCCGCTCCCCCGGCAAAGCGCCCGGCACGAAAACGGTAAAGCCCTCCGCCCGGGCGACGCCCTCGGCATGGCTGCCCAGCCGCTCGACGGAAAACTCACACGTTTCGCCCGCCCTGACCGGAATCTCTTTTGCCATTAGCTTTCCTCCATTTTATGGAATACGGGGCCGCCGCACAGGACAGCCCCGCATGTTATCTTCCTTCTTTTTTCCAAAAATCGACTTTTCCCAGGAGTTCCGACGGATGCAACAGCAAGACCTTTGCGCCGTTTTCCAAAAGCTCGTCTTTCTCCCGAAAGCCCCAGAGCACGCCGACAGGGAGTACACCCGCGTTCTTCGCCGTCTGCATGTCGACGCCAGAATCGCCGAGATATACGGTCTCCTCTGGTGTTACGCCCAGCTTTTCCAGCAGGATACGCACATGCGCCGGATCCGGCTTACGCGGCACGCCGGGCCTGTCGCCCTCAACGGCGTCGAGCAGGCCCGCGGGGAAATACTTTTGTATCAAAGCCTCCGCCGCCGAAATGTGCTTATTTGTGCAAACCGCCAGCCGAACGCCCCGCGCCCGAAGCGCCGTCAGCATATCCAGGATCCCGTCGTAAGGCTTCGTCTTTCCCGTCAGGCACTTTTCGTAAATTGCCCTGTACCGTGAAAGTGCCTCGTCGATCCGTTCCGGCGGCTCGCCGGGCAGAAGGCGCTCCATCAGCTTCCTCCAGCCGTTTCCGACGAAATACCGAAACTCCTGCTCCGTATGCGGCGGCCGCCCAAAGGACGCCAAAAGCTCGTTTCCGCTGTCCGTAAGGTCCGCCAACGTATTGAGGAGTGTTCCGTCTAGATCGAATACCGCCGCCCGATACATCATCGCCCGTCTCTCCCGTCCAAAATCACATCGCCCCGCGCATCATTCGGCGCGTCATCGTCTCAGCCTCCTGTTCCAATGTCCGCGCTTCCTTCAGGATTTCATTCGCCTCCTGAATATCGCCGCCCTTTTTCGTTTCGAGCCAATCCGCGTAACGAAGCGCATACGCGATTCGCATATCGCAAATGCGGAGCCGCAGTCTGTGCAGTGCGTGCGCCGCCGTCGGCGCCTCCACAGCTTCCAGTTCCGAGCGGCGAAGCTGCCAGTCCGGCAAAATCTCCTCCGCCATTACCGCACGCATTTGACGGCGCACGTTCATATCGCCCATGGTGCCGCTGTGCAGGATATCCACCAGCTTCTTATCCGCCGCGCTGATCTTTTCCTCATGCACGCGGAGAATCTCCTCCGTCGTCTTCAGATACGTTCGGAATTGCTCCTTGCGCGCCTTCATCACGAAGGCGATGAAATCGCGGAAATTTGCGACCTCCTCGGCTCGCCAGACGCCGTCCTGTCCTTTGCCGAGACAGATCTTCAGCACGAACTCGTCCGCCGCTTCCTTCTGATACAGACGAAGGCCAAGCGTCGCCTTTCCGTCCTCCGCGTTCTTCTCAATGCCTTCGACGCCTCTCGGCTCCGCCTGATATAATCCGGCCTTGTCGAGAATGAGCTGAGCGTCGGGACTGACGTCGCCCCATTCTCCTGTTCTCACATACTCGCGCATCGCGTCCTCAAAGCTCTTGGAAACGGACGCTCGGAAAATCTGCGCGAAATTCGTCACTGCGCTGCGCGCTTCCTCGCTCATCGCGCGGTCGGAGTCCATTACGCCCTCCAGAAACTCGTCGCTCGCCGTTTCCGAAATCTTCCGCACGTCAACGTAACGCTCAAACTTCGTCATGTCATGGGCAGCCGCAGCCTCTTCAATCATGCGCGCCGCGTATTCGGGCGTTTTCGTGTAGTACCCGAAATACCAGAGTGCGCCGCCGCCAGCCACGACGACTACCGTAAGCAGCACGGTCAGAATCGCTTTCCATTTCCCCGACAAGCTCATCGCCTTCACCCTTCCTTAATTACAGCATGCGGAACGCGTCTTCGTTCGCTGTCAGTTCCTGCAATACGCCCTGATATTCCTTCCATTTTTGCAGAGCTTTCTGCCTCCGTCTGTCGATACGCGCTAAATCCGCCGCTTTCTCATCCGGGGGGAGCATCGTCGCCTTTTCCAGCAGTTTCTGCTTGTCGTCCATCGCCTTGACGATATAACCGTACTGCTGCTTCTTCAGCTTCGCCTGCCAGAAAATCATGTCGTAATTTTCCATCTCCTGTGCGTTGAACCTCCGCAATACCTCCTGTACTTGGGATTCCAGCGCCCTCAAGCGATTATTCAGTTCGGCCTCGATGACCGAAATTTCCTTTCCGACCTTTGCCCGCTCCTGCCGCGCACTCGCGTCGCCGCCTTTCCCCCGCTGCTGATCCTCCACCGACAGGCGATCCGTCTGCAACGGGTCAAAATCCCCTGTGATTGTCGACTCGTCCACTACCAGCACCACGTCGCCAGACTCAAACTCCGTTTGCGTCTTTTTTTCCGGCGGCGCCTGCGGCGCCTCGACGACAGTCTCCGGCTTCTCCTCTTCTTCCTCGCCGCCCATCATCGTCAAAAATGCGCCGCCTCCCATCACGACAAACAGCAATATCGCCGCCGCAACCAATCCGACGCGTACGAACGTATCCTCAACAATGAAGCTCAACACAATACAGGCCACAAACAGCACAAGAAAAGCAAAAATTCCAGTAAACACAAGCATCAACGGAATCCCTTCCGGAACCGCCATACGTTTCACCCCCCAATATCGGATTCGTGTCTTTTTATTATACAACGATACTTCGCTTTCGGCCAGTTTTTTATTGCAGAATCTATCATAACAATAAATAAAAAGCAGCCTCCAAAACGGAAGCCGCCTTTTATTGTCCAATGTATTATGCCGTTACCAGATACCGATGACTTTCCACCAGATCGGGCCAAGGCCGAGGAAGCAGATCATGAAGAGGATCGAGCAGATGAAGCCGACCTTCCACCACTCCGGCTGCGTGATGTACCCGGAACCGAAGAAAATCGGGGATGGGCCCGTCGCGTAGTGCGTCAGGCAGCCCATGATGCCCGTCTCAACGCCCAGCACGATCGCCGACAGCATCGGCGGCGCGCCCGCCGCGACCGCGACTGCCAAGAACGCGGCGTAGACTGCGCTGACGTGCGCCGACAGCGACGCGAACGCGTAATGCACATACATATTGATCAGCGCAAGGATAATCAGGGTCGTCATCGGGCTGATGCCTTCAAGGCCACCCGCGATGCCGCCGGCCATCCACTTGATGAAGCCAAGCTTCGAGAGGCCGGTGGCCAGGCTCATCAGGCCGCCCATCCAAACCAACGTATCCCATGCGCCCTTCTCGGTGATGATGTCTTCCCAGACGAGAGCGCCGCGCACGAGCATATAGCCGATGCAGACCAGCGCGATCATCGTCGCGTTGAAGCCAGTGAAGGAAGTCGTCGCCCACATGGCCAGTGCCGCGATGAACGCCTGCAAAACGACGGATTCGTCGCCCGTCATCGGGCCCATTTTCTCCAGCTCGTCCTTCGCGATCTGCGGAGCTTCCGGCGTCTGCGTCAATTCCGGCGTGGCGAGCTTGTAAACGAGATACGGGGTAATAACCAGCGCGACAATGCCCGGCACGATACAGGCCAGCGCGTAGGTGCCCCACGAAATGTCGAGACCCGTAACGTCCTTTGCCAGTTTTGCAACGAGCAGGTTCGGAGCCACGGAGGTCAGGAACATCGAAGACGTGATGCAGTTGCATTCAAAGGTCGAAAGCATCAGGTAGTTGCCGATTTTCTTGCGCGACCCCTCATCCGGCTCCGAGTTGAACGCGGTACAAAGCGAGCGAACGATCGGGTACAGGATGCCGCCGCCGCGCGCCGTATTCGACGGCGTGGCCGGGGAAACGATGAGGTCGGTGATTGCCATTGAATAAGCGAGCTTCAGCGAGCTGGTCGCAATCTTCGACATGATGATATATGCGATGCGACGCCCAAGCCCTGTCTTGATAAAACCTTTCGCGAACATGTACGCGCCGACGATCAGCCAAATCGTCGCGTTGCCGAAGCCGGAAAGAGCCTCCGCAGGCTTCAGCACCTTCAGGAATCCGGTCAGACCGACCGCAATCAGCGCAACGCCGCCGATGGGAATCGGATGAAGAATGAAACCGATAATAGTCGCGACGAAAATCGCGAACATGTGCCATGCCTTCGCGTCAACACCCGCAGGCATCGGGCAGAACCACAGGGCAATGCCTACGATAATCGTAAACAACCCCTTTTGAAAATTGGTCTTCAACAAAATAATTCCCCCTTTTCTATTGTACTGGTACGATTGCGGACGTCCGCGCCTCCCTTCTTAACAATAATGGCCGCTTATCGGTATGTTGCCCGATAATCAACCGCCCCTATAACCAAGTCAATTATAATATACAATATATACAGAAGTAAAGAGAAACTTGAAGAATCCTTCCCTTTCTGCTAGTTTTTTCCTTCCATATTCTGTATAATAATGTCAAATGGAAGGATTTTTTACAAGGAAGGTGCTTCTCATGCTCGTTCACGACCTCATCTGGCGCGGCCGTCCCGAGGACATCGCAATCAACGATCAAGGACGCTCGCTTACCTATCGCGCGTTGATTCTTTCCGTAACCATTTGCCGATCGCGGCTTTACGCCGACGGCGTCCGTATGCATGACCGCGTCGCCATATATTCGCACAACTGCGCCGAGTACATCATCGCCTATATGGCAATCGCTTCACTCGGCGCCGTAGTCGTGCCTGTCAATTTCCAGCTCAGTATGCGGGAAACGGCGTATATTTTGAAAAACGCCGACGTCCATTATCTGATTGCCGATCAACCCCTCGATCTCGAATCTTCGCTCAGCGCCTATGAGCACAGCCCTGTGCAGACGATCCTGATTTCCGAATGCGTGAAACCCGTCGGCTCGGCCTCCGCGCCCGCGCTGCCCGACGACTTTGGAGCGGACGAGGCCTGCACGATTATCTACACCTCCGGCACAACAGGACTGCCAAAGGGCGCGATTCTCTCCCACCGCAATCTCGTAATGAATGCGATCTCGCTCCAGCAGGTCATCCACTTGACGCGCAAGGACAATATTCTCTGTGTTCTGCCGATGTACCATTGCTTTGCGTGGACCTGTGCCGTACTGAACGAACTCTACACCGGCTCTTCGATTACCGTGCAGGACTCCTTTACGCCGAAAAAGACCGTTGAACTTGTCCGTGCATATAAAATCACCGTGATTGTCATGGTGCCGTCCATCTGCTCCCTCTTGACGAAACTGGCGTCGCCGGACGACATGAAGACGCTTCGTTTCGTCATGCTCGGCGGCACGCCTCTTCCCCTCCCCATCGGCGAAGCCTTCCGCACGAAATTCCATATCCCGATTGTCGAAGGATATGGGCTGTCCGAAGCGTCGCCTGTCGTCACAATGAACGCGCCGGAAGCCACGCGGCTTGGCTCCGTCGGACCGGCAATTCCGAACGTGCGGCTTCGCTTTGTAGATTCTTCCGGCCACGATGTTCCACAGGGCGAGGCTGGAGAGCTTTGGGTGCAAGGACCGAACGTCATGCACGGTTATCTTGGCAACCCCGAAGCCTCTGCCGAGGCTCTGGCGGACGGTTGGCTGCACACCGGCGACGTCGCCCGTATCGACGAGGACGGCTACGTTTACATCGTTGACCGTCTCAAGGACATGATTATCAGTATGGGGGAAAACATCTACCCGCGGGAAATCGAAGAGCTGATTTACGCGTTCCCCGGCGTCAACGAAGTCGCCGTAATTCCCATCGAGGACAGCCTGCGCGGTCAGGCGGGCTGTTGTTATTACAGCGTTCAGCCGGGCTCTGTCGTCGAGACCCGCGACCTCAAAAAATATTTGCAGCAAAACCTGGCGCTGTTCAAGATCCCCCGCGAGTTCCGCCGAATCGACGCGCTCCCCAAAACCTCGACCGGAAAAATCGCCAAAAAAGAACTGCGGGCAATGTTCGCAGCCAACGCCAAAGGATAAGAAACCCGCAGGATAACGGAACCTTCTCCGTCGTCCTGCGGGTTTCCTGCACCTATTTCATCGCATCCTTCATTCGCGCCGCTACCGCCGCATCCAACTCGTCAAGCATCTCAAAGCGCCGACGGTAGACGGCGCGCTTTCGCGTCGGCACCTCTTCCATCGTTTTGCGCGTTTCTACCATCGGCAATTCGTCAAAACGGCTGTCGTCCGTTTCATGGCCTCCGGCTTCACGCCAGAAATCGCTGAAATCCGTCTTCAGTTTTTTGTCCATACGAACGTGATTGTTCGTGTAATACCCTTCATTCGTCACTGCGTAAATATGCGCTGCGCCCAGCGCACGAGCCACCGCCTGCGTCGCGTAAAGGATCAGATTCTTCGTCCTGTATGCGTGGCAAAGCTTCGTCGCTTTTTTCACGATCTCACGCGCGTCATCCATGTTCGGACCCTGCATCGCGCCAATCCACAGGGCGGGCTCTCCCGCTTTGTCAGGCGCAATCCAGAATATCATCTGATAAAGCGGCGCGTCCGCGAGCCGCAGCATCACCGAAAGAATCCCTTCCTTCCTCTGCCCCGGCTCGTAAAACAGAGAGAGCAGAAGCGGCTTTCCGTCAAGTTCCGGTCCTTCCCAGAGCGGAAACGTCTCCTCGCGGTAGAGCGCAAGCAGCACATCCTCACGCAGCCGCTCCGCGAGGAAGGCAAAATGCGCCTCGACCAGCGCCGTCCGCTCTTCAAAAGTCGAGCGATGATAAAAAAACGCGCGCTGCGGCTGTTCATAGACGAACGGATACAGCTCGGAAATTTTCTCCAGCACGGGCGTGGAGTGAAAATACTCCCACAGCTTTTTCATGCGCGCGCGGTTCAACACGCAGCGAACGCGGAACACCCAATACCGCCGACACTCCCGCGATTTCCGTATGTCATAGATTTTTTTGCCGATTTTCCCGAAATCCATAGTTCCTCCGGTCCGCCCGTTATTTTGTGCCGTCCAATCCCTTTTCCAACAGCGCCGAAAGGCTGCCGCCCCCGTACAATACGCCCCGCACGCCGGCCGCCTCTGCGCACTCAACGTCCCTGGGTTTGTCTCCGATCAAAAGCGACGCTTCGCGATCAATATCGAAATCGGCGCAGGCGCGTTCTATCAGCCCCGGCTTCGGTTTGCGACAGTTACATTCCTTCGCGTAGGCAGCGACACTGCCATTTGGCAGATGCGGACAGTAATAAAAGGCGTCGATATGCGCGCCAAACCGCGCGAGGTCTTTATTCATCCAGTCGTGCAATCGCCGAACGTCTTCCTCGGCGAAATACCCGCGAGCGACGCCACTCTGGTTCGTAATGACGATCACAAGAAGGCCCCGCTCGTTCGCCCAACGAATCGCCTGAGGTGCGTCCTCCAGCCACTCGAAATCTTCAATCCTGTAAAGATAATCCTTGTCCACGTTCAGCGTGCCGTCCCGGTCGAAAAATACCGCCCCGCGGCGCGTTTTTTCATTCCCCATACGTGAAATAACCGCCTGCCGCGAGGAAGTCGCAATACTCTTTCACCGCATCCTTCATGTCGGTAAAACCGCCGTCGTAACCTGCCGCGAGCAGCGCGGAGGTGTCGGCCTCGGTATAGGACTGATACTTGCCCTTCAAGACTTCAGGGAACGGGCGGTACTCTATTTTTCCCTTGCCCATCGCGTCAATGACGGCCTGTGCCGCCTCGTTGTAAGTGTGCGCTTTTCCCGTGCCGCAGTTATAAATGCCGCTCGGCCCTTTCTCATTCCAGAACCAGAGATTGACTTTCACCACGTCCCTGACATAGATGAAATCCCTCTTCTGCTCGCCGTCGCCGTAGCCGTCATAGCCTTCGAAAAGATGCGCGGCTCCCGTTTCGAGGATTTGGTTGTACAGCTGATAAAAAATCGACGCCATCTTTCCCTTGTGCTGCTCCTGCGGACCATAAACGTTGAAATATCGAAGCCCGACCACGCGGCTGCGGGCGTCCGGCAAAAGCTGGCGCACATAGCGGTCAAACGCGAGTTTTGAAAACGCGTAAGGATTCAAAGCATCCTCGCATTTATCCCCCTCGGTGAATCCGTTCGCGCCCGCCCCATAGGTCGACGCCGACGACGCGTAAAAGAACGGCACGCGGTGCTCGAGACAATAATGGAGCATCGCCTTCGAGTATTCATAATTGATGTTCATCATGTAGTTGACGTCGTACTCCATCGTATCGGAGCATGCGCCCTCATGAAAGACCGCGTCTACGTCGGTGCCGTCGAAATCGTCTTCCTCGACGCTTTCAAGGAAATCGTCCTTGTAACGATAGTCGAGGAATTTCAAGCCGCGAAGGTTCTTGTAATTCTGACCGTCCTTCAGGTCGTCGACAATCAGGATGTCATCACGCCCCTGCCGGTTCAGTTCCTTTACAAGATTGCTTCCGATAAATCCGGCGCCGCCTGTTACGATAATCATTTTATTCCCACTCCTTTACGGTTTTTCCCCAATACCTCTGCCCAAATAATAAAGCTTTGAATATTTCATAAATACGCTGACGCCGTGACTCATGGCGAGAAGCAGGCCCTCCCTGCCGTCAAGGACGCCGCGCTCGATGACGTAAAACTTGAACACGCCCCAAAGTACATGCGCGAAAATACCAAAGAACCCCACGCGCCCGCCTGCCTCATATTTTTTCCGCGCGCCGAGCGTCGTATAGGAATTGAGCTTTCGTAAATACTGCTCCCAGCTCGTATAGGTATGATGATAAAGATACGCGCGATCCGGCAGTCGACACGCCGGATACGGCACATGGATTTCCTGATGGACAAAGCCCGTGACGTAGCTCCCTTCCTTCGGAAACAAATGGAGCCCGTAATCGGGAAACCATCCGCCGTGTCGAATTTCCACGCCGCAAAAATGATTCAGGCGCGCGTTCCAATAAGCGAACGGCTCGTTTTTCTCCACTGCCTTCGCGACTTCCTCGCCCAGATTCGCGGTCATCCGCTCGTCGGCGTCGATACAGTAAACCCATCGGCACCTCGCCTGCTCTATGGCGAAAGTCTGCTGCTGCCCGAAATTTCCGTTCAGCGCGTGCGTCAGAACGCGCGCCCCCATACCCTGCGCAATCGCGGCCGTATCATCGATACTGTTATCGTCGATTACGACGATTTCCCCCGCGTCCAAATATTTTTGCACGGAAGCGATACAGTCGCCGATATTCTTTTGCTCGTTCCGCGCCAGAATCAGCACCGAAAGGTCAAGGCTCATGGCTTCCCTCCCGTTCCAGCACGGAAAGAAGCTCTTCCCTGCTCACCGCGTAAGTGCCGACCTTCGCTACGACCACGCTGGCAGCCAGATTCGCAAGATACGCGCCCTGCTCCGGCGAAAGACCGCCCGCCAGCGCCAGCGCGAAGGCCGCGATAACCGTGTCGCCAGCGCCGGAGACGTCGAAGACTTCCTGCGCCTTCGTCGGGATATGCACCGCTTTTTCCTTCGTGACAAGCGAAAGGCCACATTCGGAACGCGTCGCGACCATCGCCTGAATGCCGAATCGCTCCATCGCATAGCGGGCTGCCCGCTCCACGTCAGCATCCTCGTTCTTCGCGGACGACGCCTGCACCGCGTTCAGTTCCTTCAGGTTCGGCGTGATATAGTCCGCGCCCCGGTATTTATCCCAGTCGCTGCCCTTCGGGTCAACGACGACGGGAACGCCTCTTTTATGCGCCGCCTCGATCAAGCGCGTGCAAAGCTCCGGCGTGACGATTCCCTTACCGTAATCGGAGAGCACCAAAGCGCCCGCGCCGTCGGAAAGCGACGCCTGCGCCAGCATGAACAGCCGCTCTGCATCCTCCCCGACCACCGGCTCCGTCTCCTCGAAGTCAAGCCGCATCATCTGCTGATGGCCGCCGATAACGCGCAGCTTCGTCGTCGTCGGCGCGCCCGTCACCACTAAACCATAAATGGAAATGCCCCTCTTCTCAAAAAGAGCACGAAGCCGTCCGCCGTGATGGTCGGCTCCGATTGACGCCGCCACCTCTGTCCGGCATCCCAAAAGCGCCAGATTGTGCGCAACATTCGCCGCGCCGCCCAGCGTTTCCTTGATCTTTACGACGCGCGTGATTGGCACCGGAGCCTCCGGTGAAATGCGTGTGACCTCGCCGTAGTAATACTGGTCAAGCATCACGTCGCCGACCACGAGCACGCGGCATTTTTCCGTCCCCTGCGCAACAAAATCAGTTAAATCGTTCCGGCTGCCTCTTATACTTTCCATAGGCGAACAATCTCCTTCATATCCGCTTCAAGCTTCGCTTTTACCTTTTCCGGGGAAAACGCCTCCAATCGCTCCGCGCGGCCTTTTCTGAGCCGTGCCAGCGCCAGCTCGTCCGCCAGCGTCCGACGCACCGCTTCGGCGACCCCCTGCGGCGAAGTATCGGAAAGCAGCACGCCGGCTCCGCCCAACGTTTCCGGCACCGCGGCGGCAGGCTTCGCGAAAATCGGCAGACCGAAAATCATCGCCTCGACCAGCGGTACGCAAAAACCCTCGTGTTCGGACAGGCAGAGCAACCCGTCCGCAATCCGGTACCATGTACAAAGCGCCTCGTCCGTAACCTGCCCGGCAAACAGCACGTTCTCCTCCATGCCGAGCTTCCTGACGAGCGCACGAAGCTTTTTCTCATAGCCCGGCTTGATATTCCCAATAATCACAAGCCGAACGTCCGGCGAAATATTGTCCCGATACCATGCGGCGGCTTCAATGGCCTCGTCCTGCTTCTTATGCGGGACGCCGCGGCCGACGACGAGCAGATTCAGCCGTCCATCCTTGTAGCTGAACACCGATTCATCCGCGCCGCGTCCCGTATAAGTTTCCGGCTCTACCACGATCGGCAGCACTGCCGTCCGTTCGACGCCGGCTTCTGCCAGTTCTTTCCGGGAATACTCACTGGCGCCCCAGGCAAAAAACGTATTTTTAGCTATCTTTTTCAAATCGTGCCGCCCGCGGAGGCATTTCAGCCAGGACCCCCAGGCGTTGCCGAAGAAGTAACGGGCGGGCGTAATATTATGATAAAAAAGGACGATTTTTCCCGGATACTTCCAAACCCATCGGTTGAACGACGTGCCCGTCGTCATATGATAGATGACTATATCCTCGGGAGCAGCGGCAAAATCCCCCATCAGCCCAACGCGGTCCGCAAGACGCTCGTCCACCCGATGGGCGAACATGGCCGTTTCATAACCGAGCTCCCGAAGGAGCCTGTCCATATTCAAGAGCTGGCGACTCGCTGCGTCCGTCGGGTGCAGCGCGTGGGCGACCTGAATGATCTTCATGCCTCATGCCCCTCTTTCGCCAGATCGATTACACGGCATTCATATTTTCCGTAATGCGGCGGCCACGCGCCCACACAGTCCTCATACGCATCCAAAAGCTCGTCCACATAACGCATGACCACATCCACGGGAATTTTCTTCATGCAGGCCATATTGTCGTCGCCCTTCTTCGGGCAGATATGAATACCGCAGGGGTGGCACGGCTCCGGCGTCTTGACCAGCACGTCCTTCGCGTCGTAAGGATAAAAACCGGGCACCGGCGACGAGCCGAACATCGTGACAACCGGCATATTCATCGCAACGCCGACATGCATCGGCCCGGAATCCGTGGTCAGGAACAATACAGAGCGGCGCAGCATCCCAGCCAGCACGCCCAACGATATTTTTCCCGTAAACACGCGCACAGCCCCGCTGTCTTTATGCTTCATTTTCTCAAGACAGTCCCGCACCATTTCCTCATCCATCGGCCCGCCGTAAAACGCCACGCCATAGCCGCGCTCGACAAGCCTGTCGGCGCATGCGGCGAAATATCCGTCGAGCCAGCGCTTCGTCGGCCAGCTCGCCCCGATATTGAAAGCGACGACCTTTTGCCCCTCCGGGAAATTCTCACGCCAAAGCCGCTCCGCCTCGTCGTCCATTCCAGGCGGGATTTCCATTTCCAATCCGCCATCGTCTATACGCGTAACGCCGCAAGCCTTCGTCAACACCTCGAAATGGGAATGGATCTGGTGCATGACAGCTTTCTTGTTGGGCAGCACTTCGTCGAAAAACAAAGAAAAACCCGGCTTCGAATAGCCTACGACGCGCTTCGCGCCCGAAAACGCCGCGATAGCCGACGCGCGCTCATTGCGGTGCAGATTGATGACGAGATCGAAATGCTTTTTGCGAACGCCGAGAATAAAGCGGAAAAACGAATCGAAATGGTCGTCAGCGCCCTTCTTGTCAATCAGCATGCATTCGTCGATATGCGGATTGAACTCCACGAGATCGCGGAGCTTCTTGTCCGCAAGGAGTGTCAGCCGCGACGACGGGTAATTCGCCCGAAGCGTCCGAAGCACAGGTGTGACAAGCATCAGATCGCCAATGTGCATTAAGTTGATTACGAGAATATTCCGATAGTCCGCCGCCATGCCGCGCCCTCTTTCGCCGTATTGCAATCTTGTTTATTATATCTTATCCATATACCGTAAGCAAGTTTACCGCCCTACTGCTTTGATAATATCCCGTGCTGTCGTTCCCTCGATACAGATCATTCGCTTCTCACATTTTCCCTTGCCCCAGCAGGGCGAGCAGTTCGTTTGATGATACAAAACCACGTCCTTTTCACCGCGCGGTCCCCAAACTGCCGGGTCTGTCGGACCGAAAACGGCGACGGTTCGGCAGCCGACCGCCTGCGCAATATGAAGCGGACCGGTGTCCACCGTGATCAGGCATGCGGCCTTCTCAAGAAACGCCGCTAATTCCGGTAATGTCAAAGCTCCCGCCAACATGTTGTTTCGCGGCAGCTCTGCGAGCCGCGCGATTTCTTCCAGCTGCGGGGCTTCCGCCTTGCTTCCGATCAGAAAAATGGCCCTGCGTTGGCTGAAATGGCGGACGATATGCGCCGCTGTCGCCAACGGCAGATTCTTGCGGACATAACTGCCCAGCGGACAGAGAACAAGATATCCGTCTTCCGGGATATGATGCGCCGTCCGCTTTTTTTCCAGGTTCTCACGCGCGATCTCCGGCACTTTCATCATAAGCGACGCGTCCGCATTATTGTCGTTAACGCCCAGCGGACGCAAGACCTCCAGATGGTTCATTGTCTCATGCTTGATTCCGTCGCGTTCATGGGACGCAACTATCGTCAGGAACCAATTTGCGTGCTGAGCATCGTAACCAAGACGGTTTGGAATTCCCGCCAGCCAGGCCACCACCGCGCCGCGCAGCGCAAAATTCATCGAGACGCAAAGGTCGAAGCCGAACGGCGCAAGCCGACGCGCCATGCGCCACATGCCGAAAAGGCCTTTGTCTCTGCCGCGCTTGTCGTAGACCAGCACTTCGTCCACATACGGGTTCATTGCCGCGACTTCCGCCGTCAACGGTATCGTCAGCATCGTCAGTCTCGCCTTCGGGAACCGCGACTTCAGCGCGCGCATCGTCGGCGTGGCGAGAATCACGTCGCCAATGAACGCCAAGTCAATGACAAGGATTTTTTTAATTATTTCAGCGTCCATGACGCGCCTCCGTCAATTTTTATCCGCCGCCCGCGCTGCCGCGCAAACCGCCTGTCCCAAAGAAAGGCCTCCGTCGTTGGCCGGGATCAGCCGATGACGAAGCACATGAAAGCCACTCTCGCGCAAATTGCGCTCGACAAGACGCAACAGCAGCGTATTCTGAAACACGCCTCCGGAAAGTGCGACGGTCGAAACGCCCGTTTTTTCCCGCGCCGCTCGACAGCTTGCCCCTACAAGCGCAGCTAGCGAGGCATGGAATGCCGCCGCCAGCGCAGGCGCGCTTTCCCCCGCCAGGCGACGTTTCGCAATCTCCAAAAACAACGCGGTCGTCGGCAGCAGCAGACGCCCGTCCTCCGCCATGCCAAGCGCCGGCAAATCGAAAACTTCCCCTTCCGAATCCCAATTCTCCGCTGCGAATTGCAACGCCATCGCCGCCTCCCCTTCAAAGGTCGAAACGCGGCAAAGTCCGAGCACTGCGCTGACCGCGTCGAAAAGTCTGCCCGCACTGGTTGAAGTCAAGGTGTTGACTTTATGATCCAAAAGAAAACACTGCGCGCTGATTTCTTCTTCATTGCCTAATCCCAGACGAAGCGCCGCTTCCGTACCGGTTTCGCCGCGCCAAAGCCCTGTCGCGATCCGCCAGCCTTCCCGCGCCGCACGCTCGCCGCCCGCCTGCAAGAACGGCGCGATGGAACCAATCCTTGTAAACTCCTTATAATCAGCAAGCAGAATCTCGCCGCCCCAGACGCTGCCGTCCGTCCCATAGCCCGTCCCGTCAAACGCGACGCCGATGACGGGTTTTGTCCACCCGTTTTCCGCCATACAGGAAACGACATGCGCATGATGGTGCTGAACGGCAACTGTCGGAAGCCCCAGCTCCTCAACAAATCGCGCCGTATGATAAGCCGGGTGAGGATCGTAAGCGACGACGCGCGGCTCAATCGAGAGCAGCGAAGCCATGCGCGCAGTCGTCTCCCGCAGACACTCAACGGATCGGGAATCCCCCATGTCTCCGATATGCGCCGACGAATAAAACAGGCCGCCCTGCCCGAGACAAAAGGTATTCTTAAGTTCGCTTCCCACGGCCAAAACGCCGTCCCGCACATGTTCCAAAGACGGCAAAACCACAGGAAGCGGCGCGTAGCCCCGACTGCGCCGAATCATGTAAGGCCCGCCGCCGTAAACCTCCATGACGGAATCGTCCGCCCGCACGCGAATCCTGCGGTCATGGGACAAAATCACATCCGCCAATGGCAGGAGCGTCTCCCGCGCCTCGCCGTCAGTCCTGCAGATCGGCGCTCCAGGCGGATTTCCGCTGGTCATGATCAGCGCGTCCGGCATGACGCATCCGTCCGGATAATCGAAAAGCAACAAATGAAGCGGCGTATAGGGCAACATCAGCCCCACCCGGCGGCTGCCCGGCGCAGCGGCCGACGCGATGCGTCCGCCCTTCCTGCGCCGTAAAATCACGATCGGTTTTTCCGGTCCGTCCAATACCTCGCGCAAGGCGTCGGGAATTTCCGCTTCGCGCTCCGCCGCCGCCATATCCCGGACCATCACCGCGAAGGGCTTCGTCGGACGTCTCTTACGCTCGCGCAAGAGACGCACCGCCATCTCGTTCGTTGCGTCGCAGCAAAGGTGAAAGCCGCCGAGTCCTTTGACCGCCGCGATTTTCCCATCGCAAATCGCCCGCCGCACGCTGCGGATTGCCTCCGCCCCACGCGTCGTTCCGTCCAGCAGATAAACCTGCGGGCCGCAGTCGTGGCAGGCAATCGGCTGGGCATCGTAGCGGCGCGACGCGCGGTCATGATATTCCGCCGCGCAGGCCGCACACATAGGAAAAGATTTCATACTGGTACGCTCGCGATCGTAAGGCATCTCGTCGAGGATCGTGAGTCTCGGGCCACAGTCCGTACAGTTGATAAACGGGTGCAGATAACGCCGGTCGTTTTCGTCGAAGAGTTCTCTGCGGCACGCCCCGCAAATCGCAATATCGGGGGGAACAAACCGGCTGCCTTGTGCCGCCTCGCTTTCCGAAATCGAAAAGCCTTCGCCGGGAAACGGCTCCGTCTCCCTTTCCTCCAAATGGAGAATCAATGCTCGCTCCGGCGCTTTTTCGACAAGGCCGCGCCGAAACGCAGCAAGGTTATCCTCCGTACCAGCTGCGACGATTTCCACATAGGAGCCTTTATTAGCGACATATCCGGCCAATCCGTGCGCTTCCGCCAAGCGGTGTACAAACGGGCGAAATCCAACGCCCTGCACGACGCCGTAAACGCGTATCGCTTTCGTCATCACAGCCCCAATACCGAAACAAGCCGCGTTACGGCAAACCACCCGACGGGCACAAGAAGAACATACAATACAAGATTCAGCGCGAAATGACCAAAACGCCTGCCGTCCTTCGGCAACGCAAAAGCCGAAAACAGCGCGTCAAACAGCAAAAACGCGAACACGCAGCCGCCGGCGGCCAAAACAAGCAACAGCACATACTCCGCCGGCGTAGGATTTTCTTGCGCCGCCGCGCCGGCTTTCATCACGTTGAGAAGCTGCTGCGCGCCGTCAAAGGCAAGGGAGGGCGTCAGAAAGCCCCACACCGCCGTGATAAAATATTGAATTTGTTTCAAGGCTCCTCGCCCCCCGCCGCTTTTATAATCTTCAATAATACTATAATATATCATTTTTCCCGGTTCTGGACAAGCAAACAAAAAGACGCACGGCTTCTCCCATGCGTCTCTTCATTTTCAATTATGGTCGGAGCGACCGGATTTGAACCGACGACCTCTTCCACCCCAAGGAAGCGCTCTACCAAACTGGGCTACGCCCCGACGTCTGTTTATTATAGGCGAAAGCATCGCGTTTGTCAAATTATCCTTACAAGTCACATCACAAGCTTCGAAAAATCCGCGACAGTTTTGACAAGCGTGTCGATGGACCTGAGCAAGCCGAGACGGTTCGCCCGCACCTTCGCGTCCTCGTCCATGACCATCACCGCGTCGAAGAACGCGTCGATAGGCTTCGCCATCGTCGAAAGAGCATTTATTGCCTCTGCGTAATCGTCGGCCTTCACGGAAGCCTCCGTCTTCTCCTTCGCACACGCATATGCCTCCGCCAGAGCCTTTTCCTCCGGCACATTGAAGGACGCCGCGTCGAATTCCGCGCTTTCCGCCTTCTGTGCGAGATTCCCCGCACGGGTGAACGCCTGCACCGGCGCATCCAACGTGCCGGCTGAAAGCGCCTTTTGCACGGCCCCTGCGCGCTGACAGATGGAGCAAATGTCATCTACGTCGCCAAGCACCGCGTCCGCCGCGTCGTAGCGCACCCCCGCGTCGTCGAGCACGTTCTTCACGCGCAGCCGCAGAAATTCCGCCACGTCGGCCTGCATCTTTTCCCTCGCCGCCGTATCCGTAATATGAAGCTCATCCATCGCCGCCGCAACGAGGGCGGACAACGAGAACCGAAGCTTCGCGTCGACGACCATACGGACAAGGCCGAGAGCCTGTCTGCGGAGCGCAAAGGGGTCCTGGGATCCCGTCGGAATCAGGCCGCGACTGAACGTCGCAACGATATTATCAAGCTTGTCCGCGAGGCTCACAATGCGGCCCGCCGTCGTCTGCGGCAAACGATCGCCCGCGAAACGCGGCAGGTAATGCTCGTCGATGGCCTCGGCGACCTCGGCGTCCTCGCCGTCAAGGAGAGCGTAGGAACGCCCCATCACGCCCTGCAGCTCTGTAAACTCCGTAACCATCCCTGTCACGAGATCGGCCTTTGCAAGTTTCGCCGCGCGCACGGCCTTTTCTTTCTCCGCCGCGCCGACCTTCAGCGCGTCGGCGATTACCGCCGCGAGATGCTCGAGCCGCCCGGCCTTATCGTGGACCGTCCCCAGCCCTTCCTGAAACACCACAGTCTTCAGCTTATCAAGGTGCTGTTCCAACGGCTTTTTCCTGTCCTCGTCGAAGAAGAACTGCGCGTCCGCGAGCCGGGCCCGAAGCACGCGTTCGTTACCGTGCTGGACCACGTCGAGGTAATCTTTTCCGCCGTTCCTGACCGTGATGAAAAGCGGCATGAGCTTGCCCGCCGCGTCTTTGACCGGGAAATACCGCTGATGGTCGCGCATCGGCGTGATGACCGCTTCCGGCGGCAGCTTCAGATATTTCTCCTCAAATTTTCCGCAAAGCGCCGTCGGGTATTCAACGAGATAAGTGACTTCCTCGAGCAAATCGTCGGTAATCTCCGCAACGCCGCCCTGCGCCTTCGCCGTCTCTTCGATCTGGTCGCGAATCATATCGCGGCGACGATCCTGATCGACGATGATATATTCCTGTTCGCAGGCCGCCATATAATCCGACGCGGCCGCAATCTCAAAACTCTCATGTCCAAGGAACCGATGACCGCGGGACACTCGTCCTGATTGCACAGACGCGACTTCAAAGGGAACCACGTCTTTGCCGTACAACGCAACAAGCCAACGCAACGGGCGAATGAACCGAAAATCGAGGCTGCCCCAGCGCATACTGTTCGGAAAGGAAAGCCCCGTCACGAGCCCTTTCAAAAGCTCCGGCAGCAGCGACTCTGTCGCCGCGCCCTTTTCATGCACCACCGCGTAAACATAGCCGTCTTTCGGAACGAGTTTCAGCGGGTCGACCTTCTGTCCGCGCGCGAAACCCTGCGCCGCTTTCGTCGGATTCCCGTCCGCGTCAAAAGCGGCCTGAATCGACGGACCGCGACGCTCGCTCTCGACGTCCGGCTGCCGCTCAGCCAGCCCTGCAACGAGGAGCGCCGTACGGCGCGGCGTTCCCACTGTTGAAACGTCTTTATATTCGAGACGAAGATCGGCCAGCGCCTTTTTCGCGTTTTCCGCCAGCTCATCAAGAATCCCCGGCATCGCGTGCGCGGGAACCTCTTCCGTGCCAATTTCCAAAAGAAGATCCACACTCATGCCGATTTCGCCTCCTTCACTTCCGCCCTTTTCAACATCGGATAGCCCAGCTTCTCGCGTTGCTCCAGATAGCACTGCGCGCAGAGCCGGGCGAGTTTCCGCACGCGCCCGATGAAGGCCGTGCGTTCCGACACGCTGATTGCTCCCCGCGCATCGAGCAGGTTGAACGTGTGCGAGCACTTCAAAACATAATCGTAGGCCGGGTGCACATAGCCGAGCCCGATGACGCGCACCGCTTCTTTCTCGTACTTCTCAAAAAGCTCGAACAACAGCGGCTCGTCCGAAAGCTCAAAAGCGTAAGCCGACTGTTCGTACTCGTTTTGATGGAACACGTCGCCATACGTCACTTCATCAGTCCAGCGCACGTCGTAGACGTTCTCGACGCCCTGAATATACATCGCAAGGCGCTCCAGCCCGTACGTGATTTCCACCGCCGTCGGCGCCACATCGACACTGCCCACCTGCTGGAAATACGTGAACTGCGTGATCTCCATACCGTCGAGCCAGACCTCCCAGCCCAGCCCCCAGGCGCCCAGCGTCGGCGACTCCCAGTTGTCCTCGACGAAGCGGATATCATGCTTCTTCGGTTCGATGCCGAGGCTTTCAAGGCTTTCCAGATAAAGCTCCTGAATGTTGTCCGGCGACGGCTTCATGATGACCTGAAACTGATGGTGCTGATAGAGCCGGTTCGGATTCTCGCCGTAACGTCCGTCCGCCGGACGGCGGGATGGCTCCACATAAGCGACGTTCCACGGCTCCGGGCCAAGTACCCGAAGGAACGTGGACGGGTTCATCGTGCCCGCGCCCTTCTCCACGTCGTAGGGCTCCGCCAATACGCACCCCCGGTCTGACCAGAACTTCTGCAAGGCCAGAATGATTTCCTGAAACTTCATACGCTTCCTCCTTCTTGGGACAAAACAAAAAGTCTCGTCCCGCAACAAAATTGTCGCAGGGACGAGACTTGATTCCAAAAATCCCGCGGTTCCACCCTGATTGGTCGATCCGACCCTCTCTTATGCAAAAACCAAACGCTCCGGAACGCCCTTCGCCCCCGTCGGCGGCCTTCCACCGTCGCCGCCTCGCTACCTTTGGAAGCTACTCTTTTCCATCATCGCGCACGACCGCGCAACGCGCTGTCGTGCTTCCGAGTTTAGCAAATCCGCCGCCGTTTGTCAATCCTGACGAATATCTTCTATACACATTTTCGGGTCGAGCTTGATGGTGTGGAGGCCGTAATAAGCGCAAACGTGGTCGCGTGTCATGCCCGCGTCGAAATCGTCGTAAGCGATATGGCGAAGGATGCGCCGACGCTCGGGAATCGCGCTGGGCGGCACAACCACCGTCGTCTTGCCCGCGGCTGCCTCCCGCGCAATATAGGCGATACGAATCGCGTCCTCGCGCCATATGTCGTGCAGTACAATCAACGTCGCGACGACAATGAAAGCGAGAACGCATGCGCCTCCGCGGCGGAAAATCCGAGCCTCGTCATGGAAAAACAGCCGTTCCCGCACCTCGGGTATCCGAAGCACAATCACCGCGCCCATAATCAGCATGACAGACGAGCTGAACAGCGCCCGCCCCGGAAATGACGGCGCTCCCGCTACCACCAAATTGTTGAATATGCAAATCAGAAAAAAAAACGCCGCGTATCGAAGCTGCGGATAATCCGACGCAAGCTCCCGCCAGGAAATCTTTTCCCTGATCGCCCTGACCCGTTTTTTAGAAAGGCCCATGCTCCGGACACTCGCCAGATAGACATAGCCGACGCCCAGAAGATAAATCAGCGCCTCCTCGAGTCCCTGCATCGTGTTGTTGAAATGGGAAAGCAATACCTCCTCCCGCAGGCCCAGCGGAAAGAAAATCCCGTGCACAACCATCGCTTCCAGTGTCTTATAGAAAAAGCCCGTTGTGAAGAACGAAACCGTACTGACGATCAGAATCCCGAGCATGATCCAATGCCGATCTCCCTCTTCCGCCGGCGGGACGGGAATCCCGCGACGTCTTGCCATCTCCAGATACAGGATCCTTATCGCCAGGATAAGAGCCAAAAGCACCGGCATCATATACAAAATCATTTCCAGATTCGCCTGAAATTGGTTGAGTACATGAAATATCCATCCACGATCATTATCTTCCACGATGCGGACGAAATTTCCGGGCGCCGCGATGCAGGCGACACTACCGATAATCGAGCCCACGGCTCCCGTCCCCATCCAGAGAGAAAAATCCCCGCGTCGATATGCTCTCCATGAAGCCCAAAGGACGACCAGCGTCGTCGTCACCGTGAGGTTTTCCACCGAGCAAGCGGCAACCGCGCCCAGCGGCAGCATCAGGATTGCCAGTCCCAAATGCGCCCCCTTCAGTTTTCCAGCCAAAGCCAGATTATAGGGCAGCAAAAAAATGGCCGTCAAAAGCCCTGTCCAGAGATAAACCGCCGATCCGCAAAGCCAGATCGCAATCTCTCCGAAATGGGAAATGCCGAACCACATAAAGGCCCCGATGGCAAACAGCATCTCCGGTTCGTCGGCAAAAGACGTGTCCCGGCGGCAGTGCATCAGAATCACCGCGCACATCGCCGCGAATACGATTGCGTTGGCAATATTGAACCAAATCTTCCCGTACATCATGAAGACGAACTGGATGAAAAAACTGACCAGCCGACCGCCGTGCAGCATATAGTACCTTTCCAGAGAACGAAAAACGTCCCCCATGGTCTGCATATGGTCGCCGGTCCCCCAGACCAGCGCCGCCAGATAATCGTCGCGATACGGAGGCATCCAGGCGTTCGCAAGATACATCACGAACACCCAGCCGACCAGCACCATTATTCCTTTATATTTCCCAGCTTGCCCATTAATCGCAGTCCCCTCCAGTATCAAGCAAAATCGCATACGGCAAGATTATAGCACAGGCCGAACACATATACAAACCAATCTTTGAAGCGCCGCTCTTTTTCAATCCTCACATGACGCAAAAAACGTCGAAGGAGTTATTTCCCCCGACGTTTTTCCATGCTCTGCTATGTTTTAAACGTTCTTGTCCACCATTTCCTTCTGCTTCTTGTTCAGAGAATCCGAAATCTTTTCGACGATGATGTAATAAACAGGAATCAGGAAGATACCGATGGCCGTCGCGCAGAGACTGCCGCCGACGACGGCGATGCCCATGCCGTTTCTGGAGCCCGCGCCCGCGCCCGTGGCCACCGCCAGCGGCAAGCAGCCGAGGATGAACGCGAAGCTCGTCATCAGGATTGGGCGGAGACGCATGCCCGCCGCCTTGACCGCGGCTTCCACAATGTCCATGCCGTTATCCTTATCCGCTTTTGCGAACTCGACGATCAGGATCGCGTTCTTTGCCGCGAGGCCAATGATCATGATCAGGCCGATCTGCATATAGACGCTGTTCGCCTGATTGGCGACAAACTCGGAGAAATACGCACCGAATACGCCCGTGGGCACCGTCATCAATACCGAGAATGGAACGCTCCAGCTCTCATAGAGCGCGGCAAGGCACAGGAACACGAAGAGCAGGGACATCATGAGCACCTGGCTCATCTTGCTGCCGGCCTTCTTCTCCTGTCGGCTCTGCCCCGACCAGTCGATGCTGAAGCCCGAAGGCGCGTTCTCGCGCACCACTTCTTCGATGGCGTTCAGCGCCTGACCGGAGCTGTAGCCGGGCGCCGAATTGCCCTGGAACGTGATGCAGCGGGATGCGTTGAAGCGCGAGATGATCGACGCGCCCGTGTTGACGCGCGGATTGATCAGCGCGTCCAGCGGAATCATCGTGCCGATATTGTTCCGCACGTAAACGAATTTCGCGGCTTCGACCTCGTTGCGGTAGGTCGTGTCCGACTGGAGCATGACCTTGTAAGTCCGGCCGAAACGGTTGAAATCGTTGACCGCCGTGCCGCCGAAATTCACCTGCAGCGCCGTGAACACGTCAGAGAGATTGACGCCCAGCGTCTTGACCTTTTCACGGTCGATTTCGAAGTTATAGCGCGGGGAGTTAATATTGAAGGTGGTATAGACGCCCTGAAGCTCCGGACGCTGGTTCGCCGCCATGGCAATCTTCTGGCCGAGCGCATTGAGCTCTTCGTCCGTATGGCCGGACATATCCTGAAGCTGAAGCGAAAAGCCGCCCACGTTGCCGAGACCCGGAAGGGACGGCGGGTTGAATGCGATGACCGTCGCCTCGGGATAGTTCACCGCACCCAGTTGGAAAATCTTGCCGATGAGGGCATTGACGCTCAGTTCCTTGGACTCCCGCTTCTCCCAGTCATTAAGTCCGACAAAAATCGTACCCGCACTGGACTTCGTTGCCGACGTGGTGATGTCATAGCCGCAAACGGTCAGGACATTTTCCACGCCCGTCAGTTGCTTTATTTCCTCCCCCAGACGGTTCACCGTTTCCTCGGTACGGTTCAGCGAGGTGCCTTCCGGCATGGCCACATAAGTAACGAAATACCCCTGGTCCTCGTCCGGTACGAAAGTGGTCGGAACCAGTTCGTTCATGACATAAAAACCGCCCAGGAACACAGCGAGGATAACGGCGGCCAGCTTCTGGTGCGCGATGAACCAGGAGACCTTGTCCGTGTAGATGTTCTTCACGCGCTCGAACCAATCGTTGAACGCGCCGAAGAATTTTTCCAAGGCGCCGTTCTTTTTCGCATTCGGGTCATGACGCCTCAGCAATGTCGCACAAAGCGCCGGCGTCAGCGTCAGCGCTGTGAGCGTCGAGAAGCAGACGGAAACCGCCATGGTCAGCGCGAACTGCTTATAAAGCACGCCCGTCATTCCGCCGAGGAACGCCACGGGCACGAACACCGCTACCAGCACGAAGGTCGTGCCGAGGACCGCGCCCTGCACCTCGTCCATGGCGACCTGCGTCGCCTCCTTCGGACCGAGGTTGTCCTTCTCCATGTGCTCCTCGACGTTCTCGACGACGACGATGGCGTCGTCAACGACGAGGCCGATGGCAAGCACCATCGCGAAAAGCGTCAGCGTATTGATGGTAAAACCAAAAGGAACGAAGGAAATAAAGGTCGCGACCATCGACACGGGCACGGCCAGCATCGGAATCAGCGTCGCGCGCCAGTTCTGCAGGAAGACGAACACGACGACAAGCACGATCAAAAGCGCCTCGACAAAGGTCTCCACGACCTCCGCCAGCGATGCGGTGATGAACTTCGTGTTGTCGACAATCTCGGTATAGGCCATGTCCGGCGGAAAGTCTTTCTTCGCCGACTCAATAACCTTCTTGACCTCCCTGACGGTCTCCAGCGCATTGGCGTCGTCGGTCAGCATGACCGCGAAACCGACGGAAGCCTCACCGTTCGTCGAGGTCTCGGTGGCAATCTGCAGCTGACCGGGCGCGATGCGGGCAATGTCTCCGAGACGCACGAAGGAACCGCTCTCCCCTGCCTTGACGATGACGCGCTGGAAATCCTCCGGCGTCTCGAGGCGGCCCTGCACGATGCCCGTGTACTGACGTTCCTGCGTATCCGGGGCGGGCATCATGCCCACCGTGCCGCCGGGAGCCTGCACGTTCTGGTCTCTGATGGCGTTCACCACGTCGGAAACCGTGATCCCCAGCTCGGCGATCTTGTCCGGGTTCAGCCAGACGCGCATCGTGTAATTGGTGGCGAAGACGTTGACGTCGCCGACGCCGTGTACGCGCTTGATCTGGTCGATCAGGTAAATGTCGAGGTAGTTTTTGATGAAATTCCGGTCGTAGCTTCCGTTCGGCGAAGAAACCGCGCCGACCAGCGTCATGTCCTGGGACGATTTTTTCGTCGTGACGCCGTAGGCAGTGACTTCGGAAGGCAGGCTGGACGTTGCGATGGAAACGTTGTTCTGCACCAGCACCGAGTCCATGTCGCCGTTCGTGCCAAGCTCGAAATAGACGTTCAGCGTATAGGCGCCGCTATCGTCCGAGGTGGAGGACATATAGTCCATACCCTGGGTGCCGTTGACCTGCTGCTCAATGACCTGGGCAACGGTGTCGTTGACAACCTTGCCGCTGGCGCCCGTATAGGTCGTCTGGACGCTGACCGTCGGCGGCGAGATCTGCGGATACTGAGCGATTGGCAGGCTAAAGCCCGCAATGGCGCCGATGATGACCAGCAAGAGAGCCACGACGATGGCGAAAATCGGACGATCTATGAAGAATCTTGACATTGTCTGTTCTCCTTATCCCTTACTTCCGGTCCGAAACGGAAGGCGACGCCTCAAGCGTGAATCCCATCTGATCCGGCGTCACCGTCGTGACCTGCAGCTCCATGCCGTCCTGCAATTTGGTCAGGCCTTCGACAATCACGTTGTCGCTCTCCGTGATGCCCCTCGTGACAATATAGTAGCTGCCGACCTTCGGCCCCAGCTCGACGCTGCGTGCCTGGGACTTGCCGTCGTCGCCGACCACCAGCACGAAGGTCTTGTCCAGCACCTGCTGGATCGCGCGCTGCGGCACAAGGAGCGCATTTGGCACTGTCTCGCCGCTCAGGCGCACCCGGGCGAACATACCCGGAAGCAGGATGCCGCTGGGATTCGGGAACAGCGCCTTCATGGTCAGCGTACCCGTGTTCTCGGACAGGGCGCGGTCAGCCTGCACGATCCGGCCCTTCTGCGGATACATATTGCCGTCCGTCAGCGTGATGCTGACCATGATAGGTCCTTCACCCGAACCGCTGGCGTTTTTCTGACCCAAACCAAAATATTTCAGATATTCCGTCTCGGAAATGCTGAACTGCACATAGACCGGATCCACGGTACCGACGGTGACCAGCGCAGTCTGACCGCTGGTCGCGTAAGTACCCACCGCCACGTCGTTGACGTCGAGGCGCCCGTACATCGGCGCATAGACCACGGTGTCGTCAAGGTTGTCGTTCGCTTTTTGGAGCAGCGCCTCGTTCGCCGCAACAACGGCGGCATATTCATTGACCTTCGCCCTCTGCGTCGTGACCGTCTGCTCGGAGATAGCTGCCGAAGCCAAAAGCTCCTCGTCGCGCTGCAAATCAATCAAAGCGTTGTCAAGCGTGGCCTGAGACTTGGCCAAATCCGCCTGCGCGGAAAGCACCGCAGCCTCGTACTGGCGCGGATCGATGCGGTAAAGCGGCTGCCCCTCATTGACGAACTGACCGCCCTGCACATATTTCTCCACGATCGCGCCGGAAACCCGCGGCAGGATCTTGACCTCTTCCTGTCCGCGTACCTGCCCCGCATACTCCGAGGTCAGAGGCGTATCCTGCTTCAAAACTTTCATCGCCTTGACCGGCGTTGCGGGCGCGCCTTGCTGGGCCTGCTGCCCGCCGCAACCCGCAAGAACTCCCGCCGCCAGCATCGCCGACAGCGCCATGCCCAAAAGCTTTTTCTTTCCGTTCATCATAAGATTCGCAGCCTCCTATTGTCCATCCGCGCTTTCGCGCATAAAATTCGCATAATAATATTTATAATAATATATCAATGATAATATATCAAGTTAAATCAACAAAACGCACAAAAATTCCTTGACAACCAAAAAGACAGAAACTATATTATTAGTTAGTCAATTAATTATTTTTTGGTAGTAAAAGGAGACAACATGAAGCAATCCATGATGCCATCCTGGGCAGAGCTGGAGCGTCACGCCCGTATCGTGCCGGAAATCCATCCGAATGAAGTGCTGGCGATGCTCACTATCTTGCAGACGGCGGGCACGATTCAAAGCCGGATTATGGACATTTTGCAACGGAACTATCATCTTTCGGAGGGAAAACTCTGCGTGCTGATTCAGCTTCATCAATCGCCGAAGGGCTGTGCGCCGTCCACGCTGGCGGAGCGAGCGGGCATCACCCGCGCCTCGGTCAGCGTGATGATCCGGAACTTGCAGACAGAAGGACTTGTCTCTCTCGTATCCGACGACGAGGATCGGCGGGCAAAATGCGTGCGCCTGACGAAAAAAGGCCGCGCGTTCCTGGACAAGGTGCTGCCGGAGCATTATCTCCGCATCACGAAACTGATGGGACGGCTGACGGCGGAGGAGCAAAAGGCGCTGACCGGACTCTTGGAAAAATTGGCGTCCTGACGGATTGATTTTTGCAGGAAAGAGTTTCGTGTGCCCATATAGTTAGACAGCTAATCAAATAAAAACGGGGGAATCAAAATGGACTTGTCGAATAAGACGACAAAAATCGGGATTGGTTTGCTGGCGCTGCTTCTCATCGCGGGGCTGACGCTCTTTTACAGCGGCAGCGACGCGGTGGCGGTGGCGCTGGAGAAGAAGGAAGGGATCCTGACGGCGGAGCAGGTGAAGGTGGCCTTCGACTCCGTGGGTGGCCGCATGGTGAACGAAGCCGTGCAGGAAGGCCAGACGGTGAAGAAAGGCGACGTGCTGATGGTCATCGACAGCACCGACGTCGACCTCGCCACCCAAAAGCTGAAAGCGCAGATCGCCCAGCTTGACGCGACGATTCGCTCTCAGGAGGAAAGCGTGCGGCTCGGCTTTTCCCGCATCGAAAACGACGAGGTGCAGAGCCGCCGCTCGGTGGACGCCCAGCGCGCCTCGGTGACGGCGGCGCAGGCGACGTTCACGCGGCAGTCGCTGGAATATGACCGCGCCGTGCAGCTTCGCGGCGAAAGCGTCATTTCCCAGTCGGAAATGGACGCGGCGCAGGCGGCCTACGACACGGCGCGGGCGAATCTCGCCGCCGCCGAGGAAGGACTGGCCCGGCTGCTCTCCGGCGCGGCGGATACAGGAAACACCGACGCGATGGCGCTGCCCACGATTGAGCAGGCGCGCAGCGAAACCCGGAACCGCGAGAACGACGTGGAGGCCCTTCGCCAGCAGAAAAAAGCGTTGGAAGTCCAACTCCGGGAGCTGGAAGTTTCCAAGGAAAGGCTGACGCTCCGGGCACCGGAGAACGGGCGCATCCTGAAAATCATCGCGAAACAGGGCGAGATGATCGCGCCGAACGTACCGGTAATCCTTCTGGAAAGCACCCGCTATTATTACGATATCTATCTGAGCGAAAAACAGATCGTAAACCTGCGCGAAGGCGACGTGCTGACAGGCAGGACTGTCGCCGGGGACAGGAAAGTGGACGGCACGATCCGGCTGATCGCCCAGGCGCCGGGCTTCGCCGACCTGAAGATGTCGCGTGAGAAGGGGCAGGCGGACCTCACCGCATTTCAGGTCCGTGTCTACACCGAGCCGACGGAGGGCGTTCTGCCGGGCATGACGATAGGAGTGGACGCCAATGGATTCCGTTAAGGACGAGATCAGGTTCCTGCTGTCGGGAAACGGGATGCCGTACCAAAAGGTCTCTCTTGCGGTCGCCGTGATCGTCGCGGTGTTCTTCACGCTGGCGCTTTACAACAACAGCATCCGTGACGCCCGCGTGGCCGTCATCGACCTCGACAACTCGAAATACAGCCATGAGCTGACGCAAAAGATTGACGCCTCCCCCTTCATGCATGTTACGGCAGTTCTCAATACCCCCGCCGATCCAAAAACCCTCTGCTATCAGGATCAGGCCATCGCCGTAATCTGCCTGCCAAAGGGCCTCGAAAAAGCGCGGTACACGAACGGCGCGACGGGCAGCATCGGCGTCTATTACGATTATACGAACACGGCACAGCACGCCGACATCATGGAGGCGCTGCCGGAAATCGTCGCCACAGAAAACGCCATGGCCTCCGGCGGCACGGGGGGCGGCATCCAGCTTTACAGCCGCCGCCTGTTCAACCCCGCCGCCTCCACGGCCAACGGCGAGACGCAGGGCTTCCTGTTCTTCTTCTCGTCCATGTTCTTCGTGTTCGCCACCATCGGCATGGTGCCGCGGCTCAGGCTCGAGCATAAATGGGAACCGCTGCTGAAAAACGGCTCCCCCTTCGACCTGATGCTCCGGCTGGTGCCCTACGGCGTCTGCCTGCTGGTCGCGTTCTTCGTCGGCATGGCAATCCTCCGCGTCTGGGGCGACATGGTCATCGGCGGGCGCATGATCTGGTTCTTCCTGTCCCAATTCTTCTACATCTGGGTACTGGGCATGATGTCGCTGCTCTTCGGCTGGTACGCGCTGAATCCCGGCGTCGCCGCCAGCGGCATGATCCTGTTCCTGCCGGGAGGCTTCATCCTCGGCGGCGCCACGGGGCCGGTGCCGATCCTGTCGAAATGGGTGCTGGTGCTGTCCCATTTCTTCCCGCTGACATGGGAATTCCATCTCGTGCGCGACTTCGTGACGAGGGGCGCGGGCTTCTGGGACTGCGCGCGGCTTTTCGGGCTGTTCCTCGTCTATATCGCCGTCGTCGCCCTGTTCTTCTGCCATCGATTCTACACCGACAGGAAGAAGCTGACGGAAAATGAAAATCACGCATCCCTTGCGGAAACGTGACGAAAGAAGGAGAAATCTATGGAATACAAGAAAATCCTCGTGCCGGTGGACGGCTCGCCGGAGGGCGGCCGCGCGCTGGACCACGCCGTCTACCTCGCGAAGCTCAGCGGCGCTTCGCTCTGCCTGCTTCACGTCGCGGACCTGAACCGGAAAATGTCCCTGTTGGAGCGGGCATGGACAGGAGGCGGCGTGCCGCCGGAGATGAAAGAAAAGGGCTATGCCATCCTCGCGGAACATGCCCGCCGCGTGCCGCCGGAAATCAATCTGTCCAGTGTCGTCGAAGTCGGCGCGCCGCCGGACACGATCCTCGAAGTAACGAAACGCGAGAACGCCGACATTATCGTCATGGGCAGCCGCGGACTCAGCCCCATGGAAACGGTCGTTCTCGGCGGCGTCAGCCACTACGTGCTGCATTACGCCACCGTTCCCGTACTAATCGTGCGATAAAAAATGTGCGTCTGCCAATTGCTTAAAGCAGACGCACATTTTCTGTTTATCGGTTCAGCTTCCGGTCACGATTTCCTCCTCCGGATAGAAAAGCTCGTCGGGAGCGCCGCCCGTGGCGGCTGGCGCGGTCAAAGATGCTTATGGATAAATTCATCCGCCGACAGAAAGAAATCGTCATAATTTTGTCGTATCTTGTCGTCGCTCCAATCCCACCACGCAATTTGCTTCAAAGATTTGATTTGTTCCGGCGTGAAGCGGTAACCGATGATACGTGCGGGAACGCCGGCGACAATGGCGTAATCCGGCACATCCTTCGTGATGACCGCGCCCGCCCCCGCAATCACTCCGTCCCCGATATTCGCGTAGTTTGTGACAATCACATTGTGACCAAGCCATACGTCATTGCCTATGGTGATTCTTCGATATTTATGGCGACTTCCTTTAGGTGTAATGCCCGGAAAATACCACATAGCATCTTCCTGCATATCATACGTTATGGGTGGAGTGTATAGTGTATCTATTCCAGTTCCCGCGTATGTCATCGGATGCGTGGTGATGCAGTAGCGTGTGTGGTTTGTTACGACATCTGTCCCGAAGGCGAACGAACAGAACGCGCCGACTTCTTCCACATATACATTGGAGGTCAGCGGTCCATAAGAGTACTTTCCGACTTTCGTCATTGGTGGTGTTGGCGGTTTTGGGAAAGCGTGTTCTGCGGCAAAATTCTCCACATGCTCTTTTGAAAACACTTCTAAAATATTTTTAACGGGAAAATACGGTTTGACGGCTGCCAATACTTCGTCATAAAATTTGGGATTTTCAATCGTCAAAAGCAGTACGCAGTTTTTTGTGTCCAACGTTTCAAGTTCTGATGCGCGCTTTATATCGGGGCGAAACTTGCAGAGGTTGTTGTCCAGGATATATTTTTCCTGTATGGAATACCGTTCATTCAAGATAGTCTTCGCTAGCATGCCATTCATACCGAACGGGTAGATGATAAAATCACGCTTGCCTTCTTGCAATGCCTTTTCTATAGATTCACACATCAATATATATCGCTCGTCGTAATTCATAGCGTGTCTCCGTGAAATTCCCCAAAATGTCCAAAGCAGAAACAAGCAGGTTAATTCATATCCCATTGGATAGCAATATTTTATTAGACATTATGTCTAAAGTCAACATATATTTCCCCGTTTTGTCTATTCCCCTCTGCTTGATGCCGCTAGGTTATAATGCTTCTATGCAAGGAGGGGAGCATTTTGGATTTTGGGGCAAGGTTGCGTTCGGCACGTGAGCGCCTTGGTATTACGCGGGACGATTTGGCAAAACAGATAAAAATTCAATATTCCGCGCTCGCAAAATATGAATCGAGCGCCCGCGAGCCGGACTTTGAAACGCTCGTCCTGATCGCCAATGCGCTTCGCGTTTCCACGGACTACATCCTCGGCTGCACCGAAGAACAAGCACGTTTGAAACAAAAAGGCTTTGATGCGGACGCGGAAATTTTGTTGCTGAAATACCAGACACTCTCCGAGGACGCCAAAGAGCGAATCCAAAACCAAATATCCTTTGAGTATGCACAGCAACGCGCACGGGAAAGAAAACCATAAACCGAGCGCAGCAAAGAATGCCTGCCCCACAACGATATTTGACAGATTCTTTTTTCGCAGTATATACTTTAAGTATATACTGAAGGTGAGGCGATCAAAATGTTGAAGGCAAAAGTTTTTCAGAGCGGAAACAGCCAAGCGGTACGCATACCCAAAGAGATGCAGACAGATCAAACCGAGTTCATTATCAAAAAATATGGAAACTGCTATTATCTGATTCCGGAAGACGATCCGCAAGCCTTGTTAAAACAGAGCCTTGGACAAATGGATAAAGACACGCCATTCGAGAGAGAACAGCCGATGCTGACCGATCTGTCTGAAAGAGAGGCCATGGGATGTTTTTGATAGATACAAATATTTGCATCTACGCAATGAAGGGAACATTCCCTTCATTAGGTCAAAGACTTCTCGAAGAGCAGAAATCGATTTTTGTTTCTTCCGTTACTGTGGGCGAACTGGAATATGGCGCGGCCAAGAGTCGCTGGGGAGAGCGTACAAGACAGATTTTCCAAGCTTTTCTTGCGAATTACGAGATTATTCCGTTTGACGAAATGGACGCTATATATTTTGGTAAGCTGCGGGCAGAGCTTGCATCCTGCGGTACTCCGATTGGGCTCTATGACGCGATGATAGGCGCTCAAGGCGTCGCTAGAAATCTAGTTGTCGTAACGCATAATACGAAAGAATTTTGCCGTATTCCCGGCTTGCGCGTGGAAGATTGGGCTGAATGAACAGCACAAAATGGCATATATCTGTGTACACGCAGCAACGCGCACGCGAAAGAAAACCATAAACCGCACACACAAAAATGCCTCCCCCGCAACGGGCCAGGCATTTTCGTTTTTTCATCTTTTTTCATGTTATGTTCGTTTGTTTCACGTGAAACATTTTTTCGCTTTTCTCCATAATACGAAATCCATAAAGAAAACGTGCGCCTGACGGTATTTTCACGTCAAGCGCACGTTTTTTGTTTCTTTTTCTATATACTAATTGTTAATGTTATTCCACTTTTCGCGATGCAATCAGCCCCGGCGCGAGCAGCACCGCGCTGACCGCTAGGCCGATGAAGAGCGGATTGACCGGGGGCGTCAGTACCGTCGAGAACAGTACCGCGACGGCGGTGGAAACTACCATCGAGAGCAGTGCCCAGCGCGGGGCCACGCATTTCGGGCGGAACACCGCCAGCGTCAGCGGCAGGAAGATGCCGCCGCCCCGAAGCGCCATGGAAAGATAGGTCAGGATCAGCACCTGCATCCCCATATTCGCGATGGCCGTCGCGCAGGCGCTCACCACCACCACCAGGACCACGACGCGCAGCAGCAGGAGTTTTTTGCCTTCGTCCTCCAAGGAAAACGCCCGGGCCAGGATATCTTTCGCGATCATCGTGCCTACGCCGAGGGCCAAACCTCCGAGAGAGCCGACGATGGAGAGCATGACGCCGCCCAGCGCGACGCCGCCCAGCCACGGGGGCAAATGCTCGGCGAGATAAATCGGCAGCACGAGCAGGGGCGAGACGTCCGGCTCAAAGGCGCGCATATACAGACCGACGGCGACGCAGGGAAGCCCGACGGGAATCACGATCAGCGCCGCCAGGAACGCGCCCAACGCCGCCGTTCTGGGATTCGAGGCGGAAAAAATCGCCTGCACATACGTCTGGGTGCAGAGGATGCCGACGAGCATCGAAGCGAGATGCGCAAGACCGTTGCCGACGCCGTTCCCGAACAGGCTCAGCCAGCCGCCCCCGGGAAACACCACCGAAAAATCCGCGCCCGACGGCAGCGCGCCGCAAGCGACGATTCCCGCCGCCGCGAGGCTCGCCCAAAGCACGGCCATTTTCAATATACCGCCCACCCCCGCGCTTTTCATGCCGCCGAAAAAGACGTAAAGCACGACCAGCGCAAGCAGCACGCCCGCCGCCTCGTACGGCGAAATCCCCAGCACCGCCGACAGGATGCCGACGCCGGGAAGCGTAGTGGACACCGCGCTGCAAAAAATCCCCATCGAGGCGACGACGCTGGTGACGATGCCCGCCCTCGCGCCGTAGTTTTCCACCAAAAGCTCAGGAATCGTCGTTAGGCCAGATTCGCGAAGCCGTTTCGCGTAAAAAAGCCCCATGACGATAAACGCGATGCCGGACCCCAGCGTGAACCACCAGGCCGACAGCCCGACGGAAAAAGCCATCTGCGCCGTCCCCACCGTCGCACTGCCGCCGATGACCGTGCCGGCAATCGTGCCTGCCACCATCGGCGCCCCCGCCGCGCGCCCGCCGAGACTGTACCCTTCCGCCGACTTCACGGAGCGCGCAGCGTAAATGCCGCCGCCCAAGACCAGCGCCACCGTTGCCAGCATAAAGCCGATATGCGCCGCAGAAAGCTCCAAACTGTTTCTCCCCTTCTATTTGAAATAAACTGTTGCAATACTATTATTATACCGCTTTCTGATATAAGCGGCAATCAGCAAAGAAACGCAAATATCCCGCCGGGAAGCATCGCCTCCGGCGGGATATTTGCATTCAGTCCCGATACATCCTCCCCAATGGATTGTCCTTGAACAACGTCCCCTGCTCAATGTAGCGGTGCACCATTTTTTCGGATTTGTGCCTCGTCTGGCGCATGATGTCGAGAACGCCGATGTCGTGCTGGGCAGCGCTTGTCGCGAATCCTCTTCTCAGGCTGTGTCCGGCGAACTGGCTCTCATCGAAGCCTGCCATCCGCGCGTATTTTTTCACGATCAGCGCGACGGACTTATCCGAGAGCGGCGCGTCGCGAAGCTCGCCGTTTCGCTTGAATGCGCGGAACAGTGGCCCTGTTTTGAGTCCCGCGCGGCTCACCCAGTCCCGTACTGCTCTTGCTGCACAGATAGACGCGTCAGGCGCGAAGGGAATGGCGACGCTGCTGCCCTTTCCCGTCTGGTCTCCCTTCGCTCTGGGAATGAATACGACGAGCCCCTGCGGGGAGAAAGTCAGATCCTCGACCTGCACGGCGACGAGCTCTGAGCGGCGAAATGCGCCCGCGAACCCTAAAAGTATCAACGCGCGATCGCGAAGCGTGGGCAGGCTGTCCCCCGCGAAGCAATCCGCAATGAGCGGCAGCGTCTCCAAAAGAATCGGCGACTTGCCATGCTGGAACGTTCCCTTTTCTCGCCGGATCGCCGCCACCGCCGCGCGCACCATGCCGTCGTGGGCGGGATTTTTTTCGGCGCTGAGCCCAGCCGCGATATGGTTTTCGGAAATTGCTGTCACGCGCCGCGCGACGGTGTTCGCCCGGGCGTTGTCCGCCAAATCGTTGACATAATTCACGATTGTCTCCGGCTCCGCGGGCAGCGGCGTTTTTTCATGGGCCTTGCACCAGTCGAGGAAATCACGCCAGTCGGCGTCGTACGCCTTGACCGTGTTCTCGGCTTTTGACCGATTCAGCCGCCGCTTGCTTTTTTCTGAAAGCTCACGGTTTTGTTCGATTTCCTGATTGTCCCGCAGGAAAAAATCTTCTCCCTTCTCCATCTGATCCTCCGTTCGTGTGTTCTTTTCCACCATTATATAAAGCATGTGTAAATTAATCAATATCCCCAAAAAAGATGAATCAAAAAGAAGGATTTTTCGCGTCTATGTCAAAATAATAAATAAGTATTATTTCGCATCAGAGAAGTTTCGCATAGACTTTATCTATGCAGGCCGATCAGTTATCTCATAGCACAAGGGGGAAGCGCTGTGGAAAAACGAGAAAGCTTATGGGAGGCCTATCTCCGGCGGGGACTTAGCCGCCGGAGCTTCATCAAAGGCTGCGTCGCGCTGACGAGCCTGATGGGGCTTTCGACAGACATGGTCTCAAAGGTGGTGGAAGCGGCGGAGACGAAGCCTCTGCCGGTCGTGATCTGGCTGCACGGCCATGAATGCACAGGCTGCGACGAAGCATTTATCCGCTCGGCGTCGCCGCTGGCGTCCGATCTTGTGCTGTCCAGCATCGCCCTCGAATACGACCACCTTTTGAGTGCGGCCTGCGGCGAGCCGTTCGAACACCATCTGGAAGAAACAATCAAGAAATATTGGGGAAATTACATTCTTGCGGTGGAGGGCGCGATCTCGACGACGGACAACGGCGTCTACTGCATGTCCGGCGGCAAGCCATTCGTCGACACGTTCCAGCGCGTGGCAAAAGGTGCGGCGGCAATCATCGCCTACGGCACCTGCGCGGTATCGGGTGGCATCCAGGGGGCGAAGCCGAACCCGACTGGTTCCAGCGGCGTCGGTCATTACGTCGGTACGAAGCCGATTGTGAATGTTCCGGGCTGCCCGCCGATTCCCGAAGTCATGACCGGCGTGGTCATGCATGTCGCGCTGTTTGGCAAAGTGCCGCCGCTGGACAGCGAGAACCGCCCGAAGCAGTTTTTCGGCAATCGCATTCACGACACCTGTTACCGCCGCCCGTTCTTCGACGCGGGAATGTTCGCCGACCGCTATGACGACGCGGGGGCGAAGGCGGGCTGGTGCCTGTACCGTCTCGGCTGTCGCGGGCCGGAGACTTACGCCTCCTGTGGAAACCTTCGCTGGTATCAGGGTATGAGCTATCCGATCCAGTCGGGCGCTGCCTGCATCGGCTGCGCGAACAACAATTTCTGGGATTCCGGCGCGTCCTTCTCGGAGCGTCTGCCGAAGTACGGCCCGCTGGGCGATGTAGACACCATCGGCGCCGGGCTGGCCATCGCGTCGACGGCCGGCGTTGCCCTGCACGGCGCAATGAGCGTCATCCAAAAGCAGAAGCGCGAGGCCAAGGAAGCCGAAGCGGAGGGAGGAGCGCATAAATGAAACATGTAACTGTTGATCCGGTCACGCGTATCGAAGGTCATCTGCGCGTTGAAATGACGGTGGACGAAGGCAGCGGCAAGGTCACCGACGCGCTTTCCAGCGGCACGGCTTGGCGCGGACTGGAGCTCATCATGAACGGGCGCGATCCGCGCGACGCCTGGGCATATATCCAGCGCATCTGCGGCGTCTGCACGACAGCCCATGCGCTGGCGTCGGTTCGTGCAGTCGAGGACGCCCTCGGCATCAAGATCCCGAAAAACGCAAATTATATCCGGAATATCATGGCGGCGTCGCTGACGGTGCAGGACCATATCGTCCATTTCTACCATCTGCACGCCCTCGACTGGGTCAGCCCCGTCGAGGCCCTGAAGGCCGATCCCAACGCAACGGCAAACCTGCAAAACACGATACTGAACACCTACCAGCTTCCGTTCCGCGCCCCCAACACCTCGGACACCGAAGCGTACCCGAAGGCCTTCCCTGAGGCGACGCCCGCCTATTTCAAGGCAATCAAGGACAAGGTGCAGGCGATCGTTTCCAGCGGACAGCTCGGCATTTTCGCCGCCCAGTGGTGGGATCACCCCGACTATCAGCTGCTGCCGCCGGAAGTCCATTTGATAGCGGTGGCTCATTACCTCGAAATGCTGGACAAGCAGCGTGAACTCGTCACGCCGCACGTCGTATTCGGCGGCAAGAACCCGCACCCGCACTATATCGTCGGCGGCATGCCCTGCTCGATTTCCCTCGAAGACGGCAACGCCCCGGTCAACACGGCACGTCTCGCCATCGTCGACCGCGCGATCAATCTTGGCCGCACGCTGGCAAACGCCTTCTATCTGCCTGACCTGCTCGCCGTCGGACACATCTACGTCCAGAAGGGCATGACGGACGGCGGCGGTCTCGCGAAGACGCGGGTGCTGGGCTTTGGCGCCTACCCGAAAGACGCTTACTCCGGCACGTCGAACGGCGACTTCTTCCGTCAATGCCTGATCCGCTGTAACGGCGTCGTCGAGAACTTCGGCGCGGGCGTTGCGCAGGCGAAGTTCACCGAGCTGACCGCCGAGGATCTCAGCAATCCCGAAGTGTTCAACGAAGGCGTCACCCATGCCTGGTATGAATATCCGGGCGCGAAAGCGGACAAGGCGCTCCACCCCTGGGACGGCGTCACCGAAGCGAAATACACTGCGCCGAAAGTCGGCACGCCCACCGACTGGAAGGAACTCGACGAAAAGGGCAAGTACTCCTGGCTCAAGACGCCGAAATGGCACGGCAAGCTCTGCGAAGTCGGTCCGCTGGCGCGCTATATCATAATCTACACCCGCGCCCAGCAAGGCATGCTGCCTGACCCGACATGGGCGGAGAAAATGATGATCGACCAGATCGACGCAGTGTCGAAGGTGTTGAACCTGCCGCCCCACGTCTGGCTGCCGACGATGGTGGGCCGCACGGCGGCGCGCGGACTCGACGCGCAGCTTCACGCCGAGATTGCCAAGTTCTTCTTCGACCAGCTCATCGCAAACCTCAGATCCGGCGACACGCAGGTCGCGAACATGTCGAAATGGGAACCGGCGCAGTGGCCGAAACTGGCGAAGGGCGTTGGGCTTTACGAGGCGCCGCGCGGCGCGCTCAGCCATTGGGTGAACATCGAAAACGGCAGCATTACGAATTACCAGTGCATCGTCCCGACGACATGGAACGCCTGCCCGCGCGACGACAGCGCCGGACACGGAGCCTACGAACTGGCGATGATGGACACCCGCGTCAAGGTGCCCGACAAGCCTCTCGAAATCGTCAAAGTCGTTCGCTCTTTCGATCCGTGCATGGCTTGCGCGACACACATTTTCAATCCGAAAGGCGAAAAGCTCCAGGTCGTCACCACCGATCCCTACACGGGGACCCGCGTCGAATCGTAAGGAGGGATCCGCATGGAACATGATAACATGAAGATCCAGAAACGGCGGGAATATTACCTTTTCAGTCCGTGGCTCCGCATCTTCCACTGGGTCATGGTGGACTCGATTATCGTGCTTTTCGTGACGGGCATCCTGATTGGAAAGCCTCTGGAGATCATGGCGCTGGAGCCGACACAGACCAGCATGCTGATGAACTGGGTGCGGAACATCCACTTCCTCGCAGCCTATGCCTTTTGCGCTGCGTTCATTTTGCGGGTCTACGGCTTTATCGTGAACAAGGGCGACCGTCTTTTCCCCCGCTTTTGGGAAGGACATTTCTACGCGGAAACGGTTGACGTCGCACTTCACTATATGCTCGTCAAGCGCTTCCACAAATCATACCTCAGGAATCCGCTGGCCCGCATGTCCTACGCAGGGCTCTATGTGCTGGTTGGGATCGAGGTGCTGACCGGATTCGCGATGTACTACATGACAAACCCGGACGGCATCGGCGGCACGCTCTTCGGCTGGATCAACGTCTGGCTCGGCGGCGAGATGATGACGCACCTGGTCCACCATTACACCGCATGGGCGATCGTCCTCTTCACCTCAGGCCATCTTTACATGGTCACGAGAGCAGAGTTCATGGAAGGCGAAAGCGAGGTCTCGAGCATGTTCTCCGGATCTAAGCTTCTCGAGCATGTCCCTGTGGACGCCAACGAAGTGGACACTACGGAAAAAGTTTAACAATACAGGAAACCTGGTGCAGACGCCTTTTGCAAAAACGCAAAGGCGTCTTTTTTTGCTATTTTCTTTCCGTCGCATTCCTGCTATTATATAGACGTACAGATTTTAGGAAACACTGATTAAGTCAATTCGTGCATCTGTCGAGGGATTTTTTCGACTGTCTAGGACGTGACATGCCAGTGGCATATCACGCCTCGAAGGCGTAGCATCGCTACGTCGAGAGGGATTTGACGACGACAGGCGGAAAAAGACCCGGCAGAGGCGCGGAGGGACTTATTCAGTGGTTCCTTTACGACCAGTATACCACGATAATCATTGCCAAAAACAGCGCCGCATATGTCGTCATATGCCGACTGACGGCTCTGACGCAGACGGCGGTATCAGCGGCAGCGTTTGGTAAAATACCATCGTGTCAGTACCCTAGTGAAAGGACGACTTCCCATGACAGATTCCTTTTACGGCGAAAGAACGCCGCATCTGCTCGCCATCGACGATGACGACATGAACCTGATGATGATTTCCCGCGCGTTCAAAAACGAAGCGGAAGTGACGACCATGAGATCCGGCCCGGAAGGACTGGCGTGGATTGCCGAGAATAACGCAGATCTCGTAATGCTCGATTTCCGCATGCCCGGCATGGACGGCTTTGACGTCCTGCGCGTGCTGAAGCACGACCCCCACACGGCCGATATCCCGGTCATCATGCTGACTGGCGACATCAGCGTAGAACTGGAGTCCAAGGGCTTCATTGAAGGCGCGACCGACTTCGTGCGGAAGCCATTCATTCCCGAGGTCATGCGCCAGCGTGTGCGCCGCGTGCTCCGTTACGAATATCTGCAGGAGCATCTGGAGCAGGAAGTCAACCGACAGACCTCCCTTGCAGAAACCCGCCTCGCTGAGAGCCGCGAGCTCTTCCGGGAAATGGCCATCGCCCTGGCCAAGACCATCGACGCGAAAGACAACTACACACATGGCCATTCCGAGCGCGTCGCGGACTATGCGAAGCTCATCGCACAGCGCGCCGGAGACGACGAGGAGGCCCAGAAACGCATTTACTATATGGGCCTGCTGCACGACATTGGAAAGATCGGCGTCGCCGGAAACATCATCAACAAACCCGGCCGACTGGACGATGAGGAATTCCACACGATCCAATCCCACACCATTATCGGCTCCGACATTTTGCGCACGATCCAACAATTTCCCGACCTCTCCATCGGCGCGCGTTCCCATCATGAGCGTTACGACGGCAAAGGCTATCCGGACAAACTGGCAGGCGAGGCGATTCCACGCCCCGCGCGAATCATCGCCGTCGCCGACACTTACGACGCCATGACCTCCAGCCGCAGCTACCGCAAAGGGCTGCCGCAGGCAGTCGCCCGCGCGGAGATTGAAAAAGGAAAAGGCACGCAGTTCGACCCCCATTTCGCCGATTTGATGCTGCAGCTGATCGACGAGGATAAAGATTTCACCATGCGCGACGAAACAGACTGATTCGAAAACGAAAGGAGTCCTCTCCCATGCCGACCGACGACAAGCGAAAGCGCGCGATTTTTTCCTTTGAGATCTTCCCGCCAAAACGGGACATGCCCATCGACACTGTCTACCGCACCCTCGACGAGCTGACGGATCTCGAGCCGGACTTCATCAGTGTCACCTGCGGCGCAGGCGGCTCGGCGGACGGCTCAAACCGGCGCACCATCGAGGTCGCTTCCGCCATTCAAAACAAATACCACCGAGAGGGTATCGCACACTTGCCCTGTATTCATTTCACCCGCGCCGACGTCCTGTCCATGCTCGACGAGCTGGAAGCAAACGGCGTGCGGAAAATCCTCGCACTGCGCGGCGACCGCGTGCCGGATCTGACGCCGAAAGAGGATTTCCGCCACGCCAGCGACCTCGTCGCGTTCATTCGCGCCCACGCAGGCGACCGCTTCCAGATTTTCGCCGCCTGCTATCCCGAAGGGCACACCGAGGCCCCCGACCTCGAAACGGATATCCAAAACCTTCGCAGGAAAGTGGACGCGGGCGTCGACCGTCTGATCACCCAGCTCTTCTTCGACAACGAATTTTTCTATGAATTTCAGGAGAAAACGGCGAAAGCCGGAATCAAGGTTCCCATCGAAGCCGGCATCATGCCTGTCACGAACAAGAAGCAGATTGAGCGCATGGTGACGCTCTGCGGCGCGACGCTGCCGCGAAAATTCCAGCGCGTGCTGGCAAAATACGAGGCCCAGCCCGAAGCCCTTCGCGACGCGGGCATCGCCTTCGCCACCGCACAGATCGTCGACCTCCTCGCCCACGGCGTCGACGGTATTCATCTCTATACGATGAACAACCCGTACATCGCCCGAAAAATCAGTGAAACCGTCCGCACGCTGCTGTAACGGCGCAAATTAAAACGTCCCGCCTGTCAAAAGCGGGACGCTTTTTATTGGTTTGACAGCCGAGTCGGCGTCACGCACCCCGCAGCCGTCCTGCGAGACAGCAGAGAAGAAACGCCGCCGCGTCCATCGCGACGACGGTGGCACCCACGGGAGTCCCCGCGAGGATCGACGCGAGGATACCCGCCAGCGCACAGACAACGGAGAGCGTTGCCGAACATATCGTCACGGCGAAGAAGGTACGGAAAATCCGCATGGCCGACAACGCCGGGAAAATCACGAAAGCCGAGATCAGAAGCGAACCCACGAGATTCATCGCCAGCACGATGATGACGGCAATGATGACGGCAAGCATCAGGTTGTAGCGGCTCACGTTGATGCCGACGGCCCGGGCGAAGTCCTCATCGAAAGTAATCGCGAAGATTTTTTGATAGAAAAAACCAAACAGCAGCAGCACCGCAACGGAAAGAAAGACGGAAAACCAGACCTCGTGCTTCGTCAGCGTCAGGATCGAAGTGGAGCCGAAAAGGGTGCTGCAGACGTCTCCGGAAACGTTCGGCGAGGAGGAAAAGACGTTCATCAGGAGATACCCGAAAGCCAGCGAAGTGACCGAGATCATGGCGACAGCAGCGTCTCCCTTGATTTTCGTGTCCTTGCCGGTGCGGAGCAGCAACACGGCAGTCAAGAGAGTCAATGGCAGTACAACGGTCATTTTATTCGCGGCCTGCAGCACGGTGGCGACGGCCAACGCGCCGAAGGCCACATGAGAGAGCCCGTCGCCAATGAAGGAAAACCGCTTCAGCACCAGCGTGACGCCGAGCAGCGACGAGCAAAGAGCGATCAGCACGCCAACGATCAACGCGTAGCGCACAAACGGGTACTGCATATAGAGCGCGAGTTTGTCGATTACGGCTTCCATGCGGAGCGATCCTCCTTTTCCCCCTGCGCATCCTGCATTTCGCGCAGGTATTCGTCCCGCGTCCCAAAAAAGACACGGCGCCCGAGGTGCAGGATATGGGTGGCGCAGGGCAGTGCCTCGGCCACGTCATGGGTGATCATGACGATTGTCACGCCGGACCGATGGAGCTCGCCGATAATCCGATACATATCGGCGGTAACGACGGGGTCGAGCCCCGACACCGGCTCGTCAAGCAGCAGCAGCTTTTCCGTCGCGCAAAGCGCCCGCGCCAAAAGGACGCGCTGCTGCTGACCGCCGGAAAGGTCGCGATAGCACCGGTCGGCAAGATCGGCGACGCCCATGCGCTCCATGTTTCTCTCCGCGCGTTCTTGTTCCTCCCGTTTGTAAAACGGCCAAAAGCCCATGCGCCCCTGAAAACCGGACAACACGATTTCCCGCACGGAAGCGGGGAAATCCTTTTGCACGTCGGTCTGCTGGGAAAGGTATCCGATTTCCCGCTTTTTGAGGCCGTCGCCGAACGCGACACGCCCCGAGAGCGGCGCCCGAAGCCCGAGAATCGCCTTCATCAGCGTGGATTTGCCCGCGCCGTTTTCGCCGACGATACAGAGGTACATGCCGGTCTCGACGGAAACGCTCAAATCCCTGACGATGGTTTCGCCTTCGTAGCCGAGGGACAGGTTTTCACAGACAATCTGGGGCATTATTGCAGCGCTTCCTTCAACACGTCGAGATTTTTCCGCATGACCGCGAGGTAATTTCGACCATAGGCCGCCTTATCCCCGACGGTGGACTGCATGGAGTCCAGGACGAGGATTTTCTGGTCATGCGTCGGCGTGTTGTAAAGAATCGTCTCGGCGACTTTGCGGGAACCGCCCTCGATGGTCAGAACGGCCGGGAGCTTCAGCTCGTCAAGCTTCGCCGACAGGAAAGCGATGGTCTCAAAGCTGGCCTCGGTCTCGGCGGAACAGCCGGGGAACGCAGCGTAATATTTTAGACCGTAATCGTCCACGAGATAGCGGAACGGGAACCGGTCGCCGAACAGCAGCGTCTTTTTCGGCGCGGCGGCGACAGCGGCCTCGTACTCTTTGTCCACGGCGGAGAGCTTAGCGCGGTAAACTTCGGCATTATCCCTGTACGCCTGCGCATGGGCAGCGTCGGCGCGTGCCAGCGCGTCAGCGATGGCGTCGACGCAAAGCTGAGCGTTTTTCAGCGACAGCCAGATATGCTCGTCGTATTCGTCATGATGCTCATGGCCTTCTTTGTCGCGGCCGTGTTCTTCGTGTTTATGTTCTTCGTGTTTGTGCTCTTCGTGTTTATGTTCTTCATGTTTATGCTCTTCATGCCTGTGGTCGTCCTTGTCGTGGTCATGGTGATGGTGCGCATCCATCCCCTCGATGGTTTCCTCCTGCTTCAGGCGATCGCCGAGCACGTCCATCAGCCGCAGGGCGACCATGTTCTGATTGACGGCCTCCTTGCGCGCATCCTCGATCCACTTGTCCGACTCACCGCCCACATAGATCAGCACGTCGCAGGAGGACAGCTTCACGAGGTCGTCGGCCGTGGGCTGGTAGCTGTGCATATCGACGCCGCTTCGGAGCAGCATGGTCAGTTCGGCGTTCGCCGCCTCGCCGCCGAGGACTTCCCATGTCCAGTCATGGATTGGGAAAATCGTCGTAACGATTTTCAGTTTTTTCGGCTCGGTTTTCGGCTCGGGCGTCTGCGCGTTCCGGGGCCGGGAACCGCAGCCGCCAAGCGCCGCCAACAGCAGCAAGCACATAAGAATCGAAACTATTTTTTTCATGGTGTGAACCTCCAATTATCTTCAAATGGAATTATCTACAGTCGGAGCACAGACCGTAAAGCACCGTACGCCGCGCGTCGACGGCAAAATCATGGTCGGCTGAAATGTGCCGCCGCATTTCCTCAAACTGGCCGCAGCGGATATGCAGAAGCTTTCCGCAGCCCTCGCATTTGCAATGCACGAGCGTCTCCTTCGTCGGCTGCTCGCCCGTAAACTCGAAGCAGGCCGCGCTGTTCTCATCCACGATATATTTGCGGAGCAATCCCTCACGCACCAGTTCGTCGGTCTGACGGTAAAGCGTCGTCGTGCCGATGGGCCGCCCCAATGCCTCGAAATGCGCACGGATGTCCGCCACAGTGATATGCTCGCCGCGCCTCGTCTCCAAATAATCAAGCAGCGCCGCCCGCTGCTTCGTCTTGTACTTCATCGCGTCTCTCCTTCCCAACACAATTCGAAATCGGAAACCATTTTCTATTCTAGCAGTCAAAGATGTCCCTGTCAATGAATACGGAAACAATTTCCAAATTAAAAATCTCGCCGACTTTTTACGCAGCCAGCGAGATTTACTTGTTCTTCGTATTACTCCGCCGTAAACAGCGGCATCGACGCCAGGAAGATGATATCCGTGCGCTTGGCGGCGTCTCCTTCCGCCACCGCGGCGGCCTCTCCGACGACGATTCCGCCCGCCGCCTCCGCAAGACCGCGAAGCGCTTTCATCGAGCCGCCCCGGCTGATGACGTCGTCCAGCAACAGCACGTGCTTCCCCCTGACGCGCTCCACATCCTCCTGCATGATATAGAGCTTCTGCTTGCCCTTCGTCGTGATCGACCGATCCTCGACGCACAGCGGATTTTCCATATACGCCTTGACGGACTTGCGCGCCGTCACATAGCGAGGAAAGCCCATAATCCGCGAAAGCTCCTCCGCCAGCGGGATTCCCTTCGTCTCGGCGGTCATGATGATCTCCGTCTCCTTCGGAGCTTTCTCCGCCAGCGCCTTCGCGCAGCTCTCCGTCAGCTCCACATCGCCGAGCATGACAAAAGCCGCGATGGCCTCCGTCTCCGAGAGATTCAAAATCGGAAGCTGCCGCGTGCAGCCCGCAATTTTAAGTTCATGAAACCGAGTCGCCATATAATAATCCCTCCAAATATACTGCTTTTCATAAACGCGAAAATCAGCGAAGCGCACGCCCCGCTGATTTTTTGTTACGCCTGTACTGCAATATTGAGCTCCATGACCTGCCCGCCGAGGTCCATGTCCACGACGAGGTAGTTCTCGCTGCTGATCTTGATCTGAAAGTCCTGGCCGACCGTCAGGCTCGGCGTGGAAATATCCACGGTGTACCCCATAGCCGCGAGGTTCGTCGCGGCGTTGGCGGTCAGCATATTGCTCATTTCCGACAGTGCGCTTTGCGCCATTTCGTCAAGCTCCGCTACTGGCATGCCCATCATCATCTTGGAAGCGACGAATTTCGCCGTGTCCGTCGACATATTGTAGACGACGTTGCCCCGCAGTCCTTTCGTGAAGCCGACGATGATGGATACGCCAAGGCTTTTGCAGGTCTGATTCTTTACGCCCATTTTCGTGCGCTTCGGTACGTCGAATCCCATCTGCGGCATAACGGAAACGAGGGCGTCGATGAACGGATTGACTAATTTTGCATCCATGCTCTCATTCCTCCCCCTCCGCGAACCCTACGTTCATGCAGACGTTGCCGAACCGCGTCTTGGCTTCAATATAGTAAGACGTGATCTTGAAATTCGCAATGCGGATATTTTTGCCGACAATGGTTCCCGGCGGCGAAATGCGCATATCGACGTCCTTCAGGTCGTTGACCACAGAAGCGCAGCGGCCGACGATGATATTGGCCGCTTCCTCGATGACGTCACTGGCTTCTTCGGCGGTCATCTTCTCGTTATCGTTCTTCATCAGGATCGCCCGCGCCACGCCGTACATGGTATCGGTGTCCATATAAACGATAGCGCGCCCCATCGGCGAACCGGTCAGACCGATGATGACGGCAATACCCATAGGAATATCAAGATAAGCGCCCTCCGCGCGCTCCATCGACATTTCGCTGTGTACGCCGACAAGGCTGAAGAGACTCTGCTTGAGAACCTTAGTGAAGGACTGGATATAAAGGTCGCGAAGACCCGTCGTGCGCTTGATGTCGTTGGAGACAATGGAAGAAAGCGCGTCGATCAGCTCGTAGGGGCTGACCGGCTTTTGCAAAAAAGCGGTAATACCTGCCTCGCGGCCACGCTCCATCAGGCTCGCGTCTTTCATGGCACTGATCATGACGATGCGCGCGTCGGGATCGATCTCCCGAATACGGCGGCTGCACTCGATGCCGTCAGCGTCTGGAAGGTTCATATCCATGGTGACCGCCATCGGACGGAGCGTCTCATATTTGAGGACGGCGTCCGCAGCGTTGGAAGCCATACCGCAAACCTCAAAATTCGTCTTCGCCATCATGTTAGAAAGCATCGCGCAGCTCACGCGCGAGTCGTCCACCACAAGTACCTTGATTCGTTCCATAGCGCTTCCCTACCTTATCTGTGAACAGTATAATATGTTCTCAAAAAATATATATTCGCCGCCAAAACTAAAATCCCTGCTTCCATGAGAAAAAGGGCATGATTTTTTCCCTCACAATATATAGTATATAGAAAAAACGCCGGGCGCACAAGAGCATTATCGGCATTTTTTACCTACTTCATACGTGAGAGGATTGTCCTCGCTACGTAGACACCACTGGCGCCCGCCTGCGAAAGTCCGCGGGTCACCCCCGCGCCGTCGCCCGCCGCAAAGATGTTCTTCAACGGCATTTCCAGCTCCTTTGTCAGCGTGATCCGAGAGCTGTAGAATTTGACCTCGACGCCGTACAGCAGCGTGTCGTCATTCGTCATGCCCGGCGCGATGTTGTTCAGCGCCTGGATCATTTCGAGAATATTGTCCATGTGGCGCTTGGGCAATACCAGCGAGAGGTCGCCCGGCGTCGCCTGCAGCGTCGGCTTCGTGAAGCTCTTGGACAGGCGGTCCATGTCGGTGCGCCGCCCTTTGTAGAGATCTCCGTACCGCTGCAAAAGCGCGCCGCCCGCCAGCATATTCGAGAAGGACGCGATGCGCTTGCCGTACTTGTACGGCTCCTTAAACGGCTCGGTGAAGCGGTTCGACACCAGGAGCGCAAAGTTCGTGTTGTGGCTTTGGAGCTTCGGATCACTGTAGGAGTGGCCGTTGACCGTGATAACGCCGTCGGTGTTTTCCATGACGACGTGGCCGTGAGGATTCATGCAGAATGTCCGCACGAGATCGCCGTATCGCTTCGTGCGGTAAACCAGCTTCGCCTCATAGACCTTCGAGGTGATGTGATCCCAGACCTCGTCGGGCACCTCGACGCGAACGCCGACGTCCACCTGATTGTTCAACAGATCGACGCCAAGGCGGCGGCATTCGTCGCTGAACCACTCCGCGCCCGCGCGCCCCGGCGCGATAATCAGGTATTCCGCCTCGATGCGCTCGCCGCTCTCCAGTACCAGCGCGTGCGTACCTGCGCCGTCGGCCTCGATATGCGCGACCGGCGAAAGGAAACGAAACTCCGCTTTTTCCCGCAAATCGCCGTACATCTTATGCAGCATCTTCAGATTGTTCTCGGTGCCGAGGTGACGCACGCTGGCGTCCAGGAGATGCAGGTCGTATGCCAGCGCGAACTTTTTGATCTCGCTGCCTTCAGTGCTGAAAACTTTCGACGGCGCGCCGTGTTTCTGGTTGATCTCATCCACATAGTAGATGAGCCGCATGACTTCCTCGTCGTCGAGGTACTCGTTAAGCCAGCCGCCGAACTGGGTAGTAAAATTGTACTTTCCATCTGAAAACGCGCCCGCGCCGCCGAAGCCCCGCATGATGCTGCAGGGCGTACAGCCGATGCACCGCTTCGCTTTACCCTGAGCGATGGGACAGCTCCGCTGGTCAATGTCCTTGCCGCTTTCCAACACGATGACTTTGAGTCCCGGCTTTTTCTCGAGCAGCTCATAGGCCGCAAAGGACCCGGCCGGCCCCGCGCCGACGATAGCCACGTCATACTTCTTCATTCCATTCCTCTCCCTGTCTCCACTTTTCGCTCTCTACTCTTTTATAAATATACCATATTTTCCGTTTACTTCCAATGCTTGCGTTTATATCGTCAATTCCTGTATAATATGACCATTACTGAGATAGGAGGCCTTTTTTTGCTGCACAATACGTCTATCATTTTCGCATTCATCCTGTATCTGTCCGTGATGATGGTCATCGGTATTTATTTTTACCGGCGCACGAGGAATATGTCCGACTATATCCTCGGCAGCCGAAAACTCGGCGCATGGGTCATCTCCATGAGCGCCGAGGCGTCCGACATGAGCGGCTGGATGCTGATGGGCCTGCCGGGCTACGCCTACGTCGCCGGACTGAACGCGGGATGGATTGCGCTCGGGCTTGGGCTCGGCACATTGGCGAACTGGAAACTGGTCGCTGCGCGTCTCCGGAAATACACGGAGCTGGCGAACAACTCACTGACGCTGCCTGATTTCCTGCTGAACCGCTACGGCGACAAGAGCAATCTTTTGCGGATCATTCCCGCCGTCTTCATCCTGATTTTCTTCATCATCTACACATCGTCGAGCTTTGTCGCGGGCGGCAAACTCTTTGAGACGGTCTTCGGCCTGCCCTATGTCTGGGCGCTTCTCCTGGGCGCTTCGGTGGTTGTCTTCTACACCAGCGTCGGCGGTTTCCTCGCCGTGGTCTGGACCGACTTCATTCAGGGCATTATGATGTTTTGCGCGATTTTCCTCGTACCCACGCTGGCAGCCTATGCCATGGGCGGCATTTCAGCGACGGAAGCCGCCGTCCGCGCCGTCAATCCGGCGTTCTTTGAGCCGTTGACAAAGCCCGACGGCTCCGCCATGAACTTTATTGAGCTGATTTCCCTTCTGGGCTGGGGGCTCGGCTACTTCGGCCAGCCGCATATCCTCGTGCGCTTCATGGCGATTCATTCTCCTGGCGCATTGCGCCACGCCACGCGAATCGCGATGACTTGGGTCGTCGTCTCCCTTGCCGCCGCCGTCGCCGTCGGTATGGTGGGACGGCCGTTCCTCTCCCAAGAGTTGAGCGGCGCGAGCGCCGAAACCGTGTTTCTTGTGATGACGAACGAGATCTTTTCCCCGTTCTTCGCGGGACTGATTCTCTCCGCCGTACTGGCGGCCATCATGAGCACCGTATCCTCCCAGCTCCTCGTAGCGTCCTCCGCTTTCGCACAGGATATCTATCATACCATGATGCGGAAGGACGCCGGCGAAAACGAGCTGGTCTGGGTCGGGCGCGTCTCCACTTTCGTGATTTCCGCCATCGCCCTTGCACTGGCGCTGAACCCGGACAGCTTTATTCTCGATATCGTTGCCTACGCGTGGGCCGGCTTCGGCGCTGCCTTCGGCCCGGCGATTCTCGTCTCCCTGTTCTGGCGCCGCGCCACGAGAAACGGCGTCCTCGCCGGCATCATTGTCGGCGGCCTGACAGTGCTGATCTGGAAGCAGCTTGCCCTTTTCGGCCTCTATGAGATCATTCCCGGCTTCTTCCTTTCCTTGCTTGCCATCTATATCGTAAGCAAACTCGACGCCCCGCCCTCGAAAGAAATCACCGCTGTTTTTGACGAAGTGGAAAAGAGCGGGATTTAAGGAACCACTGAATAAGTCCCTCCGCGCCTCTGCCGGGTCTTTTTCCGCCTGTCGTTGTCAAATCCCTCTCGACGTAGCGATGCTACGCCTTCGAGGGATTTTCCTAGACAGTCGAAAAAATCCCTCGACAGATGCACGAATTGTCTTAATCAGTGTTTCCTTAAGGAGTCCTCAAAAAAGAACGTCGCGCATTTTCATCTGCACGACGTCCTTTTTTATATGCCTTTATCCTCGTGCCCCTACCGACGAAGGGCCGTTTCCCGCCTCGTCCTTCGGCTTGCCTCTCGCGATCAGGTACAGCGGACGGGCCTTCGTTTCCTCGAAGATGCGCCCGATATACTCGCCCAGGATACCGAGAATGATGAGCTGGAATCCGCCGAAAAACAAGATGCAGCCGAGGATTGTCGCCCAGCCCGGCACAGCGTCGTTTTCCACATACTTGACGAAGAGCACGTGCAGGAACAGGCAGAAGCTGACGAAGCCGCAAATCACGCCGCCGTACAGCCCGAACCGGAGCGGCAGCGTCGAGTAGGCGAGAATGCCGTCCACGGCGAAGTTCAGCATTTTTTTCGGGGAAAATTTCGATACGCCGGCATATCGCGGCGGCGCGACGAAGGTTATTTTTTTCTGCCGATAGCCCATCGCGCCCACCATGCCGCGAATGAATCGCGCGTGCTCGCGGTAGCGGCGGAAAGCCCGCACCGCCACGCGGTCCATCAGGCGAAAATCAGAGCCGCCCGGCTGGATCGGCACAGTGGAGATCATGTTCAGGAGCTTGTAATAAAGATTGGAAGTCGCTTTTTTGATGAACGACACGCCTTCCGTCGTCGCGCGTATCGTCTGCACGACCTCATAGCCGTTTTCCCACTCCGCGAGGAACGTCGGAATCAATTCCGGCGGGTGCTGCATATCGCCGTCCATCATGATGACCGCGTCGCCGTCGGCATAATCGAGCCCGCAGGTCAGCGCGAGCTGATGTCCTGAATTTTTCGCGAGGAAAATCGACTGCACGCGCTCGTCCTGCGCTTCCAGCTCGCGCAGGATGCTCCGGCTCGAATCCGTCGATCCGTCGTCGACGAACACCAGTTCAAAAGTATAAGGCAACGGCTCCATCACGTCCCTGATTGCCTCGTAAAAATGGCGAATATTCACTTCCTCGTTGTAAACCGGAACCACAATTGAAATCAGCTTCAAGAAATCCCCTTCTTCGTTTCAAATCCTGTCTATCATACCATATCTGCCGTGGAAGGTCTACGCCCCGGAAAGATGGTCCTGCGTCCGAGATCCGTCTTTATCCCGCGTTGTTTCCCGCCCTCGTCCGCCTGGCCCTTCAGCCTTGCCAAAGAAAAGCCGGCAGACGGTACAAGCGCCGCTGCCCGTCAGAAATCTCCTCCGTCAGGAATCTGCTCTGTCCTTCCTATTTCCTTTGCTCCCCACCCGATCCACGGGCAGCGTCAGATACGCTTCCCCGATATGGAGCAACAGGTTTTCTTTCTCCATCTGCTCCAACGCCTCCCGGATTTCCTTCGGCGGGTAGCGGTCCGAAAGTTGCCGACAGACCGCGCTCTCTTTCATCGTGCTGCGGCAGGCGCGCAGCACGTCCGCCTCCGCCCCTTTGATATGGTTTAGCGGGGATTGGGCGATCAGCCGCGTGTCGAGGATCTTGATCTTATCGCCGCAGTCTTTCATGAAGAGCATCTGCGGTATGTTCCGCCAGTCCTCGGAAAGACGGTACAGCTTCTCATAGGACGGGCCGATGCGTCGGTAGTCGTAGTATTTCGCCAGCTCCTCCGGGTCCTCCGGCGCGAAGAGGTGTACCGCACGGCGGATGAAATCCCGATCCGGGAACACGAAATCATAGCCCCGGTCCGGGCGATCTATCTATTTTCAATCCGCTCCGTATATCTCTTCGTCCACTTTTCCCTCCGTCCTCGCCAGCAGTAATGAAGAGACAGTGTTCCCGGCTACGTTGCCCACGGTCCGGAACCCGTCCACCAGCGGATCGATGCCGATGAAGAGCGTGACCGCCGACGCGGGAACCCCGGCCATGCCGAAGACGGAGGCCATGACGAGGATTGTCGCGCCCGGTACACTGGGGAAGGTGAATGCCAAAAGCAGCACGGCGAAAAAGAACGAGACCAGGAACTCCGCGTCCACGGTCAGGCCGACCGTCAGCCGAAGGAGGATCGCCAACATGACGACGTAGCTCCCGCTGCCCATCATATTGAACTGGATGCCTACAGGAACGGAAAACATCGCGACTTTTTTCTCCATGCCGAGCTTTTTCGAGCAGAAGTTCAACGTGTCCGGCAGACAGCCGTTGGAGCTGCGCAGGGAAAAGGGCAGGATGCTGAAGGTCAGGAATTTCCTGAGGAACGGCGCCGGCGACAACCGCCCGACGACCGTCACGAACACGGCGCAAACGGTGAGCACCAGCAGGAGCTCCACAAAGGCGCCCCCGATGATGCGCCCATAGAGGAGCAGCACGGTAAGCTCGGTATTCATCATCAGTTTTGCCATGGAGACAGCCACCACGACAGGCATCAGCGGCAGGATCGTGCCCATGGCGTCAGTAAAGAAGCGGTTGCAAAAGCTGACGAAGTCCCGCACCCAGGCCGCCCGTTCCGCCGCTTTCGCCAAAAGCATGCCGAAGAACAGGGCGAGGAACAGCACCTGCAAAAGGTTGTTTCCTTCAAAGGGCGCGATGATATTCTTCGGCACGATGCTCATGATCACGTCCCGGACGGAAACGGTTGCGCCCCCGGAAGCAACGTTCACCGTATCCATAGCCAACAGCTCCGGCATGGCGCCCATCCGAATTCCGAGAAAAACGGCGAGTCCCAGCATGATTGCCAGCTTCGCCAGGGAGATCATGAGGAGCTTCCCCCCCATGCGCCCGATGTCCGCCGTGTCAGACATACCGGTGATACCCGCCGTCACCGAGAAAAAAATCAACGGCGCAGCCACCATCAGGAGCGCGTTCATGAAGATCGTCTCGACGGGCAGGAAAAGATTGTCGCCCACCCAGCGGATCGTTTCGGCGCCGAGCCCCGCTTTCATGGCGACCCCCAAGACGACGCCCAGAACGAGGGCGATCAGCGTATGGACGGCAGTCTTGCTGTCGGAACGGTGGATACGCATGGAAATGACGTTCTCGCCCTTTTTCCACGAATGGCTGATCTTGTCCCGATGGGCTTTCAGGATGGCAAGGCTGTAAAGCTCCGCCGTGTCCTCCGTCGCCTCGTTCAATTCTTCGAGGGGATTGAACGGTTCTCCATGCGCCGAGAGCCGGAGGTCGACGTCGCCGAAACGCTTCCGGACGTCGAGCCGGGCGGAAAAAGAGGACGCGTCCCCCGACGCCTCGGCCAGGCGATAGAAGTTTTCTTCCAGAAGAAGCTCCGCCACTAAAATCTCCCGACGCGTCACCTTCATCCCGGGCAGGATTTCCTCCAGCCAGTCCACGACCTTACCGTATTCCGGCGCGGTTATTGTATAAGTCTGTATCAACGTATCTGCTCCGATCTGATGATTCGATGATGATTCTTTACTGTTTCCAAACTAAGCGCCGACCTGCCAAACAAACAGCTCGTCCCCTGCCAGGCCGACTGTGCCATACATCATTTGTATTTTTACATGAAAACTATGTGGACCAAGCGGAATGCAAAACTTTCCGCCTTTAGGAAACACTGATTAAGTCAATTCGTGCATCTGTCGAGGGATTTTTTCGACTGTCTAGGAAAATCCCTCGAAGGCGTAGCATCGCTACGTCGAGAGGGATTTGACAACGACAGGCGGAAAAAGACCCGGCAGAGGCGCGGAGGGACTTATTCAGTGGTTCCTTTACTTTCGCCGCATATTATACCCATTTTGCTCACAAATCTTGCATATGCGTCCGAAACAGGAAAATCTCCAAACGCAATTTTCAAAATCAAATCCCCTCCAACCGTTGCACCGCAAGAGCCGGAGGGGTACTCATTTCTGGTGCGCCCGGCGCGATTCGAACGCGCGACCCTCGGTTTAGAAGACCGATGCTCTATCCAGCTGAGCTACGGGTGCGAATGGTCGGAGCAACAGGATTTGAACCTGCGACCCCCTGCTCCCAAAGCAGGTGCTCTACCAAATTGAGCTATGCCCCGAAAATGATACGAATATATTATAGCGATGCTCAAAAGCGCTGTCAATCTTCCTGCGGCTTGCTTTTGCTCTTCACCATCTGCGCGAGCAGTTCGACGGCGCCCCGGCCCATGCCCGTTTCCCGCGCTACGTCCTGGGGATCCATGCCCTGCGCCAAAAGCTCCCGCGCGCGCTGCGCCGGAGACGACGAATCGGAATTTACGACTGCGGACTGTACTTCACGTGCGGAAATCTCCGTCTCCTCATCGACGCTGTCCACGGGCTCTTCGCTTTCCTCCTCGCCGGACCAAACTCCGTCCTGGGCAGCTTCGTCCCATCGTGCAAAAGGCGCTTCGCCCTGCTGCTCTTCGTCGCCGATCGACGGCTCCGCCGCTTCCCCGGCGTACGCCTGAAGCGTTTCTTCCTTCTTCGCAAACTCCGCCGGTTCCTCATCTGCAAGTTCAAGCCGACGATCTTCTTCGCCCGAATCCAAATCGTCCGATATCTCGGGCTCCTCTTCCGGCTTCAAATCCGGCGCGTCCTCCTCCGCTGAAACATCAGCTTCATCCGGGGCCGCATAAATGCGAGCTTTTTCCGACGCATCCGCGTCTTCCGCTTCCGTGAATGCTTGCGCGCCTTCTTCCGCAGCCTCCGCTTCATCAAAAGCCGGCTCGTTTTCTTCCGAGCCTTCCGCTTCCGCGAAGGCGTGCGCGTCCTCCTGTTCCATCGGCAAATCGACCACGTCCGCCACGCTGGAGGAAACGACGACCTCCGCCGGCGTTTTCGCGAGCTCTTCCAGCTGCTCCTGCGAGAATGCCGGTCCTTCCTCCTCCGGCTCCTCATGCCAGTAATCGTCGTGTCTCTCCGTCATGTGCGAATCTACGATGACCGCCGGGGTTTCCTCCGCCACCATCTCGGCCGGCACTGCGGCCGCCCGCTGGTACGTGCGATCGTCTCTCGGCAATGCGGCGCGCCGCGGCTCCTCTACGTACTGCTCCCAAGTCTCCGTCGGCGAAGCCGGCTCCGCCGGATATGCCGCCGTCTCATATCTCTCAGGATAACGGCGTGCACGCGCCCCTTCATAATAAGCAGTCGGCTCGCCCTGCGGCAAGTTTCCGTAAGTATGCTGCGCCGCGTACATCGACGCCGACAAAGCTTCGGCAAAACCGTCGTCCCGGCCGCGCATGTCCGGCCGATCCCTCATGGAATATTCCGGCCTGTGCACGGACGAGACTCCCCCGATAGGCTGCATCGAATACTGCGGCCTCGTCATGCGCGCCCGATAGTCCTCCCGTTCGCCCCACGACTGCCGCCGCATTTCGTCGCCGTAACCAGCCGGATACGCGCCTTCCCGCGGCGGATAATACGAAGCCTGCTGCGCGGCGCGCATAGCCGCGAATTCCTGCTCTGCTTTCCGCTGCGCCCGCTCCTGATCTTCGCGCACCGCCGCCAGCTGCTGTTCCAACACTCTCGCACGCTCGTCCGCTGCCGCCACAAGGTTTTCCAGCTGATGAATATGCGATTCCATGCGCGTGATGATCGCGTCTGCGGAATGTTCCATCTGGAGGCGCATCTTCACCGACGCCTCTTCGACTTCCTCCGCCTTGCTGGAGGAAGCCGATCCGTTCCAAAGATCGCGCCGCACGATGAACACGATCAATATCCCCACGATGATGAGGAACCCTAAAATTTCCGTCGCCATACTAGCTCCCAATCAGAATCAAAAAAAGAGGCAGACGCGAACGCGCACACTCGCAGGACGCGCATACCTCTCCCGTCTGCCGTTTCTTGCTCTCAAAGTGAAATATCAATATTGTGGCCGCGCAAAAGGTCGATGGCCGGACGATCTTCGTCCTCGTCGCGCTGCCGACGTTTTCCTCCGCCGCCGGAATAGCCGCCGCCCCGCGACTGGCGCTCCGGATCGTCCTTAATGCGTCCATCCTCGGGATTGTCGCGGGTCTGAACCGTTTCCATCCTCGTCTTGACTTCCGCCTGCTCGCGCATCATCGCGAAATCCTGCTGCATGTTCGGCTGCTGGTTCAGATTATGCTGCACCTGCCCGGCGTCCGTCGCCCGCGGCACGACCATCTGAAGACTGATCGGATTGATATCCATAGCCACGTTCTTCGCCTCCCGATTTCAAGGCTTACTCATACGGCCCGACTCGGACCTCATCTTCTTCCACCCGGAAGGTGCAATGCTGTTCCTCCGTCTGGATTTGCTTGACGACGGAATTGACGATGAGCTTCTGCCCCGGATAAACGCGATCCGAAACGCAAATACGCCCATTCTTCATTTGCGCGATCTGCTCTTCCAATTCTCTGATCAGCCGCTCGGCGCGCTCCACCCGTCCCGCCAGCGGAAACTGGGAACGCGTCAGCTGCGCGATCTGCTCCGCGCGCTGCGGCGGCAACATGGAAACGTCAATCTTTCCCAGCGTATTGAGCGCCTGCGTAAGCTGCTGCAGCTTCTTTTTCGACTCGGAATAGTCTTTGCAGGCTTCCTGATATTTTTTCTGGAGACTCGGGTTCACGCCGACGACGAGCCGTGACGCGACCAGCGCGGGATTTCCGATTACCTTTGCGCGGATTTCCTCGCCCGCCGCCAGATAACCGCCCGTTACCAGACCCCGCTTGCCTTCGACCACGATCCGGATTCCTGCCCGAAGGTCGGAATGGAGAGCCACGTCCGTAATCGTAATGACGGCTCCGGCCTCGATTGACCCGTTCTCGACAAAAGCCGCCTGCACGTCCTCTTCCGCCACGACCTTGCCCTTGCCGTCCACACCGATAATACCGCCCTTGATGAAGACGTTGTAGCCTTCCACGGTTCCGCCGTTGACGCCGCCTTTGATTTCGACGTTGCCGGTCGCTTTGACGGAAAAGCCCTGCTGTACGCTGCCGCTGATGTCCACCGCGCCGATAAAATCGATATTGCCCGTCCCGACGCCGACGTCGCCCCGGATCTCAAGGCGCGGATCGATGCTGAACTTATTGTTCGCCTCGATGATTTGCCCGTCTATCGCGGCGACGACAAAATTCTCATCCTTGATTTCCGTGTTTTTCCCGGCAGGTACCGGCTTCGGCTTTCCGGGCTTCGGCTTGATCATGTCGCCGAATATATTGGTACCCTCTACGCCCATCGTATGCGGAATTCGTTCCGCGATTACGTCGCCTTTTTTCGCGATGAGGAACAGGTTCATATTTTTATAATCGACCCTGCCGTACTTATCGACCGCCATTTTGCCTTTTTGCGACGCGTCGAATTTAGGGACGACCACCGCATCCTTGCCGGCCTCCGGCTGTTTCCCCCGTGCGACGACGACCTGAGAGCCGTGCTCGAGGACGCTCTCGATAGCCGCCTCGTCAATACCGAAGATGATGCGCCTTGCTTCCAGTTCCGCCAGGACATCTTCCTTGGTCGGCGGAATCTGCCCCGGCTGACGGTCAATCTTCAGCGTGGCCGTCATTCTGTCTTTGGAGACCTCGATCTGGAACTTCATGACCGATTGTTGTTTCGTCGGTTGCTCCGCGGGCGCCGACGGCTGCGTTCCTTCGACGCTCTTCTCCGCCGAAGCCTGAGGCGCAATCGACGCCTCAAAGGTCTTCGCCAGAAGGCAGGGCTTTCCGTCCGCCGCCCGTACGGCGTGAGCCAGATCCCCCATATCGTAATCCATTACGCCATATTCTTTTAAAATCTGCCGCATATCCGACAGCTCAAAGAGCATACCGCTGTCGTCTACCGGATACACTGTAAGAAATACACCATCCGGCTTGAACTCGAAAAGATAACCGGCCTCCCGGCCGCCGACTGTCGCGCTTTTCAATCCTTCCGCCATGTGTATCCCCCTTTACGCCTCAGCCGACCAAGTTTGCCTTTTCGCGAGCCAGATAACCCCGCAACCGAAAAATAGCCTTTGTATGAAGCTGGCAAACGCGCGCCTCCGAAATCCCAAGAACGAGGCTTATCTCTTTCATCGTCAGCTCTTCATGGTAATACAGCGAGACGACATGCCGTTCTCTCTCCGGCAAGCGCTCGATGGCTTTCGCCAGCGTCTCCTGACGCTCCTGTTTTTCAATCGTTTCCTGCGGAGACGGAACGGCGTTCATCGCAGTCTCCGCGCGCATATATTCGTCAAGCGGGATTATCGTCGCGACATTAAGCTGCGTCACGACCTTTGTAAATTCATCGATGCTGACGCCCATCGCTTCGGCGATTTCCTCGTCCGTCGCGCTCCGCCCCAGCGTCCCCTCCAGCTGGCTGACACAGTTTTCATACGACCGTATTTTCTGCCGCATGGAAATGGGAAGCCAATCCTTTGAGCGAAGATAATCGATCATCGCGCCGCGTATACGAACTCCCGCATACGTTTCAAATTTGTTCTGCCGTTTATGGTCGTACCGTTCGACCGCGTCCAAAAGGCCAAAGAAGCCGCTGCTGATTAAATCGTCGCGATCGATATGCGAGGGCAGGCTAATAGCAATCCGCCCGGCGATAATGTTGACAAGCGGAAGATAATTCTCTACCAGCCGATCCCTGATTGCTTTCGTATGGTTCTTCGCGTATTCTTTCCAAAGGGACTCGCTTTCCTGCTCGCTGAGCTTCGCTTCCATTGAAAGCCGTCCCTCCTTTCCCCTCCGACCTCATCGGCCGTTCCCTGTCTCAAGCTTCCGGCACGTTAAGCGTTTCGAGATTATCTGCCGTCATCGGCGCAAATGTCGGAGGCTCCGCGTTTTCATCCTCGTCCGCGCCTTCGGAAGAGAATGCATCATCCAGGACGGCGTCTTCCAAGCCGCCCATATCCTCCTGCCGTTCCTCCGCTTCCGAATTCTCCTGCGAAGATTCGTCGCCCGACTCGGCGTTTTCTGTCTGCGCCGCGCCATTTTCTCCTTGCTCCGCCGTCTCTTCTTCCCCGCCGCTCTGTGCTGTCTCCGGGCTCTCCGTCCCTTCCGTCGGGGCTTCGTCCCCCTCCTGCGGCATGAGCTCTTCCATATCTTCTTCGGAGGTCGTTTCTTCTTCCGCAGCCTCCTCGCCGGATTCCGCCTGTTCTCCCTCGTCGGCTGATTCCTCCGCCTCGCTCAGCCATTCCATCTGGATCTGTTCTTCATGCTTTGAGATAAACAGCGGGATCCCGATTCGATCGAGCCAATACAGCACGCCGCCCATAAAAACGCCGGACACAAAAAAACCAATAACCGCGCGCCAAAAAACGACGCCAAGCTGACGATCCGAAAAAATGCCCGCAATCACAATAATTGCGGCGGCTATGACCGCCGTCACGAGAGAAATCCCAAGTTTGAATCCGCCGTCCGCCATATACAGGCTGTACCAGCGGGCAAAACGCTCGCGTACTTCAGCTCTCCGGCGTTCCCATTTCGTTCTTTCCGCTTCGGCCTTCGCCACAGACTGAGGATCTGTCCGGGACATCGCTTCCAGCGTGGCGCCGCTCAACCCGTGTGTCAGACCGCCCTCCGCCGCTTCCGCCTCCGGAGGATCTTCCTCGCCCGGCGGTCTTGAAAGCTCGACCTCTGCAGCCGCTTCTGTTCCCGGCTCCGATTGCGCCCCGGATGCGGACGCAGCGTCCGGTTCCTGCGCCGCAACAGCCTCCGCCGTCTCGTCAGGAATCTCTATACGATCCTCTTCGCTCACTTAAATATCCTTCTCACCTTTTACCATTGTCTTCACGGTATAGACCCCGTTTTCCAGATTGATCTGCACCGTGCGGCCATAGTTCTCACCCGTATCTTCCGCCAACAGCCGAATGCCCATGTCCTTCAGAATGCTCTTGACAGTATCGGCATTGCGCTGTCCGACCTTCATGATATCCGTAGCCTTCGCAAACGCGAACATCTGCGCGCCGCCCGCCATCTTCGCAACAAGACGGCTTTTTGAGGCCCCGAGCGCCAGGACGTCCTTCAGCATAAGCGGCATCCCTGTATCCGCGAATTTTGCCGGGTTTTCAGTCGTTCTCGACTGTCTGCTGTCAGGCAGCATGATGTGGAGAAGCCCCCCGACTTTCGCCGTCGGATCGTACAACGACACCCCGATACAGGATCCCAGGCCGTAGCTGATAAGTATTGCTGGCGCACGACCGACCTTGTAGTCAGCCATGCCGACCTTGATCAGTTCTGCCATCTTTATCCCACTCCCACAGCCGTCAGAATCGTATCGAGGGAACCCGGATCCGGTACGAGGAAGAAATGTCCCTTGATCCCGTCCTCGTCCGCCTGGAATTCCGTCTCAATGACAAGCGCATGATCGCCCATCTGGCCGAGCTGAATTAATACAACGGACAGGATCGCGCCCGCCATATCCATCGCCAGCGCAGGAATCGACGGCAACAGGGACAGCTTCGTCAGATTGAAAAGCGCGTTCAAATATGCGCCTGCAAGAATATTGCCAATCTCCATCAACGCGGACTCATCCATGAAATCTAAAGTCTTCGTCTCTCCGTGCGGCTTGCCCAGGATCATGTCCACAAGATAAAATGCGCTCTCCTGCGGCAGAAGGAACAAAATATTGCTCGGCGCCGCGCCGTAGACGCGGAGGAATACGCCCGCGACCATCACGTCAGGGCCGCCCACGAGATCCGGCACTTCCGTGATCGGAACGATGGAGACCTGCGGCACATTCATATCAATCCTGTGATTGATAATCTGCGACAACGCCGTCGCGGAATTTCCGGCGCCTACGTTGCCAATCTCCCGCAAGGCGTCAAGCTGAACAGGACTCAGCTCCAAAATATCATCTGATATTGCCATGGCTGCTCCTCGCTTTCGTCACTTGATCTCGTCCTGAAGCCCGATAATGGCCTCCAGATTCAGCAGGATAATCAGGCGTTCCTCCTCCACCTTGCCGACGCCCGTGATAAAACGGCTGTTCTCATTATCCACTGATTTTGCCGCGTCGATATGCTCGCCGTTCAGCGTAATGACGCCCGTCACCGCGTCGACAATCATACCGACCTCCAGATCGTCCTCGCGCACGACGACGATACGCGTGTCGTCCGTATACTCCATGTCCTGAAGGCCAAGACGCTTCTTCAGGTCGATGACAGGAAGCACCGAACCGCGCAGGTTGATAACGCCCTTGATAAAGTCTGACGCGAAGGGCACTCGCGTAATATCTGTCAACCCTTTGATTTCTTTCACATTCAGTATGTTGAAGCCGTACTCTTCCTTGCGCAGCTTGAAGGCCACGACCTGGACCTGTGTCTCGCCTTCCGTCACAGTCATCAATTCTTTTGCCATCGCTAATTCCCCCTTCCGATCACATCAACGCGCTGACGTCGAGAATCATCGCCACGCGTCCGTCGCCGAGCACCGTCGCGCCGGAAATTACCTTAAGCCCCGCCAGGAGCTTTCCGAGCGTCTTGATGACAATCTCCTGCTGGCCGATCAAATTGTCGACCACGATGCCAGCCTTGCGCTCGCCGATATGGACGACGACGACGAAAATGTCGTCGCTATCCGTCTCATGCACACGCGGCACGTTGAGCATGTCGCCGAGGCGGATAATGGGGATAATCTGCCCGCGCAGAACGATGACTTCCTTGTTGCGGACCGTCTTGATATCCTCTTGCGTAATGTTGATGGTGCTGTCGATGGATCCCAGCGGAATCGCGTACATTTCTTCCTGCACCTTGACCAGGAGCGCCTGAATGATGGCCAGTGTCAGCGGCAGCTTGATCTTGAACACGCTGCCCTCGTCGATCTTCGTCTCGACGTCCACATGGCCGCCCAACGTCTCGATCTTGCTCCGAACGACGTCCATGCCGACGCCGCGCCCCGAAACGTCCGTAATCTTTTCCGCCGTGGAGAAACCGGGCAGGAAAATCAGCCGCACCGCGTCGGCGTCGTCAAGGCTGTTCGCCTCATCCTCCGAAATCATGCCCTTCTCGACAGCCTTGCGGCGAATCACATCGGCGTCGATGCCCTTGCCGTCGTCCGTAACCATGATGACGACGTTGTTGCCCTCGTGACGCGCAATGAGGCCGACCTCGCCGATGCGCGGCTTGCCTTTCGCCTCGCGATCGTCCGGATGCTCGAGGCCATGGTCGAGCGAGTTGCGCAAAAGGTGCATGATCGGATCGCCGATCTCGTCGATAACCGTACGGTCGAGTTCTGTCTCTTCGCCCTCGATGGTCAGGTTCAGTTCCTTGCCCAGTTCCTTCGCGAGGTCGCGGACCATGCGCGGGAAGCGGTTGAACACCTGGCCGACAGGAACCATGCGGACCTTCATGACGACCGTCTGCAGATCCGTCGTCACGCGATCCATCTGCTCCAGCGTCTCTGTCAGCTCCGTCAGGCGATGGGTGGTGCCGATCTGTTCCAGACGGACCTTGTTGATGACCAGCTCTCCCATGAGATTCATCAGCGTATCGAGTTTTTCGATATCCACGCGAACCGACTGACCGCTCTTGAGCTTCTTCGCGTCCGCCGCAGGCTTCTTTGCGGGCGGCGCAGCTACAGGTTTTGCAGCAGGCGCGGCCGGCGCGGCCGGCACGGGTACGTTCGCCGCAGGCGCAGCCGCTTCAGCAGCCGGAGCCGCTTCAGCAGCCGGAGCCGCCGCAGGCGCGGCTTCAGAAGCCTTGATTTCTTCCGCCGCATCCGTGATGTCTGCCGAATCCACTTCCGAAATGGCAAGCATCGCCTCTTCGACGGCTTTCATTTCGGCGTCTGTCACAACGACGACGTCGAAAGAATTCTCGAATTTTTCCTGCTCAAGATCTTCCGCAGACGGCACAGATTTCACGACCTCGCCCAGCTGGTCGAGCGCGTTCATTACCATATAGGAGCGCGCCGATTTCAGCACGCAGCTCGAAGAAAGCGTCACCTTGATATGGTAAACGCGCATGCCGCTGTTCGCCGCCTCCGAGATGACGTCCTTATCCGTATCCGAATACTCGATAGACGTAGCCGCAGGAGCGGCAGGTGCGGGCGCGGCAGCCGCCGGGGCGGGCTCGGCCTCCGAGATCGATTTGCCGCTGGCCAGCGCGCTGAGTTTCGAGGCAAAGCTCGTAATATCGACGACGTCTTCCGGGCCGCCGGCGCCGACGCTCTCGATCATCTGCTCCAGGGAATCGATTGTCTTGAACAGAGTATCCATAATGTCGTCGTTGACCTTCATCTGCTCTTTGCGGAGGAGGTCGAAAACATTTTCCATATCATGGGTCAGCTCGGCGATTTTCGTGAAGCCCATCGTCGCCGACATTCCCTTGATCGTATGCGCGTTGCGGAAGATGTCATTGACGACCGATACCTCTTCCGGATCGTTCTCCAATGCCAAGAGGCCATCGTTCAGCGACTGCAAATGTTCACGAGACTCTTCCAAAAACATTTCCATGTACTGATTTGTGTCCATTTTTATTCCCCCTATTTCTTCCTTAATGGCTGACTGCGTTTACGATTGCGCCCGCAATTTGCTGCAACGGCTTTATCTCATCGGCGAGACCAAGGTCGACTACGGCCTTTGGCATCCCGTAAACTATGGCGGTCTCTTCGCTTTCCGCGATCACGTAGCCGCCTGTTTTCTTAATATCCGTCATGCCGATGGCCCCGTCGCTTCCCATGCCCGTCAGGATCACCGAAACGATGTCCCTGCCAAGCGGAGCCGCCGACTTAAACAGCACGTCCGCCGCCGGACGAAGCGTCCCGATCGGCGGGTCCTGGTTCAGGAGAATCTCCCGGCCGGTGCCCGAAACCGTCATATGATAATTTCCCGGCGCGATATACACACGACCTGCTTCTATCATATCATGATTTTCCGCTTCTTTCACGGAAATTTGTGATATTTCGTCCAATCTTTCCGCCAAAGACTTTGTGAAGCCCGGCGGCATATGCTGAACGATGAGGACGCCGCAGGGCAATCGCTTTGGCAGGCCCGCCACCACCGTCTGGAGCGCTTTCGGCCCTCCCGTCGAGCACCCGAGCACCACGAGCTTTCTGCCGCTGCCGCCCGAAGGCCGAACGCTCACAGTCGGCTGTGGTCGCGGTGTGAGCGGAGGCGGCGACGGCGGCGGCGTATATCCTTTACGCGTTGGCAAGGCTATCCGACGCATCACCGGCCTTGAAACCGGCTCCGGCTCGGGTTTCTTCGGCTCAGGCTCCTTTGGCTGTGACGGCGGAGGAGCCGAAGGGGTAACTGACCGCCGTAAGACTTTCCCTGCCCCGGCCGCCGCTCTCGCCTTCGCCAGGATCTCATCCTCGACGGTATCCACTTTCGAAATGGAACCGCCAACCTTGCTGACAAAATCCACCGCGCCGAGAGACAGCGCAGTGATTGTCGCTTTCGCCCCTTCCTGCGTGAGGCTGGAAAACATCAGAACCGGCGTCGGAGAATCCTTCATGATGATTTCCAACGCTTTCAGTCCGTCCATGACGGGCATATTGACGTCCATCGTCACAAGATCGGGCTTCAGCTGCTTGACCTTTTCGACCGCTTCCTTGCCGTTCATTGCAACGCCGGCGACCTCAAAATCAGGCTGTTTCTTGAACATATCCGACAGCACCATGCGCATGAACGCAGAGTCGTCGGCGATCACTACTCGAATCATTGTCTGCACCCCTATCTGACTCTTCCGAGTCTCCGTCTCCGGCTGTCAATTCCGCCACCGATTTCCAATCGACCGTGCCAGACTAATCCTGCGGGGTATAAGGTAACCTTGCATACTCTTCCCGCGATCCCTGCGCGCGCACAGAACCAATCCCCGGTCATTCCCTTGCCCGCTTCTCATCGCGCAGTATGCCATGACAGCGTCGTTTGGCATCGTCGGCACCCCCTGTTCAAAATTCTTTTATCATTAAGCGTCTTCGACGCGAAAATCAAAAACCTCCTCTAGGAGAAATTCAACAACTTTTGCAAAAATCCTTTCCAGCCGAGACGAATTTCGTGATCTCCGCCATAAAGAATATTTTTTGCCACCGCCTCGATGCATCGAGCCGCCATCGCGTCCGGATACGCCGCCAAAATCGGCTGCTGCCGCTTGACCGCGTTCATCACGCTCCTGTCTTCGTAAATCATGCCGAGGCTCGTCAGCGACATCGAGAGGAATTTTTCCGACGTCCGCTGGAGCTTCATCAGGACCTCGTTGCTCTCCTCTTCATCATATACGCGATTGACCACTATCTTCAAGTCTTTTTTTTCGGAATTTTTGCTGTAGGCTTTCATGACCGCATAAGCGTCGGTCAGCGCAGTTGGCTCCGGCGTCGTCACAAGCACGACCTCGTCCGCCGCGAGAATAAAATCGAGCACATTCCGTCCAAGCCCCGCCCCCGTGTCGATCAGCACGATATCCGCCATCGTCTCACAGGCGGTCAGCTTGTCCATCAGGCATTGGCGTTCCTGCGGCGTAAAATCCACTGCGCGCTCTATGGCCGAACCGCCGGAAATGTAATTGATGCCGTAGGGGCCATGAATCAAAACGTCCTGCAGCGTCACCTCCGGCTGTAAAAGATGCAGCAGATGATGCTTCGAGACCGTGCCGAGCACCACGTCCACGTTGGCCATGCCGAGGTCGGCGTCGATAATCATGACGCGACGCCCGATCTTTTTCATCGCAAACGCCAGATTCACAGTTAAATTCGTCTTCCCGACGCCGCCCTTACCGCTCGTAATCGCAATAACCCGCGCGCTCGTCCGTATGGTCGGGCGAAAAACCCTTTTGTACGCCGGCACGACGGTTTGTGCGTCGTCCGCCGGCGGCATGACCACGACGGACGGCGGAGGGGGCGGAGCAGGCGGAGCGGCCTGCGGCCCGTTGTATTCATTTTTTTCCTGAACGAGCTCTCGCAGGCTCGACGCCTGATCTTTCATTCTTCGTTACCTCAGCATGAGTCTCGCCAAAGCCTCCGGCTTCGCAGGCTCGATATCGTCGGGCACGCTCTGTCCCGTCGTCAAATAGGAAAGCGCCAGCCGCCGGTCAAAAAGAAGGTTTACGATGAAGCCGACGTTTTCCGTCTCGTCCGTCTTTGTCAACAATATCCGGTCGGGACGGCAGGCCGCGAAGCGTTCCAGAATGGCCTCCGCGTCACGTTCCTTCGTCGTCGCGCTCAATACGAGATGCTTCTCAATGGACGGCTCCGCCGCGAGAAACTCCTGCAGCTCCTCCATCTGATAGTCGTTGTTTTGGCTGCGTCCCGCCGTGTCAATCAAAATCAGCTTTTTGCCCCGGTGCTTCCGGAGCGCGGGCTTCAGCTCGGCGGGCGAATAGACAATCTCCAGCGGAAGTCCGATGATATCGGAATACGTGCGAAGCTGATCCACTGCCGAGATACGGTAAGTGTCGGCCGTGACCAGGGCGACGCTGATCCCCCGCTCCAGCACGAACTTCGCCGCGATCTTCGCGATGGTCGTTGTTTTGCCCACGCCCGTCGTGCCGATCAGCGCGACGATCTTGGGACGTCCGTCTTTCAGCCCGATGCCGTCCCCCGTTTTCAGCACGCTGTGCAGATAGTCGCCCAGCGCCTTCACCGCCTCGGGAGAATCCTTGCCGAGCATCATCGTCGCCGGCGGGACTTTCCGAATGATATCCTGCATCACATCTTCGCGAAGCTCTTGATATCTCAGCGCATCCTTCAGCGTCGTAACGTCCTCGCCGTTGGCCGACTGGCTCATCACCTGCCGCAGCATTTGACGCATCTGCGCCAACTCGTCTTCCAACGCGTGAATTTTCTCCTGCGATCCGCTCGTCTGATGCGCGGTTTGATCCGGAATGTCTGCCTGCTCTTCCGCCTGTACGGAGGAAAGAGCCTCCAGCTGCGGATGCTCCGGCGCTTTTGCGGCGGGCGCGGTTTTCGCCGTTTTCGCGGACTGTCCCGCCAGCGTCTCCGCCTTGATGATCCGTGTCTTTTCCTTGTTGGGCGCCGCTGCTTCCGCCTTTCGCGGCACAGCGCGCTGAGACGTCGGCTCGCTCGCAGGCTCCCGAAGCGGCTCCGGCTCGATGCGAGGCAAGATCGGTTCCGCCATCGCCGGCTCCAGTTCTTCTATATTCGGGCGCGCACGCTCAGCCTGCGGCTCTTTCTCCGCGTGTATGGACTGCGCATCCGCGCGGGGCTGACGCATTTTCGTCTGCCTGCGCGCCGACTGCATCGTCGGCGAAGTTCTTAAAAGCGGCTCCGGCGTCAGCGGCGTGAAATTTTCCTCCGTCGTTTGCTGGCTCACCGCCGCACTTTGCGCCCGGGCCATCGAAACGCCTTCCTCGGTGCCCGCCGTCTTGTACTGCGACAGCACGTTGCGCGGACGGGAGGCGACCTGCGTCTGCGAAGGCTCGGCAGTGCTCGCTGCGGGCTGCCGGCTTGGCCGCGGCATTGCGGGAAGCTTTACCCTCGGACGGCGCGGCACGTCGTCCACGGCCGCCGTCACTTCCACGACCTCCTTGCTCTGTATGCCCAGGAAACCGCCCTGCTTATATCGTTTTGTATGAAGAATGACCGCGTCGCGACCCAGCTCGTCTTTGACCATTGCCATGGCCTCTTTGAGATCGGCCGCTTTAAAAACCTTGATCCGCAATTATATCTTCACCACCCCAAGAATTTGCAGCTCCACGCTTTGCTCGATTTCCGCGTGCGAAAGGATAATGACTCCTTCGATGGAACGCTCGACGAGCTTCCGGAAATACGGGCGGACTGCAGGGCTCGTCAGCACGATCGGCTGATACCCCATATTCGTCAGCTTCGTCAGCTCTGTGTTCAGCACTGTCAGAAGCTTCTGCATCGTATCGGGATCAAGGCTGACATAGGAGCCCCGATCCGTGCGCTGCACCGCGCCCGCGATCCGGTTTTCCAGCGCGGGATCGAGCGTAATGCATGGAATCGTATTGTTTTGCAGGTTTTGCTGCGTAATCTGGCGCGCCATTGCATGCCGGACGTATTCTGTCAAAATGTCCGTATCCTTTGTCGCCCGCGCGTAATCGGCCAATACCTCGAAAATCGTACTCATGTCGCGGATCGAGATGCGCTCCCGCAAAAGATTCGCCAACACTTTTTGAATCTCGCCCACCGACGGCATCTGCGACATGACTTCCTCGACGAGCGTTTCGTTCGTCTTCTTGAGGTTGTCCACGAGATCCTGCGTCTCTTTGCGGCCGAGGATCTCGTCCGCGTGGGCCTTGATGACCTCGGTCAGATGGGTCGCCAGCACCGAGACCGCATCGACGACGGTATAGCCGTTCAGCTCGGCCTGCTCTCTCTGCTGCTCGGTAATCCAAAGGGCGGGCAGGCCGAAAGCCGGCTCGATCGTCTCGATTCCCGGCACTTCCTCGAACACCGTTCCGGAATTCATCGCGAGGAAGTGATCAAGTAATAATTCGCCCTTTGCTATCTCAATTCCTTTTAATTTTATAATATATGAGTTAGGTTTAATTTGAATATTGTCCCGGATACGGATTGTCGGCACCACAAGGCCGAGCTCCAGCGCGCACTGACGGCGGATCATGACGATACGCTCCAGAAGGTCGCCGCCCTGTCCGGTATCGACCAGCGGAATCAGGCTGTAGCCGATCTCAAGCTCCATCGGGTCAACCTGCAAAAGCGAAACGATATTCTCCGGCTTCGTCGCCGCCTGCTTTTCTTTCGCCGCCTGCTGCTTCTGCGCCTCGGTCTGCTCGGCCGGCGTCTCCGTCTTCTGCCGCAGGGAATAACCGATAAACGCAGCGAGAACCGCCAACACAAAGAACGGAATGCCCGGAAGGCCCGGGACGATCGACAAAAGCGTCAGCACGCCGCAGGCAATGAAAAACACGCGCGGATTCCGAAAAAGCTGGGACACGAGGTCCGCGCCGAGGTTGTCCCCCTCCGAAGCGGCTCTGGTGACGATAATGCCCGTCGCCGTAGAAATCAGAAGCGCGGCGATCTGACCGACGAGACCGTCGCCCACCGTCAGCAGCGTGTATGTCTGCAGCGACTGCACCGCCGACAGATTCCGCATCAGCATGCCGATGATGAAGCCGCCGCCGATATTGATCAGCGTAATGATGATTGACGCGATCGCGTCGCCCTTGACGAACTTCGATGCGCCGTCCATCGCCCCGTAAAAACTGGCCTCAGCCTGAATTTTTTCGCGCCGGCGCTTTGCCTCGGCGTCAGAGATCGCGCCCTGGTTCAGGTCGGCGTCGATGGCCATCTGCTTGCCCGGCATCGCGTCCAGCGTAAATCTTGCCGCAACCTCGGACACGCGCTCCGCGCCTTTCGTGATAACCACGAACTGAATGACGACCAGAATCAGGAATACAATAAAGCCGACGACGGCATTGCCGCCCACAACGAAGTTGCCAAATGCGGTAATGACCTCGCCGGCGTAACCCTCCAGAAGAATCAGGCGCGTCGAGGAAATGTTCAGCGCCAGACGAAAGAGGGTTGTAATCAGGAGGAGCGACGGAAAAACGGAAAAATCCAGCGCCTCCGAATTGTAAATCGTCACGAGGACGATGACCAGCGACAGCGTGATATTGACGCAAAGCAAAATATCCAGGAGCATTGTCGGCAAAGGAATAATCATCATCAGGACGATCATGATGAGAACGGCCGCGACCAGCACATCGCTATGCTGTTGTATGAAGCTGCCCTTCTCTTCCATTTTCCGGCTCCTTTAATCTATATCAACGCGCTTCGTTCCGAATCGGAATCACCCGGCGTAACGGTAAGGGTGTTTCAGGTGATAGACATAGGCGAGAACCTCCGCCACCGCCTTGTAAAGTTCCGGCGGCACCGTGTCTCCGATTTCCACCGACGCGAAGAGCGCGCGGGCCAGAGGCTTGTTCTCGACGATTACGACGCCCGCCTCCCGGGCGACGTCCTTAATTTTCAGCGCCACAAGATCCTGGCCTTTCGCCACGACCATCGGCGCGCGCATGCCGTCCGCATAGCGAAGCGCGACCGCAAAATGCGTCGGGTTCGTCACGATGACGTCCGCCTGCGGCACTTCGCGCATCATGCGCGACATGGCCATTTCTCTCTGTTTCTGCTTGATCTTGCCCTTGATCTGCGGGTCGCCTTCCATCTGCTTGAACTCTTCCTTGACTTCCTGCTTGGTCATTTTCAGATTCTCGTTGTGGTCCCATTTCTGGTACATATAGTCGAGAATCGCCAGCGCAAAGAAGATCGCGCATATCTTAAACGCCATCATGAAAATGATATCGGCGATCTGCGTCATGCTCGCCGCAAGGTCGAGATACAGCAGCTTCGGCATCTGCAGGATCTCATCCTTCAGATTCTCGTAAAGGAAAAGGCCGATAATCAAAATCTTGAACAGCGACTTGATCAGCTCTACCAGAGAGCGTTTCGAAAAGATTTTTCCGAAGCCGCTGATCGGATTCAGCTTGTTCAGATCGAAGCCCAAAGGCTCTGTTGTGAAATGCCATCCGACCTGCACCAGATTAATGGCGAGGCCGATCAGCATGATCGCCACCATGATCGGGAACGACGTCTTCAGAAGCACCATGACGATGCTGAGGAATAGACGCATCACCGTCTCGGTGTCGACCGTCGTATTCAAATGGCCGAAAATATAGGCCGTATAGTCCGCAATCTCACGATAAGTAATAGCGCCGAGAATTTTCATCGACCAGAAGCCGATGAACAGGACGAAAGCCGCGTTCAGCTCCTGGCTCTTCGCCACCTGGCCCTTTTCTCTGGCGTCCGATTTTTTCTTTGCGGTAGGCTCCTCAGTCTTTTCCCCGCTGCCGTCGTCCGCAAAAAGCTGAAGGTCGAAGACAAAGCGGCTATCGTAAAGCTCTGAGGGCGACGGTGATATTTCCGTACATCGCATTGAACAACACATCCAAAAACAAAACGTAAAACGGAATCACGATGGAAAGTACGCTAAGACCAATGATGATATGCATCGGCACGCCGACGACGAAAATATTGAGCTGCGGCATCGTCCGCGCCAGGATTCCAAGTCCCACGTTCGTCATCAGTATCGCAAACGTGACCGGAATCGCAATCTGCACGCCCGTGGTGAAAATGCCGACCGTAAACCGCGCGATCATCTCCACGAGAGAAATATCCGGATTCATCGCCAGAAGCGGGATGAATCGAAAGCTCTCCACCAGCGCGGAAATCAGCACATGATGGCCGTTGGTCACGACGAAAACGATGAGCCCCAGATTATAAAGAAAACTTCCGATAAGCGGTATCTGCTGACCGGAAGTCGGATCCATGACATTGACGATCGAAAATCCCACCTGCATATCCATCATCTTGCCCGCCATATTGATCGCAGCAAATGAGATAAAGGCCACGAAGCCGATAAGCCAGCCGACAAAAAGTTCACGAACGACTGCCGCCGCAAAGCCGATTACAGTCGCCGGCGCCGTGACGGCGCCCATGCCGTCCACCATGGGAAAAATCGCGAAGGAAAAGGCCACCGCAGCGCCCACGCGGATTGTCTGCGGCACGTTGAGGCTTCCGAAAAACGGCGCGAGGATAAAGAGCCCCGTCACCCTCGTCAGCATCAACAGGAATACCGCCGCGTGGTTCTGCATCAGATCGTAAAAATCCACGACGCCCTCTCCAGATTCAGCCGATATACATCGGCAGATTTATAAACATACCCGACACATATTCCACCATGATGCGAAGCATCCACGGCCCGAAAATCAAGATCGCCACAAACACCGCGATAATCTTCGGGATAAACGCCAGCGTCTGCTCCTGGATGGAAGTCGTCGTCTGAAAAATGCTGACCGCAAGGCCCACGAGAAGTCCAAGCCCAAGCATCGGCGCCGCGACGAGAAGAACGACCATCAGCGCCTGCTGACCGATTTGGACGACCACATCGCCGGACATTCCCTCATCTCCTTGCCGCTTGGAACTGTCCACAAATAACTCAGGAATCTTGCTTGTCTAAATTTCCGCTGTCTTCGTTGTCGTCAGTCAGCATAGCCCGCTATGCCTCCTTCCTCCGCCTCGACAGCAAAAATTTATCCTGCGCAATCTTCCTAACTTTTTTGCTTCCAGTTCCTTACTTGAAGCTTACGATCAGCGACCGTATCAAGAGTTGCCAGCCGTCCACCATGACGAACAGAAGGATCTTGAACGGCATCGAAATCATGACCGGCGGAAGCATCATCATGCCCATGCCCATCAGGGTACTCGCGACGATCATGTCAATCACGATAAACGGGATATAAATCATGAAGCCGATCTGGAACGCCGTTTTCAGCTCGCTGATCACATACGCGGGAATCAGGGTGAACGTCGAAACGTCCTCCTGCGTGTCCGGCCTCGGATCGTTCGCGAGATTCACGAAAAGCGCCAAATCCGCCTCTCGGGTCTGCTTGAACATGAACTCCCGCATCGGGGCGACCACATTTTTCAGCGCTTCCTCCTGGGAAATCTGCCCCGCCAGATACGGCTGCAATCCCTGATCATTCGCCGCGCTCCAATACGGGCCCATGATATAGGCCGTCAAAAACAGCGACAGCGCAATGACCACCTGGTTTGGAGGCACATTCTGCGTGGAGAGCGCGTTCCGCAGAAACCCGATAACCACTACGATGCGAATAAAGGCCGTCGTCATCAAAAGAATGGACGGCGCAATCGACATAATCGTCAGGACCGCAAGAATCTGCAGCGTCACCGCCACGTCCTGCGGATTGTTCGACGTGCCGACGTTGATGTCGATATTCGGGATCAGCGGCGCGGCCCAGCCGATTTTTGCCGTCAGCAAAAAAGAAAGCAGGGCTCCCACCCAGATGAGAGTCCGCCGCTTATTCAACACACCTCACAACCCCTTCTCATCTGCGATATCCTCCGTCGCGAAAAAGCGTCGGAATCCGCTTCGCAAGCTGTTCCAGCGTTCCCATTTGTGAAGAAAAAATATTCATATCGCCGGATACCGCCAAAGAGTTGCGGTGCAACCGCTCAATCTCCTCCGAATCCGTGATCTCCGTAAGAAGCGTAATCGAATGCTCGGTCACCCCAAGCACAAACACACGCTCCGCCAGCTCAACAACGCAGACCGAACGGTTCGGGCCGAGAGGAAGATGCGACAGCAAATGCCCGCCCGTCGCGCCCGTCGCCTTCGTGAAATGAGAACTCAAAAGTCTCGCCGCGCCGTAAGCCAAAAGCAGGACGAACACGAACACCGCAAGAAGGCTCAGCAAATAAGCCAGCGTCGACCACCATGAAACCCCAGTCGGTCTCGGATCAGGCTCCGCATACCCGGAGAGGTATCCGCCCTCCGCCGCAAACGCAAACCCGTCCGGAAATGCCGCGAAAAGCGCGGCCAGCGCAACAATCGCCGCCAGTCGGGGCAAAAGGCGAACCATCAGCCCACGGCTTTACGGACAGCCTCGAGCACGCGATCCGCCTGGAACGGCTTAACGATAAAGTCACGCGCGCCCGCCTGGATTGCCTCTATGACCATCGCCTGCTGGCCCATAGCGCTGCACATGACGATTTTTGCGTTCGCGTCGATTTTCTTGATTTCCTTGACGGCGCTGATGCCGTCCATTTCCGGCATCGTGATATCCATCGTCGTAAGATCGGGCTTCAGCTCCTGATACTTCTCGACAGCCTTCATGCCGTTCTCCGCCTCGCCGACGACCTCATAGCCGTTTTTGGACAGAATATCCTTGACCATCATCCGCATGAACGCCGCGTCATCAACAACCAAAACTCTGACTGCCATGTTGTCCATCTCTCCTCTTTCGTTTGGAATATGAAACTCCACTAAACCTATTATATAAAAATCTTACGATTTGCACAAGGGAAACGATGAATAAGTCAATTCGAGACCATGTCGAGGGATTTTGCCGTCAGGCAAGGATGAAGGCGCGAAGGCGTAGCAGAGCTACGTCGAGCGGCTTCTGACGCTGCATGGCGGGAAAAGACCCGACATGGGCCGAAGGGACTTGTTTAGCGTTTCCCAAGGCAAAACTGCTATTGCAATTTCGCCGCGCGCTCCTCGGGACTTACAATGTCCGTAATACGGACGCCGAAGTTTTCGTCGATGACGACGACCTCGCCTTTCGCCAGGAACTTGCCGTTGACGTGGATATCGACCGGCTCTCCGGCGAGTTTGTCGAGCTCCACGATGGAGCCGTTCGTCAACTCCAGGATCTCCTTGATCGACTTCCGTGTCCGGCCAAGTTCCACCGTCACCTGAAGCGGAACGTCGAGAATCAGCCCGATATTCGCATCGTTGACCTGGAGCGGAGCCGTCGACAGCGGTGTGAACTGTGCCGCCTGCACCGGAACGCCTGCCGCCACACGCGCCTGTTGCCCGTACATCGGAGGCGGCGGCGCCATCGGCATCGGAGCCGCGGCCGGAGGCGGAGCGGCCTGTGGCATCGGCGGCGGAGCTGCCGCGGGCGCCGGAGGGGGAGGTGGAGGCGGCGGAGCCGCTGCCGGAGCAGGAGCGGGCGGCGGGGGCGGCGGGGGCGGCGGAGCCGCTTCCTCTTCATCTGCCGCGCCGCTGTTCATCAGGCTGTCCACCATTTCCGTCGCGATGCCGACCGGCAGGATCTGCATGATCTCGCTGTCGATCAGCCCGTCGACCTCCATGCGGAAGGACGTCTTCACGATCGTCTCGTCCGAGCCGACAATCTCCGTGACCTTCTCTTCCGAGCCGAGATCAATCAAATTCACCTTCGGCGGCGAAATATCGATCTTCTTATTGAACATGGACGAGAGCGACGTCGCGACGGCGCCCATCATCTGGTTCATCGCCTCGCCCACCGCGCTCATATGGATCTCGTTCAGATCGGCCGGCGGCGCGGTGCCGTCGCCGCCCATCATCAGATCAGCGATGATGCAGGCATCGCTCGCCTGAATCGCCAGGATATTATTACCGTCAATGCCGACCGTATAACCGACCTCGACGATCAGATACGGCATCGGGTAGCTTTCCCGTATCGCGCTCATCGTCGCGATAGACACCGACGGAGTCGTGATGGAAACCTTGTGTCCCAGGAGCACGGACAACGTCGTCGCCGCGCTTCCCATCGAAATATTCCCGATCTCGCCGAGAGCGTCCTTCTGCATGTCAGTCAGCGGATCGTCGACGACCGGAGGCGCGTTGCCACCCGCAGGCGGAGCTTCCGCAGGCGGAGCTTCCGCAGCCGGAGCGTCCGCAGCCGGAGCGTCGCCCGACGGCAAACCGCCGCCATTCAACAGGGCATCTATCTCCTCCTGCGAAATCATATCGTCACTCATCGGTTCCTTCATCTCCCTCTGGCGCCACTCGCGTTATCTGAATGGCAGTTTTTTTCCCGAAAGTACCCGGACGGCAGAAAAACTTTCGTCGCGTCCCCACCATGACCGGCAGTTCCGACTGCACCTTGGTATCAAGCTGCAACACGTCCCCGTAGCCCAGCATCAGGAACTCCCGAATCGATATATCGATCGTTCCCATCTCGACAATCAAAGGCACCTTGGTTTTCTCTATCTTCTTCTGCAGGATTTCCACCTGCTCAGGATGGCTTTCCTTCGACACCGACGACGCCACCCAGAAGGTCGTCGTCAGTTTCGACATGATAGGCTCCAGCACGAGATACGGAATACAGATGTTCATGAATCCCTCTACCTCGCCGGTCACGATTTTCAGCGTGATGATAACCACCATATCGCTCGGCGGGACAATCTGCACAAATACGGGATTCGACTCCATGACCTCGAGGCGCGGATCCATCTTCACAACATTTTCCCACGCATCCCGGAAAAAATCAATGGCTTTCGCAAAAGTCTTGCGGATGACCGCCTCTTCGATCTCCGTCAGGCTCCGCGGCTTGATGGTATTCGATCCCGTGCCGCCAAAAACGCGGTCGATGATCGAAAACGCGATGCTCGTATTGAGCTCCATCACCACGTTGCCCTTCAGCGGCGGAACCGCCAGCACCCCGATAACGCTCGGGTTTGCCAGCGACTGGACAAATTCCTGATAGGTGAGCTGCTCGACCGAGGCCACCTCGACGTCCACCATAGTGCGAAGACTGGTAGATAAATACGTATTCAGGAGACGCCCGAAATTGTCATGAAGCATTTGAAGCGTTCGGATCTGGTCCTTGGAAAACTTGTCCGGCCTCTTGAAATCGTAGACCTTGACTTTCTTCTGGTCCTCCTCGGCCTTGACCTGATTCGCGTCCACGGAGCCGTCGGACAATGCCGACAGCAGCTTATCTATCTCAGACTGTGAAAGTACGTCCTCTGCCAATCTTCACCCCCCTTTCGGCAATGGAGTGCGCCCTCATCACTGCAGGACAAAGCTCGTAATATATACGCCGTAAACCGTGCCCTCACCGAGCTCGTGGTTGATCTCGGTCTTGATCTTTTCCTTCAGCGCGTCCTGCTTCGACGCGTCATAGCCGTCGAGAGGCTCGGAGCGCAGGATATGAAGCACCGTATCCATCAGCTTCGTCTCCGCGATGGGATTCAGCTTTCCTTCCGTGATAACTTCCTTCTTGCCGGGGTTCAACTCAATCATGATGCCGATCTTCAGGAAATGACCGGCCTTCACGCCGCCGACATTGACAAGGATGCCTTCCTTCGGATCGCCAAGCTTCACGAACACGCCCGGATCATGATAACGCGCGGCGGCGCCGCCGTCATCGTTCTTCGAGCTCGTTACCAGCTTCGACGCCACGAAATACGCGATGCCGCCCGCCAGCGCTATACCCACCAATACCAGCACGACAATCGCGATCGCCATTACGGGAATTTTCTTTTTCGGTTTTTCTTCCGCGCCTTCCGCGCCTTCGGCGCCTTCCGTTTTTTCCTTTTCCTCTTCCTCGGCCGCCGGCTTCTTCTCGTCCGCCATGAAAATCACTCCTCCGCAAGCTCGCTTGCCGTATTTGGTATTACTCCTTTATATCCCAGCGGGCAACCGCCCGTCACAGGCAAATCCTTTACTTATGCAGCGCGCGCCGATACGCCATCACCCGCCGGACCACCTCGTCCATCGGCTCGTCCACGATCAGCTTCTTGCCGTTAATCAGCGTGACCACCGTATCCGGCGTCTCCTCGATCGTCTCGATGACTTCTGCGTTCAGGATAAAAATACCTTTCTTGTTGACCTCGGAATTGAACTTCGTAAGCTTTATCATAGGACACGCTCCCATTTCTGCTTATAATATAGATTGACTAACCTATTATACAACAAAATCCGCCCTCACGAAAAGCCTAAAAAGGACTTTCGCGAGAAACAAGGAAAAAAGTCTTATTCAAATTTATTTCTTACAGCTTCATTTCTGAATTATAACATTTAATTCCGGCATAGACAACAAAAAAGCGCCTTCGCGCGACGTCGAAAAGAATGCGGCAAAAATCCCCGGCGTCGCCGGGGATTTTTACATGCCTGTTCTTCTTATTACCGCTTCATGTTGATCAGCGTCTCCAGCATTTCATCGGAGACCGTGATGATCTTCGAGTTGCCCTGGAACCCGCGCTGGGTGATGATCATGTCGGTGAACTCGTTGGCTACGTCGACGTTGGACATTTCGAGGGCAGACGGAGTAATCGTCACGCCGAGATCAGCCGCCGTCTTGACGTTCGCCGTACCGGAGTTATTCGACTCCTGATAGAGGCTGTCGCCCGTCTTGGTAAGACCGGAGGCGTTGTTGAACTGCGCCACGGCCACTTGAGCTTCCGCCTGTTTCACGCCGTTCGTATACGTTCCGGTAATGATTCCGGAAGTATCAATGGAAATAGAGGAAAGCGTACCCGCCGCATGACCGTTTGTATCAGCATTAATCGTACTGGATCCAATATACTGAGTCAATCCGCCAAGATTAATATTCACTTGCTGATCTGCTGCGCCGTTTTGGCACTCAAAAGAAAGCGTCCCATCACCATCTACGTATGCCCCTGCAGCGTCAAACTTCAAAGTCTTACTTTGGAGCTTCACTTTCGTCTCGGTTCCATCGTCCTCTTTGATGATATACTCATCTTTGCCGTCATTCAGGCTCAATGTCCATGTATTTTCTCCCGTTTTGGTGAAAAGAATGGGAAGATCGTGAGCACCGCCTAAACTATCATACACAGAAACTGTTGTAACAACGGACGGGTAAAAGGTATCGCCTGCCGTGTATGTCTGCCCCGCCAAGCCGGACAACGCCTGCCCGTCAGTCGTATTGACAATAATCGACGAAACAATGTCATTTCGTTTTTCACCTGTAACCGTTTCGTTCTTGCCATACACTGGATAGTCTTGATCAGGCTTGTTTACAACTAATGCGGCTGTCAAAGTCTCCTTATGTCCATCTTTCAGTGTGACATCAGCACCTGTGGCCGCATTAATTTGGGTAATTTCCATTGTCACAGTAAAATTATCATTTTCATGATACATGGGACTATTTCCCGGCCAAGGAATTGTTACCGAGTCAAAACCTTTGCCGTCAGTATTATATAGATCCAATTTGATTGTCTTTGCAGCGTTGTCGGCAGTTGCATTCTTGATTTTTTGTGTGACTTCGTATTCCCCACCAACACTGTATGTCCCGCTATTCAAATTGGATATGGACATTGGAGATACACTCAAATATGGCGAGTCTTCAGGAATTTTAAAATCCAATCCAACGGTTCCGGTCGTTTTTGCTGTAACTGATTGGATTTGGCCAGTATATAAATAGACACCGTTCAAATTCTGATCAAGTACATATGTCCCGGCTTTGCTGGCGTCCAAAGTGTAAATGTTGCCTAAACTGGTTTCGAGAGAAATCGTTGCACCAGCCAAATTGGTAGGCGAATAACTACTAGTCGTTTCCGTCGTTCCATCAACATAGTTGATTTGGATATTGGACACTTTATACCCGTCGGGAGTTCCGTTAAGATTTTTCGTATATGTTGCTGTCTGCGTGGCCTGCGATTCCATGGATTTGCCTGCAGGAATCTTTATATTCGTGGTTTCACCCGTGGTAGATAAGACACCTTCATTCGCCATCCACCCCTGCACGTAAAGGCCACTGCCCGGCAATACATAGTTGCCGTCCGCGTCAAACTCAAAGGCGCCGTTGCGCGTATAATAGGTACCGCTGTTGTCCTTTACCTGGAACAGCGCGTTGCCGGAAATGCAAAGATCCGTATTCTTGCCCGTGGACTGAACAGAGCCATTGGTGAAGAGAAGATCCACTGCGGCCACCGAAGAACCGAGACCAATCTGCTTCGGGTTCGTACCGCCTCGATTATCCGACGGAGCCGCTGCGCCCGTAAGATTCTGGGACAGCATATCGGTGAATGTGACACGGCTGGACTTGAAACCGGTCGTGTTGACGTTCGAGATGTTGTTGCCGATGACGTCCATGCGCGTCTGATGATTTTTCAGTCCGGAAACGCCGGAGAAAAGGGAACGCATCATAAAGTATCATTCCTTTCATTTGTCTGCGGCTTTCGCCGCTTTGCCCAAGTGCGCCGATGGAAGCGCTTCCATCCTTCCACGCTTCCCGAAGCCCCCTGAAAGGTCCAGCCTTAAAGGATCGCCGCACTGTCGATGTTCGTAAAGATGTTTTCCTTTGCGCTCGTTCCATCCATGGCGGTAATCACGGTACGGTTCTTGACGCTGACGAGGAAGGCCAGGTCGTTCATGTAGATCAGCGACTCCCGCGCGCCTTTCGCGGCCATGCGCTCCACCGTGTCGTCGAGCTTCGCGAGGTCCTGGTCGCTGAGGTCGATACATCTGTCCCGCAGCCGCTCGTTCGCGTGCTTGGAAAATTTGACCTTCGTTTCCTGCCTCGCGAGGACGTCGGCGAAATCATCGCCGGTTTTTTCGCTCCGCTTCGCTTGTCCCGCTGCCGGATTCCCGATGGGCAATATGGGCTGGGACGACCAAAATATTTTGTTGTCCGCCATATCCCTCATTCCTTCCACTGCTTACAGGACCGAATCGGCCACCTGCCGCACGTCGCTGATCGCGACCTGATATGTCTGCCCGTTGTACTCGGCGACAATCTTCGGGTTGCCGTCCACAATATTGACGCCCTTGACCGTGCCCACAAAATCCGTTTTCGCAGTTACGGCGTTTCCATTGGCGTCGACGATAGCCTTGCCATTTTCATCGGTCTGGATGGTTTCCTGCGTCCACGCGATATCCTTGCCGATCATGCTGCTGAGCTGCCCGACAAGCACCGAGGTGTCGATATTCGCGACAAGCTGGGATACTTCTTCGACGGACTTGTAAACGTTCGTCATCTGCTCCAGCGCCGAGAACTGCGCAAGCTGCGCCACATACTCGGAATTGTCCTGCGGATCGAGAGGATCCTGATATTGCATCTGGGTCACGAGAAGCTGCAAAAACGCGTCCTTGTCAAGGGCGTCATTCGCACGAGCCGTGGTCTTGGAGGCCTGCATCGCGTCGTAGTCGGCTTTCGAATATGTCACGCCGCCTACGGTTACAGTGTTGAGATCATTTGCCATAGATTATTCCCCCTTTTAAACGAGATAATTGACGCCGTCGGAGGCGTCCGTGTTTGCTGCAGGATCTGCAGCCGCCGCGCCTTCCACTGCCGCGTTGATCGTCAATGTGTCGGCGTCGTTTTCAAAAGCCCGCCGATCCGCCGCCTGATTCCTTGCGAAGTGTTGGGACTGCGGATACCCCTGCTGTCCGGCTTGGCTCTGCGCGAAGAAATCCTGGGAAAGCCCGGACTGCACGTCCACGTTGTTGACTTTCAGGCCCTGCTGCTGGAGCTCTTGCTTGAGCTGGATCATCGAGCTTTCGAGCAGGCCGCGCACCTGCGCGTTCTCGGTGTGGAACGTCGCGTTGATTGCGCCGCTTGCCGTGACCGCCACGCGAAGGGTAAGCTCGCCAAGGTGCTCCGGGTTCAGCCGGATGACCATTTCGGTGTTCGCGTCGGAACGAATGAGCCGCGCCTGGTCGACAATCTGCCGCATGACGTTGTACGGATCCTGCGGCTGCTGCACGGGAGCCGCCTCGACGTTCCCCGCCGCGCTTAGCGTCTCCGAGAAGCTCATGCCCTGCGGAATTGCGCCCGCTCCATTCGCTTGCGTCTGCTGCGCGCCCGTCGGGGACTCGCTAACGCTTTGACGTGCTTCACGCGCTCCGTCGAGTTCTTTGCCGCCCGAAACCCTCGTAACCTCCGGCGTCGCTTCGTCCGTCTGTCCCTGCGGGTGCTGCTGGGGCTGGCGTCCAGGCATATCGGCGAGATTCTGCCGCACGTCCGTCTGCACCTTGTCGAGCACGACGTCTTCGACGGTGAGCGGTACGCCCGCAAAAAGGCTTTCCGGTTTCCCGCCGCGCGTCTCTGCACGATTTTCCTGCGCGACAGGTCTCAACTGCGTCTGGGCTGACGCGTCCTGCAGGACTGCCGCCGTTTCCGGCTGCTCCAGCACGGCCTCGCCCGTCTTGATGACCGGCTCCGTCGTCTGTGCCTGCGGGGAAAGCTGCGCCTCATCCAAAACAGGCTGATTTTTCACCGCCTGCGGCTGCGTAACCATCGTTTCCTCGTTCAACACTGCCTGCTCTGTCAGTTCTGCTGCAGAATTTGCTGCAGCCTCCTGCGGTTTCGATGAAAGGCTTGCGATTTGCTCGTCGGTGAGCCGCATTTCCGCGCCATTGCCGGAGAGCATGTCCATGAGCTGCTGATTCTGCGCTGCCTGCTGTTCCTTCGCCGCGTCCTGCGGGAGGAGCGCGTCGAGAGAGCCCGTCGCGAATGTCGGCGCCGCCGCTTCTATCTGCGGTTCCGCGACCGTCGGCTGAATTTGCAACCCATCCGTAGTCTCGACTTTCGCTTGCTCGGCTCCGGTCTGCGCGGCATTCGCCTGCGCTTCACCCGCCATCGCCATCAGCATTGCGTTCAGCGTCGTCGCCGCTTCCCTTGTCGTCGGCTCCGCCTCCGCTGCGTCGTCGCTTTTCACGTCCTTGGCGTCGTCCGACTTCCCGGTTTTATCCTTCTTTTGAGTTTTCGGAAGGTCTTTTGCCGCTTCCGCCGCCTCCTCGACGGCGCTTGCCGTTTCAGCTCCGTTCGCGTCAGACGTCCCGGCGTCCGCTCCTTCCGTCTCGGAAGATCTGACGTCTGCGTCTTTCGTTTTCGCGACGTTCTCAGCCTCCGACTGCTTCGCATCACTTGCGTCCGGCTTCGGGGCCTCTTTCACTTCCGCTCGTGGAGCGTCCTTCGTTTCGGTGTGCCCGCTCTTTTGCGCGTTTTTCGCATTGTCCAGCGCGCTGCCGAAATCGTTTTTATCGGCCTTTGCGCTCTGCGCCGCCGTCTTGGCCTGCACGGCGGAACGGAGATTCGCGCCCGCGCCTTTCGCCGCCGGAGCCGACTGCACCATGAGATTCTCTGCTTTCATCAAGTCACCTCCTCTGTACCATTTTTATGGAAATTTCTCTTTTGGAAGAAATCACCATCCAATTTGTATATCGTAGAAAAGCCAAAAAATCTTAAGTTAAATTTTTGTTAAAAGAAAATTACTCCTCCGAAGGCGGAATCGGCAGCATTTGATCGCCGGGCGAAGCCATGCTGGAACGCTGGCCCGTGTAAATGCTCCGTGTCAGCCGGGCGGACTGGGCCGGGTCGAGAGCCGCAAGCACTTTCGCCGCCTGAGACTCGTCCATTTTTTGCAGGACGGCGATCGCGATCTCGTCGTCGAGGTCGACCATGATGTCGGCGGCCGCTTCCGGCTTCATCTCATTATAGACGCGCGCCAGCTTCGAGACGCGCTTGCGCTCGGCGGCCTCCGCCTCTTTCTGCTTCTTCTCGATTTCCTCCTGCGTCAGCACAGCCGGCTTCTCCTCTTCTTTTTTCTCAGGCTTCGGCTGCTCAGTCTTCTTTTCGTCCTTCTTTTCCTCTTTCCTGTCGTCCTTTTTGCCGTCCTCCGGCTTTTTCTCCTCCTCCGGGGGCGGTTCCTCCGGCGGCGGCGAAGAAAGCTTCTCTTCGATCAATTTCTTGGTCGGCTGAAAGACGTACTCGTCGAAAATACCCGGCGCTTTTTTCGCCGGCTCCACAAAGTTTTCGCCGATAAACGGCAAAGCGTAGAGATCGATCTTTTCATTTACTTCGTAAACGTCAAGCACGCGGAGATAAATGCCCGCGAAGAACCCGGCGAGAACAATGCCCGCCAGGACAAGCAGGACGCCGATAAATTTTAGGATGCGCCGTGCCGCCCTTTTCGCGGCAGACTCTTCCTGTTCCAGTTCCGCGCCGTCCTGTTCCACCTGTTCGGTTGTCTCCGCCTCATTCTTCGGCTTCTCTGCCATCGTCTCACCACCCTTATGGCGACGTCAATTCATTCAAAACAGCACGCCGTTCACCGATACAAATCGAGAACGGATGCGACGTATTGCTGCGTCTCGCTGTACGGCGGGACGCCGCCGTATTCGCGCACGGCCTCCGGCCCGGCGTTGTATGCCGCGACGGCCTTGCGAAGATCGCCGTCGAAAGTGTCGAGCATCTTTTTCAAATATTGCGCGCCGCCGTTGATATTTTGCGTCGCGTCATAAGGATTGACGCCCAGCGACTCCGCCGTCTCCGGCATCAGCTGCATGACGCCGACCGCGCCCGTAGCCGATATCGCGCTCTGTTCGAATCCTGACTCGACCTCGGCTACCGCCGAAACGAGCTTCGGGTCGACGCCGTATTTCCCGGCGGCTTCCCGGATTGTATCAAAATAGACGCTGTCCGGCGGAAACGCCGTCTCGCGAATGTCGGACGCCGCCCTCGCCTCTGAAGTCTTTCCCGCGTCCTGCGCCGTCTCCGAAGGGCGGATTGGCTGCGCCGCCTGCGAATTCGACCTGCCGACCGGTTTCTGCGTTCTCGCCTGCATCTCGTTCGCGAGGGTCTGCTGAAAGCTCGCCGCCCCGCCGCCGGAACGACGAAGCCCGACCTTGTATTCGATATCCTGTATGCGGTTTACGACGGCGTTAATCGAAGAAAAATCCATTACGCGCCCGCCTTTCTCATGTAAAGCTGCAGGCCGATTTCGTCGAGCATCTTGCTCTCCTCGGCCAAAACCTCTTCCTTATATTGCTGCAATCGTTTTTCCTTGAGCTGTTCGATGCTCTTGAGCTTCGACATCACCTTCAGAAGCTCCTTGAGCCGCTTCTGCCGCTCGTTTTGCGCGTTGAGAATAACCTGCTGCTGCCGCTCGATCTGCTGGCGCTTCCAGTTCACATAGCTGGTGTAGCTCATCAGCCTGCCAACGCTGATCCGCTTGCCCTCCGAAGTCTGCTCGGCATATTCGGCCTGCACCCGCTGCATTTCCGCCAGGTATTCGGCGAGCTTTGCCCGCTCTTCCTCCAGTTTTCGCGTAGCCTCCGCGAAAAGGCGCTCGGCGTCCTCTTTTTTGCGGCGCGTGACGGAAAGAAGCGTTTCGAGTTTGAAACGGAATTTTTTCATAAACGCCAAACCTCACCCACCGCCTGCGGCGGTCCCCCCCTCCCCGGAGGGGAGGGCTAAATATCATCAAACTTCATATGCTTTCCAGCGTCTTTCTCATGTCCTCAAAGCTGGTGACGTCGAAGACGCCCTGGCAGAGGAAATCGTTGATGGCGTCGATTTTTTCTATGGCCTCGTCGATTTTTTTGCTGGAGCCCTTGACGTAGGCGCCGATGTGGATCAAATCCTCAGCTTCCTTGTAGACCGCCATCAGCGCGCGCATATGCTGGGCGGCCTCGCGGTGCTCCTTTGTCACGACGTCGGTCATGACGCGGCTGACGCTGGCCAATATGTCGATGGCGGGAAAGTGGTTCTGCGCGGCGATCGCGCGGGAAAGCACGATATGCCCGTCGAGAATGCTTCGCACGGCGTCGGCAATCGGCTCGTTCATATCGTCGCCATCCACGAGAACCGTGTAAATGCCGGTGATCGACCCGCGGGCGCTGGTGCCCGCCCGCTCCAGCAGCCGCGGCAAAAGCGCGAATACCGACGGCGTATAGCCCCGCGTCGCCGGCGGCTCGCCGATGGTCAGTCCGACCTCGCGCTGGGCCATCGCGAATCGCGTGACGGAATCCATCATCAACACGACGCGCCGTCCCTGGTCGCGGAAATACTCGGCGATGGCCGTGGCGGTCATCGCGCCCTTGATACGGACAAGCGCCGGCTTGTCCGAGGTGGCAACGACGACGACGGAACGCTTCAGGCCTTCCTCGCCGAGATCGCGCTCAATGAAGTCGCGAACCTCGCGGCCGCGCTCGCCGACGAGGGAAATCACGCTGATGTCCGCCTCGGTATTGCGGGCGATCATCGAAAGCAGCGTCGACTTTCCGACGCCGCTGCCCGCCATGATACCGATACGCTGGCCGGAGCCGAGGGTAATCAGCCCGTCGATGGCCCGCACGCCGACGTACAGTGAATCCTTAATGCGCGGGCGCTGCAATGGATCGGGCGGCTCCGCATGCAGCGGATATTCAATCTTTGAAAGGATCGGCCCTTTGCCATCCATCGGGTTGCCGAGGCCGTCCAGCACGCGGCCTAAAAGCTCCATGCCGACCTTGACCTGCAATGTCTTTTGCGCCGCGACGACCTCGCAGCCGGGGCCGATGCCCTGCATCTCGCCGATGGGCATCAAAAGCACCAATCCCTCACGGAAGCCCACGACCTCCGCCGGGATCGGCTCGACGTTTGAAAAGCGCGATTTGATATAACAAAGCTCGCCAAGGCTGACGTTCGGCCCCTTGGACTCGATGACAAGCCCGATGACCTGCGTAACCTTGCCGCTCATTTTGATCGACTCGGTATCCTCAATCGCGCGGGAAAATTTCCTGAGATTCAGTTCCATCATTTCATGGCGTCCTGTATGGATTTTCGAATCAAGTCAAGCTGCGTCGAGAGGCGCGCGTCGACGTTGCCGTTCGGCGTCTCGATCACGACGTCCCCCGTGGAAAGATTGTCGTCGGAATGGACCTCCAAAAGCGCCTGCCCTTCGAGAAGCCCCTGGAATTCGGAGCGTCCCATCAAAACGAGGTCGTAATACTCCGGCGCGACGCGCACGTGAACCTCGCTCTGGTCCTTGACCTTCAGCAGCGCCGTCCGTACCAGCGGCAGGATCAGCGTCGGCATGTCGATGAAATGCTGGGGCAACACACGGTCGGCGATCTCCATCGCCAGCGTCGCGATCTCGTTTTCCGCGTTCTGCACATAGACGCGGCATTCTTCCTTCGCGTCCGCCAGCGTCTTTTCCGCTTTGGCGTTCGCGTCGAGGATTGCCTGCTTTTCTTCCTCGCGAACCTGGCGGATTCCTTCCTCCCGCCCCTCGGCGACGCCTTCCTCGTGCCCTTTCTTCTGCGCGTCCTCCATGATATGGCGCGCCTGCTCGCGGGCGTCGTCGAGAATCGCCTTCGTCTCCTGCTCGGCGTCGGCGCGCATAACCGCGCTGTCCGTTTTCGCTTTGGACAGCATCTGCTCCGCTTCCTTCTTCCTGGCGGCGCATTCGGCCATCATGGCCTCCCGGGCTTTTTTCGTCTCTTCCTTCGCTTCGGCGATTTCTTTTTCCGCTTCCGCTTTGGCTTCGGCCATCGCCGCAATCGCGCTTTCCCGCATGGTCTCGATTTCCGCCTGCAGCGTCTCTTTCTTATGCTGCAGCGCCGCTACCAGGCCCATCGTTTCTTCCGGGGAAAGCTGTTCCTCCTCGGAATCCTGCTTCTTCGCGTTCGCCTTTCCCTCCGGCGGAGGCGGCGGGGGCGGAGCCTCGATGACGACGGGATCGCCCCAAACGGAGCCTTTAATGATCTTAGACAATCATTTCTTCTCCCTTTCCGCGTGCGACGACGATCTCGCCCTTGTCCTCCAAATTGCGGATGACGTTGACGATTCTCTGCTGCGCTTCTTCGACGTCGCGGATCTTGACCGGTCCCATGAACTCGATTTCCTCGCGCAGCATATCGGCAGCGCGGCTGGACATATTCTTGAATACCTTGTCGGCGACTTCCTTCGGCGTCGCCTTCAGAGCGAGAGACAAATCCTTGTTGTCGACGTCGCGCAGGATCCGCTGGATCGAGCGGTCGTCGATCATGACGATATCCTCGAAGACGAACATGAGCTTCTTGATTTCCTCGGTGAGCTCCGGGTTGTCGATTTCGAGGGTCTCGATGATAGCTTTCTCGGAGGTGCGGTCGACGCGGTTCAGGATTTCGACGATGGCCTTTACGCCGCCCGCCGTGGTGAAATCCTGCGTGACAAGCGAAGAGAGCTTGCGCTCCAAAACGCGCTCGACCTCGCGAATGACGTCCGGCGAGGTGCGGTCCATCTCGGCGATGCGCCGCGCAACGTCAGCCTGCTTGTCCGACGGGAGCGCCGTCAGAATCATCGCCGCCTGATCGGCGTCGAGATAGGCCATGACCAGCGCGATTGTCTGCGGGTGCTCGTTTTGGATAAAGTTCAAAAGCTGAGACGGGTCGGTCTTCCTGAGAAAATCGAAGGGGCGTACCTGAAGGCTCGTAGTCAGGCGGCTCAAAATGCTGGCCGCCTTCTCGGAGCCAAGGGCCTTTTCGAGAACGTTCTGCGCGTACTCGAGACCGCCTTCCGAGAGGAAGTCCTTCGCCATCGCGAGCTGATAAAACTCGCCGATGACATACGCCTTCTGGGCGGGCGTGACCTGCTTCTGGCTGGCGATCTCCAACGTGATACGCTCGATCTCGTCGTCGCTCAGATGCTTGAACACAGGCGCGGAAAGTTCCGGCCCGAGAGTGATGAAGAGAATTGCCGCCTTTTGCTGGTTTGACATCTCCTCTAAGGGTTCGTCATACATATCCGGCATCTTCCGTCACTCCTCCGCAAGCCATGTCTTGACCAGGAGGGCAACTTCCTCCGGTTTGTCATTGATCAGTTTTTCAATCGCTTCACGCTGCGCGATCAGCAGTTTTTCTTCTTCCGTGAGTTCTTCCACAGGAATCTCGTTCGCTTCGAGGGCAGCGGCCCGGCTCTCCTGTCTTGCCATCTGTTCTTCTTCCTCCAGACGCAGGCGTTCCGCCTCCGCTTCCTCTTCTTCCCGTCTCTGACGTTCGAGTTCCTCCTGCTCCGCCAATTCCGCCAGCCGCCTTTCTTCCGCGAGACGCGCTTCCTCGGCCTCCCGCTCCAGACGTTCCTTGCGCCGCTTCCAGATGATATAGCCGATGATGGAAGCGATGATAAGGATAATAATCGCTATTGTTGCATACATGATACGATTCTGCCTGTCGATCTCCGCCTGCTCCGCAGCCGCGAAACGATCCGCGATCTCCGTGCTGAACGGCAGCGGCTCAACGGAAACCGTGTCCCCGCGCTCACGGTTCAGCCCCACCGACGACGAGACGGCGCGCATGATGCTGTCACGCTGCGCCTGCGTGATGTCGTCATTGACCAGCACGGCGATGTTCACGCGCCGGATCGAGCCGGGGGAGGCGATGACCTTCTGCTTCTCCTCGTTGATTTCGTAGTTTTTCGTCGATTCTTTCTTTTCATAGTTCGCGTTGGCGACTTCTGCCTCCGCGACGTAGCCCGGCACGTTCGCCTGAATGCCCGCAGGGCCGCCTGGATTGTTCGAGGTGCCGGTGTAGCTCTCGCTCATGTCCTGCTGGCTGCGAATGATGCCGGAATCCTCGACCACCGGCGTAAAGGTCTGCCGGTCGATCTGCTTCTGGTCGAAGTCAAGCTCCACGTTGACGCGTACGAATGCGCGTCCGGCGCCCAGCGCCTGATCGAGCAGGCTCTGCACGTCCTTCTGCATACGCTGCTGGACTTTACGCGTCATTTCCATCTGGGTGATGGTTCTGGCGCTGACGCCTTTTTCCTCGTACTCTTCCTCGTCAGGGTCGTTCAGTATCTTGCCCCGCTCGTCGACGATGGTGATATTTTCCGGCAAAAGTCCCTGAATGCTGTGCGCCGTCAGGTTGACGATGCCCTTGATCTCCTGCTTCGTCAACGTCTGATCGGGTTTCAGCTTCAGCATGATCGAAGCCGTGGCCGGCTTCTCGTTCTTTTTATAGAGGCTGTCCTCCGCGAGCACAATGTGGACGCGCGCCCGATCCACCGCCGCGATTTGCTCGATGGTGCGCGTCAGCTCGCCTTGTAAGGCTTGCAGATAGTTGACCTTGTTCTGGAACTCCGTAACGCCGAGCTTGCTGTCGTCGAATATCTCGAAGCCCTTGTGCCCGCGCGGCAGTCCCTGCGTGGCGAGGTCGAGGCGCACCGTATGAACGTCCTTCGACGGGACGAGCACCGTAACGCCCTGGTCAGTCTCCTGCACCTCATATTGAACTTTCTGCTCGTTCAGCTTTGCGACGACGTCGCCCGCGTCCTTCGTCTCCATGTTCGTGAAGAGGGGCACGAGATCCGGTTTTCGCCCATAGAGGAAGCTGGCGCCGACGATTGCCGCAATCAGCAGCACCACCGCGCCGAGAGCTATATATCGCTGCTTCTTCGTCGTCTTATTCCAAAGCTGCAGATACCGTTCTTTCCAGTCTGCCATCTTTTCCATCCCTTCGCTGCATTACGAAAAAGCAGGAAATATTACACCTGCATCCGCATGAGCTCCTGATAGGCGGAAAGAGCCTTGTTCCTGACCTGCATGGTAAGCTGCAGGGCAAGCTCGGCCTTTTGGCTGGCAATGACGACCTGCGAAATGTCGTCCACTTCACCGGCGGCGAGCGCCGCGTTCATGGCGTCCGCTTTGTGCTGCAAGGAATTCGTTTCCTTCAGCGCGTCAATCATGTACTGGCTGAAGGATTTGACCTCCGGCTCGGGGAGCGTTTCCCCCAGATGGCTTGTGGCGCTCATCTTTACCGGCGTCATCTGCAACGGTTGCATTTCCATAATGTCACCTCTGAATCTATATAAAATCGCCGCAGCGATTCTCTCACTTATTCTCCCTATCAGCTCTTTCCGATGTCGAGAGCCTGCGTCGCCATGGCTTTGGCGGCGTTGATCGCCGTCACGTTCGCTTCATAGGCGCGGGAGGCCGTGATCAGGTCGACCATCTCCGCGACGGCGTTGACGTTGGGACGTTCGACATACCCTTCGGCGTTCGCGTCCGGGTGACCCGGATCGTAAACCAAAGGCCCCGGCCGTCTGTCTTCCTCAATGCGCAAAGCGCGGACGCCGTTGCCGCGATCGCGGTTCTTACGGTTCTTCCGCAGGGCGTTGGCCATGAAGAAGCCGAAGCCTTTCTGCTCGTCGTACTCGCGCGGCTGAAACACCACGTACCGCCGATGATAGGCGCCGCCCTCCGGCGTACGCGTCGTGTTCGCGTTGGCCAGATTATTGGAGATCACGTCCATGCGCAGACGCTCCGCCGTAAGACCAGACGCCGACGTGTCAATTCCCCCGAACATGCTCATACCGACACACCTCTATTTATTATAATAGTACGGAAAGTTAACTCTCTCCGCCCTGCATGACGGAGCGGATTTTTCCGATATGGCCGCTGAGCTGGCGCGCCAGCGCATTATAGTATAGCTGGTTCTTCGCGAGACTCGCCATTTCCATATCGACGTCGACGTTGTTGTTGTCCACGCGCATCGACGTAGTGTCGTCACGCTCCACATACGCCTGCGCACGCTCGAACTTCTTGAAGGGCAGATGCTTGTCGTGCGTACGGACAAGCTGAAGCTTGCCCTTATCGTCGTCGCCGTACAGCTCCTTTGCCAGGAGCTCCTCGAAGACGACCTCGCTCCGCTTGAAGTTTGGCGTATTGATATTCGCGAGATTGTCCGCGATAACCTCATGCCTGAGATTCGCCGCCGAAAGGCCGCGCTCCGCATAGTCAAACGTCGGCGAACGCATAATCTGGTCAAGCATAACTGATCCCCCCGTAGTATAAACACGCAAAAGCAAGGCACGCATAATTCACCCTCAGACAGCGCCAATACTTCTCTGTACGCCGAAAACACCCGGGTGAAACACGGGCGCCTAGAAAAACTCTCTCTATTTTACCATTTTTTTCAACAGATAATAGCCCCAATCGTCATTTTTTGAGGCAAAAAATAAGAAATGGGCAATATGTCCCGCCGTCCAAAATATCCGGGCGGCGGTTCCTCCGCGTCAATGTTTCAGTTTCTCAATCTCGCCAAGCAGATGTTTGTTCAATACTTTGATATAGGTTCCCTTCATACCCAGGGAACGGGACTCGATAATGCCCGCCGACTCGAACTTGCGAAGCGCGTTGACGATGACGGATCTCGTGATCTTGTTTTCGTCGGCGACCTTAGAGGCAATCAAAAGTCCCTCTGTGCCGTCGAGCTTCGAAATAATGGCGTCGGCGGCTTTGAGCTCCGAGAACGAGAGCGTCGCCAGCGCGATCTGCACCGTCGCCTGCTCCCGTGCGCCGACTTCAATCTCCTTGCTGCGCTCGCGGAGCATTTCCATGCCGACGACCGCCGCGCCGTATTCCGCGAGAATCAAATCATCGTCAGTAAATTCCTCGTCGTATTTCGCCAGGATCAGCGTGCCGATCCGCTCGCCCACGCCGTAAATCGGAACGATGGTCGTGTTCTTTCCGTTGAAGTCGCAGGGCGTATTGTCCGAAGTGAACGCGCACATTCCACTCTTCGACCGAAGATTCGGCGACGTCTCCTCCATCTTCAGCAGCCATTTCGCATATTTTTTCGGAAAGACGCCCTTGTCAATCACCTTGTCCACCATCAGCCTGCACTCGAAGTCGTCGACGAACGCGTGTCCCGTGATATTCCCATTCGTATCCGCGATGTAAACGTTTGCTCCGATGACGTTGCAGAGGACGCGGGAAACGCTCGCGTAATCGACGTTTTCCATTCGCTGCAGCAGTCGATTGATCTTCCTCGTCTTTTCCAACAGAGTCGCCATTTTTCAACCTTCCTTTCGTTTCATTGACACCTGAACTGCCATTTTCAGAAATTATTTTTTATTCTATCATAATTTTTCCTTTCTGCATAGAAAAAAATCGTATGTTTCCGAAAATTTAGGAAACATACGATTTATTAACGACAATCGCATATATTTTTTACAGAATAAATCGGCTGAGATCGCGATCCTCGGCCAGCTCCGAAAGCTTTTCCCCGACGTAGTCGGCGTCGATCACGATTTTCTTCTCTTCGAGCTCCGGCGCGTCGAAGGAAATCTGCTCGAGCAATTTTTCCATCAGCGTGTGCAGCCGGCGCGCGCCGATATTCTCGGTCTGCGCGTTGACCTCGCAGGCCATCTGCGCGATACGGTGAATGGCGTCGTCGGTGAAGGACAACTCGACGCCTTCGGTGGCGAGAAGCGCCTGATACTGTTTCAGAAGCGCGTTTTTCGGCTCCACGAGAATGCGGCGAAAGTCCTCTTCCTTCAGCGAGGTCAGCTCGACGCGGATCGGGAAGCGGCCCTGAAGCTCGGGAATCAGATCCGAAGGCTTCGCCGTGTGGAACGCGCCCGCGGCGATAAAAAGCACATGGTCAGTCTTGACCGGTCCGTATTTCGTCATGACCGTCGAGCCTTCGACGATGGGCAGGATATCGCGCTGCACGCCCTCCCGTGAGACGTCGTGGCCGCTGGTCTGTCCGTCCTTGACCGCCACCTTGTCAATCTCGTCGAGAAAAACGATGCCGCTCCGCTCGGCGGCCTGAAGCGCTTCCGCAGAAACCTCGTCCATGTCGACGAGCTTCGAAGCCTCTTCCTGCGCGAAAATTTTCCGCGCTTCCCTGACGGCGACCTTGCGCCGCTTGCGCTTCTTCGGCATCAAACCCGAAAGCATATCCTGCAGGTCGCCGCCCATGCTTTCCAAACTGGACCCGGCGAACATGCCCACCATCGGGCGGCCCTGTTCCTCGACCTCGATCTCGATCAGCTCTTCCTCCAGCTCGCCCGCGTCAAGACGCTTCCTGCACCAGGCGCGGCCCGCTTTGTATTTCGGCTCGCTGTCTTCTTCGACGACCGCCGCCGCTTTGCTGTCCGCCGCTCCGAAAAGACGTCCCAGCGGATTCGTGGACGGCTTCGTCTCGGGCACGAACGCGTCCAGGATTCGCTCCTCCGCGAGCTGTTCCGCCTTTTCCCGCACCTCTTCCATGCGCTCCTTGCGCACCATACGCACCGCCGTCTCCGCAAGGTCGCGCACGATGGACTCCACGTCGCGCCCGACATAGCCCACCTCGGTGAACTTCGTCGCCTCGACCTTGACGAAAGGAGCCTTGACCAGCTTCGCGAGGCGGCGGGCAATCTCTGTCTTGCCTACGCCGGTGGAGCCGATCATCAGAATATTCTTCGGGATTACGTCATCCCGCATGGCGTCGTCGAGCTGGCGGCTGCGCCAGCGGTTGCGGAGCGCAAGCGCGACGGCGCGTTTTGCCTGCTCCTGCCCAACTACATATTTGTCCAGCTCCTCGACAATCTGCCGAGGCGTTTGCTCGTTAATCTGCAAAGAAATATCCTCCTCGTATTGCAGAGTGAAGAATTAAGCGTGGAGAGTGAAGATATTACATATTCATGGCGCTATCTCCACGCTTCACTCTCCACTCTTTCATTCGTCCAATTCCTCAACCTTAATATTATGATTCGTAAACACACAAATGTCAGCGGCAATCTCAAGAGACTCCCGGGCGATCTCTGCCGCGCTCATGGAAGCGGCGTGTTTTTTCAGCGCGCGGGCCGCCGCCAGCGCATAGAAACCGCCGGAGCCGATGGCCGCCACGTTGCCGTCCGGCTCGATGACCTCGCCGTTGCCGGAGATCATCAGGAGCGTCTCGCTGTCAGCAACGAGCAGAAGCGCCTCAAGGCGGCGAAGGACCTTATCCGTGCGCCATTCCTTCGCCAGCTCCACCGACGAGCGCAAAAGGTTCCCGTTGAACTCCTCAAGCTTTGCCTCGAACTTTTCGAACAGCGTGAAGGCGTCGGCCACCGATCCGGCGAACCCCGCCAGCACGCTGTCGTGATAGAGGCGGCGCACCTTGCGGGCGTTGGCTTTCATCACCGTGTGCTGGCCGAAGGTGACCTGCCCGTCCCCGGCGATGGCCGTCCTGCCGTCGTGACGGACGGCGACAATGGTAGTGGCGTGAAATTCATTGTGCTGTTCCATATGCGGCTCCCCCTTCCGTTTCTTTCAAAAAACTGTCGAGCGTCGAAAGCGCCCGTTCCGCGATTTTCTGCTTTTTCAGCTTCTTGTCCCGCACCCGCTCCGAGAGCGGCGGCATCAGCCCGAAATTCACGTTCATCGGCTGGAAATGCGCGGGATCCGCCGAGGTGATGTAGTGCGCCAGCGCGCCGTGAGCCGTCTCCGGCGGGAACACGGCGGGTGAAAGCCCTTTCACGAGCCGCGCAGCATTCGTTCCGGCCATCAGCCCGGCCGCCGCCGACTCGACATAGCCCTCTACGCCGGTCATCTGGCCCGCGAAAAAAATCCGCGGATCGTCCGCAAGCTGCATCGTTGGGCGAAGCACCAACGGCGAATTGATAAACGTATTCCTGTGCATGACGCCGTACCTGGTAAACTCCGCGTGCGCCAGCGCGGGAATCATCGCGAACACGCGCCGCTGCTCCGGCCATGTCAGATGAGTCTGGAAGCCGACGATATTGTACAGCGTCCCCGCCGCGTCGTCCTGCCGGAGCTGCACGACGGCGTGCGGACGTTCCCCCGTCTCCGGATGCTCCAGTCCCACAGGTTTCAACGGGCCGAAGAGCAGCGTGTCCTTTCCCCGCGCCGCCATGACCTCGACAGGCATACAGCCCTCGAAGAAAATTTCCCTTTCAAAGTCGTGGGTCGGAGCTTTTTCCGCGCTTGTCAGCGCCTCCCAGAAAGCCTCGTACTCCGCCTTTGTCATCGGGCAGTTGATATAAGCCGCCTCTCCCTTGCCATAGCGCGAGGCGCGGTATGCCCGCGTCATGTCCACCGAATCCAGCGTCACGATCGGCGCGGCGGCGTCGTAAAAATAAAGGCCCTTGCCGCCGGTCAGCCGCGCCACATCCTCCGCCAGCGCGCCGTCCGTCAATGGGCCGCTGGCGACAATCGTTACGGCGTCGTCGGCAACCGGTACGGCGTCGACTCGCTTCCGGCGCACCTCAATCAGCGCATGGTTCTCCACCCGCTCTGTGATATACCGGCTGAACCCTTCACGGTCCACGGCCAACGCGCCGCCCGCCGGAACGCGGGTCGCGTCGGCGGCCTCCATGACGATGGACCCGAGACGACGCATTTCTTCCTTCAGCACGCCGACGGCATTTTCCAGCCCCGCCGCCCGAAGCGAATTGCTGCAAACGAGCTCGGCGAAGCCACCGGTCTTATGGGCGGGCGTGGATTCCACAGGGCGCATTTCGTAAAGCGTTACGCGCGCGCCGCGCTTCGCCGCCTGCCAGGCCGCTTCGCTGCCAGCCAGTCCCGCGCCGACGATGACGACACGGCCAATTTTGCTGATAGCTTCCATTTTATTTCTTTTTCGCCGCCGTTTTCTTCGAGGCTGCTTTTTTCGTCGTCGGCGTTCTCTTCGCAGCCGCCTTCTTCGTCGTTCCTCCCGCAGCTTCTGTTTCCTTTTTTTCAGCGCGGGCGCGCAGACGCTCCAGCTCCTTGTTCATCGGGTGATCGATCCGTGTCTTGCAGTCGTCGTTGATGCAGTACCGCAGCGCGCGTCCGTTCTTGAAATGGTGGCGCAGCACGAGGGATCCGCAAGTTTTGCAGGGCTCGGCCTCGGGCGCATCCCAGGTCACGAAATCGCAATCGGGATAATTTTTGCAGCCGTAGAAAATCCGGCCCCTCCGTGTACGCCGCTCGACAATGCTGCCGCCGCAACGCGGGCAGAACGCGCCCGTGTCCTTCAAAAACGGCTTCGTATTGCGGCACTCCGGAAAACCGGGGCAAGCGAGGAATTTCCCGTACCGCCCCTGCTTGACCACCATTTTCCTGCCGCAAAGCTCGCAGACCACGTCCGACTCCTCGACGGGAAGCTCCACATGGCCTATGGCCTCGTCGGCCTTTTCCAGCGTCTTCGCGAACGGCGCGTAAAAATCTGACAAGAACCTGTTCTTTCCGCGTTTTCCTTCGGCAATCTCATCCAGTTCGTTTTCCAGCGTCGCTGTGAACTGTACGTCCACGATATCCTTGAAATATTCCTCAAGCATCTTCACGACAATCTCGCCCAGCTCCGTAGGACGGAAAGTTTTCTCTACGCGCACGACGTAACCTCGGGCGATAATCGTCTCGATGATCGGCGCGTAAGTGCTCGGACGGCCGATGCCCTTTTCTTCCAGCGTCTTGACAAGCGACGCCTCGTTGTAGCGCGGTGGCGGCTCGGTAAAATGCTGTTCGGGCAAAACGGCGGAGAGGTCGAGAACGTCGCCCACGGACAACTCCGGCAGCACCACGTCTTTTTCTTTCTTGCCGGCGTTCTCCGCATAAACCGCGGTAAAGCCCGGGAATTTCAGAACCGACCCGGTGGCGCGGCAACCGTATCGCTTTCCTCCGACAATGCCGACGCCCAGCGTGTCATAAACGGCGGGCTTCATCTGACAAGCGACGAATCGCTGCCAAATCAACGTGTAGAGCTTGAATTGATCGCCGGTCAGGAACGGCTCCACCTCCTCCGGTGTGCGGAAGACGGAAGTCGGACGGATCGCCTCGTGGGCGTCCTGCGCGTTCTTTCCGGAAGCGTAAACGTTCGGCTTCGAAGGGACGTAAGAGGATCCGAAGCGCTCGCCGACAAAACTGCGCGCCTCGTCCGTCGCGAGCGGGGAAATCCTCGTCGAATCGGTACGCATATACGTAATCAAGCCGACGGGGCCTTTCCTGCCAAGTCCGATGCCTTCATAAAGCTGCTGGGCCAACATCATCGTCTTGCGAGAGGTGAAGCCGAGCCTGCGCGCGGCGTCCTGTTGAAGACTGCTGGTGTTGAAAGGAGGCGCGGCCTTACGCTGCCGCTCCCGTCGCTTGACCCCGGTGACGGTGAATTTTTCCTTTTCCAGCGCTTCCTTCACCGCAAAAGCCGCCTTGCGGTCCGAAATCGAGGGCTTCTTGCCGTCGACGGCCACCAATTCTGCTGTGAAGAGCCGTGAACGCTTTTTACGGAACTTCAGATCGACCGTCCAATACTCCTCGGAGACAAAACTCTGCACTTCCTTTTCCCGGTCGCAGATCAGCTTCACGGTGACGGACTGCACGCGGCCGGCGGAAAGGCCCTTACGCACCTTGCGCCAAAGCAGCGGCGACAGCTTGTAGCCGACAATCCGATCAAGCATGCGGCGTGCCTGCTGCGCGTCCACGCGGTCGACGTCGATCGGATGCGGCGTCCGGATCGCCTCCTGGATTGCCGGCTTCGTGATCTCGTTAAACACGATGCGGCAATTCGCGTCCGGTTCGATCTCGAGAAGATGCGCCAAATGCCAGGCGATGGCCTCCCCCTCGCGATCCGGGTCGGACGCCAGATAGACGCGGGACGCGTCCTTCGCGTCCTTTTTCAGCGCGCGGATCAGGTCGCCCTTGCCCCTTATATTGATATATTTCGGCTCAAAATCGTGCTCGACGTCAATGCCGAACTGGCTTTTCGGCAAATCTCGCAAATGCCCCATGGAAGCGCGCACGACGTAGTTCTTCCCGAGATATTTCTCGATGGTCTTGGCCTTCGCCGGGGACTCCACGACGACCAGCGTCTTGTCCTCCGCCGTTCTCGCTGTCTGCCTCGCGGCGGCCTTTTTCACCGCCGTTTTCTTGGCCGTGCTTTTCTTTGCTGCTGTAGTCAAAAATGCTCCTCCTTTATGGAACGACTTATTTCCCTGCCGCGCGGCTGTACGCACGGTTTTCGTCCTGTTCGACAAACCCCTTCAGCTCCATCTGGAGCAGGATAAACGCGACATTCGACGCGTCGCCCCGGCCATGCAGCCGGTAAATGATATCGTCTACGGAAAGCTTCTCTTCCCTGGAAAGCAACGCGTAAACCGCTCGTTCCTCCTCGGAAAGCCCTTCCGGCGCCTCGTCCTCGAAAAGCGATGTCTGCTTCTCCCGCGGCTTCTCCTTCTTCGTCCAGGCGTATTCGTCCAGGATATCGTCCGCCGACGCCGTGAGCTTCGCTCCCTGTCGGATCAAGTTGTTGCAGCCCCTGCTCGTATCCGAGTAAATGCTGCCCGGCACCGCGAAGACGTCGCGCCCCTCGCTGAGCGCCAGCTCCGCCGTAATCAGCGAACCGCTGCGCTCCGCCGCTTCGACGACGAGCGTGCCTCGCGAAAGCCCGCTGATGATTCTGTTCCTCTGCGGGAAAAATGCGGGAAAAGGCTTAGTCCCCGGCGGATATTCGGAAAGCACGAGGCCGGACGCCGCAATCTCGTCCAGAAGCCCCGCGTTGAAACTCGGATACGCCACATCGACGCCGCAGCCGAGCACCGCTATGGTCCGCCCCGCACGAAGCGCCCCTTTGTGCGCCGCCGAGTCGATGCCTTTAGCCGCGCCGCTGACCACCGTAACGCCGCGCGACGCTATATCCATCGCAATCTCCTCCGCGACGCGCTTCCCATAGGAGCTCGCGGCCCGCGAGCCGACGATCGCGATACGCTCGGCGGCGGGAATCGGCTTGCCGCGAGCGAACAGCGCCAACGGTGGACGGGCAATCTCCCGAAGTAGCGGCGAATACGCTTCGTCCTCCCGCGTCCATATCGAGATTCCCTTTTTTTCGCAAGACTCGGCAATCGACGACGGCAGCTCCGGTTTCTTACGCCGAAGCGCAAGCAAAGAAGCCGCCGCGTTGTCTTCCAGACATCGGCGGATCGTGCCGGCGTCCGCTTCCCATGCGCCGCGCGCGCCGCCCGTTTGCGACGCCAACCGCTCCGCGGCGGGAATACCAACGCCCGACGCAGAAAGAATCGCCGCGTAAAAAGCTCCTTCCAGCTCCACCGACGCACCTGCCTTTCAAATGCAATAATAATATAAACGCCTATATAATAGGTAAGAAACTTTGCTCTGTCAAGCAAAAACAAAAAAGCCATGCGAGCGAAAGCCCGCATAGCCTTTTTTTCCTTATATTCTCACTCGCCCGCCTTTGTGACGACCTCGACCTCGACGCAGTCCAGCGGACCCGCGATGGGCACCGAGGGCTTGCGGATCATCGTCGTCGCAGAGCCGCACTGAGGGAACGCCTTCAAAAGCTGGCGATTGACTTCCGTCGCCAGCGACTGCAACAGCGTGAAGCGCTTATTCTCCACCACGTCGCGCACAAAGGTATAGACGTGCGCGGCGTCCACGCCATCCTCGGCCTTGTCTGTATCCGCCGCGTGATTGTCCTTCGTCTCGAGCGCGACGTCGACGAAGAATTTCTGTCCCTGCTCGCGCTCATACTCGTAAATCCCGTGGAATCCGTAAAACATCATATTGCGAATCCGAATCGAAGCCATACGGCTATCACCTGACCTTTCCATGATAATGGTATGCAATGTTTTTCATTCTGTATACTTCATTCGCGATTACCTGAAAAAATCCTGCCGTCCTCACGAATTTTCCCATAAAAATTTTCCCAATGTTTCTGAAAACGCCCGAAGGCCGAAAGGCTGCTCCCGGAGCCGCGTGAGAATCGCCCGGTATTGGGCCAGCGTCCCCATCAGGACCATATCCGTCACCTCAGACGAAAGCGCCGCCGTCTCCCTCGACACCGCAGCTTCCGCGCCGTGGGCAAGGAACGTCTGCTTGATCAGATTCGCCGCGCGAAGCGGTACGCCCTCGACCTTTACCGTGCGAAAGACAGCCTTCTCCTTCATGATGGCGACGCCCCGGGGATCGGCGTCAACCGAGAGCAGCGCCCGTTCCGCCGCCGCAAGATCCACAAGCTCGAGCCGTGTGAGCTTCATCCGCATTCCCCCTTGTTTTTTCTTCCTGTTGATTATATCATACATATATCAGATTCGTCTTGCAAGGGAGGCTTTTCCATGGGCGACGTCTTTCTCCTCGTTCTTGTCTGCGCGATGCTCGCGTACATGTATTACGACGAGCTCTTCACCTAAGGAACCACTGAATAAGTCCCTCCGCGCCTCTGCCGGGTCTTTTTCCGCCT
>CAMHCS010000003.1 GCA_946183785.1 uncultured Selenomonadales bacterium | reverse complement strand
ATTTTGCATCACCAGTTCTATAATACCATTTCCACTACTTTGGGAGTAGAGCCAAAAAAGTTTTTGTCCAGCGTGTATAGAAATAGTCAGCGAGAATGACAACCTGCAAATTCGGAATCGGACAAATTTCATATCGTGGCACTTTGTTGTAACAAATGTTACAGACTTGCGTAAAAATCCCTCCTATAATGAGAGCGATGACAAACTCATGAATATCTCGGGGGGATTTTAATGGAAAACAAGATGTTCTGCTTTCAATGCCAGGAAACGGCAGGACGCAAAGGCTGCACGGTGATGGGCGTCTGCGGCAAGAAGCCGGAGGTCGCGGCGATGCAGGATTTGCTAGTTTATGTCACAAAAGGGCTTGCCTCGGTTGCGACGAGGCTGCGCGGCGAAGGAGGGGCTGTCGGCGTCGAGGTCAACCATCTCGTCACGTTGAATCTTTTCGTCACGATTACGAACGCGAACTTCGACGAAGAAGCGATTGCGGCGAGAATCGAAAAGACGCTTGCCGTCCGCGATGATCTTCGCGCGCAGATCAAGGATGCGTCAAACTTGCCCGACGCAGCGACGTGGACGGGACCTCGGGACGATTTTGCGGAAAAGGCGCAGGCGGTCGGCGTGCTCCGTACGGAAAACGAGGATATCCGCAGCCTGCGGGAATTGATTACTTACGGATTGAAGGGACTTGCCGCGTACATGAAGCACGCGAACGCGCTGGGCAAGGAGAACGCGGACATCGACGCCTTCGCGCAGGAAGCGCTGGCGAAGCTCCTTGACGATTCCTTCGGCGCGAACGCGCTGACCGCGTTGGCGCTGGAAACGGGCAAATGGGGCGTCGACGCGATGGCGCTTCTCGACGCGGCGAATACCGAGGCTTACGGCAATCCCGAAATTACGAAAGTCGATCTCGGCGTGCGGCAAAATCCGGGCATTTTGATTTCCGGCCACGACCTGCGCGATCTTGAAATGCTCCTGGAGCAGACGGCAGGGACAGGCGTTGACGTTTATACCCACGGTGAGATGCTGCCCGCGCATTATTACCCGGCATTCAAGAAATATCCGCACTTCGCGGGCAACTATGGGAACGCGTGGTGGAAGCAGAAAGAAGAGTTCGAGGCGTTCGGCGGGCCAGTCCTGATGACGACGAACTGCGTGGTTCCGCCGAAGGATTCGTACAAGGCGCGGCTGTTCACGACGGGTGCCACAGGTTTTCCCGGCTGCTCGCATATCGAAGCAAAAGCGGACGGCACGAAGGATTTCTCGCCGCTCGTTGCGATGGCGAAGAAATGCGAGCCGCCGAAGGAACTGGAGAAGGGAGAAATCGTCGGTGGTTTCGCCCACGCGCAGGTCTTCGCGCTGGCGGACAAGGTCATTGAGGCGGTGAAATCCGGTGCGATCAAGAAGTTCGTGGTGATGGCGGGCTGCGACGGGCGCATGAAGTCCCGCGAGTATTACGCGGAGTTCGCGAAAGCGCTGCCGAAGGACACGGTGATTCTGACGGCGGGCTGCGCGAAGTACAAGTATATCAAGCTGCCGCTGGGCGACATCGGCGGTATCCCGCGCGTATTGGACGCGGGACAGTGCAACGATTCCTATTCGTTGGCGCTGATTGCGCTGAAACTAAAAGAGGCATTCGGCCTTTCGGACGTCAACGAACTGCCGATTGTCTACAATATCGCGTGGTATGAGCAAAAGGCGGTCATTGTCCTGCTGGCGCTCCTGCACCTCGGCGTCAAGAACATCCACCTCGGTCCGACGCTCCCGGCGTTCCTGTCGCCGAATGTGGCAAGCGTGCTAGTGGAGAATTTCGGCATTGGCGGAATCACGAACGTGGAAGACGACATCAAGAGCATGATCGGATAAAGGCAAGCTTCGTGATTATTAATCTTTGTGGTATCATATGAACGCTTGGCAAACGCGAGCCGAAGGCAAAGCGCGAGCCTAGCGAGAATATATGCCCTTGTGGTAAAATAAGAGTGGGGACTGGCGATTGTCTCCACTCTTTTTGCATGGGGGCGCGTGTATGGCGGCAAAACATGACGAGGATTTTATGGCTGCGCTTCACCGTTGTTCGTTGACGGACGGCATGGACGAGGCGGGACTTCGTGCGTTTCTCGCGTCCGGCGACGTGCGTCGGCTTTCCTTCCCAAAGGGCGCGGCTATCCTGCGGGAAGGCGAGACGCTGCGCGCAATTTACATTTTGCTCTCCGGCGGCGTGCAAATCCTGAAAAACGCTTTTTCCGGGCGACGCATTCTGCTTTCGGAGATTGACGAGCCGGGAGATATGTTCGGCGAGGTGTATTTTGTGTTGCGCGAACCTTGCGGCATGACTGTGGAAGCGGTGCGGGACACGGAGCTGCTCGCCGTTTCCAGTGCGTTCTTCTCCATCGATAGCAATTCGCCGTCCGGAGCGGGTTTTCTCGTGCAACGGAACTTGATGCGCGTTTTTGCCCGCAAGGCGTACTTCATGCACCGAAAGCTCCAAGTGCTTTCCAGCGGCGGGTTGCGCGAGCGATTGATCCGGTTCCTGTTCCAGCGCATGAAACCGGACGGCACGGCGCCGCTCCCCATGAGCCGCGAGCAGCTGGCCGACGAACTGGCCGTCACGCGCCCGTCGCTTTCCCGCGAGCTATCGCGGCTGCAAAAAGAGGCCGTGCTTCGTTTGGAGGGAAAGACTGTGCGGGTACTGGATATGGCGCGGTTCGAGGAATATTTATAAGAGGGCGATACGATGACGGATAAAGAACGCGAGGCGTGGCAAAAGGAACAGGCATTGCGGGCGGCGGAGAGGACCGTCGATATGGAGGGATTGCCGCAGGGGCATCCGATACAACTCTTGCGGCGGGAAAATGGTGCGCTCTTTTCACTGATAGAGGAAATTGAAAACGCGGAAAACACGGCGCAGTTTTTGTTGCAATTAACAGAAATCCGCCGCCATTACGCGAAGACTGAGGAGCTTTTGATGCCGCTTCTCTATCGCTATGGCGTCACGGGGCCGTCGAAAGCGATATGGGACGCGGACGACGAGGCAAAGCAAATGCTTTCCGCGCTTTTGCGCCGTTCGGGAGCGGGGGAGGAATTGCCGCGCGAAGAGGTGACGGCGCTCTTTGCCCGCTTGCGGGACGTGGCGACACGGGAGGAAAAGGTGCTTTTCCCGCTGGCCTTGCGCTATTTCACCGAGGACGAATGGAACCGCGTCTATCGCGACTTGCCGGAAACCGGTTGCGCGTTTATCGACGAAAAAGACGCGCCGCATTGGGACGAGGGCGAAGCATTTTGTCGCATGGAGGACGAGAAGGATAAAACGAGGCTTCTCTCGGAGGGCAAGATAGCGCTTCCAACAGGGACGCTGACCGTCGCGCAGCTTGCGGGGATCTTGGCGCTGCTCCCCGTCGATATCACTTTCATTGACGCCGACGACCGCCTGCGCTTTTTTGTCAACGAGGGACGCGTATTCGCTCGTCCCCGTTCCGCATTGGGGCGCGAGATATGGGACTGCCACCCGCCGCGTCTCGTGCCGGTGATTCGGCAAATGCTCGACGACTTCCGGCAGAAGGCGAAAAAAGAAATGACCGTCTGGCGGCGCATCGCAGGCAAGCCCGTTTACGTGCGGTATCTGGCGGTTTACGATGTGAACGGCGATTACCTCGGCACGCTGGAAACCGTGCAGGATTTTTCCGAGGTTGAACCCCATTTTCGTCGGAAAGAAACATAACGGAAAGCGGCAATAAAAAAGAACGGAGTACCGAATATCAACCTCAGCCCGAAGCCCATATACAAGGACGAAGAAAAGACGATACTCCTGCACCCCGCCCTCGACAATCACGGCATGGGCACGATTTTCGAGGAGCTGATCCGCAAGTTCAACGAGGAAAACAACGAGGAAGCCGGAGAGCACTGGACGCCCCGCGACGTGGTGGAGTTGATGGCTGACCTCGTTTTTGTCCCCGTCGCGGACAAGATCGAGGACGGCTCCTATGAAATCTATGAAAACTGCACTACGTCTTTGATACGGGTGGCAGCGGCATAATGGCGAGGGCTCGTTTTTCGGGCAAAAAGGGCTCGTTCGAGCCTTCGGAAAAGCACATTCCATTCTGTTGGTTGAGAACTTTCTTTTTTTGCAAAAGATGTAATGAAAGCATTGACAACTTAGTTATAATGTGATATATTACAACCATCAGCTGATAAACTTGTGCGGAGGTGAAAAATGCAGATCGGAAGCAAATTTACAATCGGGGTTCACATCATCACGGCCATCGACTACTTCAAGGATATGGATCGTGTGAACAGTGAATTCCTCGCGGGAAGCATCGGGGTGAACCCTGTCATCGTCCGCACGGTCATTTCACAGTTACGGGAAGCCGGTATTGTGCAGACGCAGCGTGGCAGCAGCGGCGCAGAGCTTACAAAGCGGCTTGATGAGATCACGCTTTACGACATCTACAAAGCCGTTGGCAGTGTAGATACGGAGGAGGGCCTTTTCCATTTCCATGAGCAGCCGAATCCGGACTGCCCTGTGGGCAGATACATCCATAAGGTGTTGGATCAGCGTCTCATTGATGCACAGAAAGCTATGGAAGAGAAACTCAGATCCACAACGCTTGCCGATATCGTGGAAGACACGAGGCAGGCAGTCAATAATGAATCGAATGAAGAAAAGGAGTAATCTATCATGAAGAAGATTTTGATCGTCAACGGCAGCAAGAGAAGAAAGGGTAATTCCTATGCGCTGGAGTCCCGTATCGTGGAGCAGCTTCAGGGCAAGGCGGAAGTCACCACATTCAATATTGGTGAGAAAGACGTCCGTGTATGTCTTGCCTGCGACGGTTGCAAGCGCCAGCATACCCCCAACTGCATCCAGAAGGATGATTTCACCGCCCTGATCCCGGAGATCGATTCCTGTGACGCCATGCTGATCCTTGCGCCGGTGCACTGGGATCAGTTCCCTGCTCAGCTCAAGGCGTTCCTCGACCGTACCTACTCCTTCATGGACTTCACCCAGCCCGATTTCTCCATGGCAGGACGTAAGGACAAGAAGCTCGGCGGATACTTCTTTGCCGGTTTCGGCCCGGTTGATGTATACACGCAGATGGTGGACACCAATCTGAAGAGCTTTGCTACCGCCGGATTCCGCGACTACAAAGCCCATGTAGCAGGTGATGCGAACGTTCCCGGCAGCATCATGGAGAAGCCTGAAGACTTGAAGGCCGCCGACGAGATGGTGGACTGGCTGCTTGGCTGATCGTTCATCAACACAAAGAGATTAACAACAAAGGAGGCTGGACGAACTGGTTCAGTCTCCTTTTCAAAAGGAAGGACAGGAAAGAAAAAGCAATTATCCATCAGAACCATGACATCCGTAGCGGTACTATCCGCAGTCGCTTTCGTACTGGCTTTCTTTGAATTTCCTGTTCCGCTCTCTCCATCCTTTGCAAGAATGGATCTGTCAGATTTCCCGGCACTGATTGGTGCATTTGCTTTTGGTTCTGTCGCTGGAATCCTGATAGAGCTTGTAAAAAACCTGCTTGGTCTTTTCTCCACAGCTACAAGCGGAGTTGGAGAGCTTGCCAATTTCCTGATAGGAGCATCTTTTGCCGCCACAGCCGGATTGATTTATAAGCAGCATAAGACAAAAAGGACAGCATTGATCGGTGGGATTATCGGAAGTTAGAGGATGGCGCGGAAGAAATCGTTGCACGGTACAGAAAAATGTTGATTGAGCATGTGATTCCTGACAAATGGCTGGAAGGGTATTTGGGAGGTCCGATATGCCATGAGGAAGCATAAGACTGAAATCATTAGCAGGTTGGTCAGTATTCAAGACGATTTTGATCTCAAAAAAATCGCGTTCAGCGGGCAGTGTTTCCGGGTACGGCGTTTTGAGGATGACAGCTATCGTTTTGTGACGGGAGAGCACATTCTGTATATTCGCAAAGAGAGACAGGGGCAGTTTTCCGTTTCTTGTGACGCCGAAAAGTGGCAAAGGATATGGCGGACGTATTTCGATCTCGACCGATGCTATGCGGAAATGTTCGATAAAAATTGGGACAAGCATTCCTTTGTGCGCGAAGCGATGATGTTCGGGCGCGGCCTTCGGGTTCTTCGGCAGGATCCGTGGGAAATGTTGGTTTCCTTCATCATCTCCCAACGAAAAAGCATCCCCGCGATTTCAAAATCCGTGGAGATGCTGGCTGAAAAGTTTGGACATCCGATAGATACGCCGCGTGAAACTGTTTTTACATTCCCGATGCCCAAGGATTTAGAAAAAACTTCTTCAGATGGATTAAAAGAGTGTGGGCTGGGGTACAGGGTGCGGTATGTACTGGACGCGATTCACAAAGCAACAGAAGGAATGCTCGATATGGAGTCCCTTTCTGCATACAACGACACCCATATGTTGGAAGCGTTACAGCAAGTCGATGGCGTCGGGAAAAAAGTGGCAAATTGCGTTGCCTTGTTTGGGTATGGAAGGAGCGCATGCGTCCCCGTCGATGTTTGGATTTCACGCGCAATCAAGGAAGGTTGTGGCGGGGAATCCCCATTTCCGCGATTTGGAGACAATGCGGGCATTATCCAGCAATATGTTTTCTATTACGAAAAATACGGTCAGTCTAGGTGAGTTACTGAATAAAGTCAATCTCGTCGGCGCATAAGGGTTGCGACTCAAGCGTTGCTATGTCCGATGCGTGTCGCGCCGAACCCATCCCGTGCTCATTATAATTTTCCCGTTCTGAAGAAATGATCTAAAGCAATCAAAAGGAGTGTTTGCAATGATCGGCTGGTGCATATTGATTGGCGGATTATTCTTTGCGGCAAGCAGCGCTTTGCTATGCGTCCTTTTTGTTATCCAGTTCCTGTCCGAAGACAAGTTCAAATTTTATGGCCGTCAGAATGGCGAACCGCTCTGGGATAAGAATCGGACGCCATCGGTGTGATTTCTCCTCAATATTGTTCAAACACATGGAACAAGTCTCCCTCGATCATCCGCACGTCCTCGATGGGAATCTTCGTCCCGTCCGTCATAACGATCACACTCTCTACACTATCCAGCTTCTTCACTTTGCCGGAGACTGTCACATAGCGGCCTCCGGCTTTTTTCGTATCCGGCAGGAAGTACGTAACGGCTACACTCGGCTCTTCTTTGATGTGTTGTTCAATGATCGCCAGCTTTGCGTCAAGCATATCTTTCATATCCTCGCTTAATTCTTGTTTTATGTCCACAAGCCGTGCTTCTTCGCGGGTGGCATCGTCATAGCCCGTCAATGCGGCAAACGGCGAAAACTGCGCAACGCGGTTCTCCATCGCCATGCGCGGACGGGTGGTCGGCTCATGGTGAGGCAGGTCGATAATGTCGTCGTAGCGGTGCGCGTCGTTATTCATGATGCCCCCCACTTGTTGATTCCGCTCGATGGTCATCGCGCCGTCCTGCAAATTCGAGCCCTTCAGGATGGCGTTTTTGCCGAATTTCTCCTTGATGGCAATCATGGCGTGCTGGAGGGACTTTTCCTTCGCTTCTTCCTTCTCCGCTTGCTGGCGCTCCGCTTCCAGCGCCTCGTAATCCGTGAAAAGCTCCATCTGCTCCGGCTGTTCTTCCCGCTTTGGAAGGGTGCTTTCGTCCACCACATGATTTGCCGTGACGGTGACGCGGCGTACGGAAAGTTTCGGATCGGTGATTCGCTCGTAGAGGTCAACCACCGCCGCGAGGATTTTCTTCGAGGACGAGGTGTGTTTGCCGAGATTCACCGAGCCGTGGGCGGGCTTTGGGACAGACCTTCCGTAGTGGTCGATATGCACATCCCCGCGATAGGCTGCGTCATTCATATTTTCTATGTCGTAGCCGATATGCAACACCATCTGGTCAGTGACCAGTCCTTTTTTCACGAGGTCGAGAACAAGAAGGTCGGTCATCTCCCAAACGATGAGCCGCGCCTTTTCATGGGAATAGGGCTGCTGCAGCACCTGTCCAGAGCCGAGGCTGTTGGATGACGGCGTGTAGCTCTTGATCGCTGACATCGGACAAGGTTCCCAGCCCCACGCGTGGTCAATCAAAAGTTCCGCATTGACGCCGAAGAGCTTATACAGCAGTTTTTCGTTCTTCACGGAGCATCGAGCCACATCGCCCATTGTGAAAAGCCCGTGCGATTCCAGTTTCTTCACATACCCTTTGCCAACGCGCCAAAAATCTGTCAGCGGCCTGTGCGTCCAAAGCTGGCGGCGGTAATTCATCTCGTCCAGCTCGGCAATGCGGACGCCGTCCTTGTCCGCTGGCATCTTCTTCGCCACGATATCCATCGCGATTTTCGCGAGATAGAGGTTCGTTCCGATGCCCGCCGTGGCGGTGATGCCTGTCTCTCGAAGCACCTCTCGGATCATCTTCATCGCAAGATCGTGAGCTGATAGATGGTATGTAGCGAGATATGGCGTCACATCCATGAACACCTCGTCTATCGAGTAAACGTGTATGTCCTCGGGGGCTATATATTTCAGATATATGCCGTAGATGCGGGTACTGTATTTCATATAGAGCGCCATGCGGGGCTTGGCGACGATATAGGAGATGGCGAGGGCAGGATTCGCCGCGAGTTCCTTGGCGTCGCAGGATTCTCCCGTCAGGGCGTGCCTCGGCGCTTTCGCCTTGCGCTGCTGGTTTGCTTCCTTCGTTTTCTGCACCACCTCAAAAAGCCGCACCCTGCCCGGTATGCCGTATGCTTTAAGGGAGGGGGTTGCGGCGAGGCAGATGGTCTTCGTGGATCGGCTCTCATCGGCTACGACGAGGTTTGTCGTGAGCGGGTCAAGGCCGCGTTCCACGCACTCCACGGAGGCGTAAAAGGATTTTAGGTCGATGGCGATAAAGGATGATGCAGTCATGGCGGTTCTCCATAAGAATATTGATGTTATTATTCGATATCGAGCCGTTTTTTCCTGCTTTGAAACCGTGGTTGACGGTCAGTGCATCGGAACCGATTTTCAGAATCGAGTAGGAGGCGGCGATTAGCCGCCGTCCTCTCACACCACCGTGCGTACCGTTCGGTACACGGCGGTTTCAGTAGTTGACGTGCACAGACTGATACGCTAAGGCTAAGTCATAAAAGCCAGCGCGTATCAGTCTTTCTTTTGTCAAAGCCATCTTTACCGCTACCGTGTTGCTCGTCCACCAACAGCCCCTGCGGCAGTTTCCTGCTTTGTAGGCCGTTTCCTCAGGGACTCCCAACACGCGCAGGTTCCGTATTTTCGTCCTTGCCTTCTTCCAGTGCTTCCATATGCACATCCGTATGCGGTGGTACAGCCATTGGTTCAGGCTGTCTATTGGGTTCTTCATGCTCGCTATCCCGTAGTAGTTCAGCCAGCCTCGCATATATACCTTTATCTTGTCCAGAGAGTCGCGCAGTTTCTGCACTCTCCTCCGGGACGCAAGCTCTTTCAGTTTGGCTTTCATCTTGTCCCACGCTTTTGGATGGACACGGACAAATGTACCGTTCCCGTTCTTTCCCAGTGTGAAACCGAGGTATTTGAAGTTCTTCCTTGCAAATACGCTCACGATTCTACTTTTCTCACGGTTGACTTTGAGCTTCAGTTTCCCTTCAAGATAAGTCGTGCTCGTGACCAGGAGCCGCTCCGCCGCTCTCTTGCTTTTGGCAAGGAGCACAATGTCGTCCGCGTACCTTATGCACGGGACTCCTCTTTTAGCAAACTCTTGGTCAAATTCATTGAGATAGACGTTGGCAAGCAACGGGGATAGGTTCCCTCCCTGCGGCGAACCTTCCTCTGTCTCCATGACGACGCCGTTTTCCATGACTCCGCTTTTGAGGTATCTCTTGATGAGCTGCATGACCCGCTCGTCTTTGATGTTCCTCCTGAGTATGTTCAGGAGCAGTTCATGGTTCAGGGTGTCGAAGTACTTGGAGAGGTCCAGGACTACCGCATAGGTGTAGCCTTGTCCCGCATATTCCTCCACTTTCCTGATAGCGTCCTTGGCACTCCTTTCCGGCCTGTACCCATAGCTTCCCTCGGCAAACAGCGGTTCATAGATTGGCATGAGCTGCTGCGCCATGGCCTGCTGTATGGTTCGGTCTATGACGGTGGGGATGCCAAGCTTGCGCATCCCGCCGTCCGGCTTCGGGATTTCCACGCGCCGGACTGGCTTCGGGGTATATTTTCCCCGCTTGATTCTTTCTACCAGTTCCTTGCTGTGGTTATCCGTTTTCAGGTAAGCAAGCGTTTTCTCGATGGTCATACCATCGACTCCCGCCGCTCCCTTGTTTGCCTTCACTCTCTTGAAAGCTCTGTTCAGGTTGTCCCTGTCCAGTATCTTCTCCAAGAGCTTGGGCTGTGCACTGTCCCGTTCCTTCCATATCCGGCGGAACGACCTTCGCGCTCCCGCATATCTTTCGTGTTCCGCACTATCCTTTTGCGGGCAGCCCTCGTTTTCAAGGTTTTCTGCCATTTCGGCCGTTCCCCCTTTCCCGGTTGTACTTGGAACTCCTACTGATTCGGCCCTTCACCTCTCGGCTACTATGGCCTCTGCTGACTTCTGCACGTTCAGCACGCCCTCGCGGACGTGGTTGCCCCTTTCGGAGCGTTCTGTGCAGACCTCCCCGGGTACCACACGTTTCTTTCCCTCCATCTACCTGCCGCATCTACCACCACCGGTTCCGTGTAGCTATTGGACTTTGACCTGTCGCGCGGCCTTATCCCCAGCGATAGCCTTATATGCGGTTTCTGTTCGTCAGGCCAGAGGTTTGCCTGCACCTTCCTTCAGATTCCACCTCGCGATGGACACCCTTGGTGTTCGGCTATGTCTTTCCCGCTACCGGGCAGACTCCGGACTTTCACCGGCTAGAAACGTGCGCCGCCAGGCGCACCAGAGAAAAGAGCATTGCGGAAAGGCAATACCCGCAATGCTCTTTGTGTATCAAGTTGTGTGGTGCGCTATGTCTGATAAAGTTTGGCCAATCTTTATTAAAATGGCGAAACAGGAGGAAAAAATAGTAAACTTTTAGTAAAGATTCTTGCAGATTTATACCAGATTATGTGGTAAAATGCCAAGTAAGGCTTTTTTGCGAATCTTGTGGAAGCCTTGAAATGCAAGGTTATGCCAAAATATGAGGAGGTATGCCACGGATGGTGAGAATACTTTTCGTTTGCCACGGCAATATCTGCCGGTCGCCGATGGCGGAGTTTGTGATGAAGGACTTGATCCTGCAGTCAGGGCTTTCAAAAGACGTTTTCATCAACTCGGCGGCGACTACGCGAGAGGCGATTGGCGGTGACGTCCACCCCGGAACGAGGGAAGTGCTGCGGGCACATGGAGTGCCGTTCACGAAGCGACAGGCGCGACAAATCACGCGGGAAGAGTACTCAGCTTATGACATGATTGTCGCGATGGACGCGGAAAATCTGCGCGATCTTTCGTATATGACGGGCGGCGATCCCGACAAGAAAGTGCGGCTTCTTCTGGCCTTTGCCGGGGAAGATCGCGATGTTGCCGATCCTTGGTATACAGGCGATTTTGAAGCGACGTTTCGCGATGTGCGGCTCGGCTGCACAGCGATCCTAAACGAGCTTCAAAAAAGGAGGCGGTCTTAATGAAACGATTTGCGATTGCGTTTATGACCCTTCTTTTCACGCTGTCGATCATGTGCGTCGAATCGACGGCGGAGGCGGCGCAACTCTCGGTACAGATTACGCTGTACGATTTGGAATCGGACGACTCAAATCCCGCCGCCGTCGGTCGCGCGGAGCTCGTCCCTTTCGAGCGGCGTGCCAGCCTCTTCGCCTTCTCCCCTGATCCGGCCGTCGCGCGCATCTCCTATGACCGCGACATCTTTTATCTGACGCGCACGGGGCGCAACCCGCAAACGGGCGCGGTACATTTCCGTGTACGGCACGAGCAGATCATCGAGAGCCGCTGCACGGCGATGGAGATTCGCGAGTATACGATGCAGCTCGGAGAGAGCCGCGAGTTGTATTCGGATCGAGGGCAAATTCGCGCAATCATGAAGCTGACATATTGACGTTTATTTTGTCGCATAATGGTATAGGTCTTTCGGAGTATGGTAAACAGATGAAAGCTTCATTATAATAAAATATATCGTGGCTTAGCGATTACCGATGGGCCGCAGAAAAAGGCTTTTTGGTAAGTCTCTTTTCTGCGGCTCGTTTTTTATTGTCCTATGACGATTTTCCTGAAGTGATTGAAAAAAAAGGGGGGGAACAATGAGTTCCAGTACGATGTCGGCGCTCCATTATTCCGCCTTTTATATATGCTGCGTTCTGCTCTGTCTTTCCTGTCTTTGCTATACGCTGATCCAGGGACGCGTCGCGCGGCGACAGAACCAGCTCTATATACTGCTGCTACTGAACATGATGTCCTGCGCGGCCTGCAGCGTTGTCGTCGCTTTTTTCGAGGGTGGTTTCGGCTCTGGAACGCATCTGATCGCGGATACGACGCGTTTTATGTCCATTGTGTTTCACGCCTCGCTTACGCCGATGTTCGGCTATTACGTCCTGCTCGTCTGCGGCAACGCGTGGCAGCTTTCTTACCGCGGCCTCGCACTTTACGCGCTGCCGTTCATTTTCACGGAGCTTATCGTCCTGATGAACCCTTTGACGGGATGGGTCTATTATTATGACAATACGTTCCAGTACTGCCGAAACTGGGGCGCGTACGCGATTTACGCGGCGGCTTTCTTTTATATGCTGGCTGGCCTGCTCAATCTTTTCCGTTACTGGCGCGCGGTTACCAGCGCGAAGCGGAACGCGCTCGTATTCTTTATCGCGCTGGTCGCCGTCGGCATCTTCGTTCAGATTGCGTGGAGAGATATCCAGATTGAACTTTTCACCGACGCGCTGGCGGCTCTTGGTCTGATGCTGTCCATCGAAGACGAGGACGACCGCATCGATATGGCGACAGGCGCGTACAACCGCCGGGCTCTCTCCTTCGACCTCAAGAATTTCATCACGACGGAACAGGTTTTTCAAGTCATCGGCGTCCGCATCACGGACACGGCGTCGGTGCATCGAGTGATGGGCTCTTCCGCATCGGACGCATTTTTGCGCTCGGTGGCGGACTATCTTCGGACGCTGTTGCCGCCATATTGCATTTACTATGCAAATCCGTCCACATATATCATCTTGATCCGCGGCGACGACGAAAACCGTGCCGCGGAGCTCGCCGCCGAAATCCTCGACCGCTTCGGCAAGAAGTGGAAAGGCGGTAAGGTGGAGTCGCTTCTGCACGCGGCAGTAACGCGCGGAGTTTCGCCAAAAGATTTCCCCACCCGGGAAGACGTACTGTTCATGGCGGACAGCCCCATCCCAGTCAAAGAGGAGAAAAAAGTGCTGTCCGGACGGGACCTCAGTTACCTCCTGCGTCGTCTCGAAGTTGAGCGCGCCCTCCATCGCGGTCTTGAGGAGCACTCCTTCGAGGTCTATTACCAACCGGTTTATGAGCTGCCGTCTCTCCGCATGACGAGCGCGGAGGCGTTGCTTCGACTTCACGACCGAGTACTCGGGAACGTTCCTCCCGCCGAATTCATTCCGGCGGCGGAGCAAGCAGGCATTATCGAGGAACTGGGCGACTTCGTGCTGGAAGAGGTTTGCGCGTTCATCGCGCACGGCGAGCCGGACAAGATGGGGCTGAACACAATCGGCGTCAATCTTTCGGTGCTCCAATGCATGCAGCCGGGCTTTGCCGCCCGCATGAAGGAGATTGTCTCCCGCTTCGACGTCAGTCCGTCGAAGATCAACTTCGAGATCACCGAATCAGTGGCGGCGAACGACTATAACGCGCTGGACACTGTAATCCGCGATCTGAAGGAAGGCGGCTTCACTTTCGCGATGGACGACTACGGCACCGGCTACTCGAATATGCAGTCGATTTTCTCGCTCGATTTCGACCTTGTGAAAATCGACAAGGGAATTCTCTGGAGCGCGGAAAAGAACAGTATCGGCCGCGCGATTCTCGACAACAGCGTGCGCATGATCCGTGAGATGAATCGCAAGATTCTCGTCGAAGGCGTAGAAACAGAGGAGCAGATCAGGCTGCTTGCAAGGCTGTCCGTTGATTACCTGCAGGGCTTCTATTTCTCGAAGCCCGTGCCCAGAGATGAATTCGTCACACTGGCCCGCACGAAGCCTGAAAGCAATCTTTCAATTTTGATACAGGAGGCGGCGCCATGACGAATATGTTTCGAATGATCCCGACCTGGGGACGCTGGCTTCTTGGCGTCGCCGGATTCCTGCTCGTACTGGGCATGTTTGCGATGGTGTTCAGTTTTGCGCCGGATCGGGGGCAAAGAAGTGAAAAAATCGGTCTTGTCCTCCCATACGGCACAGACGACCCCGGCTGGGGGCGCTCCCACTATCAGGGAATGAAAAGCGCCTGCGACTCTTTCGGCGTGGAGCTGATTGTCCGCGAAGACGTGCCAACCGAGGGGTGCGCCGCAGCGATCCAAAGCCTGATCGACGACGGTGCGGGCATGGTATTCCTGTGCGGCAATACCTATCCTGTGGCGGCGCAGGAAGTCATCGCGCAAAACCCGAAGATAGCATTCGCCACGATGGCAGTTGGCGCGGACGCGCCGAACGTGACCGTGTGCTTCGCGCGAATGCACCAGGGCCGATATCTGGCCGGCGCTCTGGCGGCCATGCAGACAAAGTCCGGCGTCATCGGATATGTCGCGTCAATGCCGAGAATTCCGGTCGTGCGTGAAATCAATGCGTTCACACTTGGCGCGCGGCGAATGACCCCAGACGTTCGTGTAGTCGTCGCCTGGACCGGCGCATGGGCAGATCCGGAAAAAGAGGCCAGGACGACCCGACGGCTCGTGCAGGAAACGGGCGCGGACATTGTGACCTACCATCAGGACGACCAAACCGTGCCCGAAACTTGTGAGGAAATAGGCGTCAAATACATCGGTTTCAACGCCTGGCTGCCGAAATGCGAGCATTATCTCGGTACAGTAATATGCCGTTGGGATATTTACTACCGTAATATTATCCAACATTACCTGAAGGGCGAACTGAACGCGATCAAAAACCGCTGGATCAGCGTCGACCATGGCGCGATCTGGCTTGCGGATGTTCCTGAAAGCATCGGACTCGACAACGGCTTCGCGATCGCTGATATGCGGCGCGAACTCGAGAGCCGCCGCCATCCGATTTTCCGTGGGCCAATCCACGACGCCGAGGGTGTTTTGCGCGTCGACGATGGGGAGGTCATCAGGGACGATACGCTGATTTATCGTATGAATTGGTTTGTGGAAGGGGTGGAGTTCCTTGGCGAATGAAAGCGGCAGACGCCGCGACCCGTTCCTGAAGATCGCCGCCGAGTTCCTCGTGCTCGTCATCGGACTCGGCGTCTGCGCGATTTTCCTGCAGCACAAGATCACAAACCTTCTAAATATGACGATAGAGCAGATTGTCGCGCGCCAGACCTCGGACATGGCGAATCTCGCCGAGGAACAGTTCCGGCGCGAACTGACAGTCCTGCACCACGCGGCAAATTATATCGTGGCCAATCCTGACCGCAGCGACGCTATGCCTCTGGCAGTTGATAACCAATCGGAGTCAGGCGACAACGCGGGCATTGTCACCGTTAACGGCGAATTTGTGTCGGGTGCGAAGCTCCCCGCGAACGATTTCCTGCGCCTGCCCTGGGCTGTGCACGGCTATGACGTGGTGGACTTTTCCTATGGAAAGGGGCTTCTGCTGGCGGTGCCGATTGTCTCCGGAGACAACGTACGCGGCGTCCTTTGGCGGCTCTATGACGACGAGCTGGTCCGGGAGCATTTCGGCCTTTCCAAGTACAATTCTGACCGTCATTTCATCATCACGGCCCACGATGGACAAACCATCGTGCCCTACAAGAAAAATCCCGACGAAAACGAGCAAGTCTTTTCCGACCCCTCGATTCAGGAAGGTTTCGAGAAAATCCGCGAGCAGCTTGCCACCGCCCCGTCGGCGGCGCTCTACACTGAGAGCGCGCAAGGACGCTTTTTCCTGTTCGGCGCGGATTTGCCCGAGGCAAACTGCTCTCTCCGGGGCTTCGTGGCGTGGGAAGCGGTAGCGGGAAACATCGCGCGCATCTATACCCTCGTCCTGCGGGCGGGAGCCATCCTGCTTCTCGTGCTTGCGGTCATCAGCGTCTATCTTTTCGTCGTGCAGGCGAAAGCAGAGGAAAGCGACGCCCTGCGCCGTGAGAAAGAATTTTCTGACCGCGCGAGCCAGGCAAAGAGCGCGTTCCTCGCAAACATGAGCCATGAAATCCGCACGCCGATCAATGCGATTCTCGGCATGAACGAGATGATCCTGCGCGAGGGAGAAAAGCCCGCAATCCGCGAGTACGCGCAAAGCATTTCCCGAGCTGGAGAATCGTTGCTCTCCATCATCAACGACATCCTCGACTTCTCAAAAATCGAGTCGGGCAAGTTGGAAATCATTGACAGCGAATATCAGCTTTCGCGGCTTTTGAAAAACGTCGTCGCGATGATCCAGCCAAAAGCGGACGCCAAAGGACTGGAATTTCACCTGCACATCGACGAGGATCTCCCCGACGCCCTGATGGGCGACATGATGCGCGTCCAACAGGTCGTCATCAATATCCTGACGAATGCGGTCAAGTACACGCCCACAGGCGAAATCAATTTCTTTGTGTTCAACGAGCGCAAGGAAGGAAACCACATCTATCTCTCCTTTGTCGTCAACGACACCGGCATCGGCATTAAGGCGGAAGACCAGAAAAAGCTGTTTCGGGACTTTGAACGGCTCGACCAGGAAAAGAATCGAAACATCGAAGGTACGGGACTCGGCCTCGCCATCACCGGCATGCTACTGGAGCTTATGGGTGGCACGATTTCCCTGAAAAGCGTCTACGGCGAAGGCTCAACCTTCACCATCGTGCTGCCGCAGATCATCATGGACGATTCGCCCATCGGCAACCTCGCCGAACGCATGAGCGAAGTCTCCGTCCACACCGAGCAATACGTCCCCTCTTTCACAGCACCGGACGCCGACATTCTCGTGGTGGACGACAACGAAATGAACCTCATGGTCGTCAAAGGGCTCCTGAAGGAAACGAAGATCAGGATAGACACCTGCATAAGCGGCCCGGAATGTCTCGAGCGGCTCGCCGAAAAAAAATACGACCTAATCCTCCTCGACCATATGATGCCGAACATGGACGGCGTCGAAACGCTGCACAGGGCCGAAAACCTGCCGAATGCGAAAAACACGCCGTTCATCATGCTGACTGCGAACGCGATTTCCGGCGCAAAGGATTCGTTCCTGAAGGAAGGGTTTTCCGCATACCTGTCGAAGCCCATTGACAGTATGCTTCTGGAAGCGACGCTGATGAAATATTTGCCGGAAAATAAGCTAAAGCCCGGCCCCACCGCCGAGGAAGTTGCGAAGAGCCGGACGAACGCGCCGACACCCTTCGCCGAGGCAGAAACGGACGGCGAGGAAAAACAAGACACGGGAAGCCTCGACATCGAGCAGGGAATGAAGTATAATGGCGGCATGGAAGATATGTACCGGGTCGTACTCGGTATGTTCATAAACCTCCGCCCTGAAAAGCAGAAGCAGATGAAAGAGCATCTCGACGCGGAGGACTGGCAGAACTACGCGACCATGCTCCACGCGCTGAAATCCAACGCCATGGCCATCGGCGGACAGAAATGCTCCGACGCGGCGAAGGAGCTGGAGCTGGCAGGCAAACGCTGCTACGCCGAGGACGCGAGCGACGAAGAAAAACAGGAAGCGGCCTGGTTTATCCGCTCGCACCATGAGCGGACGATGGCGCTGTACGACAAACTCGCGCAAGACGCGGAAAGGTGGCTGAACAAAAATGATGGTGCTTGACAGTAAAAACATCACGGTGCTGATGATCGACGATGACGAAATCAACCGCCAGATGGCGGAAATGATCCTTACAAAAAAGCTTCCCTACAAAGTCCTGACAGCGGAATCGGGCATGCGGGGCATCGAGCTGATGCACCAATACGAAGTCAACCTTGTGCTGCTCGATGTGTCGATGCCTGTCTGGGACGGCTTCAAGACGCTGTCCGTCATGCGGAAAGATCGAAAGCTGAGAGACACGCCCGTCATCATGCTGACCGCCGCCGCCGACATCGGCTCGGTAGTCAAAGCGCGAGACTATGGCGTCCAGGACTACATTAAAAAGCCGTTCCTGCCCGACGATCTGGCGGACCGCGTCGCAAAGGTCGTTTGGGATAATTGGCAGCAGCAGGGCATCGGCGGACGAGCGAAGCGAGACGCCCCTCTGACCATTTACGAGGATATCTGAATGCACAAGTCAAAACGCGTGAAAGCACTTCGCCTTCACGCGTTTTTGTTTTGGAATTTAATCTCTTTTTAATATTTCGCCGATACAACCCTTTTATTTTCTGCTATAATAGATTTGATTTAAGGAAGCACTGAATAAGTCCCGCCGCGCCCCTGACGGGTCTTTTTCCGTCATGCTGCGTCAAAGTGCTCTCGACGTAGCTCTGCTACGACTTCGAGCACTTTTCCTTGCCTGACGAAAAAATCCCTCGACAGGGCCACGACTTGACTTAATCAGTGCTTCCTTAACTGTAAAGCTTCTCCCGTCACGAAAGCGTCATTTAATACTGCATCCGGGCCCACGGCTCGGATGACGTCTCATGCAAAACCTGTAAAAATCATATGATTTATACAGGCTCCAGTATGCGAGGAGGAATATCCGTTGCCTAAGTTCTTTATCCGCCGTCCAATCTTCGCTATCGTTATCGCGATCGCGATGGTCATCATCGGCGCGCTGGCGGCCGTGAGCCTGCCGGTCGCACAGTACCCGCGCATCTCGCCGCCGACGGTCAGCGTCGCGACGAGCTATGTCGGCGCGAACGCCAGCGTCGTCAACGAAACGGTGGCGCAGGTCATCGAGCAGCAGGTCAACGGCGTCGACGGCATGGACTATATGTCGTCGAACTCCGACGACACGGGGCGCTACAGCCTGTCTGTGGTCTTCAATCTCGATTCCGACGCCGACATGGACACGGTGAAGACGCAGAATGGCGTTTCCATCGCGAGCCACAGCCTGCCTGCCGAGGTCACGTCTTACGGCGTGACGACGAAAAAAGCGTCGCCGGATATGGCGCTGGCCGGGTCACTCTACTCGCCGAACGGCACCTATACGCGGCAGTTCATGAAGAACTACGCCGACATTTACATCATCGACAAAATCAAGCGCGTGCCCGGCGTCGGCGACGTGAACATTTTCGGGCCGGACTATGCCATGCGCATTTGGCTGAACCCGGACAAGCTGGCGGAGCTGGGCCTCACCGTTACCGACGTGACCGACGCAATCAAGAACCAAAACGTGCAGGCCCCGGCGGGTACCATCGGTATGCAGCCGACACCGAAGGATCAGGAAAAGCAATACACGGGCCGCGTGGCGGGCCGTCTCGTCACCGACGAGGAATTTGCCAATATCATCGTTCGCTCGGATCCCAACGGCTCCTTCGTCCGCATGAAGGACATCGCGCGCATCGAGACGGGCGCGCGTCGTGAGCCGATCTGGGCCTTTACGAACGGCATGAACGGCGTCGGCTTCGGCATCCAGCTCACCAGCGACGCCAACGCTATGGAAACGGTGCGCGGCGTGCAGGAGGTCATCCGCGAGGCGGAAAAGGATTTCCCGCCCGACCTCGAATATCGCGAGGTCATCGACAGCACCCGTTACATTCGCGCGTCGATCCACGAGGTCGCCGAGACCTTTATCGAGGCATTGGTTCTCGTTACCTTGATTCTGTATCTCTTCCTGCAAAACTGGCGGGCGACGCTGGTCCCGGCGATTGCCATTCCTGTGTCGTTGATTGCCACATTCGGCGCTTTCGTCCTTCTCAATTTTTCCATCAACACTTTGACGCTGTTCGCCATGGTGCTGGCCATCGGCCTCGTGGTGGACGACGCGATTGTCGTCATCGAGAACGTGGAACGCAATATGACGGAAAAGGATCTCCCCCCGGCCAAGGCAACGGAGGTTGCCATGGACGAAGTGCAGGGGCCGATCATCGCCACCACCTTCGTCTTGGCGGCGGTCTTCGTGCCCGTGGCTTTCCTCGGCGGCATGATGGGCGTGCTCTATAAGCAGTTCGCGCTGACGATCACGATTTCCGTGACGTTCTCCACCTTCGTGGCATTGACCCTTTCCCCGGCGCTCTGCGGGCTTCTGTTGAAACCCCATGAGACGGGAGCGCAGTCGAGCCTCTTCGCGGGCTTCTTCGCGAAATTCAACGACTGGTTTGAGCGTGTCACGGGCAGCTACGCGGGACAGGTGGGCTGGCTCGTTTCGCGGCTGCGGCTAGGCGTCATCACGCTCCTCGTCATCACCGTGCTGATGGGGCTTCTTTACAAGGTAGTCCCCTCCACCTTCATCCCGCAGGAGGACCAAGGCTTCTATATCGTGTCTGTCTCGCTTCCCGAGGGCACGTCGCTGAACCGCACCGCCGACACCACCCAGCGGCTGGCGGCGAAACTCGGCGAGCTGCCCGGCGTGGACAACGTGATGAACATCACGGGCTTCGACATTCTGTCCAACGGCGCGAAATCCAACGGCGCGACGATGTTTGTCGGTCTTTCCGAATGGTCGCAGCGCGAGACGGTGGAGACCTCCATCAATACCGCAATCGGGAAAACCTTCGGCCTCGGCTGGAGCGTGACGCCGGAAGCTTTCGTCATCGCGTTCAACCCTCCGGCGCTCCCCGGTCTCGGCGCCGTCGGCGGCTTCAATATGCAGCTTCTTGATATGTCCGGTCATACGGACACGGAGCTGGACGAAATCACGAAACGCATCGTCGCGGCGGCGAACCAAAGACCGGAACTCCAAGGCGTTTACTCCACCTACTCCATCAACTCCCCGATTTGCGACTTCACCATTGACCGCGAGAAAGTCATGAACCTCGGCGTAAAACTCTCCGACGTGTTCACGGCGCTCCAAGTCAATTTCGGCGGCTTCGAGGTCAACGACTTCAACCGCTTCGGCCGCACTTACAAAGTCGTGGTGCAGTCCGACACCGCCTACCGCACCGAGGCGGAAGCGGCGAAATTCGTCTTCGTGAAATCGGACGCGAAGACGCTGGTGCCCCTTGACACGCTGCTTGTGCCGAATCTCGACACCGGCGCGCCCATCATCTCCCGCTTCAACGCCTCGCGAAGCATCACGATCCAAGGCAGCGAAGCGCCGGGCTACAGTTCCGGGCAAGCATTGGCTGCGCTGGAAGAAGTGGTGCGGACAAACGCGCCTACGGGCTTCAACATCGACTGGTCGGGCCAGAGCCGCGAGGAAAAAAAGGCCGGCTCCAAGACGCTGGAAGTCCTCGCGCTGTCGCTAATCTTTTCGTTCCTCGCCCTCGCCGCGCTCTATGAGAGCTGGAGCGTGCCCCTCGCGATTTTGGCGACGGTGCCCACGGGCATCTTCGGCGCGCTGGCCTCGGAATACATTTTGGGACAGCAGAACAGCATCTATATGCAGATCGGCGTCATCATGGTCATCGGCCTCGTGGCGAAAAACGCGATTTTGATTGTAGAGTTCGCGAAGGAGCGCGTGGACAAGGGCGATGATCCGGTGAGCGCGGCTCTCGAAGGCGCAAGGCTCCGCCTGCGCCCGATCATGATGACCGCCCTGACCACCGTCATCGGCTGCCTGCCGCTCGCCATAGCCACCGGCGCGGGCGCCGGCGCGAGAAACAACATGGGCATCGCCGTCGTCGGCGGCATGACCTTTGCCACGGTCGTTGGCGTGTACCTGATCCCGGTGTTCTATGTAGTCGTGGAGAAAATCGCGGCGAAAGTGCGGGGCGAGGCAAAATAAAAAGGAGCGGCTTGATGGAGTTCTGCAAAATTTACAAAGAGGAAGGAAACCTCTGCATTTACATTATGAAAATGTACGAGGATGAGTCCGGCATGGACAAAATCGAAATCCGCGCGGAACGCGAGGACAACCCGGACATCTACGCGGGCGTTACGCTGCCTGGATATTACTGCCACCACGCTTACGGGTTTTCGGAACAGGAAATCATGAAGCTCCAAAAATTCCTGAAGAACAACGCCGTTTCCATTTGGGACAGGGCAAGGGAGAATTTCTATGCCAAGAGCGCTTCTTGATTATTTGGGCTATGTGATTTTCTTTTGGGCGGGCGATATGAACGAACCAATCCACGTCCATATTGCAAAAGGCGAGCAAACCGAGAACGCGACGAAGGTATGGATCACGGAAGACGGCGTAAAACTTGCCCACAACAACAGCCAAATTCCCCCAAAGGATTTGAAAGCCTTGCTTCAATTCATCACGGACAACCGGGAAGAAATCGTTTTCCGGTGGATGACGGTATTTAACCAAAAGGGCGAATTGAAGAAGTTTTGAACACAAAAGGAGGCGCACATTATGCGCAAATTATTTTTCACGCTGGCAATCTTGGTTGGTTTTTTATTTGCCATCGCCCCGGCGCGGGCGGCGGAGCGGGAAGTTTCCCCGGATTGGGTGGCGGCTTTGCCGCAGGCGGCGGAGGCGCGGCAGCTTTTCGTGGTCGCGGGGGTCGGGCGCACCACCGCTTGGGTTTCGATGCACGAGAAAGACGCGCAAGGGACTTGGCGGCAAATCTTGACGACGCCGGGCGTTATCGGCAAAAACGGGCTGGGCAAGACGAAAGAGGGGGACGGGAAAACGCCCGTCGGCACGTTCCGCTTCGACACGGCTTTCGGCATCGCGCCGAATCCCGGCTGCGAGATTCCCTATACGCAGGTGGACGAGAACATCTATTGGTCCGGCGATGACCGCCCCGGCATGATGTATAACCGCATGGTGGATGCCAGAAATTTGCCGGGCCTCGACACCGCGTCCTGCGAGCACTTGGCCAGCTACAATCCCCATTACACTTACGCCATGAACATCAGTTACAACGCCGATTGTGTTCCCGGCAAAGGCTCGGCGATTTTTCTGCATTGCTTCGGCCCGAACAAGCCCTACACGGGCGGCTGCGTCGCCATTCCCATGCACATGATGCGCGTCGTGATGCAAAACGTCCGCCCGGACTGCGTCGTTGTCATCGACAGCTTGGAAAATCTTTCGCCGAAAACTTTCGCGGACTGGGGGCTTTGATTCTCCATCGGCAACACAGGCTCCCTGCTTTGCGGGGAGTTTTTTCATTTTCCCGCCGATTGTATACAGTATTTTTGCGGTGCGCCTCTTGTTTCTTCTATATCTTTTGCGTTATACTATCCACTGTCAAAAATGCATAGGAGGAACTTCATGCGGGGGATGCCCCGTCAGTGGCTTCCCCGGAATTTAAGGAGTGGTTTAGATGGCAAAAGAGAACATGAAGCAGTATGTGGAGGACGTACTGGAACTGATCAAGAAGAAGGACTGGAACCAGCCCGAATTCATGAATACGGCGAAGGAAGTCCTGTACTCGATTATCCCGGTGCTGGAGGCGCATCCCGAATATAAAGCGAACAAGCTCTTGGAGCGCTTCATCGAGCCGGAGCGTGTCGTGATTTTCCGCGTGCCTTGGGCCGACGACAAGGGCGAGCTCCAAGTGAACCGCGGTTTCCGCGTGCAGATGTCCAGCGCCATCGGCCCGTACAAAGGCGGCCTGCGCTTCCATCCCAGCGTCAATCTTTCGATCATGAAATTCCTCGCCATGGAGCAGGTATTGAAGAATGCGCTTTCCGGTCTGCCCATCGGCGGCGGCAAGGGCGGCTCCGACTTCGACCCGAAGGGCAAGTCTGACGGTGAGGTCATGCGTTTCTGCCAGAGCTTCATGACGGAGCTGTACCGCCACATCGGTGCGGATATTGACGTGCCGGCGGGCGACATCGGCGTCGGCGGGCGCGAGATCGGTTACCTCTACGGTCAGTACAAGCGTATCACGAAACTTTACGAGGGCGTTCTGACGGGTAAGGGGCTGACCTTCGGCGGCAGCCTTGCACGTACTGAGGCTACGGGCTACGGTCTGCTTTATTTCGTCAAGGAAATGCTCGAGGACGCCGGCATGGACATCAAGGGCAAGACGGTTCTCGTCTCCGGCGCGGGCAATGTCGCGACCTACGCGATTGAAAAGGCGCAGCAGATGGGCGCGAAGGTCGTTACTTGCTCCGACTCCAACGGTTACGTATACGATCCGGACGGCATCGACCTCGCTCTGGTGAAGGACATCAAGGAAGTCCGCCGCGCGCGCATCAGCGAGTATGTGAAGAAGCGCAAGAAAGCAAAGTATTTCGAGGATAAGGACGGCTCCAAGGGCGTCTGGACGGTCAAGGCCGACATCGCTCTGCCCTGCGCGACGCAGAACGAGCTTGACCTCAACAGCGCGAAGATTCTCGTCAAGAACGGCGTCAAGGCTGTGGGCGAGGGCGCGAACATGCCGAGCACGCTCGACGCCATCGAATTCCTGCAGAAGAAAGGCGTACTGTTCGCTCCGGCGAAAGCCTCGAACGTGGGCGGCGTTTCCGTCTCCGCTCTCGAAATGAGCCAGAACTCCGAGCGCCTGCACTGGACCTTCGAGGAAGTCGACGAGCGCCTGAAGGGCATCATGCACGGCAGCTACACGCAGGCCAAGGAAGCCGCCGAGCGTTACGGCGTCAAGGGCAACCTGCTGGCCGGCGCGAATCTCGCGGGCTTCGAGAAGGTCGCGACTGCGATGCAGGCTCAGGGCTGGGTATAAGAAAAGCTTCATATGAAACAGAAACCACTGTCTTTTCGCAAGGCAGTGGTTTTTTTCATGCTGCTTCTACCCTATCATTCCCAGCGCGACCCCCAGCACCCCGGAGGCCAGCAGGATGTGAATGACGTTGGCTTTCTTATGCGCGGCGAAAAGCGCCAGCGCGAGGATCAGTGCGCTCTTCGGGTCGAAGGCTTCCCGCATGGTGACAAACTCCCTCGGGAATCTTTCCATGTTGAACAGGGACAGCGCGATGAAGGAAAGTCCCGCCGAACAGATCAGCGCGACGACGGCAGGACGCAGGCCGTTCAAAACGCCTTGGATCGCGCCGATACTCCCGTAGCGGAAGAAGAGCCGCGCGACGAAGATGCAGAGGATAACCGACGGCGTCGCAAAGCCGAGCGTCGCCGCGATGGAGCCGGGCAGCCCCGCGACTTTCATGCCCGCGAAAGTCGCCGCATTGACGCCGATTGGGCCCGGCGTCATCTGCGATATCGTAAAGATATCGATAAACTCGGACAGCGTCAGCCATTGCCGCGTATCGACGACGGCGGCCTCGATCAGCGGCATGGAGGCATAGCCGCCGCCCACGCAAAACAGCCCGATTTTCGCGAACTCCCAAAAGAGCAGAAGGCAAATCATATTCGCGCCCCCTAATCCGCCTCCGCCCAGCGCAGGAACAGGAATCCCACGAGGGCGTCGATCGCAATCAAGATCATCAGATTCACGCCGAAAAAGAAACTCGCTACGAACGTTCCGACAAGAATCAGGAGCGGAATCGTCAGCTTCTTTTTGCACTGCTTCGACACGAGATCGACGGCGACGTTCACGATCAACGCCGTCGCGCCGCACTGCATACCCTTCAGCACAAGCCTTACGACCGGCGACGAAGCGAACGCCTCATACGCCTGCGCGATGACCGAGAGCGTAATCAGCGGCGGCAGGATCGTTGCGAAAAGCGCGGTTAGCGCACCCGGAATCCCCGCCATGCGGTAGCCAAGCAGAATCGCCGCGTTCACTGCCACGACGCCGGGCATTGACTGCGCGATCGCCACTAGGTCGAGCGTCTCCTTGTCCTCCAGCCAACCGTATTCGTCCACATACTTCGCCTTCAAGAGCGGTATGATGACGAAACCGCCGCCCACGGTGAACGCGCTGATCAAAAAAGTCGAGCAAAACAACGCTCGGTAGAAATGCTCGCCGCGCTTACCCAGTCTCCCGTCTTCCATAATCAAACCCTCTCGCGTTCCATTACATTCTACCGAAAGTATACCCGACGCTGCTGGAAAGCGCAATACTGCTGCGTTTTCCCCTCCTGAAAAAATTTTTAAAATTTGTCGTTTTGATGTATTGACTTTTTGACTTTTATGAGTATAATAATACTTGAAAAGAGGTTCCGAAAGGAATCCTCCAAAAAACAAAAGCGAAAAAGCCGAAAGGCATGAGAAAGGAGTTTGATGATTATGTTTGGACTGGTACCGTTTGCAGGAAGAAAAGATTTGGCAAAGAGAGAGGATCCGTTCTCCCAGATTTTCGACGTGTTCAACGAGCCGTTTTTCCGCACCGGCCTCGCGCCGTTCTCCTCGAACTGGGGCGCGCAGTCCTTCCTCGTGGACGTGAAGGACACCGGCGACGCCTATGAGCTGACGGCGGAGCTCCCCGGCATGAAGAAAGAGGACATCAGCCTATCCTACGAAAACAGCTACCTTACCATCGAGGCGAAGAAAGAAGAGCAGAAGGACGAAAAAGACGATGGCGGCAATTACATTCGCCGTGAGCGTTCGACGGGCAGCGTATCGCGCTCCTTCTACATCGACGGCATCGACGAGGCGAATATCGGCGCGGAATTCAAGGACGGCGTGCTGAAAATCGATCTGCCGAAGCAGACAAAGGCCGCCGAAGTCTCCCGCCAGATTGCCATCAAGTAATACCCCCTATCCCCTATCTTCAAAAGTCCCCCTACAGAAAAACCGCGAGATGCAAATTCTCGCGGTTTTTTATTATGGCCGCACGCCGCTTTCGAAGGCCATGATTGCTTCCAGCACGGAGCCGGAGACGCAGCGCGCCTTGTCCGAGATCATACAGCAGTTGCCCGGCGCTATGCGTGGGTCGATCTCAGCCAGCGCCATCCCTTCTGTCACACGGTAGTTGTCATGAATGATCCCACGCAGGACGCCGCCCACCGGCGTTGTCACCGGCACGGTCTTCCCCCGGTCATCGTAAATCTCTCCGATAAGATCCCCCGCGCGAAAGATGTGGGAAATCGCGTGCGGGGTTTTGAAGGTACCGGACGTCTCTGCCCGCAGGAAGCCGCCGTCATCAATGACGTCCTCGGTAGTCTGCCAGCGGCGGCAGCGCCCATTGTAAATAATCCTCCCAAGCTCATAGCTGCGCGCGGTCTCGATGACGCAGTTGACGTCCTCCCGGGCGCAATAACCCGCCCCGAGGCCGATGCGGAAAACGGCCGGCAGCTCGCGGCGCGACTCGTCCTCTTTCCCGTCCAAAGTGTTCACCAAAATATGCGGGGGAAATTTTCGCACATAACGCCCCGTCGGGTCGACGAGCATCGTAACCTTTCCCTCCGAAATCAGCGAGAGCGCGGTTTTCAGATTCTCCGCGCAGACGCAGTTCACTCGCTCCACCATTTTCTCGCCGTCGTAAACCGCATCCGAAAACGAGATCTCCCGCCGCAGAGCGGAGGGCCGCGATTTTTCTAAAATCAGTACCTTATACCCGACCCGGTGCAGCCGATGGGCCGTCGCCGTCCCGAGCTCGCCGCCGCCGCGCACGATGACCAGATGTTTCATTCCAGGATACCTCTTTCATACATTTCAAAATCCGTGGGTTCTGTCTTTTTCGCCCTGTCAATTCGCCTCGTAAGGGCGCACGCGCAACCGCAGCCCGCGCGTCTCGCAAAGCGTCCGGCACTGTGCGATTTCCCCGTCGTCCTCCACATGGTCGACAACGGTCAGCACCACGTCCGGCACATAGGCTTTCGCATGCTCCGCAAAGGCCAGCATGGCCTCGAAGGACGGCAGCCCGAAGCGGTTCCGCGTCAGTTCCATATAGCGCTCGGCATTCGAAGCGTTCAGGCTGATGGAAATCGTGTCCAGAAGGCCGTCAAAGTCTGGCGCGGTGTCGCGGCCATAGAAAAGGTCGGACAAACCGTTTGTGTTGAGCCGAGTCTTGATATTTCCATGTTCCGCACGGAGCCAACGGAGAAGTCCCGTAAGAACCTTCAGCCGCATGGTCGGCTCGCCGAAGCCGCAAAAGACGATCTCGGCCGTCTTATCCCAAGGCAGCGCCGCAAGTTCCTCCCGCACTTCCTCCTCTGACGGTTCGCGTTTCAGCCACAGCGAATGTTCCTCCGCCATTTCCTTCAAAGAGCGAAGGCAAAAGGTGCAGGCGCAGGTGCATTGGTTCGTCAGGTTCACATAAAAACCGCGCTTCCCTTCCGGGTGCAGCTCAAGACTCTCCCGAACCGTCACATATTTTCCGCCCGGTTCCACCGCATAAACAATCATCTGTAAATCCCTTCTTAATTCCTATTTGACCCGCCGAAGCTGCGGCCTGCCGAACACGTCTTTCGGCGGCTCGCTGGTGGCGGGATTGTGTTTCTTCTGCCCCCGCACCCCGACGTTGACCAGCACGCCCACCGCAAACATACTGACGAAGAGCGAGGTCCCGCCGTAGCTGATGAACGGAAGCGGTACGCCGACCACAGGCAGGCAGCCGGAAATCATCGAAAGATTAATGACGGCCTGCACGACGATCAGCATTGTCATACCAAATGCAAGCATTTGCCCCAGCGCGTCCTTCGCGTTGTTCGCTATCCGAACGCCGTACAACGCGAAACAGCCGAAAAGAAACAGCACGAAAAATGCCCCGATAAACCCTGTCTCCTGGCACCAGACGGAAAACGCAAAATCCGTATGCGCCTCCGGCAGGTAATGGTATTTGCTGACCCCCATGCCCATGCCCATGCCGAGCAGTCCGCCCGAACCGATCGCCTGCAAAGACTGGACGCTCTGATAGCCGGCGCCCTGCGCATCGGCCCACGGATTCAAAAGCGCCATGACGCGTTTAAGCCGATACGGCTGCAAAATGCAGAGCAACGCGGCGCCCGCGATTCCCGCGCCTATCAGCTTGAACTTCGTCAGACTCTTTAAATTGGAACAAAAGAGCATAATCAGCGGAACACCCAAAATAATCAGCGCCGTCCCCATGTCCGGCTCCCGCTCTACCAGAATGAACAGTGCGGCAATCATATACATTTCATTGTGGAGGAAATTGCACCTCATGCCATGCTTTACACGCCATGCGATATAATACGCCTCCAGAAAAATAGCCGTCGGCTTCGCGAACTCCGCCGGCTGAATCTGAAACCCTCCGAAAGCGAGCCAACGCTGAGCGCCGTTGACTTCGACGCCGATCGCAAACACTGCCAGCAGCATGGCCGCTACCACCCAAAAACCGATCTTCCTCGCCTTCGCCATCAAATGATAATCGATAAGAAGCCCAAGGAAAAAGCAGACGACTCCGACGGCAAGATTCATCCCCTGCTTTCGCAGGAAGAAATACGGGTCATCATAATTCGTCCCCGCGATGACAAAACTGGAACTAAAGATATTCATCGACCCGATGATGATCAGCATGATCGACACGCCGATGACGGCCTCATAGTCGCTGACCCAAAAGCGCCACGAAGTCTCATTCGTTTCCCGCGCTTCCGTCATGGTTCCCGTTCCTCCTCCGATTTTCGCTCCGCTTTTGACGGCTTCGTGTAAGTCTCCGTATAGAGCTTGTCCAGCTCCTCTTTCGCGCGCACCGGCTCAAAAAAATACCAGGGAGCCAGCGGCGCTTTTCCGTATTTCGCGATGAACGACGGAATATAGTGCAGGAAAAGGCGCGCCGCCCCTTCCGTGTCGTAGGCCGCGTCGTGAAACTTGTCCTCGCTGAACGAAAGCCCCGCGTGCTCCATGCAAAGCTGCAGCGACGGTTCGTTCGCCACGCCCCTGTCGAAACGCACCGCCATCGTCAAATCGACAATATCGCGGTGCAGCACGCTTTCGGGGTAGCCGCGCCGACGAAGCATGCCCCGAAGAGAAAGCAAGTCGTTGTGCAGCGCGTTGCCTGCGAAGCAGCCGTCCTTGGCAAGAAACGCGTAGATTTTTTCCGCGGCCTCGTCCTCAGGTACGCCGTGCAGTCGCAAAAACGCGTCCGTCAGATGGGTGAGCTCGGCCACGTACCGCGAAAGTTTCGGTCTTTGCCGCACATACAGGGAAAGCTCCTCCGTCTCGATGGTCCCATCCGCCGCCAGCGTCAGCCGTCGCCCGGCGAACTGGATCGGCCGCTCGTAATTCATTTCCATGTCGAATACCGTCACGGGAAAACAGCGGCGATACTCGCGCATGGCTTTGTCCTTCGCCGCGGGGCGCGGCACGAACGTGTTCGGCAAGAAACGCTTCGGGTTTGCCTTGTGGAACGCTTTCAAATGCTGATACAACCGCTCCGCCTTATCCTCCCCACGAAATACCAGCGCATGCGCCCAGTCTTCCGGCGCAAGCTTCGGCGCCAACGCGACGAAAACCACAGTGCCCGCCCGGGGAAGCTTCGCCTTTCCAGCGACAACGGCAATATCCGCCGCCGTCAGCAGGCCAAAATCCGTTTCATAGGCGCGCTTTTCCGCATGAAAACGCGCTGGCTGCCCAGAGACGCGCGGCAGGAAGGCGCCCGATTTCATCAGATATCGAATCAGATGCGTATAGAGGCGAAATAACTGCTTCGGCAGCGGAAACAAGGCCCGCCCCGCAAACACCAGCGCCGGCTCCAAAAGCTCCGCCGCGCGCCCGCGTAATTCCCCCATACGCGCCTTTCCCTCCTTCGTCTGCAAAATTTCCTTCCATAGTGTACCAGAAATATAAATTTTTTTCCACTTTCCAGAAGGAATTGCCGAACAACCCCTACCACGGCAAAAAACGCCGAACGGTATAAGCCGCCCGGCATTCCTTTACATATCCGAAAGCGTCGCTTTCAGGAAGTCCGCATATTTCGCGCGGAGTTCTCCGTCGCTGTTCTTGATTGCCCAGCGCAGCACGCCGAGATTCTTCTCGTAGTTCGGCGCGTCCGGTGTCAGCGGCAGCTCGCCGCTGACGAAACGATCCGCCACTTTGAATCGCACACGGTTCAACAGCTTTTGCACCGTGGCCGGTCCCATATGGAAGTCCCTCGCGATAGAGCGAATCGGTTTTCCGCCGTAGACGTGGTAGACGAAAATTTCCTGCCCTTCGCGGTCGGGATCGTATTTTGCGGGACGACCCGGCGGCTTTTCCGCCGACCAGTGCTTAAGCGCCATGCGGATTGCCTCGATGCCTTCCTTGTCGACGGGCATTTCGTGAAGCTCCTCCATGCGCCCTTTGGAATGGTCCAGCGAAACACTCTCCAAAATCCGCCACTGTTCTTCCTCCAGCGCCAAAAGCAGCAAATACCCCTTACGGTCGTCCCGGTGCAGGACGTAGATTGTCTCAAAGTCCACAATGCGGCGAGCCAGTCGCTTGCGCGCCAACATTTCCGCATTGTCCATCTCCAGCTTCATCGAGCCCATAGTATCGCCTCGCCTTGTTTTCAATAACAATCAAAAATAATGATACGTGTTTTTTTATCGAAACGCAAGTTTTTCCCGATCACTCCGGGAAAAATTCCTGCAACACTTCCTTCGGTTCCGGCTTTCCGAGAAAGGAGCCAATCAGGAACAAGACCAGCGACAGGGAAATTCCGATAGTGATCTGGTGCAGACCTATAATCTTGAAGCCGAGCCCCTGCGCGAGGCAATAGACGAAGGTGCCGCCGCCCATGGAAAGGAATGCGCCGAGGCGATTCGCCCGCCGCCAGAAGAGGCCCAGCAGCAGCGTCCAGAAAAACGCCGTTTCCAGTCCGCCGAAGGCGAACATATTAATGAGCCAAATCAAGCTCGGCGGCGTCAGCGCAATCAGGAACACCGCCGCGCCAAGAATTGCCGTCACCGCCATGCTGAGACGACGGAGCGAAGCGTCGGAGGTCGTTTTCCCCTGCGCTTCCCGATAGTGCAGATAGACGTCCTTGACGATAGCGGAAGAGCCTACGAGGAGCAGGCTTGAAATCGTTGAGATGGAGGCCGCGATGGGACCGACAATCGCAAGGCCGATCAGCGTCGACGGCATGACGGTGGCAATCGTGGTCGGAATGATATTGTCAACGCCGCCGTAGCTCGCCGCCGTATTGGTCAGCACGCCATGCGCGAGAATTCCCGTGAAGTTGACGCCGATGTTCATGAATCCTACGACAACGGTGCCGATAATCATGGCACGATGGAGCCCTCTGGTATCTCGATAGCTGATTCCCCGCACAACGGACTGCGGCAGCGCGATGGTGCAGATGCCGACGAGAATCCATTGGGTCAGATAAAGCCCCGCAGGCATATTGCCGCCGGAGAACGGCTCCAGCATTTTCGGCTCGTTTGCCGCGATATGATCCATAATCGCCGCGTAACCGCCGCCCGCTTCCAATACATAGAAAAAGAGCAGCACGATGCCGATCATCATCATGATCGCGCAGCAGGCGTCCGTAATGGCCACCGCCCGAAAACCGCCGATAGTCGTATAGACGACCACCGCAAGACCGAAGAGCAAAAGCCCCAACTCATAGCTGTACCCGGTCACGGCAGCAAAGAGCTTTGCGCCGCCAACAAACTGCGCGGTCATCGTCGCACAGAAAAACAGCACGATGATAAAGGCCGCTACCGCCGCCAGCGAGTCGGAGCGGAACCGCCGACGCAAAATGTCGACAACCGTCACCGCGCCGAATTTTCGCGCGAGCAGCGCGACGCGCTTACCGAAGATGCCCAGCACGAGAAAGACCGCCGTGACTTGTACCACGGCCATGTAAATCCAGCCGAAGCCGACGCTCCACGCCATACCGGGACCGCCGACAAAGGAACTGACGGAGCTGTATGTCGCGACAGTGGTCATGGCCAGCACAAAGCCGCCGAGGTCACGGTTGCCGACGAAATACTGCCGGAGAAAGCCGCCCTCTCCCGTCCGTGCCTGCCAGCGAACGAAGAAGCTTATGCCCAGCATTACGATCATAAAAAGCACCAGCGGCAACAGCGCCTCGGGGCGCCCCGTCTCAATCATGGCGTTCCTCCTCCAGATCCATATCCTTGAACACCCATTTCGTCAGAACCCAGACCAAAACAATAGCAAAAATCCAGACGCCCACAGTGGACGCCGCCGCCCAAAGCGGCAGCCGGAAAATTGTCGCCGCGCTGCCCGAAAGCCCGAAGCCCGCAAACAACCAGAATACGATCAGAATCAACAGCGCGATTCCCGTAGCTGCCGCTTCCCGGCACACCTGCCGATATTTTTCTTTCTCCGTCATGTCCTCACCCCATCATGGATCCAGCCTTCCCCTCACTCACCGCTTCGCGGTCCCCCTCCCCAAAGGGGAGGACCATTTTCATAATACTATATACAACGAAGGCACACAAGCTATTTCCTCTTTACATATGTTTCCACGCGCATGGAATTGCCGTCGGTGCGAAAGACGATGGCCCCGTCTTTGTCCGTGCGGTATGTCTCCACCCCTGCGGCGGAAAGCGCGTCCAGCGTTTCCTTCGCAGGGTGCCCGAAGCGGTTGCCCGCGCCGACGTCGATCACCGCCCAACGCGGCGCGACGGCGGCCAGAAATGGCTCTGAGGTCGAAGTCTTCGATCCGTGATGGCCGACCTTCAGCACCGTGCTTTGAAGCGCATGCGTCGCTTTTTCCAACAGCCGGGTTTCCTGCTCTTTTTCCAGGTCGCCGGTGAAAAGAAACGACGCTTTCCCGTAGGAAACGCGATAGACGTTGCTGCCCTCGTTACCCGAGCGTCCGATTTTCGGGGCGTCCGGCGCGAACAACACTTCGATCGTTACGCCGTCCAATGAGAGCCGCGTCCCCTCCTCGACGGCCATGAACGGCGTCGCTGCCATTTCCGCCGCCGCAAGCCCCATCGACGCCTGATACGCGCCCTGCCCTTCCGCCGCCGTCAGCACCCGTCCAACGGGCAACCGCCGCAGAACGCCTGCTAACCCCGCCGCATGATCCTCGTGGCAATGCGTCAGGAACGCCGCATCCAATCCTGTCACGCCGTACTGCAAAAGATACGGTACGTCGACACGTCCGCCCATGTCGAAAACGCCGTCCCGTACGCCACCCGCGTCAATCATGATTGCGCGCCCGTGAGGCGTCACGACAAGCGCCGCGTCCCCCTGTCCCACGTCGATGAAATGCACGGCCATTTCCTCGGCGCGGAACGCGTTTCGAACTATTATCGCGAACAAGATGAATGCAAGCCCAACGAAAGCGCCGCGCCAAGGCAGCACGCGCAAACGAAGGAAAACAGCGCGTCGCACCTCCTCCGTCTGCACGGAATAGAACAGCAACGCGTAATACAGCGCCGCCACACCTATATGCATCGTCGGCAGATACACGCGGCTCATCGGCAGCGACGCCAACACCCGCGTCAATTCATAGGACAGCCCGAGCAAAAGACTGTCCATCGCGAACACGACGCGGGCGAGAAACGGCAGTACCAGCGCGAGGAGTCCCGCGAAGAGCGCCGCCACCATCAAAAGCTCCAAAATCGGCACGACGAGAAGATTCGCGACAAGCGACGAAAGAGACACGGTGTGGAAATACCATGCGCAAATTGGAAGCGTCGCAAGCTGCGCGCCCAGCGTCAGCGCGAGCCCATCCCGCAGAACGCGGGGCATCGGCTCAAAAAGACGCGCCTCACGAAAACGCGGCGAAAGGCAGAGTAATCCTGCCGTCGACGCAAACGAAAGCTGAAAACTGACGTCGTAAAAATGGAACGGCGAGGCAAACAGCATTGTGAGCGCCGTCACGACAAGAATCCGCCGCCCGTCATACTCGTGCCCGTTCGCCAGCGCGAAAAACGAAAGGCCGCCCATGATTGCCGCGCGCACGGCAGGTGCGACGAAGCCGGAGAGCGCCGCATAGCCGAAGACCGCAAAGGCGACAAATACCGCAGCGCAACCGCGCCGCAGCGAAAACGCTGACGCAAGCCACGCGACAAGTCCCGCAAGCAAAGTGATGTGCGAGCCGGAAACGGAAAGAATATGTACGAGGCCCGTCGCCGTGAACGCCTCGACCAGCTCCGGGCGAAGCCCCTCATATCCGCCGAACACCATCGCGAACACCGCCGCCGCATCTGCCTCCGGCATTGCCTCGCGCATTCTCGCACGGTAATGGGCCCTCACGTTCTCGACACTTTGCAGGAAACCGCCCGCCCCCGGTGTAACTTCAACGCCAGCTTTTCCCGCGTGCAGCCTTGCCGTAATCCCCCGCGCCCGCATTAACCGCTCGATATCGAGCATACCCGGATTTTTATAGCCGCGGATTTTGAGCACTCGTCCCCGCGCCGAAAGAAGGTCGCCCGTTCGCGCTGTGATCTCCGACTCGCTTTTCACCGTCGCGTAAATATACAACCCTCCCGTCGCGTCCTGCGTGTCCGCTCTTCGAACGTCGACGAGATAGCGGACGCGCACCCCCTCCGCCGTCGGCATGATTTGCGGCGCTTCTCGGAGCACGCCCGAGACCTGCACATTTTTCTCTTCCCACCGGGAAATATCGTCCGCCGGAATCGGCAAAACCATCAAAGCGCGCAGCATACCGAGCACAAAAAAGAGGAGCGCCGCCGAACCCCAAAGCCGTGCGCTCCCCGCCAAGGCAAGCCGAATCGACCAAAGCAAAAGCGCCACTCCGGCAAAAAGAAGCCCCGCAAAGACAAAAGACGGAACGCCCTCCAGAAATCGCTCCGCTGTCAAAATCCCAAGCACAGACGAAAAAAGCAGCACGCACAAAAAAGAAAGCGGCTGCTGCCCGATTTTGATAGATCCTCCTTCCACTTTCACAGATCCGCCTTTTCCCGTATCTTTGCCAGTTTTTCCGCACCAATCCCGCGCACTTTAGCCAAATCGTCCACGGACGCAAACGGCCCGTGCTCGTTTCTGTATTCGACGATTCGCTTTGCCATAAGCGGGCCGACGCCCGGCAGCTCGTCCAGTTTCTTTTCGTCCGCCGTGTTGATATGAATTTTCCCGTCGGTATACGCCATATACGCCGCACTGCCGCCCGCGTCGGCGCGTTCCGGCACGCGGATCTGCATTCCATCCTTCAACGGTTGGGCAAGATTCACGCCCGAAATGTCAGCTTGCGGAAGCGGACCGCCGCAAACGGCGATTGCCTGCTCCACGCGTTCCGTTTTCTTCATCGCGACGACGCCCGGTTTTGCCACAGCGCCGCTGACATAGACGGTAATCTGCTGTTCTTCCGCAGGGCGAACGCCCGCGTCCAGCGGCACCGCCTCCTCCGTATCATGAAACAGCATCGCGCCCGCAAAGAGCACCGCCAGCGCAATCGCCGCCAACACCAGCACAGGCCGCCGAAACATCGGCATCACACTTCTCCTCCCATCAAAAAACAAAATAACAGGCCGTGTCTATTCACTCCACGCTTCACTCTTAATTCTCAATTCCCTTGCGCGCCTCGACGCCCTTTTGATAGTAATGCTTGACTTCGCGCATTTCCGTCACGAGGTCGGCGCGTTCCATGAGCCATTCCGGCGCATTCCTTCCCGTCAGTACCAGTTCCGTTTTCTTCGGCGCGTTGTCAAAAAGACGCTCCACCCGTTCCTGGTCGAGAAGCCCGAAAAAAAGCGCGACATTCACTTCGTCGAGGATTGCAAGACCGTATTTGCCCGACTTGATTTCCCTCGCCGCCTCGTCGAAGCCCGCCGCGATCATTTCCACATAATCCTGCGGCGGCTTGCCCGGCTCGAACACCACGACGCCGTCGCCCCACGCCTTACGTTCTTCCTCTGAAAGCATTCCTTCCTGCGCGACGAAAAAAGGCTTACCCGTGGTCGAGAGCACGACGCGCGGCGCGAAGCCGCGCAGGACGTCCTGCTCACTGTAGGCAAGCCCTTTCATGAACTGCATCATATAGACGCGCATGCCCGCGCCGACGGCGCGGACCAAAAGGCCGATGGCCGCTGTCGTCTTTCCTTTGCCTGCGCCCGTATAAACCTGAAGCACTCCTATCGCCCCACTTACTTAAAATCTACAAACTCGTTTATCCGCGCTCCGCCCTTCGTCATCGGCTCGACGAAACTCCTGTGGATATGCAGCACGATAACCCGCGGGCCGTTTGCGGCAAGCGCCTTGTCGAAGGCCGCCGCGAAATCGTCCGGCGTCGAGACTTCTTCCGCCTCGATGCCAAAGCTTTTCGCGTAGCCGACGTAATCCATCGGATAGTCGAACTCGCAGGCCGTATAGCGCTCGTCGTAAAAGACCTTTTGCAGCTGGCGGATCATGCCGAGGCTCGTGTTGTCCACGATCAGCGAAATCACCGGCAGTCCGAGCCGAGCAATCGTGTAATATTCGCTGCCCGTCATCTTGATGCCGCCGTCGCCCGCGACGTGAATCACACGCCGGGATTTGCCGAAAGCAAGCTGCGCGCCTTCCGCCGCCGGAAGCCCAAATCCCATCGTGCCGAGACCGCCCGAGGTCAGCCATGTGCGCGGTTCGTCGATATGAAGATGAAGCGCGCACCACATCTGGTGCTGACCCACGTCCGTCGCGAAAGCGAAAGGCTTTCCAGCTGTCGCTCTCGCTACATGGTGCAGCGCCCAGGGCAGCGTCAGCCGCGTCACGTTGTAATCGTAAGCATACTCATCGCGCCAATCCTCGATGCGCTCCCACCACGAGTCGAGATTCGTCAGGGGCTTGCGCTTCATCAAAAGATCAAGAATCGTCTTCATATCGCCCGCAAGGCCGATGGCGCTGGCAATATTCTTGTCGATCTCGGCGGGGTCGATGTCGATATGGATAAATTTAGTATTCTTCGTATACTTGTCAAGGCTGCCCGTCTGCCTGTCGGCGAAACGACTGCCCACTGCGATGATCAGGTCCGCCGCCGCAATCGCGTTGTTCGCCGCCTTCTTGCCGTGCATGCCCGCAAAGCCGAGAAGCTGCGGATGCGAATGGGGCAACGCACCGATGCCCATCAGCGTTTCCGCAACGGGAAAATGATATTTCTCGACGAACTTGCGGAATTCCTTCGACGCGTTGGCGGAAATGACGCCGCCGCCCGCGATGACCACGGGGCGCTTCGCGTGGAGCATTACGTCCTCCGCCTCGGCCGCGCAAATCAAAAAATCCGCGTCGGGCTTATGATGATGCTTCTTCTTCGGCTCTTCCGGCGCGTAATTTACCTCGGCGAAAAACACGTTTCGCGGCACGTCGATCAGCACGGGTCCGGGACGCCCCGCCCGCGCGATTGCGAAAGCCTTACGAACGGCAGGCACGAGCTGCTTTGGATCCTTGATCTTGTAATTGTGTTTCGTAATCGGCATGGTCACGCCGACGATGTCCGTCTCCTGGAACGCGTCGCGCCCCAACAGCGCAGTGTCCACCTGCCCGGTGATCGCCACCATCGGAATTGAGTCCATGAACGCCGTCGCAATGCCCGTGACGAGATTCGTAGCACCCGGTCCTGACGTCGCGATGCAGACGCCGACCTTTCCGCTGGCGCGGGCGTAGCCGTCCGCCGCGTGCGCCGCATTCTGCTCGTGCGTCACGAGGATATTTCGGATGCGTTTATCGTCTCGAAGCGCGTCATACAGCGGTAAAATCATACCGCCCGGATAGCCGAAGACTGTGTCAATCCCCTGCTCCGCCAAACACTCGACAACCGCCTGCGCGCCTTTCATATCGCTTTCCCCTTTCCTACCGATTACGAGCGAATCAGCAGCCCGTCTTCATCCTCAAATTTGTTCTGGCAAATCTTGACCAAATCGAAAATCGTGCCGATGCCAAAAAGACCGCCGGTCAAGAGAAACAGCACGCCGCCTTTCCATCGCCCGACATAGAAACGATGAAGCCCGGAAAGCCCAAGAAAACCGATAATACAAAGCAGCATCACCGTGTCGCGCTTGTACTGCGAAGTAAACGCCGTGGAACAGGCGGAGCAAATAGTCTCCCCAGGGTAAAGCTCCCTGCCGCAATTTGGACAAAACATACGTATCCTCCCTATCGTTTATCGCACTACCCATTACAGCCGATCGAGAATCGCCTGCGTCATACTTTCCGTGTTCGCTTTTTTGAAGCCTTCCGCCCAAAGATCTGGCGTGCGATAGCCGTCCTCAAGCGTCTTGGAGCAGGCATCCTCCACTGCCTTCGCTGCTTTTTCCTCCTTCAGCGAATAACGGAGCAGCATCGCAGCGGAAAGGATCGTGCCGATCGGATTCGCGATGCCCTTTCCGGCGATATCCGGCGCGGAGCCATGGATCGGCTCGAACAGGCTCGTCTCCTCGCCGATGCTCGCGCTGGGCATCATGCCGATCGAACCGCCAATGACCGCCGCCTCGTCGCTCAGAATGTCGCCGAAGAGATTCCCCGTGCAGATCACATCGAACTGTGTCGGCCGCACCGCAAGCTGCATCGCGCAGTTGTCCACATAGAGATGGTCGAGCGTAACGTCCTTATAGTCCTCATGCACCTTTTCCACCGTGCGCCGCCAGAGCCGCGACGTCGCCAGCACGTTCGACTTGTCCACCGATGTGACCTTGCCGCGCCGCAGCTTCGCCGTCTCAAAGGCCAGACGCGCGATGCGGTCCACCTCCGGCACCGAATAATTCTCGAGGTCCCAGGCGCGTTCCGCGCCGTCTTTCATCTCCGACTCGCAGCGGTCGCCGAAATAAATGCCGCCGATCAATTCGCGCACGATCACGAGATCGACGCCCTTGACCAGCTCCGGCTTCAGCGGCGAATACTGCACCAGCGCGTCCGCCACCTTTACGGGGCGAAGATTCGCGTACAGGCCGAGCCCTTTCCGAAGTCCGAGAATCGCTTTTTCCGGGCGGAGCGTCGGCTCCACCGAATCCCATTTGTCGCCGCCCACCGCGCCGAACAATACGCCGTCCGACGCCTTCGCCGCCGCGAGTGTTTCTTCGGGCAAAGGCGTACCGAATTTGTCGTAAGCCGTGCCGCCCGCGTCGTGATAATCATATTCGAGGGAAAGCCCGAACTTCCCGTCCGCTTTCTTCAAAACGGCCACCGCCGCCTCCGTAATTTCCTTGCCAATCCCGTCGCCGGGAATCACCGTGATTTTCTTCGTCATTGCCGATGCTCCTTTACAAACAATTCTTTACTATTATACGCATAACCCGCCCGCTCCGCAACCGATACGGAAAATTTTGGATAATTTCAGATAATTTTGCATTCATGAAAGAATTGCACATTGCAAACGCGTAAAGTAACACCCCAACGCCGTCCGGAACCATCTTCGGACGGCGTTTTTTATTGCGGCAAAACGGGACTGTCGCAGGAAGATTATTTCTTCTTGCGGCAGTCCCATTTTGTAATCAAGAAATTTTCTGTCAAATCGTGAAATCCTTGTCTTGCATGTGATTTTTTCGGATACGTTTTTGCCGTAAAAAAATTGGAGTACAAATTTTTGACTCCAATTTTTTGAAACATCCCCATTTTAACGCGGCAATATTATACGTCTATATCCTCAAACACTTCCCGCACGTCCACAAGCAAATCGTCGTAGAGGGAAACCTTTACGGACAGTCGGGCGGCGGCGCGTTGCTCTTCCGTCATGCGCTCCCATTCTTCCGGTGGGAAAATCATATACACATGGTCGAGCACAAGCCGCCCGTCTTTCAAATAGTGAACCTCTATGGACTTGGCGATGGGATCCACGATCCAATATTCCTTAACTCCTGCTCTTTCGTAGACGTCTTTTTTGATGCCTCTGTCATTGATTGTGGTGGACGGGGAAAGGACTTCCACGACTAAATCCGGTGCGCCGTCGATCCAATTTGCTTTTATCTTTTTTTTGTCACAAATAATCAGCACATCAGGGACAAAAACATTTTCGTCGTCAAGATGAACTTCATGCTCAAAAAACGCCTCACAGCGTTTCTTTCTCAAAAATTGAAAGAAAATGCCATAGATACGTCCAGCGGCGCGGCTGTGCCTTGTAGCCGGGCGCGGCGACATAAGGACTTCCTGCCCGTTGATTTTCTCGATAATGGTGTGATCGTCCTGATAGATCGAGGTGCTATTCATGTCTTTCGCTCCTTGTTTTTCAAAACGCGCATAGTCTTTTCTCTAATTATATCTTTAACCCGCCTGCTCCGCAACAAAAAGCGAAAAGTTCATTTTGCCTATTAAGTTTTCCGACAATTTTACGATAACAAGATTAAGAGGTGATGTCTATGATTGTACGTTAAAAAATGTCAGCCGAAAAAACAACGATGCCGCTTGGTCTTGCGGAAGCACTGAACAAGTCTGCCCGCGCCCCTGACGAGTCTTTTTCCGCCATGCTGTGTCAAAGTGCTCTCGACGTAGCTCTGCGGCTACGACTTCGAGCACTTTTCCTTGCCTGACGAAAAAATCCTTCGCCAGGATCACGCACTGACTTATTCATTGCTTCCTTGAACGAAGGAAAGCGGCGCGGCTTTGAGCGATTGAGAAGCCGCGGAAAGGAGAATATGCAGAACACCGTTGAAAACAATGCGGGAGCAGTGCGCGCTTTTTCGGGCTGTATGCCGCAAAGCGCGGGGAATCTTTTGCGCGTCGTCGGAGGCAAATCCTTTACGGATGTATTGGCAGCCATGCAGACGATGACGAATGCTTCTTTGGAAACCGAAAACACGGCGTTGGGCAGGTTGGATCTGCTACGCTCGCTTTCGGGATTTTCGCCGACCGTCGAACCGGAATCTTTCGCGGACAGCGACGCCTATGCCAGGCACCTTGAAGCGAAATTCGGGATGCGCGTCGCCGCCAAATATTTCAAGAAGGATCAGGAAAGCATGGACGCCCTCGGACGCAGCATGAGCGGCAACGATCTTGTGATTGCGCCGAACATCCTGGACGAAATGGCGGCCAACAGCGAAACGGCACGCTATTACGAAGAGAAAATCCAATATTGGTTCGACAACCTCCCGAAATGGAAGGCCGAAAGCGCGGCGATGGGACTGACCTATGAACCGTGCGGCGTGGCAATCCACGAGGACGGAACGGTCTACTATATCGGAGGCGGCACGGAAACGCCGGAACGCAAGGCGCAAATCGAAGCGGCGCAAAAAGCGCAGCGCGAAAAGAAATGCAAGCGTCGGCAAGCGCAACGGGAATACATCCAGCAAGTGATTTTGCAAAAGCAGGCAAACGCGCTGACAGAAACTTGGACGCGGCAGTCTTCCTCCATTCCGGCAATCGTCAAAACGAGGAGATTCATGCCCGACGGTTCCATTGTCATTACGACGAAAAAGGACGGCAAGGTCGTGGATCGAACGACGAAAAAGCCGCACCTCGTCCCGGTACCCGACCCCACGGCAGAGGGCGGCGTGCGGATGGAACCACAGTTGGATATTTTTGAGATGCTGATGGGTATGTAAATTAGGACAGAAAATCAGGCACGGACGCCCCTGAAAAGGAGCGAATCACAATGGACAATTCACGAATGTTCAGCGCCGCTCATGGGCTGAACGTGACGAAAACGCTGCTGCCGACGCTTTCGGCAAAAGCGCGGGCAGCGTCTGGCGGCATGAGTTTTGCGGAAACGCTGGTTTCCGTGCGGACGCGCGTGCAAACCGTCAGCGTTACCGTAACGAAAACGACGGCGGAAATGACGATGACCGAGTATCAAGAGTACATCTGGGGAAAAATCGACAGCTTCCCGTTCCACCTGACCCGCCCCTACGACGAGCAAGCCATCAAGATTTCCGAGAAATGCTGGAATCGCATGAAGGACGATTCCGAATACGAGGAAAAGATGATGAACATCATCAAGGACGGGCGGCAGTACCCCGACCCATTCTTCCGCGTGGGGAGTTGCGGCGCGTATGAGGTGCTGGATTTCGACGGCGGCGAAGGATGCCTTTCCCACACGTTCAGCAAAAACTTTGGCGGCAGCAAGCTGGGCGCGTCCAATCAATTTGACAAAGAGTCGGAAGGCGCTTTCTGGTCGAACCGCCGCAAGCGGATGAAGGAGCTTTACAAGGAATCCGAGGAACGCTATTTGCAGCGGAAAATGGAAATGCAGATGGAAAACCTGCACGTTCGCAAGATGCGTTTGATGGCACAGGGCAAGTACGACGCTGCAGCGTCCGTCGTCGGCGCAGGCCTCCCAGCGTCCCTACTGCTCTCAGGAATCGGCGGTACGGGCACGGAATTGTAATTGACTCTATAAGAAAAATCCTGCGGGGAAGTTCCTCGCAGGATTTTTTTAGGAACCGCTGAATAATTCAAGTCGTGACTCTAAGGAATCACTGAATAAGTCAAGTCGTGACCCTGCCGAGGGATTTTTTCGAATGGCTAGGAAAAGGACTCGAAGGCGTAGCATCGCTACGTCGAGAGGACTTTGACAACGCCAGTCGGAAAAAGACCCGGTAGGGGCACGGCGGGACTTGTTCAGTGGTTCCCTAACGTATTATAAACAAGATTCTCCGTATGGAATTTCATTTGCGCACATCTGTTATATTTTTGATAAATTATCCGTGAAAAAAAATTTCTTTCCGCAAAAAGCGAAGCGGCGCGACCTTGCAGGAACGATAAACAACGTTTATTTGAAGAGCCCTTTTCCTCATGATATAATACAATATGTAGTAACAAAGAACCGAACATACCACATCTTCATGTGTACCGACGGTTGGTACAAAGGGGTCTGCAGGAGAATGGGACAGGAAGTCAGCGAACACGTAAAGCGGCATTTCAATGAATTTTATGAGGCAAATCCGTTTCTCGAACTGTTGGGCGTCCGGGTGGCGTCTTACGAGCGCGGGCGCGTGCGCCTTGATATGAACGTGAAGCACGAGCATACGAACGTGCATCATATCGCCCACGGCGGCGTCGCCGCGACGATGATCGACACGGCGATGGGGATTGCCTGCTTCACCTGCGACAAGGGCGTGGTGACGCTAGAAATGAACATGTCCTTCATCCGTCCCGTTTATGAAGGGTTGACCTACGCGATCGGCGAGGTCGTCCACAACGGCAAACACACGATGGTATGCGAAGGGGGCGTCTACGGCGAAGACGGGGAACTTTGTCTGAAGGCGCGCGGTACATTTTTTGTGGTTCGGGATTTTATAGAGCATCCAGAGGAATGATTTTGGTGAACAAGTATTTATTTCAGCGAAGCGTTCGTCTATTGGCGACGGTTCTGCTGGTTTCGTTTTTTATAACAGCCACGGCTTTCGCAGCCGCACTTCCGACGCCGCCCTGGATTTCGGCAGAAGCGGCGATTCTCGTAGAAGCCTCCACAGGACGCGTAATTTACGAAAAGAATGCCGACCGACTCATGTATCCGGCCAGCATGACGAAAATGATGACCTGTCTTTTGGCGCTGGAACAATGGAAGGATCTGTCGGCACCCGTGACCATCGGTCCTGAGGCCGCCGCTACGGAAGGCACGGATTTTCTCCAGGGCGACGTGCTGACCATGCGCGAGCTGTTGATGGCGCTGATGATGGAATCGGACAACGGCGCGGCGGTGGCCGTCGCCGAAGCGATGACGCCGTCCCACGACGTGATGGAATTCGCGGCCAGTATGACGCAAAAAGCCTGGATGATTGGCGCGAAGAAAACACAATTCGCGAATCCCAACGGTCTGCCCGACATACGGCATGTCAGCACAGCCCGCGACATGATGAAGATTGCGCGGTACGGCTGGTCGAACAAGGAGTTCCGCAAGATCGTGGACGCCCGCGAACATAAACTGGTCTGGAACACGCCGGAAGGAAAACACGAAAGAACACTGGAAAACACGAACGAGCTTTTGTACACCTATCAAGGCATGAGCGGCATCAAAACGGGCTGGACGCAGGCGGCGGGCGGCTGTCTCGCGGGCGCGGCAACGCGAAACGGAGTCACGCTGATCTGCATCGTGATGAACGCGCCGAACGTCGACGACCGCTTCAAAGACACGGCGCGCCTGTTGGACTACGGTTTCCCCCTCGTCCGTCTGCAAAAAGGCCCGGTCAAGGAGAAAATCGAGCGCTCTGTCTGGGTACATGACGGCAGCACCTACAAGGTGACCGCGCACCCGAGAGAGGACGTCAAATATCTGCTCTTCGACGGCGACGACAAAAAGAAATTCAAGATTGAATTCGATATGCCGCGCTTTATCCGCGCCCCTATCAAGCGCGGCGACAAAGTCGGCGACCTCGTGATCCTGTATGACGGCAAGGAGGTCGGACGCATCGACATGATTGCCGACCAGTCCATGCAAAAGGGATTCAGCCCCGCAGCCGCAGTGCTCGACCTTTACGACCGTTACCTGTCTCCGTTGATCGGATAACGTCACATAAAAACCGCCGTGCGAGGAATTTCCCCACACGGCGGTTTTTTATCCCAATATCTCCGCGAGGTCGGCTTCCCCAATGACTTGGGTGCCGAGCTCGCGGGCTTTTTTTGCCTTTGTGCTTTGGGAGTCCTTCGACTCGCAGAGCAGATAATCGGTATTTTTCGAGACGCTGCCCGTGACCTTATGGCCTTTCGCTTCGAGTTCCGCCTTGATTTCGTCGCGAGGGCGGCTGAGTTTTCCTGTGATCACGAAGGTCAGCGGCCTGCTCACTGCGTTCGTCCCTTCGCTTTCGGCAGGCGGTTCGTAGGCGATTGGCGTGATATGCTCGCGCAAGGCGCGGAAAGCGTTGGTGAACGTCTCGCCCTGCAAGATTGCCGCCAGTGTCTCGCCGATGCCGTCGATGGCAGTCAGCTCATCCTTCTTCACCTCGTCGGACAACGCGTCGAAAAGCGCGTCGGCTGTATGGTAGCGTCGCATCAATGCGCCGCCGACGTTCAGCCCGACGCCGGGCACGCAGCAGGCGGCGACAAAATGCGCGAGATCGCAGGAATTTCTCGCTCGCTGCACGGCGTCGTACAGCGCGGCCGCAGATTTTTCCGCATACCCGGGGAGCGATCGGAAGTCCTCGACGGTCAGCCGGAAAATGTCCCACGGCGCGGCTATCAAAGCTCTTGTCTCGCCCGTCGCCCCCGTCAATTTTCGTGCGGTCATCACCGAAAGCCCGTCAATGGCGAGCAGCCTCCGGCTGCCGAGATAGGCGACGGCCTGGGCCAGCTTCTCGGCGCAGGCGTCGTTTGGGCAGAACAGCTCAATCTGTTCGTCCTCGGGGATATCGGGGATTGCCGTTTCGAGGCGGCGGCTCGCAAGCGCCGCGCCGCAGGCGGGACAAACGGTAGGACGCGCAAACGGCGCGGGCGGCGTTTCCTGCCCGAAGTTTTGAATGACCTGCGGGATGATTTCGTTGGCTTTTTCCACCAGCACGGCATCGCCGGGGTGCAGCGCAAGGCGGCGGACGTTGGCCCAGTTGTGCAGACTCGCTTTCGAGACGGTGGTGCCGTCCAGCTCCACCTCGTCGAAAACGGCCACCGGCGTCAGACTGTCGCGGCCGACCTGCCAGACGATTTCCCGCAGCGCGGTCTTCGCCTGGTCGGGGCGGAACTTCACCGCGACGGCGTTGGAATTGTGATGGTTTGTACCGCCGAAGCGCGCAAGGCTGCCCGCCTCGGCGTTTTTCACCACGACGCCGTCGATGGGCACGCCGCCATGCAAATGCTCCTCATAAAACGTTTCGATAGCGGCGATTTCCGCTTCGACGCTTTCCTCTCCGCCCACGACCGCCACCTCGAATGCGGTCTTTTCACGGAGCAGCGCCAGCTTCTCCGGTTCGGCGATATCGAGGGAGGGCAGGTCGTAGACCATATAACGCAGGCGGTCGAGATAGGCGCTGCGCTCCTTGTTGCGCAGAATGCCCGCCGCCGCGTTGCGCGGATTTCGGAACAACTCTTCTCCCGCCGCCTCGCGCTCGGCGTTGATAGCGGCGAATGTCGCCACATCCATGAACACCTCGCCGCGCACTGCCTCGCCCGTGCGGTTCACGCCGCTCGTCTCATATTTCTTGATGAACGCCGGCAGCACCTCACCGGTCTTGCCGTCGCCGCGCGTGACGAAGGTGCAGGAGCCGTCGGCTTTCGGGTAGGCGACGACGGTCAGACCGTCCAGCTTCGGTTCATGCAGAACGGGCCAAAGACGGCGAAGCTCGCTTTCCAACTTGCCCCGCTCCTCCTCGAATTTCACCTTTGCGAGGCTGATGACCGGCACGGTATGACGGAACTTGGAGAACGCCGCCGCCGCTTCTCCCGGCACATAGTCGAGATCATCGGCGCCGTATTTCGCGATATATCCGGCGCGCAGACGATCGTACTCGCTGTCCGTCATCACGGGCGCGTCGTCATTGTAATAAGCGGCGTCCGCCGCCTTGATCGCGGCGAGATGTTCTTCACGCGTCATCATAAAGCCCCGATGCCTTGCAGGAGCCCTTCGCTGAGCTTGTTGAGCCGCTCTCTCGCAGACATTTCCTCGGCCCAGAACTCATCCGGCTGTTTTTTTACACGCATGGCGAGCTTCGCCTTCGCCGCGTCCATGGCCTCGCGCTCTTTCGGCGTAAAAGCGACGCCTTTCCGACGAAGCTTGATCTCCGTCTCCTCCGCCCATACGGTCAGAAGCGAAAGGCACTCGGCGCGCAGCGCCTCGATGTTTTCCTGCGTAATCTTCTTTTCCATGACGTACCTCCTGAATCATAGTTCATATTATTATTCGCGTTCCACTCCGCTTTTCCTGCCCGAAAATTCCGTTTACCTTGTTTAAGATTTTGGTTGACCAGATAAATCCATGCCATTATAATAGTAAACGGATTTATCTGAAAAGGGGTTTGAACGATGAACGAACAACATTTTTCGGCGCGGGCCGTGACGAAGATCGCGCTTTGCGTGGCGTTCTGCTGCGTGACGGCCTGGTTCTCATTTCCGCTGCCGTTTACGCCGGGGTTGGTGACCGCGCTGACGATGGCGCTGGGGTTGGCTGCGTTCGTATTGACGCCGAAGGAAACGTTTGTCGCAGTGTCAGTCTATCTGTTGCTCGGGATTTGCGGCCTGCCGGTGTTTACGGGAGGCACGTCGGGACTGGGGAGGATTCTCGGGCCGACCGGAGGATTCTGGATCGTTTGGCTGCTCGTCTATCCATTGGTCAGCGCGCTGAAAGGCGCGACGCCGAGTTTCCGCCGCTACGCGCTGGTGGATATCGTGGTCGGCATGCCGCTGACGTATTTGGGCGGTATGGCGTCGATGATGCTCGTGCTGGATATCACACTCTGGCAGGCGGTGATGATGGCAGTCGTGCCGTTCATTCCCGGCGACATCATTAAATGTCTCGCGGCGGCGGCTCTCGGCGTGCGCGTCAATAACATGCTGGAGACCGTCTGATGGAGAACGTCTATGTGCTCGGCGCCGTGCGGACGCCGATCTTGACGAAGAACGGAAAATTCAAGACTGTCCCCGCTGAGGAATTGGGCGCGTCGGTCATGCGTAATCTCCTGGAGAAATTTCCCGACGCCGGGCAAAATCTTTCCGGTGTGATCGGCGGCAATGCCGTCGGCACGGGCGGAAATATCACGCGGCTCGCGGCGCTGACGGCGGGGATTTCCGATTCCGTGCCCGCATGGACCGTCGATATGCAGTGCGCTTCGGCGGCGGCGGCTCTCGCAGCCGCGTATCGCGCGATTGCCTGCGGCGAGGGGGAGGTCTATCTTGCGGGCGGCATGGAAAGCTCGTCGCTCCAGCCGCTTCGCGTTTATGACAAAAAAGACGCGCGATTCGCGAAGACACCGGAAGGCGATGGCTCTTATTACACGGCACAGTTCGCTCCCGGCGACCTCGACCCGCAGACGATGCTGCGCGGCGCGGAGCGCGTAGCGAAAGCCGAACATGTTACGAAAGCGGATCTCGACGCATGGGCGATAGAGAGCCACAAACGCGCGGCGGCGGCACAGGAAAAGGGCGTTTTGCGCCCTTTTATTGTTTCCGTGAACGGCGTCGGGGAAGACGACGGCGTCCGTCCGCGCATGAATAAAAAACTTTTGGATCGCCTGCCGCGGCTCTTCGGAGCGGACAGCGTGACGACGGCGGGTACCTCCTGTCTGATCAACGACGGCGCAGCCTTTGCGCTGCTCGTCGGCGAGCGTTGGCTTCACAAGCATTCGAAATTTCGTCCCGCCGCCCGGATTGTTGCTGCGCAAGCGATGGGCGGCAATCCGGAAGAAAGCCCGCGCGGCGCAATGCGAACGGCGGAAGCGTTGCTTTCACGCCTCGGCCTTTCGATGACGGACATGGCAGCGATTGAATTCAACGAAGCCTTCGCCGTCATCGACGTATTGTTCGAGCGGAAATATCCAGACCTCGTCTCCCGCTACAATATCTTCGGCGGCGCGCTGGCCTACGGCCACCCCTACGGCGCCTCCGGGGCGATCCTGCTCGTTCATTTGCTGGCGTCTCTCGAGACCGCGGGCCACGGGCTCGGCCTTCTCTCCATCGCGGGCGCCGGCGGCATGGGCGAAGCGCTGCTCGTTGAAAAGGAGCCGACGCCATGAAAAACTTTTATGAACTGCTCGCCGAAAAAGCGCGGCTCCATCCCGAACGGCTCTGCATTGTCGAGGACGAGACCGCGCTTTCCTGCAGCGAACTTTTGCATTACGCGGACGAACTCGCAACGCGGCTCCCGGCCAAAACGGGCGACGCCATACTGATTCTCGCCGACAGCTTCACACGGCAGACGGCGGCGTTTTTCGCCGCGCAGGAAAAAGGCGCGCGTCCGATTTTACTGCATCACGGGCTCGCGCCGGAGGAAGAGACGGCCATTGTCAGGGAACGCGGTTTACAGGGCTTCTGGCGCATCTCGGAATCCGGCGAAAGCTATCAGGCACAGGAAGCACCCCAAACCTTTATAGATGCGGACGACTGCCTCGGCGTCCTGACCTCCGGTTCCACCGGTACGCCGAAGGTCATGTACCGCACCTTTCGAAGCTGGGCGGGATTTTTCCCCACGCAAAACGAGATTTTTGGCGTCGATGGGGAAACACGGCTCTTCCTGCACGGCTCCCTTTCCTTTACGGGAAACCTTAACGCGTTTCTCGCCGTCCTCTTCGCCGGAGGGGCGACAATCACCAGCGCCCGGCTCCGCGTCCGCACATGGGCGGCGCTGATACGAAAACGTCATGCAAACGTCCTCTATCTTGTACCGGCAAAGCTGCGACTGCTGACGTCGGAAAAGGAACCTTTCCCTAACGTCCGGTCGCTCTTCACCGGCTCCCAGACCGTTGGCGAAAAGCTGCTCGCACGTCTCACGGCGCTTCTGCCGAACGCCCGATTCACACTCTATTACGGCGCCAGCGAGCTGAACTACATCACCTATACGGTACTCGACAAGGGGACGGCCCGCATGCCGGAAAATCTCGGCAAACCATTCCCCGGCGTCGGCCTCTCGATCCGAGACGGCAAAATTTTCGTGGACACCGCCTATCACGTCAGCGGCGTTGAAGTCCCCTTCACCGTCGGCGACGCGGGCTATATCAACGAAGCGGGCGAATTGATCTTCGAAGGGCGGGGCGACGCCTATATCAACAAAGGCGGCTATAAGATCAGCGCGGCGCGCGTCGAGAGGGTCCTGCGGGAGCTTCCCGGCGTGGCCGCCGCCGTCGTGCTGCCAACAGCCGACGAGGGGCGGGGCGAAGACCTTATAGCTTTCCTTGTCCGGGAGGAGTCAGTTGACGAGCAAGCCGTCCGCCGCAGGTTGCCGAAGATCCTGAAACCCGTAGAAATGCCCGAGCGTGTTATTTTCGTCCCCGAAATCCCGCTGAATGATCGTGGGAAAGTGGACAAAAAACGGCTGCGCACAATGCTATAACGCTGTAAAACCAAAACCGCCGTCCGACGAATGCCGGGCGGCGATTCTGGTTGAAAGGAGACACCATGAAAACCAAAAAACGGAAAGGAACATGAAACAAGGAGTGATGAGTGAAGGAAAACAATGGAACTTCTATCGTCAAGCCCCTATTGGAGCAACGACAACACCTGATTGGAGCTTTGATTCGCCTGCGCCAGCATGGCTTGCGACGACTGGGCGAGGATATTATTATTCGTGTACTCGGTCATCATCCAAATACTAACATTTTTTCTATATAGTATATCACAAATTTCATTTTATGGAAGAGGGACAAATGTCTTTTTCATAAAATTCGCAACTATAAATTCACGACCTTTATTTCAAAGGAAAAGTCAAAAACCGACGCGAAAGCGAACCTTCGCGCCGGTCTTTACGATTTTAGTTTTACTCCGCCGCAGGCTGAGGATTCAGCGCGCGGAGCGTCTCGTCCAGCGACTCGCTGAACCGCTCCAGCGTCTGCCGGATATTCGCGACGTGGCCTTCGGCCTCGCTTGCCGTCTCGGCTTCGGCGTTGGGAGCCTCGGCCTTCGCTTTGGCGCGAAACTCCGCGATCAGAGCCTCGCCACGCTCCTGCAGCTCGGCCTTGAGCTTCATCACCGACTCGCGGATCTTCTCGTAAACGGCCTCGCGCTCCTCGTCATTCGTGCAGACCCTGAGGGCCGTCTCGCCCTCGCGGCGCAGCGTGTCGATCAGGCGATCCATCGCCGCGAATTCCTTGCAGGCCTCCGCCGCTTCCTTCGCCGTCTCCTTCACCTCGTCGTTCGTCATCACCGCCGCGACGAACGCGCCCAACATACCGCCGATTGCCAACAGAATCCCATTTTTCGCCATTCCCATTTTCGTTGCCTCCTTTTTTGTCATTGCCTGTAACTTTTAATGTTGTGCTTACAACAAAATACGCCGTCTAAAAAACTTCACTCTTCACGCTTCTCACGCTGCCTGTTCCTCGCCAAGTTCTTCGACCACTTTACGGCCGAAGATGGCGCCGAGCTTTTGCCTCGCCTTTTCCTTGACCTCGTCGTCGATGTACGCCTGCGCCATCATCGTCGCCAACAGGATCGCCGAAAGGTCGTCGGTGTATCCGGCGAAAGGCATGAAGTCCGGCAGAAAGTCGAAGGGTGCGATGAAGTAGCCGAGAGCCGCGTAGATTCCCGCCTTGACCTTGGTCGGGCAGTTCGGGTTTTCCGTCGCGTAGTAGAGCTGCATCGCCTTGTAGATGATCTGCAGCCCCGCCGATTTCACCTTGCTTCTGATCTTGTCCCAAAAACTTTCCTCTGTGTACGCACCCGCGTAGTACTCGACGTCGATTTCTTCCGTCTCGCCCGTGCGCGGATTGTAAAAACGCGCTTTTTCCATCGGCCTCATCCTTTCCTTTGTTCCGTTTTTGGGGTTATCGGTTTATCTGTGCGTATCATAACGTTTTTATGTTGCTTTGTCAATATTAATTTTGATTAAAATTTAATTAGAGCAACAATATTATATCACTCTATACTCATTTAAGTATCGGTCTATCGTTGCTTTTTTTCGTTTCGTATGGTAACATATATGGAAAGAACATGGAACGAACATCGAAAGAAGGATTGACATGACGGAGCAAAAGACCTTGACGGTCAAGGAGGTCGCTGAGCAGCTCGGCCTCAGCGAATATACGGTGCGAAAGAAAATCCGGGACGGGGAGATCGAGGGCGACCGCCAGTCGAATCGCGCGGGCTACCAGATTCCCTGGGAGTCGTTCCGCAAGTACGCGGAGCGCCAGGACAAGAAGGTGGGGTCGCTGTGGAGCAAGGCGGCCATCGTCGCGGGCAGTTCCATCGTCGGACGACTGATTGGCGGCCCCATCGGCGGCTTCGTCGGTGGGCTGGTGACAGGGGGGGCGCTCTTCGGCATGAACGGCGAAAAAGCCGAAGCCGAAGGAACGCCGACAGACTTCGAGGATCTCGACGAACTGAAGGACCCGGAGCTGATCGAGAAGATCATCGAGCGGCTCGGCGCGGAGATGGACGAAGTGAACATCCGTATCGAGTTCGCGCAGTACCAGGTCGACGAGGCGGCGACGCCCGAAGAAAAGAAAGATGCGATGCAGTCGCTGATGGAAAACAAGCTGGAATACTCGCGGCTCAACAAACAGGTCAAGGACCTGGAAATCAAAAAAACGCTGCTGATAAAGAAAAGATAACAAAAAGGCCTCGCTTCGTGAACGTGAAAACGTCACGCGAAACGAGGCCTTTTTTGTATACCGTGCTATATATTGAAGAAATTGCACATCTTCTTCGACAGGTCGTAGGCGTCCATGTCCTTGTGGGACAGCAGGTAATCGAGAGAATAGACGGCGAAGAACGACGAGATCGGCACGAACCGCCGGTACTTGCGGAAGTTCGTCCAAAGCAGCAGCTTGTGGTAGAGCTTGTCGAAGTCCTCCTTCGTCGGGTTGTGCTTCGCCATGACCTTTTTCAGTTTGCGGTCCTTCAGGCAAAAGTCGTACATCTCATCGATGAGCTTCGGGTTTTCCACATCGTGCTCGTAAGTGCGGATCAGGTTGTTGACCGTGTTGAGCTTGTACAGCTGACGCGCCTGTTCAAACAGGAACAGCGCAACAAGAGCGGCCAGAAGGCCGTAAACGATAACCAAGAAAAATCACCTTCCATGAATAATATATAAGTAAAGCATGGAACAGCGCGTTTGTCAACCGCGTCTTTTTATTGACACACGCTCTTCCAGTTGATATCCTTATTTGCAGGAGGGCGAAGCATGGACAAGGAAACGCGGCTGCGACTGGAACGGCAGCTTGACGAGATGCGAAAACGCATGGCGATGGAAGCCAGCGATCTCGACTATGAAACGCAGCGTTATGCGATTCGTGCATTGGAGCGAATTCTTGCGCGCGAGTCGGCAGAAAAAAAGACTTGAGCCCGCTTACGCCGTTTTTCATTTGAAAATCAGATTTTCCTCGCATAATTGCTTCGATAATAACTGGAGGAGCGATTTCATTGTCAGAGCGAATGACGATGCAGGAAGTTTTGAAGGAATACGGCGTGCCGCTGATCAAGCTGGACATTCACGCGACGCGCTCTGAATGCGAAGCGCTGCGCGAGAAGCTGGTTGCTGTGCGCGACGTCTCCGGCGGCCGGGAGCAGGGCTATCTCGATATCGAATGCAAGCTCTTTATCGACGTCCACGATATCGACCGATATCTATCCGGGGAACTTGACACGCTGGGCGAAATTTACGCGTTCCCCGACGATATTAAAGCATCCACGGATCAGGAGGCGTCTTTAAGATAATGAAGCGAAAAAAAATCATGGCGGTTGCCGCCGCCGGACTGCTCATGATCTCGGTCGCGTGCCTATCGATCCCCGCGGAGGCCGCCATCGGAGGCATGCGCGCGCCGCGCATGACGACGCCCCGCATGAACACGCCAAGGCCGCAGCCGCCGCGTGTGAACACGCCCTCCCCGTCGCAAAACGCACGCCCGAACCAGCAGTACCGCCCCTCGCAGAAGGCGGGCGACATTCCCTCGACCACGCCGCGGGCTGCTGCGCCCTCAGGGCAGACGGGCAGGAACTCCGTGCCGTATCAAGGCACCCGATGGGGCAACATGATGCGGAACGTGGGGCTACTCGCGGGCGGCATGATGCTCGGCAGTATGTTGGGCCGTCTGTTCGGCTTTGGCATGGGCAGTTTCATGGGCGACCTCTTCGGTCTGCTCATCAACGGCGTTTTGATTTATTTCGCGTTTCGTTTCCTCTCGCGGCTTTTGGGTTCCTTCCGCAGCGGTTCCGCGAGACGTGAACCCCCGTATCGGCAGGAGCCGCAGGCGGCGCCGTTCCCGATTCCCGACATTCGTCCGCCGCAGACTGCGCGCAGTTTTCGCACACAGGAGCGCATCGGTACGGACTATGAGCCGAAGCGCACGGCGGACTGGTACAGGAGCAGATGATGAAAGCCTCGACGAAAAAATCGCTGGATATACTTTTTAATCGCTATCCTGCATTGGAACCTTGCCGCGACGATATTCTCGCGGCAACAGCGTCAATCTGCGCGAGCTATCATGCAGGCGGGAAATTAATCGTCTGCGGCAACGGCGGCAGCGCGGCGGACGCCGAGCACATCGTCGGGGAGCTGATGAAGGGCTTTTTGAAAAAACGCCCGCTCTCCGAAGAATTGCGACAAAAAATCAAGGCCGCGTTCCCGCAGGACGCCGATTACCTCTCCCAAAATCTGCAGGGCGCGCTGCCGGCTCTTTCGCTGGTCAACCAGATTGCGCTCGGCACGGCTTTCGCCAACGACCAGGCCGCCGACCTCGTTTTCGCTCAGCAGGTACTCGGGCTCGGCAAAGAGGGCGACGTGCTGCTCGCCATCAGCACGTCCGGCAACTCGAAAAACGTCGTCTACGCGGTGGAGGCGGCCCGCGTGTGCGGGCTGAAAACCGTCGCGCTGACAGGACGCTCAGGCGGCAGGCTGAAAGGGATCTCCGATATCACCATCGCCGTCCCTGACGACGAGACCTACCGAATCCAGGAGCTTCACCTCCCCGTTTACCATGCGCTCTGCGCCGCAGCGGAGGAAGAATTCTTTGAGGCGTAAAGTATACATTTCGTTTTTCTCTCGCGGACTATTGACTATTAAAGGGCTGTCACCTATAATAAACTCCATGCGGAACATAGACGCATGGAGTTTTTTGTTTCGCGACGCGGCGTCTTTCTACAATAAATATAAACAAGACGTGACGGTAATTTTAAGGAGGGGTTTCCATGAGATTCGGTAGAAAGGGACGTATGGCCGCACTTTTGGCCGGCGTCATGATGCTCGGAGGCGTTTTGACCGGCTGCGGCGGCGCGGGCGGCGGCGACAAGAAGGCCGACGCCAACGAAATTAAGATCGGTGCGAATTTCGAGCTGACGGGCAACGTGGCGAATTACGGCGTCGCGACGTACGAAGGACTTGAGCTGGCCATCGACGAGATCAATGCAGCGGGCGGCATCAACGGCAAGAAGATCAAGCTGATCAAAGCCGATACGAAGTCCGAAACCTCCGAGGCTGTGAACTCGGCAACGAAGCTGATCGCCGACGACAAGGTCAAGGTACTGGTCGGCCCGGCTACGACGGCTCCGGTTATCGCGGAAACACAGGTCGCTACCGAGCACAAAGTTCCGATTCTGGCTCCCTGCGCGACGAGCGCGAAGGTCACGGTAGACAACGGCAAAGTGCAGCCGTTCGTGTTCCGCAGCTGCTTCATCGATCCGCAGCAGGGAGACGTCATGGCGAAGTTCGCGAAGGAGAACCTGAAGGCAAAGACGGCGGTCATCTATTTTGATTCCTCGTCCGATTACTCCAAGAGCCTCGCGCAGGTCTTCAAGGAGAAGTTCGAAGCCGCGGGAGGCAAAGTGCTGATGGAAGAGGCCTTCGTCCAAAAGGATCAGGATTTCAAGGCTACGCTGACGAAGCTGAAGACGGCGGGCGCGGACGTAATGTTCGTTCCGGCGTATTATGAGGAAGTCGGCAAAATCGTGAAACAGGCGCGCGAGCTTGGTATCACGACGCCGATTCTCGGCACGGACGGCTGGGACGATCCGAAGGTCAAGGATATCGCGGGCGCTGACGCCATCAACAACACGTTCTTCTGCACCCATTATTCGGATAAGGACGCCGAGGTCAAGCCGTTCCTCGATGCGTACAACAAGAAGTTCGGCCATGCGCCGAACGTGTTCGCGGCTCTCGGCTACGATGCCGGCAAGGTGCTGATTGACGCGCTGAAGCGCGCGGGCTCCGACGATTCGGAGAAGGTCGCGAAGGCGATTGCCGAGACGAAGAACCTGAAGGCCGGCACGGGCACGATCTCGATGGACGCGAACCACAACCCGATCAAGCAGGCGGTAATTCTCGAAAACAAGAACGGCAACCGCGAGGTCGTCGCGAAGATTGTCCCGTAAGTTGACGCGGATATTTTGATAGGAAAAAAGGGGCCGCAGCGATGCGGCCTTCCTTTTTAAGAGAGTGGAGAGTTAAGAGTGAAGAGTGAAGATACAGCCGTATCTCCATTCTTCACTCTCCACTCTTCACTCTTTATTAGAGGTGGTTTCAATGGATTTCATGAGCCAGGTGGTGCAGCAGCTCATCAACGGCGTTTCCCTCGGAAGCATTTACGCGCTGATCGCCCTCGGCTATACGATGGTTTACGGCATCATCAAGCTGATTAATTTCGCCCACGGCGATATTTACATGGTGGGCGCCTATATCGGATTTTTCGCGGTGGCCCAGGCGGGGCTCGGTATTTTTCCGGCTCTGGTCGTTTCAATGGTTGTGACGGGGCTGATCGGCTGCCTCGTCGAACGCATCGCCTACAAACCGCTTCGCCACGCGCCGCGCATTTCCCTTTTGATTACGGCCATCGGCGTTTCTTTCTTTCTCGAATACACGAGCATGCTGTTTGTCTCGCCGACGCCGCGCACCTTCCCAGAGGTTTTTGACTCCAGCGTCGCGTTCCACATCGGGGACTTTATCGTAAACGGCCAGCAGGTGCTGATTTTCGCGATCACCTTCGTGCTGACGGTGCTGCTGACGTATATCGTACAAAAAACGAAAATTGGAAAGGCCATGCGCGCGGTTTCTTTTGACACGGAGACGGCACAGCTGATGGGCGTTGACGCGGACCGCGTCATCGGCGCGACTTTCGGTATCGGTTCGGCGCTGGCAGCGGCGGGCGGCGTGCTCGTCGGCGTCTACTACAATTCCATCGATCCTTTGATGGGCATCATGCCCGGTCTCAAAGCATTCGTCGCGGCGGTGCTCGGCGGCATCGGCAGCCTGCCCGGCGCTGTGGTCGGCGGCCTGATTCTCGGCGTCATCGAAGCGTTTGTTTCGGGCTTTCTGTCCTCGACGTTCCGAGACGCGGCGGCCTTCGCGATCTTGATTCTGGTCCTCCTGTTCCGGCCCAGCGGCATTTTCGGCCGGGACTCGCAGGAGAAGGTGTGAGGTGAGAGCATGAACGCATTGCAAAAACGGGACGCCGTCATGCTCCTCCTGGGGCTTGTGATTTTCGCCGTCCTTTACGGTCTTATGGAAACGGGCTTCATCGGCTCGTTTTGGAAACTGAATATCCTGATTATCGGCGTCAACATCATCATGGCTGCGAGCCTGAACCTGATCAACGGCTACACCGGGCAATTCTCTCTCGGCCACGCCGGATTCATGGCCGTCGGCGCCTATGTGTCTGTGGTGCTGACCGCGAATCTCCATCTGCCGTTCCTCGCTGCGCTTCTCGCAGGCGGCGCAGCGGCGGGGGCTCTAGGCTGTCTGATTGGCTTGCCAACGCTTCGTCTCTCCGGCGACTATCTGGCCATCGCCACATTAGGCCTTTCAGAGATCATCCGCATCGTGCTGATGAATATCCAGTACGTCGGCGGCGCGGCTGGCTTTTCCGGCATTCCGCATCTGACGACTTTCCCCTGGGTGTTCTTCTCGCTCCTCGCAACGCTTTTCGTCATTAAAAACTTCGTGAACTCGACGCACGGCCGCGCCTGCATCGCGATCCGTGAGAACGAGATCGCGGCGGAGGCCATGGGCGTCAACACGACGAAATACAAAGTCATGGCTTTCACCATCGGCGCTGCTTTCGCCGGCGTGGCGGGCGGTCTCTTTGCCCACATCTTCTATATCATCACGCCGCTTTCCTTTACCTTTATGCAGTCCTTCAATTACCTGATCATGGTCGTGCTCGGCGGTCTCGGCTCGATTACTGGCGCCATCGCGGGAGCGTTCGTCGTGACGTTCATCTCGGCGATTCTTGCGGACTGGCCCGAATACCGCATGATCATCTACGCGCTGGCGTTGATCCTGCTGATGTTCTACCGCCCGCAGGGGCTTTTCGGCTACATGGAAATCACGAACCTCGCGCCTTTCAATCGTTTCCGAAAGGGGGGAAAGAGCGATGGCTGAACCGCTGCTCAAAGCGTCGAACGTCGTTGAGATGTTCGGCGGCCTGAAAGCCGTTTCCGATTTCAATATCTACATCGACCAGGGCGAGCTGATCGGCCTGATTGGGCCGAACGGCGCGGGCAAGACTACTGCGTTCAACCTGTTCACCGGCGTCTACCAGCCGACCAGCGGCCATATCGAATTCGAGGGCGACAGCATCGTCGGCCTCGCGCCGTACCAGATCACCCAACGCGGGATTGCCCGCACATTCCAAAACATACGCCTTTTCTCCGAGCTTTCCGTGCTGGACAACGTCAAAATCGCCTGCCATCAGCATGTGAACTACGGCCTGTTCGAAGCAATCTTCCGCGTCGGCCGTTATTTTTCCGAGGAGGACGAGGTCGTTGCGGAAAGCATGCGCATGTTGAAAATTTTCAAGCTCGACGACAAGGCGAACGAAACCGCCAAAAATCTGCCTTATGGCGCCCAGCGCCGCCTGGAGATTGCCCGCGCGCTGGCCTCGAAACCGAAACTGCTGCTCCTCGACGAGCCGGCGGCGGGTATGAACCCGCAGGAAACCCAGGAACTGATGGACATGATCCGCTGGATTCGCGATCAGTTCTCGCTGACGATCCTTTTGATCGAGCACGACATGAGCCTCGTCATGGGCATCTGCGAGCGCATCTATGTCCTCGAGTACGGACAGATCATCGCCCACGGCACGCCGGAGGAAATCCAGAAAAATCCCGAGGTCATTCGCGCTTATCTGGGAGGTGACGCCTGATGCCGGATATGCTGGAAATCAAGGACATTCATGTATACTACGGAGCGATTCACGCCATCAAAGGCGTGAGCCTCACCGTGCGGCAGGGCGAAATCGTCACATTGATCGGCTCCAACGGCGCGGGGAAATCCACGACGCTCCGCACGATCTCGGGCCTTTTAAAGCCGAAAGAAGGCGACATCCTGTTTGAAGGCGAATCTATCGCAGGACGCCCGGCGCAACAAATCGTCAAAGCCGGAATTTCGCAGGTGCCGGAAGGTCGGCGCATTTTCGCGAACATGACCGTACTGGAAAATTTGGAACTTGGAGCATACTCACGGGACGACGCCGACGGCATCGCCGCCGACATGGATATGGTCTTCGGACGCTTCCCACGCCTGCTCGAGCGCAAGGAGCAGGCCGCCGGCACGCTGTCCGGCGGCGAACAGCAAATGCTGGCCATGGGCCGCGCGCTGATGAGCCGTCCGCGCCTGCTGCTTCTCGACGAGCCTTCGATGGGTCTCGCTCCACTTTTGATCCGTGAAATCTTCAACATCATCGTTGATATCAACAAGACGGGAACGACGGTGCTGCTCGTCGAACAGAACGCGAACATGGCACTTTCCATTGCTCATCGCGCCTACGTCCTCGAAACGGGACGCATCGCGCTCTCCGGCAGCGCAAAGGAACTCGCCGCCAGTGAGGAAGTACGAAAAGCGTATTTGGGAGGATAAAATTTGTAAGGCAGGAAGGAGTTTTTTCTTTCAGCGCGAATAATATGTTTGAGTATTTTAGAAATATACCCACATCTGCATATATACGTCTGAGTTTATGAAGGGAGAGTTATCCACAATGTTTGTAGCTGATCGTATGACCCGAAATCCTATTTCCATCAAACCGGAAGACAAGGTGGACGCCGCCGCCGCACTCCTCAAGGAGCACAAGATTCGCCGCCTGCCCGTCGTCGAAAACGGCAAGCTCGTCGGCATCGTCACAGACAAAGACCTGATGCGCGTGTCGCCGTCCGCCGCCACGACGCTTTCCCGCTATGAGATCAATTCGCTGCTGGCGAAAATTTCCATCCGCGAAATCATGAGCGACAAGGTCATTTCCGTCAACGAAAACGCGCCGATCGAAGAAGCGGCGCTGCTGATGTCGATGAACAAGATTGGCGGCGTGCCTGTCGTCACCGACGTCGGCACAGTCGTCGGTGTAATCACCGAGACGGACATCTTCAACGCCCTCGTTGAGATCATGGGCCTCTCCGAAGGCAAAGACCGCATCACCATCGAGGTCGACAACAAGGTCGGCGTCGTCAAGGACATCGCGGGCATCTTCGCCGACGCGGGCTTCAACATCGACAGCTTCGTCACCTGCAAGAAGGACATGGGCAAGTACGACATCATTGTCCGCGGCGACTTCATGAACGAAGGGGATCTGTTGAAGGAGCTTGAAAATCACGGATACCATGTGACCCATTTGGGCCGCATCGGCAAAACGGAACAAAACTGAACAAGCGAACAAACAAACAGCGGCGGGCTGCAAAAATCATTTGCAACGCCCCGCCGCTTATGCTATACTATTTTCTGTCACTGGAGAGGTGTCCGAGTGGTCGAAGGTGACAGACTCGAAATCTGTTGTAGCGCAAGCTACCGTGGGTTCGAATCCCACCCTCTCCGCCAGAAAGATTACGGCTTCCGAGCGTTTTGCCCGGAAGCCTTTTTTGTATGCTTACCGTCCGTATTTTTTCACCAACGCCGCGATTTTGCCCGCGAGGTCGTCGGTCAGCTTTCCTTCTTTGATCCTCCAGCTCCAGTTTCCTTCCGGCGTGCCGGGACGATTCATTCTGTGGCGTCCTTCCAGGCCGAGGAGGTCCTGTACGGGAACGACGGCGATTCTCGCTTCGGAAGCATACGCTGTTTCCACAAGCTTCGCTGCAACCTGTTTCGCCGTTTCCCGTTCGTCGTTCTCCGTCGCCGGCATGACGCCCAGCCACGCGGCGACCTTCGCGCGATCCTCATAGCCGAGGTCGTCGAGATACCAGCCGGCCGCCGTGTTGTTGTCGTGGGTGCCGGTGTAGATCACGCAGTTTTCCGGCGCGGCGACGCCAGCCCGTGGAGTGCCGTTGCCGAGGCATTCGAACTCGATGACCTTCATGCCCGGCAGGCCGCTGGTCTCGAGAAGCTGTATCACGTCGGCGGACTGCACGCCAAGATCCTCCGCCACGATGGGAAGATTATCGCCGAGTCGCTGCCGAAGCGCATGCAAAAGCGTGACGCCCGGCCCTTTTTTCCACTGGCCGTTCTTCGCGGTAGTTTCCTTCGCGTCAACCTCCCAATAGGAAGCGAGTCCGCGGAAATGATCGATGCGCACGATGTCCGTGAGTCGCAGGAGCCGAGCGACACGCTCCACCCACCAGGTGAAGCCGTCCCTTTTCATCGCCTCCCAGTCGTAGAGCGGGTTGCCCCAAAGCTGGCCGTCCTCGCTGAAATAGTCTGGGGGTACGCCCGCAACTTTTTCAGCGTGGCCGTCTTTAGCAAGCGCGAATAGTTTCGGATTCGCCCAGACGTCGGCGCTGTTCTGCGCGAGGTAGAGCGGCATATCCCCGAAAATGCGGACGCCCTTTGACGCGGCGAGGCGATGGATTGCCTGCCACTGACGCTCGAACAGATATTGCTGGAACTTCACAACGCCGATGGCGTCCTCCGCCCGTTCGCGGAGTGCGGCGAGAGCCGAAGGCTCGCGGTCGCGGAGCGCGGGCTCCCAATCGGTCCATGATTTGCCGTTGTTTTCTTCCGAGGCCGCCGTGAACAGCGCGTAGTCGTCCAGCCACGCGGCTTCTTTCTCGCAGAACGTCTTGAAATCCTGGGTTGGGTTCTTTTGGAACCGCTGCCATGCGCGGCGCAGGGCGCCCGCCTTGACGGCCCATGCGCGGACGTAGTTCACCGCGCTGCCCGTGCAGGGATGGGACTGCGGCGAGCTGCCAAGATAGGAACGCGAGCAGCCGAGGGCCGTCTTGCCCCACTCCAGGTCGTCTTCGGTGAGCCAGCCGTCTGCCGCGAGTTTTTCCGGCGAAATCAAGAGCGGGTTCCCCGCGAAGGCCGACGGCGGCTGGTAGGGCGAGTTGCCGGGACCGACGGGCCCGAGGGGCAGGATTTGCCAAATGTGCTGCCCGGCTTTCTGCAGGAAGTCGATAAATTTCTCCGCCGTCTCGCCGAGGTCGCCGACGCCCCAAGAGGAGGGCAACGAGGTCGGGTGCAGCAGCACGCCGGCCATGCGCGGGAAGCGTTTCGGCGGCTTTTGCTCCTGCCAGATTTCCGCCGAAAGGGGCGCGAGAGTCACGCGAATCTTGCCGCCCTCGATGGGCAAAGGTTTCTTTTCCTTCGGCGCGGATTCCGCGTTTTTCGTATCGTCCTTCCACGGGTCGGTTTGGTAAACGGAAAGGAATTTCCCGGTGGCGAAGTCGCCGACGGGCAGTTCGACGGTCACGGCTTCCCGTCCCCGGTTCAACGCGACGACAAATGCGCCGTCTGCCGCCTTCTCGCCGAACTTGTCTTTTTCGCCCCGAATCACGCGGGCGTAGGCGTAAATGTCGACGTCGGCGACAAGCGGGAGCATTTCGCCCGTCGCAAGGGCGGGATTCTCGTTCCGAAGCTTCGTCGCTTCTTTGACCTTGACGCGGAGCGCGGCGTCGCCGCCGGTCCAGTCGTAAGGCGCGCGGTTGTATGGGTCGCGATAGCCCTGCATGGCGATCTCGTCGCCGTAGTAGATCGACGGCACGCCGGGGAATGTCATCTGCCAGACAAAGGCGATTTCGAGACGCGCCCGGGCCAGCGCCAGATGCTCCGCGTCGAGGCGGAAGCCCGCCCGTTCCGTTTCGCTGTCCCCCGGCGGCGGCGCCTCGCCGAGAAGCGTCGTCACGCGCTCCACGTCATGGCTGCCGATGAGGTTCATCATCGCGTAGAAATTGTGCGCCGGATAATTTTCCCTGAGGCTCTCCACGCGGCGATTGACCGCGTTGCCGTTGGCGTGCCCCAGCAGGAAGTCGAGCACGATGGTGCGGAAGGGATAGTTCATCGCGCCGTCGATCTCGTGCCCCGCCAGATACATGCGCTGCTCGCCGTAGCTGGATTTGTTCGACGCGTCCTCCCAGACTTCGCCGATCATCACCAAGTCTTTGTCCGTCCGCTTCAGTTCGCGGTAAAAGGCTTGGGAGAATTTCGGCGGCAGCTCGTCGATGACGTCGAGGCGCCAGCCGGAGACGCCGGCCTCGGCCCAATGGTGAAGCACGCTGTCTTTCGACGAGATGATGAAGTCCATGTAGCTTGGCTCGGTCTCCACGACGTTCGGCAGTGTCTCAAATCCCCACCAGCTATGATATTTGTTCGGATACTCGATGAAATCGTACCATTTCGCGTAGGGCGAATTCGGCGACTGCCATGCGCCGACCGAGTCATACATTCCCTTTTTGTTGAAATAGCGGCTGTTCGCACCCGTATGGCTGAATACGCCGTCGAGGATCACGCGGATTCCCTCTTTTTTCGCCTCGCGGCAGAACTCCACAAATTCCTCGTTCGTGCCGAGCAGCGGATCGATTTTCTTGTAGTCGCCGGTGTCGTACCGGTGGTTGCTTTCCGCCTCGAACACGGGATTGAAATAGATGACGGAGATTCCCAGTTCCTTCAGGTACGGAAGCTTGGCTCGGACGCCGGCGATATTGCCGCCGTAAAAATCGTAGGCGATGATCTCCTTCGTGTCCGGGTCCTTGTAATAGCAGGGCGCGTCTTTCCAAGAGGCGTGGATCACCGCGCCGCGTTTTTCCGCTTCGATCAGATGCTCGCGATAGAACCGGTCGGGGAAAATCTGGTACATGATCGAGCGGCGGAACCACGCGGGCGTCGTCGCGCCCTTATCGTAGACCGTGATCTGGAACGAGCCGGGAGGCGCGTCGGAAAAGCCGCCCTCTCCGCCGAGACCGCCGATATTGCCGTAGAAACGGACATGGCGGTCGATCAGCAGGATGAAATAATACCACAAAAGCCCGCCTTCGTCCGGCAGATCGACCGTCGCGACAAACCATCCGGGCGCGGAAAAAGGCAACGGTTCCCCCGTTGCCTTTTCTTCGTCACTGTCTTTGTTTGAAAGGAGCGTCATCGGCACAAGGGTCTCGCCTACGCCGTCACGCCAGACGCGCACCTCTGCCACAATGGTTTCCGCGTCCTCCGCGCCCTCGACGGACAGCGCGAGACGCACGCGACCGCCGGCTTCCACTGCCCCGATGGGGAAGCGGAAGGCAGGGTTTCGCGAATCATGTATGACTTTGAGTTCCGCAGCCAACGTTCTTCACATCCTTGCAAGAGTTGTTTTTTATCCAATCAGCCGCTCGTAGAGAGCCTTATACTCCTTTGACGAGCGAGCCCAGCTGTAATCGGCATGCATGGCGTTCTCCATCAGGCGCTTCCAAGCCCCAAGGTCGCGGTAAATGGTCAGCGCTTTCTTGATGGTGTACATCATGTCGTGGGCGTTGTAGTCCGAGAACAGGAACCCGTTGCCCTCGCCCGCCGCCTTGTTGTAAGGAATCACGGTGTCCGTGAGGCCGCCGGTGGCGCGAACCACCGGAATAGCGCCGTAGCGCATGGCGATGAGCTGCCCGAGGCCGCAAGGCTCGTAGGCCGACGGCATCAGGAAAATCGAGGAGGACGCGTAAATGCGCTGGGCCATCTCGTCGGAGAAGTAGATGTTCGCCGAAACTTTCGTCGGGTGACGCCACGCCAATTCCCGGAACCAGTCCTCATAGACGCGGTCGCCGGTGCCCAGCAACACGAACTGCATATTCTCGTGCTCCAAAAGCTCGTCCAGCACGCGAACCACAAGATCAAGCCCCTTCGCTTCCACCAGGCGGGTCACCATGGCGACCAGCGGCGTCCGGCGCTCCAAAGGCAAATCCAGGATATGCTGGAGCGCGACCTTGTTGTCCGTCTTGGTTTCCAGCGCGGTGTCCGCGTTATATTGCGTGAAGGGGTCCGTCAGGTAGGGATCAGTCTCCGGATTGTACAGATCTGTGTCAAGGCCGTTGTTGATGCCGTGGAGGTCCGCAGCGCGGCTGCGAAGCAAGCCGTCCAAGCCCTCGCCGAAATACTCGTACTGGATTTCCTGCGCGTAGGTGCGGCTGACCGTCGTGATATTGTCCGCGTAAATGATCGCGCCCTTCATGAAGTTGACGGCGTCGTAATATTCGAGGTCGCCGTTGGTGAAATACTTCCAGTCGAGACCCAGCACATCCTCCATGACGTCCTTCGGGAACACGCCCTGATATTTGAGGTTGTGGATTGTGAAGACCGTGCGGATGCGCTCGTACCGCTCGTCGCCGATGTGGTCGAGACGCAGGTAGACATTGACGAGCGCCGTGTGCCAGTCGTTGGTGTGGATCACGTCGGGCCAGAAATCATCCTTCGGCAGAATCTCCAGCACCGCGCGGCTGAAGAACGAGAAACGTTCCGCGTCGTCGCCGTAACCGTAGAATCCCTCGCGGTAAAAATATTCCTGGTTGTCGATGAAGTAGAACGTCACGCCGTTCAGTTCCAGCTTGTCGATGCCGAGGAATTTCGTGCGCCAGGAGATCGTGAATTCGCCGTCATAGATGTGCTCCATCTTGTCCAGATATTCCTGGGCGATCTTGCCGTACTTCGGCATCACGACACGCACGTCCACGCCCTGCTTCTTCAGGGCCTTCGGCAACGAGCCCGCCACGTCGGCCAGTCCGCCCGTCTTGATGAACGGCACGGCCTCCGACGCGACATAGAGAACTTTCAACATAGAACAATCCCTCCATTCGGGGCTACGGAGCCGACAGCGGCTTCCGCGCTCCTGTTTATTTGTGTTGCCTGTAATCATACCCTTGCCTTCCCCGGAGGGAAGGGGGGACCGCTTTAGCGGTGGGTGAGGTCTTGCAGCGACGTGCTTGCATCAGTCGTTACGTTGCAAGACCTCATCCGTCAGCCCTGCGGGCTGCCACCTTCCCCAGAGGGGAAGGTTAATCACGTTTGCAATTTCAGGTACACCGTCGCCAGCGGCGGGATGGTCAGCGCGATGGATTGCGGCTTGTTGTGCCACGGGATTTCTTCCGTCTGGTGCGGGCCGCCCGTGGATACGCCGGAGCCGCCGTACTTTGTATCGTCGCTGTTGAATACTTCTTGGTACGTTCCCGCTTCCGGCACGCCGATGCGGTAGCCGTAATGGACCTCCGGCGTAAAGCTCGAAACGACCACCACATGATCCCTTCCGTTCTTCGCGCGGCGCACGAAGACGAGGATACTGTGATCCATGTCGCTGCAATCGATCCACTCGAAGCCCCGCCAGTCGAAATCCACCTGCCAGAACGCGGGCTGGTCGTTGTAGAATTTATTCAGCGCTTTCGAGTAGCGCTGCATTTCCTGATGCTTCGGGTAGCCCTCGACCAAGTGCCAGTCGAGGCTGTCGTCGAAGTTCCACTCGATGAAGTGCCCGAACTCGCCGCCCATGAAGAGTAGTTTTTTTCCGGGGTGTGCCATCCAGTAGCCGAAGAACGCCCGAAGCCCCGCGAATTTCTGCCAGTAGTCGCCGGGCATCTTCTCGATCAGCGAGCATTTGCCGTGGACGACCTCGTCATGGGACAGGGGAAGCACGAAATTCTCGGAGAACGCGTACATCAGCGAGAAAGTCAGCTTGTCCTGGTTCCATTTCCGGTAAATCGGGTCGAGGCTCATGTACTTCAGGACATCGTTCATCCAGCCCATGTTCCATTTGTAGTTGAAGCCCATGCCGCCCATCCAGATCGGCTTCGAGATCATCGGCCAGGAGGTCGATTCCTCGGCGATCATCAGCGCGTCGGGCAGATACTCGAACACGGCCATGTTCAGCTGCTTCAGGAAGTCCATCGCTTCGAGGTTGCCGGTGCCGCCGTATTTGTTCGGCAGCCATTCGCCTTCCTCGCGCCCGTAGTTCAGATAGAGCATATTCGCCACCGCGTCGATGCGCAGGCCGTCGATATGGTATTCCTCCATCCAGAACAGCGCGTTCGAGATCAGGAAGCTTTTGACCTCGGTGCGCCCGTAGTCGAAATTCGTAGTCCCCCAGCCCTTGTTTTCCGCGCGCTGCTCGTTGTCCGACTCGTAGAGGTTCAAGCCGTCGAACATCCTAAGCCCTTGGTCGTCCTTGCAGAAATGGCCGGGCACCCAGTCCATGATGATCCCGATGCCCGCTTGGTGGGCCTTATCCACGAAATACATGAAGTCGGCAGGTTCGCCGTAGCGGCTCGTCACCGCGTAGTAGCCGGTGGCCTGATAGCCCCATGAACCGTCAAAGGGGTGTTCGCAGAGGGGCATCAGCTCGATATGGGTGTAATTCATTTCCACCGCGTAGGAAACGAGCTGGTCGGCCAGCTCCCGATAAGTCAGGTAGCCGCCGTCGAGATGCCTGCGCCACGAACCGAGGTGGACTTCGTAGGTCAGCATCGGCTTTTCGTAGGACGAGCCTTTTTTCTTCGCCGCTTGGAAGACCGCGTCGTGCCATTCATATTCCGGGTAATCATAGGTACGGGAGGCCGTCAGCGGCTTTTTCTCCGCGTAGAAGCCGTAGGGGTCGGCCTTCATGATCCACGGGCCGCCCCAAGGCGGGTCGATCGCGTACTTGTAGACCGTGCCCGAAGGCAGCCCCGGAATGAACGCCGCCCAAGTCTCGCCGTCGCCGAGGCGCTCCATCGGATGCTCGCGAGTGTCCCAGTTGTTGAAATCGCCGACGACGCTCACGTTCCGCGCGTGGGGCGCCCAGACCGCGAAGCGCACGCCGCGCTCGCCGTCCTGCTCCATGTAGTGCGCGCCCAGCATTTCATAAGCGTGGTAATTCGTTCCCTGATGGAACAGGTAAAGATCGTAATCCGCCAATGCAGCAGTTTTCATAACAAAATCCTTCCTATACCACTACATGAACCGGCTTCAGCTGCCAAATATCGTCCGCGTACTCCTGAATGGTGCGGTCGGAGGAGAAGCGGCCCGACATTGCGATGTTCATCAGCATGGAACGGGTCCAGCCCCGCTTGTCGCGGTAGCGGCGCATGATTTCCTCATGGCCTTCGCGGTACGCGTCAAAATCTTTCAGAATAAAGAATTCGTCGTTGTTCTGCAGCAGATAGTCGAACAGCGAGCGGAAGTCGCCATAGGTGCCGTCCACGAGGCGATCCAGCACGCGGCGCACCGACTCGTTGTTGTTGTATTCTTCCCAGGCCGAATATTTGCCGTTGGCGTAGTAGTCCATGACCTTTTCCGCCGTCAGACCGAAAATCACGCAATGCTCGTCGCCGCCCACGGCCTCGTGGATCTCGACGTTCGCGCCGTCCATCGTGCCGAGGGTGATCGCGCCGTTCATCATGAACTTCATGTTGCCGGTGCCGGAGGCTTCCTTGCTGGCCGTGGAAATCTGCTCGGACACGTCCGCCGCCGGGTAGACCACTTCGCCGATGGACACGCCGAAATTCTCGATAAATACGACCTTCAGCATCTTGTTCGTGGTCGGGTCGTGGTTCACCACGTCGGCCACCGCGCAAATCAGCCGGATGGTCTCTTTCGCGATATAGTAGCCCGGCGCCGCCTTGCCGCCGAAGAAGTAAGTCGTCGGCACCATGTCCGCGTCCTTGCCCCGGCGCAGGCGGTCGTACTGGTACATGATATGCAGCACATTCATCAGCTGCCGCTTATAGGAGTGGATGCGCTTGACCTGAATGTCGAAGAGCGTCTCCGGGTCGACGCGAAGCCCCGTGTGCTCCCGTATGCGGCGGGCGAGGATTTTCTTGCGGGTCAGCTTGATGTCCGCCAGCCGCGCCAAAGTCTCCGGGTCGTCCTTCAGTTCCGCCAGATGCTCAAGAAGCGACGGCTGCTTTTGCCATGCCGAGGTCAATTTCTCGTCGAGGAAGTCTGCCAGTTCCGGGTTCGCCGCAATCAGCCAGCGGCGGTGCGTGATGCCGTTCGTCTTGTTGTTGAACTTCGACGGGTAGAACTCGAAGAACGGGCGCAGCGTCGTGTGCTTCAAAATCTCGGAATGGATGGCCGCCACGCCGTTGACGCTGTAGCTGCCCACCACGGCCAGCCGCGCCATGTGGACCTGATCGTCCTGGATGATCGAGAGGGCGCGTACCCGCTCCTCGTCCCCCGGATAGCGGCGGCGCACATGCTTCAGGAAGCGCGCGTTGATTTCCTCGATAATCATATAGATGCGCGGCAGCAGGTTGCGGAACATTCCGACGGGCCAGCGTTCCAGTGCTTCCGGCATGATCGTGTGGTTCGTGTAGGCCACCGTGTTGCTGGTGATCTCCCATGCCTCTTCCCAAGGGATGCCCTCCTCGTCGACGAGGATGCGCATCAGTTCGGCCACCGCGAGAGCCGGATGGGTGTCGTTGATGTGGATGGCGATCTTGTCCGGCAGGTCATGGAGCAGATTGCCCGCTTTCACATGATGGCGCACGATGCTCTGGACGCCCGCCGACACGAAGAAGTATTCCTGCACGAGACGGAGGTTCCGCCCTTCCTCGGTGCTGTCGTCCGGATAGAGGAAATGGGTGATGTTCTCGACATAGTTGCGGTAGCGCATACGGTCTTGGATCTGCTCATGGGTCAGCGTGCCGCCGAAAGTGACGAAGTCTTTGTCAACTTCCGCGTTCCAAAGACGCAGCGTGTTTACCGTGTTGTTTTTCGCGCCCACCACGGGCACGTCGTAAGGCACCGCCAGCACCGTGGTGTAATCCTCATGCACGAGGCGCAGGCTGCCGTCCGGCTGCTCTTTCATATAGGCGTGGCCGCCGAAGCGCACGTTGACCGCCTTGTCCGGTTTGCGGTATTCCCACGCGAAGCCGTCACGAAGCCATTTGTCCGGCAACTCGACCTGGTTGCCGTCGATGATTTTCTGCTCGAACAGGCCGTACTGGTAACGGATGCTGCACCCGTGGCCGGGAAGCCCGAGCGCCGCCATGGAGTCGATGAAGCAGGCCGCGAGACGGCCGAGGCCGCCGTTGCCAAGGCCAGCGTCCGGCTCCTCGGAAAGATAGCGCGCAAGGCTTAAATTCAGCGACCCCAGCGCTTCCTCCATCAAATCCTTTACGCCCAGATTGATCAGGTTTGTGTTCAAAAGGCGGCCCAGCAGGAATTCGATCGAGAAATAATAAACCTGCTTCGCTTTCTTTTCCTGATATGTTTTGTTCGTCTTGATCCACTTCTCGGACAACAGCTCCCGCGTCGTCGTCGCGATGGTCAGATAAATCTCGTGCGGCGTCAGTTCTTCGATATCGCGCCCGAACATGACATGCGCCGTCAGCACAAACCGCTTTTTCATCTCTTCCACCTGCGAAGCGCTTTCCTTGGCTTTTGCCATTGGCATTGGTTTTCCTCCTCTACATTGTCGCTATATCGTGATATGCTTTCCGATCATGACCGGGAAGTTGACGGCGCCGCGCAGGCGCTTGCCCTTCGTGATGGTCACTTCCTTGTCGGTGATGACTTGCTCTAGTTCCGCCTGCTCTTCGAGGACGCAATCCTCCATCACGACGGAGTTTCGGATGACCGCTCCCGGAGCCACCTTCACGTTGCGGAAAATCACGCTGTTCTCTACCGTGCCGTGAATCTTGCAGCCGTTGGCGATCAGCGAGTTCTTGACTTTCGCGCCTTCCTTGTACTCGGTGGGCGCCATGTCCTTCGCCTTCGTGATGATCGGCGCGCCTTCCTGCATAAAGAGTTCCTGCCAGACCTTCTGGTCGAGCATCCTGAGATTCGACAGGTAGAAGGCCGGCGTCGAGCAGATGCGCGCCGCGAAGCCCTCGTGGATATAAGCGTAGAATTTCATGCCGGGCGCCTGCTTCAAAATCGCGTCCCGGCGGAAATCCGTGCCGCCGTGCTCGAAAGCGTAGCGGACCACGTTGCAGAAAAGCTCCTTGCTCATCAGGAAGATGCCCAGGGAGCGGTAATCGCCCTCTTTCAATTCGGGCCGGATGGCCGCGTCGTTCACACGCCCGTCTTTCCCCGGCTCGATAATCAGCCCGGAGCAGGGGTCGCTGTGCCATGCCCTGTTTGTGACCACTGTCACGTCCGCGCCGCGGTCGATATGGAATTTCAGCACCTTGGTGAAATCAATGTTGTAGACCGAGGTCGCGCGTGCCAAAAGCACATATTCCTCGTTGCTGTTCTCGACAAAATTCAGGTTGTAGTAAATGTTCCGAAGGTCGCTGGCTTTTTCGCCGTTCTCCGGACGTACCGGCGGCAGATAGAACAGGCCCTTGTGATGCCGCGCCAGATCCCAGTCCTTGCCCGACCGCAGATGGTCGAGGATCGAGCGGGACTTGTTCTCCGGCAAAAGCACGCCGACGTTCCGGACGCCGGAGGTCACCATGCTCGAAAGCGCGAAGTCCACGAGGCGATACCGTCCCGCAAAGGGAAGCGAGGCAATCGGTCGGTCCTGTGTCAATTCCTTGATATATATTTCCTCGCGCTGCAAATCCACGAGGCTCATAACTCTTTTCATTCGCTCCACCTCCTCAGCCTGCCGCTTCCACGACTTCGTTCTCGCCCGTCACCGCTATCGCGTCGGGTGTGCCCTTGACTTTCGCGCCCGATTTGACGTTCGTGCGCGGGCCGAGGATCGCGTGGTCGACCACCGCGCCGTCCTCGATGACCGCGAACGGCATCACGACGGAATCCGTAACTTTTGCGCCTTTCCCGATGCGGACGCCCGAGGAGATCACTGAATGCGCCACGGAGCCGAGCACCACCGCGCCTTCGTTCAAAAGCGCGTGGTCGACTTCCGCTTCCGGCCCGATATAGTGCGGCGGCAACGGCGGATTCGCCGAACGGATGCGCCACGATCCGCCGATGTCGATGGGCGGATCGTCGGCGAGGAAGTCCATATTCGCTTGCCAAAGGCTCTCGATGGTCCCCACGTCCTTCCAGTAGCCGTCAAAGGAGTAGGAGAACAGCTTCGCGCCGTCCGAGAGCATCTTCGGGATGATGTCCTTGCCGAAGTCGTGGCTCGAATCCTCGCGTTTCGCGTCGGCAACCAGATAATCGTGCAGGAAGTCTTTCGTGAAAATGTAGATGCCCATCGAAGCGAGGTCGCTGGTGGGCTGGGCCGGTTTCTCGGTGAAGCGCGTGATGCGCCCGTCCGGCTCCGCGTCGAGAATGCCGAACCGGGACGCCTCCTCCATCGGCACCCGGATCACGCCGATGGTCGCCTCCGCGCCCTTCGCGATATGCGCGTCCAGCATCTTTGAGTAATCCATCGCGTAAATGTGATCGCCGGACAAGATCAGCACATATTCCGGGTCGGACATTTCGATGAAGTTCAGGTTTTGGTAAATCGCGTCCGCCGTCCCGCTGTACCAGTCGGCGCCCTTCGCTCGCGCGTACGGCGGCAGGATGAACACGCCTCCCTCGCGCCCGTCAAGATCCCACGCGTTGCCGTTGCCGAGGTAATTGTTCAGCTCGAACGGGCGGTACTGCGTCAGCACGCCCACGCGTTCGATTCCCGAATGTGCGCAGTTCGACAACGGGAAATCAATGATGCGGTACTTTCCCCCAAACGGCACCGCCGGTTTCGCCACCTTCGCCGTCAACACCCCGAGACGGCTGCCTTGGCCTCCGGCCAAAATCATGGCCAAGCACCTCATTTTCACGATACTTCCCCTCCCATACTTTTTGGCTTTTACGTTACAGGTATATTTATTGTTTTAATTCTCCGCAAATTTCATTTTTCCTGCCAAGCGCGGAAAGGATTTTTAGCAAAAAATTACGCTCCTGCGAAAATTTACGATCGTATTTTCGCAAGAACGTTTTATTGCCGCCATCCAAGCTTTCTCTTACTACCATCGAATTGAAAATCCAATTCAACAGACGCGCGTTTTGTGCTCTGCAACCGAGCTGACGCTTGTCTGACTGCTAAATGCAGCACCTGTATAATGAGTTATTCCAATCGGTTTCCAGTATCACAAAAATGCCATTGCCACCGCCCCCAGGCCGAGCGCGAACGAAAATCCTTTCATCGCATTGCTGAGCCAAAGGCCGACGGTTTTTTCCGCCAGCGGGCGCAAAAGATAGCTGAGGAACGAAAGCAACAGGAATATCAACGGCATATCGCCCGAGAGGAGCGCGTAGACGAGCAAAACCGCCGAGAGCATCATGCTCATTTTTTGCCCGCGGGAAAACATCGGGCCGTCCGGCTCCGGCTCGAGTACCGGGTGCATATTAAGGCGATGGATCGACGAGGTCTGCCGTTCTTCTTCGTCAAATTCAAAGCTGTAATCGCGCCGCATATCGCCCCTCCTTTCTTCCCTAACAGTTGCCCGCGTAAACGTATTTCAAATGCTTCTTCGCCGTTGCGCAGAGTATTTCGATCGTCGCAAGCGGCGTCATTGGCTCCGACATCTTCCACCGCGGAAAATATCGGCTGATATGGAGCGGCATTTCCTCCGAAATCGACGCGAGCCACGCCGCCTCCTCGTCCATCGCTTCCGCGTCATCGCCGAAGCCCGGCGCCGCCAACGTCGTAATCTCGACATGGCAGGACTTCGCCGCAAGCGAAATCGTCCGACGGACCGTCTCGAAATCGCCGCCGAGCTTTTTGTAGCCTTCCGCCGACCATGTTTTTAGATCAATGTTCATCGCGTCGACATAAGGCAGCAACTTTTCCAGGATTGCCAACTCAGCCGTACCGTTCGTCACCAGCGCGACGAGCAGTCCTGCTTCATGCAGAAGCTTTGCCGCGTCATATACATATTCCCAACCAATCAGCGGCTCGTTGTAAGTGAAAGCCGCGCCGACGTTGCCTCGCGGCGCGAGTTCCGCCGCCATCCCGGCAAGCCGCTCCGGAGGCAGCGATTCCGTTTCTGTCTCAGCGCCGACCTGTGAAATCGTCGCATTTTGGCAGAACGCGCAGGACAGATTGCAGCCAAAGGTCCCGACAGACAAAATGAATTTGCCGGACTGCCAACGGGCGAACGGCTTTTTCTCCACAGGGTCGAGGGCAACCGAATTCACGCGCCCATAAGACAGGCTGACCACGTTCCCGCCCCGATTGCCCCGCGCGCGGCACCGCCCCGTTTGCCCTTCGGCAAGAGCGCAATGGTGAGGGCAGACAGGGCAAACGGTTTTTTCACTCATGACGGTACCTCTCCACTCTTCACACGTTTTATCAACGATGCCTTGTCACCTCAAACCTCCACAGCTTTACCGGGCCTTCCGGGTCGATACCTCCCTTGCGGCAGGCGATAGAAAGCTGCTCTGCCACCGTGTCGACTCCTGCGAGGTCAGGGAGCAACAGCCCGCGCCGCCCGTTGCTTTCAACGATGACGCCGTAGCGTTTCGGATCGAGCATTTCGTCTGAATCGATGGGTTCCGGCAGCGAGAGCACGTCCACACTGTAAACGAGGGAGTCCAGCTCGTCCTCGGTCACAGGATTGAACCGCGGATCCTCCGAACACGCCGAAACCGCATTTCGCACAATCTCCGCCCCGAGGCTTTCCGTGACGGGCAGGATTGTCCCAATGCAGCCGCGCAGCATGCCGTCCTTCTTCAGCGAAACGAACGCGCCCGCCCGAAGCCCCGAAAGCTCCGGCGGCAGGTCTTTCGGCACGTCGGCGCGTTTCCCGGTTTTCACAAAAGTCTCAAGGCTCATGCGCGCGAGCTTCACATACTCGTCCTCCGCCGCCTTTTGCGCCGCCAGTTTCTCCTTTCGCGTCTTCTCGAACAAGTCCCCGAACGCACGGCTTTCATCGCGCTCGCCGACAATAAAAGACGCCACCCCGTAGCCGACGCCGAATGTGCCTTCATAGGAAAGCTGCTCGCTTTCGACGCGCCGACGATCCAGGGCGCCAGCCATCATCCAGAATGAACGCAGACCACACTCCGCCGCTCCTTCGGAAAGCTCCGTATCGATGGACAGAAGCCGAAGGAAATCCCCGGCCGCCAGCGCCTCCATACATTCCTTGTCAAATACCGGGCCTTCAGCGGCAAAACCGTAAGGACCGTCAGCCTTCAACTTGTGGGAAAGGTCGCCGGACGCCACATAGACCACACGCCGGTTCAACAGCTCCGCCGCCTGCGCTACACATTCGCCAAAGCGATAATGGGCACGCGGCGACTGCCCTGACAGACCGACGCGAACGATTTTCACATCCGGCATGACTTCCTGGACGAAACGAAGCGGAACCATCGTGCCATGGTCGAGCTTCGGCATGCGTTCCGCGCCCGTACCGCCATCCACGCCCGCCTCAGCGAGAAGGTGCGAAACTGTTCTCACCATCTCCGCGTCGTATTCCGCCGAAAGCTTCACCCCCGGAGCGCGGAAATCACCAAAATCCCCCTCCGCGTGTTCACGCGGTGAGATATGAAAATAATCGGCGTACATCGTCGCATGAGGACTGGAAATCACCACGGTATCGGGCTTCAGATCCGCCATGCGCCGCATCGCCTCACGGTAGGCGTCGATCGTCGCCTGTATCTTCTTTTCCTCGCCGCGCCCGACCTCCGGCATGATCAGCGGTGGATGCGGCACCACGACAGCTCCGACAACTCCCATGGCATAACCTCCTTACATCAGGAAACACTTTGATGCATATATCTCGCACAAGCAAGAAAACTCTTATCCCACACTAATATTTCCGATTCTGCTCCCAATTCCAGGCGTCCCGCAAAATCGTGGACAAATCACTTCGCTTCGGCTCCCAGCCGAGAATTTTCCGTGCCTTTCCATTCGCCGCGATCAGCGTCGCCGGATCGCCGGGGCGGCGCCCCGAAATCTCAAAAGGAATTTTCCCTCCGGTCACACGCTCCGCCTCGCGAATCAACTCCAGCACGGTAAAGCCCTCGCTGCTGCCGAGGTTGAACTGCTCGCTTTCTTTTTCCTCCATGATATACCGCAGCCCCAGATAATGCGCCTCCGCCAAATCCTCCACATGTATGTAGTCGCGAACGCAGCTTCCGTCCCGGGTGTCGTAATTGGTACCGAACACCTTCATCGCACGCCCGTCTTTCGCCGCCCGCAACACACGCGGAATCAGATGGCTCTCCGGCTCATGTGCCTCGCCGATGACGCCGTCCGGCGCGTCCCCCGCCGCGTTAAAATACCGGAACGCACAGGAAACAAGGCCGTAGGCTCGCCCATAATCGTCCAACATCGCCTCGCCGACCCGCTTCGTCATGCCATATGGATTGATCGGCTCGCGAGGGTGCTTCTCGTTGATCGGCACATAACGAGGCTCGCCGAAAACCGCTGCCGTCGACGAGAACACGAAAAAACGGATATTATTTGCGGCCACGGCGTCCAGCAGCGTTTTCAACTTTACCACGTTGTTCTCATAATACTTCGCCGGATTTTCCACCGACTCCCCAACCTCGATGAATGCGGCAAAATCCATCACCGCGTCGAACCTTTCCTCCGCCATCAGTTCGTCAAGCAACATCCGGTCGCCCATATCGCCAACAACGAGCCGCCCGTCCGTCACCGCCTCCCGGTGCCCGTTGGACAAATCGTCCAAAACAACAGTCTCTATCCCCTGACGCGCCAAAAACCGATTCGCATGGCTGCCGATATAACCGGCCCCACCAGTAACCAAGACCTTCACTGTATATTCTCCTCCAAGTTCCTTTTCATAAAATTATAGCACAACTTCTTCCCATATAAAATGAAAACCGCCCGACACGCGAGCGGTTTTCGAAAACGTGTATGAAGGTCACTCGATAATCGTGATACGCCCCTGTCCTTTCCAGTCCGCGTACTCTTCACCGATCTTCGCGTTCTTGTGGTTCTGCACATACTCCATGATCATGTCCGCGTCGGTGAGGGAGCCGTCGTCTATCAGCTTCGCGCCTTTGAACATGACCATACCGTTGCCGCCGTCCTTCAGCACATAGGTCGTGCCGCCGACGGTGTAGATTTTTTCCGGGTCAAGCGGCTTTCCGCCGACCATCACGTCCTTGACGCGGCGTTCGCCCTTCACGCCGACAAAGCTGCCATGCGCGTCCAGTTCCACTGTGGAGGGAATCGTGGCGTCAATCGTGTAGCTGAGTCCAGAGACCTGCAGGAAGCCGCCGTTCTCCTCGGGCAAATTCATCGACCCGAGCTCCAACGCGTCGAGGAGCGTCTGTCCCGTGACTTCCACCGCCGCGCTCATGTTGCCGAAGGGGAACGCAGTCAGGACATCCTGATAGGTAAATACACCTTTCCGGATCGTATTGCGGAGCGAGCCGCCGTTCACGAGAGCTACGTCCGTATTGAGCACTGCGCGGAACGCGTCGGCCACGAAGTCACCCATGTTCGTCTCCTGGCTGCGCACGCGGCGCTTGCCCGTCGCGGGATCCCGCTCCTGCAGATCGACCAGCGACTCGCCCACCTGCTGCTTCAAGATCGGCTCAAATTTCTTGTTTTCCTTCTCGATGACTTTCAAGATTTTCGGGTCGGGGTCGGGCAGCCCAGTTTCCACCGTTTCCAGCGTCGAGGTCATCGTACCGTCGTCGTGCAGCACCAGCTTGCCGACAGTCTGCATCTTCGTGCCGGTCTGAGTAATCAGGACGTCTTTGCCGTCCGTTCCCTTCGCGGGACGATTCTCATACTTTTCATGAGAATGGGCGTCAATGATTGCCGTAACGCCGCGCGTATTCTCCGCAATCGACGTGCTCGACCAGCGCGGGATCGTGCCGTCCATCCCGAGATGCCCGACAAGGATCACATATTCCGCGCCTTTCGCCCTTGCCTCATCCACAGCCTTTTGGATTGCCGCGTAAATTTTTTCGCCTGTCTCGTCCTCCGAGAAACCATAGATGAATTTTCCGTTCTCGTCCTGGAAATACTTTGGCGTCGAGGTTGCCAAAGTCTCCGGCGTCGTCACCCCGACGAAAGCGATCGTATGGCCGCCCGCTTCAACGATTTTATAGGACTGGAGCGGATGCTCGCCCGTGCGGAGATCGGTGAAATTGCAGGAATAGTAAGGCGTCTTCTGCTTTTTCAAAAGCGCGAAGAACTGCGCCATACCATAGTCGAACTCATGATTGCCCGGAATGATGAAATCGTAACCGATGGCATTCATGATGTTCACAATCGATTCGCCCTTTGAGAGCTTGCCAATCGGCGCGCCCTGCACCGCGTCGCCCGCATCCACGAGCAACACGGCAAAACCCTGCTTCTTAAGATCCTTCTTGTACTGCGAGAGCCGCGCAACGCCAACGTTATCGCTGATGCCGCAGTGGATGTCGTTCGTGTGCAGGATTACCACGTCCGCCGCCCATGCAATCGCCGAGAACGCAAACGTAAAGACGAACGTCAGCACAAGCGAGAAAAACCGATGAACCCTTTGCTTCATAAAATCCCTTCCTCTGCTATGAAATTTTAAACCGTTTTTATGATAGTAGATTTCATTGAGAAAAACAAGGGAAAAACGGTGGATATTTGCCGAACAAATAATTCCGCACTTTTTGCATTCGCGGCAGGATTTTTTCGTTTTGTGTCGTAAAATATTTATAATATCCATGAAAAGGGGCGGATTTTCATGCAACAACTTTCGATTTCGAAAAAGCTGGCCCTGGCTTTCGGCGTGCTGTTCCTACTGTTCGCCGGCTTCGGGTATTTTGCCGTGCGCTCGGCGGAAAACATCGGTAAAGAGGTCCGAAATATCGGCGACTGGATGGAATCCCGTGACCGGGTAGCGACCATTTCCGAGACGGCTGCAGGCCTGCACCGCGCACTGATGTATCGTATCACCGTCGAAGACCCGGCTTCGCGACAGGAGTGGGCAAAGGCCGAAAAAGAACGCATCGGCACGGTGGACGAGGCCTTCGCCGAATACGAAAAGACGCTGAATGAAACGGAATACGACACGCCCGAGGAAAAAGAGAGCGATTTCAAAATCCTGAACACGGAAAGGAAACTCTGGGAAAATTACCGCGCCGAAGTGAAAAAGGTGGACGCGCTGCTGGACGCCGGCAAGCGCAAAGAAGCAGATATTCTGCTGGAAAAAGAGACCGCGAAAGCCTTTTCCGCACTGATCGACGCGATGGACGAGGACGCCGAGAGCTGCCGCAAAGGAACGCAGGAAGCATTGAACGCAGGCGAAGAAGCGTACCAGTCCGTCATCAAGATGGCGATTGGCGCCAGCGTCCTGATTCTCGTCATTTCCATTTTGGTCCTCGTCGCGCTGACGAAAACCATCAAGAGCTCGGTCACCACCATCACCACCACCGCGAAAAAAGCGGCGGACGGCGACCTTTCCCGAAACATCGATTTGGAAACGGCGGACGAGTTTGGCGAGATCGCCCACTATTTCAACGAAATGCTTGACGCCACCCGCAGCGTGCTCCTTCGCATGGAAGGCACGGCGGAGGAAGTCGCGCAGAGCTCTGAGCGCCTGACCGAAAACGCGGAGCAGTCCGCGCAAGCGACCCAGAGCGTCGCCGAAGCCGTTACCAACGTCTCAGCTTCCGCCTCCATGCAGATGGACGCGCTGACCGAGACCACCGACCGCGTCGACCGCCTCAAGGCAGGCATGCACGACGTCGTCGAAGTTGTGCGTTCTGGCATGAAAGGCGTCCACGATGCGGTAGCGCAGGCAAATGAAGGCAACACGTTGGCGGCGAACACGGTCCAGCAGATGAACCGCATCGCCGAGACCGTGGCGGAATCGGCGGACACCGTCGCCAAGCTGGGAGAACGCTCAAAGGAAATCGGCTCCATCGTCGAGGTCATCACGGGCATCGCCGGGCAAACGAACCTGCTCGCGCTGAACGCGGCCATCGAGGCGGCGCGCGCCGGCGAACACGGTCGCGGCTTCGCAGTCGTCGCCGAGGAAGTCCGCAAGCTGGCCGAGGAATCCCGCGAAGCGGCGGAACAGATCGGTGAACGCATCCGAGCCATCCAGCAATCCACCGACGCGGCCGTTCGTTCCATTGAGCTGGGCCGCGATACCGTCCATGAGGGCAAGGAAAACGTCAACCAGACCGGCGAATATTTCCAGCGCATCGTCGAACAGGTCGAAGCCGTCCGCATATCGACGGAAAATATCCTGAAGACCATTGAAGGACTCCAGGCGCCCGTCGCCGAAATTGCCGAGCATGCGGAAGACGTTTCCCGGCAGGCACGCTCCGTCGCGGACGAAGCGCAGAGCGTATCGGCGTCTTCCGAGGAGCAGGCGGCAGGCATGGACGAAATTGCCAACTCCAGCCGTTCACTGGCGAAGCTTTCCGCCGAAATGCAGCAGATGGTCAAGCAGTTCCGGCTGCAACAGAAAAGATGAAATCGAGATAGGAGGCAACCGGCATGACATTGGAAGAACTCACTGATCGCATGCACGACGCAAGCAAGGAAAGAATGAAAAGCCGCTCGGAGATTCACGCGCGCTACGTCAAGACCTTAGAGCAATACCGTAAGCTCTCCCAAAGCGAAAATCCCCCGCGCGAGCAGCGCATGATGCTCTTCACCGAAGTCAAGCTGTTGGGCTGGGTGCTGGGAAAACGGGACAAAGACGTTGCCAACGAGCTGAGATGAGTACCTATATAAAATGGACGCCACGGTTTGTCATGGCGTCCATTTTTTGTTTTGCTGCGTTATTTCCCCTGTTCCCACTGGCTCCATAAAGTCCTGCATCCGTCGGCGCGGACCATAAGCCTAAGCGCCGATTATTTCCGTCCGCCGCTCATTGTTCCAGATTCTCCTTGGAAAACGCGCCGGGTATTATTTCTTCCAATGTCATTTCCCTCACGTCATCGGCGAGATTCGCCATCAGGATGTGCGGAATGCGGAACTCCGCGATGACTTGACGGCATGCGCCGCAGGGCGAAACCGGCTCTATCCCTTGCGCGACGACGGCCAATGCAAGGATCTCCTGCTCCCCGGCGGAAATCGCTTTGTAAATCGCCGTACGCTCAGCACAGTTCGTCATGGAATAAGACGCGTTCTCGACGTTGCAGCCGCCGTAAATCGTGCCCGACTCACCGAGCACCGCCGCCCCCACCGCGAAATTCGAATACGGACAATAGGCGAACTCACGCACGCGCTTCGCTTCGGCAATCAATTTCTTATCCGTCTCTGTCATCACATATTCCTCCCTAAGCTATTTTCTTTCCTGATCTACGATCTGCATAAAGTGAAGAGTCCTGTCACTTTTCACTCTTCACTCTTCACTCTTCACTCTTTACTCTTATTTTATCCCAGAAGCTCGTTCCCGCGCAGGACAATTTGCAGCCGAGCATTTCCGCTGCCGTAACGCCGATATCGGCGAAGGTATTCCGCGTGCCAAGGTCGACGCCCGATTGAATGGGCTCTCCGTAAACAAGCAGCGGCGTATATTCCCGCGTGTGGTCGCTGCCGGAAAAACCCGGATCGCAGCCGTGATCCGCCGTAATCATCAAAACGTCGTCCGTACGCATACGCTTCATAAAGCGCGCAAGCTGACGATCAAAGGCCGTCGCCGCTTTCGCATAGCCCTCGATGTCCCTCCGGTGACCGTACTGCATATCAAAATCCACGAGATTGACGAAACAAAGCCCGACAAAGTCTTCGTCCTGCGTCGCAATGGTCTTTTTCATGCCGTCATCGTTGCCGTCCATCGCAATATGGCGGCCAACGCCCCGAGCCGCGAAAATGTCCGATATCTTGCCGACGCCGATGGTGGTCAACCCTGCCGCCGAAAGCACGTCGAGAAGCGTCGTCCCAGGCGGATCGAGGGAATAATCATGCCGCCCCGCCGTGCGCTCATAATCCGGATACGTGCCGATGAACGGCCTCGCGATCACACGACCGACGCCCCATTCGCCCTGCATCAATGCCCGCGCCTTCTTGCAGTAGTCGTAAAGCTGTTCACGGGGAACGATGCGCTCATGGGCTGCAATCTGCAGCACGCTGTCCGCCGAAGTGTAGACGATCAACGCCCCTGTCTCTTCATGCTCACGCCCAAAATCGTGTATGACCTCGGTACCGGAATAAGGTTTGCCGCAAAGCACGGGCCGCCCGAAGGCCCCCTCCAGTTTTTTCATAATCTCTGGAGGGAAGCCTTTGGGGAATGTAGGCATACCATACTCCGAAATCACGCCTGCGATCTCCCAATGGCCGGTCGTCGTATCCTTGCCATGCGACAGTTCACGGCAGCGTCCGAAAGCGCCTTTTGGCGTCCCCGAAGCGCCGCCGACGTCTTCGATGTGAAAAAGCCCCAACGCCGCCAAATTCGGCGTATCGAAAGCAGGCGACTTCCGTATAGACCGGAGCGTATTGCAGCCCGCATCGCCGAAAGCCGCCGCATCCGGCAGTTCGCCGATGCCGAAGCTGTCCAACACAATCAGATAGACTCGTTTCACCGCCGTCATACCGTTCCCCCCTCCCGCTTTTGCCTCTCGCGCCATTCCCCCTCGAGAATGCCGAGCACCACGAGATTTTCATATTTACCGTCAACGAAAATCGTATCCCGCAGCACGCCCTCTCGTTGAAGCCCCAGCGATTCGTAAACGTGGAGCGCTCGATCGTTGTAATCTTTACAGTCCAGCCAACCCCGATGTGCGCCCGCGTCCTCGAACGCCCACGCCATCAGCAGCTCCATTGCCTCCTTGCCATAACCTTTGCCGCGCTCATTGATAATTACGCGCCGCCAATACTGTTCATGATGGGGACTGTTTCGCCCCGTCGCGATCAGAAAGCCCACCGCTTCTCCCGTATCTTTACGCTCGACAATGAAATGGGCTGCCGCGGGCGAATCCAGCGTATCCTTATGGTAACTGCGGGAATCCGCGATGATGTATCGCGCGTTCTCCGGTTCGGCCTCCGACTCAAGGATAAACTCAAGGTCACGCTCCTCGGCGATTCTCAGCCGAACCAGCATTCCCTCGCGCACAATCCGCTCCATCGTCTCATCTCCTCATAAAATATTATGTATACTTTGACTTTATATACTTTGACAAAAACAGGAAAAATCCTGCCGCCGATTGCGGAAGAAGGAAATTTTCACCCCGCCGCTTTGCATTGACACCCCGCAAAGCGAATGATATCATTACAAAGGAAGAAGCCCATCGGGGAAAACTTCCCTTTGGGCTTATTATTGTTTGTCTATTAAGGAGGAACACTGAATGATTCCACGCTATACGAACCCGGAAATGGGAAAGCTCTGGTCGCTGCGCCACGAATTCGAGGAAATCCTCGCGGTGGAAATCGCCGCCTGCGAGGCGATGGCCGAGCTGGGCGAGATTCCGAAGGAGGCGGCAAAAAACATCCGCGAAAAGGCGGACTTCGATCTCGACCGTGTCCACGAGATTGAGAAGGTCACGAATCACGACATTATCGCGTTTTTGACAAACGTGGCGGAATACGTCGGCGACGACTCGAAATATATCCACAAGGGGCTGACCTCCAGCGACGTCAAAGACACCGCCCTCGGTGTGATGATGAAGAAGTCGGCGGACATTATCCTCGACGACCTGAGAAAATTCCGCGCGGTGTTGGCTCGGCGCGCCGTGGAATTCAAGCACACGCCCTGCATCGGACGCACCCACGGCATCCACGCGGAGCCGATGACCTTCGGTCTGAAGCTGCTCTTATGGATGGACGAGGTCGACCGCGATATCGAGCGCGTTGAGCACGCACAGAAAATCGTAGCGGTGGGCAAGCTTTCCGGCGCCGTGGGCACCTACTCGAACATCGACCCTCGCATTGAGACGATGGTCTGCGAAAAACTCGGGCTGACGCCCGCGAAGCTCGCGACGCAGGTCATCCAGCGCGACAGGCATGCCGAATATATGACGACGCTGGCCATCGTCGCCAGTTCCTTCGAGAAATTCGCGACAGAGATTCGCAATCTTCAACGCACCGACATCCGCGAAGCCGAGGAATATTTCAGTCCCGGCCAGAAGGGTTCGTCGGCGATGCCCCACAAGCGCAACCCGATTACCTGCGAGCGCGTCGCCGGCATGGCGCGCCTCGTGCGCGGCAACGCGCTGGCGTCGATGGAGGACATCACGCTTTGGCACGAGCGCGACATTTCTCATTCCTCGGTGGAGCGCGTAATCTTGCCGGACAGCACTATCAACGTCGATTACTGCGTGCGCAAGTTCACGAACATCATGGACAAGCTCCTGGTCTACCCGGACGCGATGCTCGCGAACATGAACAAAACCGGCGGCCTGATTTACAGCCAGCGCATCCTGCTGGCCATCGTCTCAAAGGGCGTCCTTCGCGAGGACGCTTATGCCTGGGTACAGCGCAACGCAATGAAGCGCTGGCTTGAAAAAGAGGACTTCAAGACAAACGTGGAAAAGGACGCCGACATCACGAAGTACCTGACGAAAGAGGAAATCGACGAGTGTTTCGACTACCAGTGGTTCCTGCGGAACGTCGATATGATTTTCGAGCGCTTCGGACTGTGAGTTCACTTTTATATAAAATGCAAGAATGTAAGCAAGAGGAGATGTAAGTCATGCCAGCAGTAGAAGTCATGGGAACCCAGTGGGGCGACGAAGGCAAAGGAAAAATCGTCGATTATCTCGCGCAGCAAGCGGACGTCGTCGTCCGTTACCAGGGCGGCTCGAACGCCGGTCACACGGTTTCGGTGAACGGAGAAGAGTACAAGCTCCGCCTTTTGCCCTCCGGCATCCTATACAAAGGCACGTATTGCGTCGTCGCAAACGGCGTCGTCGTCGACCCGAAGGTCATGCTCGAAGAGATGGACGCAATGGAAAAACGCGGCATCGACGTTTCAGGCATCCGCCTGTCGAACCGCGCCCATGTTGTGCTGCCCTATCACAGCCTGATGGACGGGCTCAGCGAGGAGCTTCTGGGCACCGGCAAGATTGGCACCACGAAGCGCGGCATCGGCCCCTGCTATCAGGACAAGGCGAAGCGCATCGGCATCCGCGTCTGCGACCTGATGGACAAGGAGGAATTCCGCAAGCGCCTGAAAGAAAATCTCCAAATCAAAAACATCGAATTAGAGCGTCTTTACAAGCATGCGCCTCTCGATTACGATGAAATCCTCAAAGAATACGAGGGCTACGCCGACCGTCTGCGCCCCTATGTCTGCGACACCATCGCGTTTCTGAACGACGAACTGGCGGCGGACAAGAAAATCCTGTTCGAGGGCGCGCAGGCGACCATGCTGGACGTAGACTACGGCACCTACCCGTACGTCACTTCCTCGCACCCGGTTTCCGGCGGCATCGGCATCGGCGCCGGCGTTGCGCCGAACCGTCTTGATACCATCGTGGGCGTTGTCAAAGCGTACTGCACCCGCGTCGGCGAAGGACCGTTCCCGACCGAGCAGCTGAACGAAGTCGGTGAAAAACTCCGTGAGGCAGGGCATGAGTACGGCACTGTCACGGGCCGCCCTCGCCGTACCGGTTGGCTGGACGCGTTTGTCGTCCGCTATGCAGGACTCCTCTCAGGCATTGACTACATGGCAATCACACGCCTCGACATTCTCGACGGTTTCGACGAGATCAAGATGTGCGTCGGCTACAAGTACAAGGGCGAGAAACTGAACGAAATTCCCGCGAGCCTTAAGGTCCTCGCCGAGGTCGAGCCGATTTACGAGACTTTTAAAGGCTGGAAACAGGACATCAGCGGTATTCGCGAATACAAAAATCTGCCCGAGGAAGCCCGTATCTATCTGGAACGCCTGGAAGACGTCGCAGGCATTGCACTCGGCATCGTCTCCGTCGGCCCGAACCGCGACCAGACGATCATCCTGGCCGACGATATTTTCTAATCCATCGAACTGTACCACGTGCAAAACGACCGCAGACGTTTGTGTCTGCGGTCGTTGTTTTCTCAGTGCCCTTTTTTATTCCTCTCCGCTTTCCTTCGCGACAATCGCTATGCCGTTAGCGTCGGCGAGGGCGACAACCTCCTCGCGATCCACGAGTAGCGTACGTCCCGCCTCGATGGCAAGGACTTTCGCGCCGACGCTCACCATTGTTGCAACGGTTTTCAGGCCGACGGCGGGAACGTCGAAACGCTGATCCTGTCTCGGCTTCGCGGCCTTCACGACCACGGCGCCGCCACGAGCCAACTCGCCGCCACGGGCGATACAGGCGTCAGTGCCCTCGATGGCTTCAAGCGCCATCACCGCAAGTCCCTTGACGACGACGGTCTGCCCGACGTCAAGACGCCCAAGCTCCTTCGCCATACGAAGCCCAAACTCGATATCCTTCTCCTCGTCAGCGGTGGGCTTTCGCTTCGTCAGGCACCCCGTCTCCGGCATCAGCAGCCGGATCAGCACCGTCTGATCAAGAACCTCGATGCCGGCCTTATTCAATTCCCTGACAAAGCCAAGCATGATGGTGTCGTCCTTGCGATTCGGAAGCGTCGCGAGGAACGTGACCATCTTAAAATCGGGCAGCTCGTGCTTTCCGCTCATTAAAATCTCTTTCGTGACCTTGCCGAGCATGGTCACTTTTTTTACGCCGCATTTCTGTAAATGTTTAAGAATGCCGCCGAGCTTTGCGATATTGATATAACGAAAGTCTGCGCATTCCGCTTCCAGTCCCGGATCCGTTTCGGGCAGAAGCGCCACTGCGCAGACTTCAAAACCTGCGGCTTTCGCCGCGCGGGCAAATTCAATGGGCAAATGACCCGTTCCCGCCAAGAGTCCGATTTTTTCCATCTACAATTATTCCTTGTCTGTTTCCTTATGACTGCGGCAAATGCCGCGCTCGGCATCGCGGAGGAACCGCAGGAAGTGCTCTACTTCCTCGCAGGATTCTACCTCCTGTTCGATGACAGTAATGGCCTTCGCCAGGGTCAGGCCGGAACGGTACAGGAGCTTGTACGCTTTCTTCAACGCGCGGCGGGATTCCATCGGAATGCCCGCCCGAGTGATGCCGACATTATTCAACCCATAGACCTGCGCGGGCTGACCGTTGACGATCGTGTAGGGCACCACATCCTGCACGAGTCGGGACATCCCGCCGACCATGGCGTTCCGACCGATTTTGACGAACTGATGGACGCCGGTCATGCCGCCGATGACCGCATGATCCTCGACGACGACGTGACCTGCCAACATGGCTGCATTGGACATGATAACATGATTGCCTACGAGACAGTTATGCGCGATATGAACGGTAGCCATCAACAGACAATCATTGCCAATCCGCGTCTCCTGTCCTTCGCCGGTAGCGCGATGAATCGTCGTACATTCGCGAATCTTCGTACGGTCGCCGATGCGAACGTAACTTTTTTCGCCGCATGACTTCATGTCCTGCGAAGCCTCGCCGACAGAGGCGAAAGAAAAAATCTGACAGTCCTCGCCGATGGTTGTCCACCCGGTCACAAGCGCGTGCGGAGCGATGACGGTTCGGTCGCCGATTTCGACGTTCGGGCCGACGACGGAAAAAGCGCCGATTTCCACGTCCTTGCCTATACGCGCGCTGGGCGCGACGACAGCTGTTTCATGTATCTTCGGGTTCTTCTCTTTTGCGCTCAATTGGATTCCTCTCCTCGCATGCTTCCGATGCGTTCCTTCCCGCTTCCCTGCATATTATAAAGTCGCCCGCCATATGCAAACAGTGGCGGGCGATATACCCGAAAAATCCGCCATTTTACCGGGCCACACTGAATCCCGTGCGTTTTTCGGCAATTTCCCTCTTAAAACGCTCCGTTTTCCGGCTTTTTCAATGCAAAGATGAAGTCGGCGGTAGCGGCCAGCTTATCTTCCACGTAAGTGTCGGCGTGCAGTTTACCGAAATTCTTCTTGACGATATTGACGATATGCGCTTTCATCACGAGCTGGTCGCCGGGAATGACCTGCCGCTTGAACTTGACGTTTTCCATGCCGCCGAAAAGCGCGATCTTGCCGCGATTTTCCTCCGGATAGAGCATAGCTATGCCGCCAACCTGCGCCATAGCCTCGAGAATGAACACGCCGGGCATGATCGGATTGCCGGGGAAATGGCCGGGGAAAAACGGTTCGTTCAGTGTGACGTTCTTGATTCCGACGCCGGACTCAAAAGGCACGAGGTCGATGATTTTGTCTACGAGAAGCATCGGCGGCCGATGCGGAAGGATTTGCTTGATTTCTTCGGTGTTGAGCTGGATCATGTTGCTTCTCTCCTTTGTATTGTTATACGCGTTATACACGATAGGTTTTATAGATTTTCCTCGCCAATGCGGTATTCAGCGCATGAGCCGATTTGACGGCGATGACGTGCCCGCGGACAATCCCCGCGAGGCGAAGATCGCCAATGACATCGAGAATCTTGTGCCGCACGAGTTCATTGGGAAATCGCAGGGTGTTTAACCAACGTTCGTCGTTATAGACGATGACGGTCTCCAGCGTCCCTCCGAGCCCAAGCCCCGCCTTCCGGAGTGCTTCGACCTCGCCCTCATAGGCGATGGTCCGCGCGGGAGCGATTTCCTTTCGGTACGTCCCGCTGTCTACGACGACGTCAGCGTACTGTGTTCCCGCCAACGGGTGAGGATTCAGTGAAGTAAACGAAACGCGCAGGCCGGCGAAGGGAACAATCATCACAAATCGGTCGCCGTCGTCAATACGCAGCACGCGATCAACGGAGATGACGCTTCGCTCCTCGTCCAACGGCTTTAGCCCCGCCTTTTCGATCAGATCGAGAAAGACAGCGGACGCACCGTCGGCCACAGGCGGTTCCTCACTGTCAAGCTCGACGATGCAGTTGTCGAGGCCGGAGGCCGCGATTGCGGACATCAAATGCTCAATAGTGAAGAATCGGACGCCATCCTCCTCGATGGTCGTGGCACGCACGGTTGCGGCCACGTTTGACGCTGAGGCCCGTACACAGGGCTTTCCCGCCAAATCGATTCGCCGGAACACAACGCCCGCATCCGCCGATGTCGGCAAGATCCGCATATGAACCTCAACGCCGGAATGAAGCCCAACGCCGGAATAAACTATTTCTGACGCCAAAGTGGTTTGATGCTCCAAGGAAACGCCTCCTTTATGAAAAATTTGCTATATTATTTCTTGAATTGCAGCGCATACAACTCTGCATATAATCCCTTCGCGGCGAGAAGCTCTTCGTGTGTGCCGTGCTCGCGTATCTCACCATGATCGATGACATAGATCTGATCCGCGCCAAAAATCGTCGAAAGGCGATGCGCGACAACGAAGGACGTCCGCCCGACCATCAGCCGGTCGAGCGCCGCCTGCACTATTTTTTCACTTTCCGTGTCAAGAGCGCTGGTAGCTTCATCAAGAATCAGGATTTGCGGATCCTTCAAAATCGCCCGGGCTATTGCGAGACGCTGCCGCTGCCCCCCTGAAAGCATCAAGCCTCGCTCGCCAATCCTCGTATCGTATCCCTCAGGCAACGCCATGATGAAGTCATGCGCGTTGGCGTCCCGAGCCGCAGCCTCAATTTCTTCGTCCGTCGCGTCAAGCCTGCCGTAGCGGATGTTTTCACGCACGGAGGCTGAAAACAGCATGGTTTCCTGCGGCACAATGCCAATCTGGGCACGCAGCGAATCGATGGTCACATCGCGGATGTCATGACCGTCAATAAGAATGGAACCGGAATCCACATCGTAAAAACGCGGGATCAAATTCGCGATAGTAGATTTACCCGCGCCGGACGGTCCGACAAAAGCAATCATTTGTCCCGGCTCCGCCGCCAGAGAAACATGGGACAGTGCAGGTACGCCTTCATTGTAGGCAAATGACACGTCCTCAACTCGAACGCGGCCTGAAGCGGGCGGAAGCGTAAGCGCACCAGGCCGATCAGTGATTGGTTCGTCGAGATCGAGCACACCGAAAACGCGTTCCGCGCCCGCCAACGCCTGCTGAATGCCTGCGTAAGCACGGGAAAGCCGCTTCAGTGGATTCGACATATTGACCGCATAGGTCAGGAACGCCACAAGCGTACCTGCCGTGATACGCCCGTCCACGACCTCCTTGCCGCCGAACCAGATCAAAGCCGTCGCCGCCGCAGCCGCGATAAACTCAATGGTCGGCGTCAGCATGCTAGTCAAGCGCACATTTTTCATCGACGCAGCGAAATTCTTCTCATTCTGCTTGCAGTATCGCTCGATTTCGAACTTTTCGCGCCCAAATGCCTTAACGACACGCTCGGCGGACAAGCTCTCCTGCATTAACGCCGTGAACTCGGAAAGCCGCGACTGTATTGCCGCGCCGGAGTTTTTGATCATCCTTCCGAAAACGCGCATGGATACGCCAACAAGAGGAACCGTAATTAAAGTCAGAAGCGAAAGCTGCCAGTCAAGCATGAACATCATCACGAGCGAGCCGATAAAGACCGCGCCCTCGGTCACGATGTCAATTAATTTTTCCACCATCGCGTTCTGCACCGTCGCCACATCGTTCGCGATATAACTCATGATCTCGCCGGTCTGGTGACGATCGAAATACGCGACAGGCAAACGCTGAAACTTCGCGAACAGCGCGTTTCGAATATCGAGAACAACGCGCTGTCCCACATGGGAAATCAAATAGCTCTGCCCAAAATAGAAAAAGCCTCGTACAAAGAAAATAACGATGACGCCGATGCAGATCATGTTCAGCGTTTCCATATCCTTTTCGGCGAGCACTTTGTCGATCATGTCCTTGATGATCCACGGCATATAAAGGTTCGCCGCCGCTGCGACAATCATGCAGATGATCGCCTGCACGATCCGCCAGCGATAAGGCTTTATGTACTGCAGGAGCCGAAGATATTGTTTCATTTGCTCGCGCTCACGCTGCCTTTCTGATAATCAGCCGGAAGGAATTACATCCCGCCATTTGCTGTACAGCCAGTTCCAGTCCTCCGGATATTTCCGGATATGCGATTCGAAGACGGAAACAACAGCTTGCGTTGCAGCCCGAAGATCGGAATCTTTATCCTCCGTCTTCGGGACACGGATCGGCGCCTTGACCTCGATGATATGACGCTCCCCCGGCTCTTGATGGATAAACATCGGCAGAATTGGCACGTCGAAAAACCGTGCAATAGTCGCCGGTGCCGGTGTCCACCCCGTAGTATGGCCAAGGAATTCCGCTGGAATTGCATCCTTGATATTGTGAATACCTTGATCCATCAGGAAATTCACAAAATAACCCTCGCGCACGCTACGGTATAGTTTACGCGTTTCATCGGGATAAATAACACGCACCGTTCGAATCTTGCGCGCCAGTTTATCCCATGCGTCAAACTGCTGACGGCGGACAAGCGTTGCAAAGGGCGCGGAAACATAATGCGCCATACCAAGACCGAAAAGTTCCCAATTACCACTATGCAGCGTGACGAGAACGCCGCCCTTGCCGCTGGCAAAGGCTCTCTCCGCCTCCGGGTGCGCCTTATAGCCGATATGGTTCTCCACGTCCTTGGCGATCAACGGTTCTCGCAGCGTCTCGACACCCATCGGACCGTACCGCTCCAAGCTGGCACGGAGGATCCGTTCACCTTCTTCCGGACTGGCTCCGAAATAATCGCGTAAACTTGCACGAGCACGGTTCTTCCGATGTTCGGGCAGAAAATGCCAAACGCCGGAACCGATGATACGTCCCAAAGCTGCCGCTCCGCTTTCGGGCAGCATACGGCAAAATCCGGCGAAGGCCAACGTCGCCCAATACACCGGGTAAGATGCGATTCTCAATGCCAACACCTGCCGCCCATCAAAGTAAACTACGTTTATTGTACCAGAAAACCCACAAAATGGCAAAGAAATACGGCGCATAAATCGCCATGCGCCGTATTATTATGCATCTTCCGTATCAACGCCGTGCATTTTCTGTACCGAGTGCCAGCGATCATGCTCCGCAAACCATTTGTCGCCATGCTCCTGTATGTTTCGCACAGACTTCCAACGATCGTGAAGCCAAAACCATTCCTCCGGATGCATGCGGATATGTTTTTCGAGCACTCGCCCGACCGCCCGCGTCGCCTCCAAAATATCGATCTTTTTATCGTTCGTTTGTGGAACAGGAATCGGCGGATAAACAATACCTTTATGCCGTCCGTCGGCTAAACGCGTAATGTAAATCGGGACAATCGGAAGACTTTGGTGACGCGCCAGCGTGGCGGGACCCTGAGCGAACATCGTCGGCCTGCCGAACCAGTCGATGACGACGCCGTCCCGGGCGCTGACGTCCTGATCCATCAAAAGGCCGATTGCCCATCCTTCCTTCAGCATCTTGAACATTTCACGCACGTCGCTTTTGTAAGTGACATGCATGCCCACCAAGCGACGATTTTCAGTAATGAACCGATCGGACCCCGACTCTTTCTGTTTCATGCCGACGGCGACAAGGGGGATGCCCGCCTCCGCCAGCGCGCCTCCCAAAAGCTCCCAATTCCCGCAGTGCGAAGTTGCGAAGACTACCCCACGGCCCAAAGCAAGGATTTTTTTCACCTCGTCCAAACCGTCTAACTCGACACGCTCATGCAAGCGTCCCTTGAATCTTGGAAACCGCAAAACCTCAAACGCCATCGGGCCGAACCGAACCCAACTTGCCTTTGCAATTTGTTCCGCCTCTGTCCTGGAAACATGGAGGCATTGCATGACGTTGCCAACCGCCATGTTCCGCCGTTTCACAGGAACCAGCGGCCACGTCAGCGTGCCAAGCGCCCGTCCCAACGTCTCACAGACGCAGTCCGGCAGCAGGCAGCAGAGAAAACTCAGGCATTTTTCGAGGTAATAAATGACCATAGACTCGGAAGCCTCATTCCGCATCCTTAACGAAGGCGTCGATTTTCGCAGTTTTCTTTTCCAATTCCTTGATCCGCTTCATCAGCGCAGGAAGCTTTCGGAGCGCCGACTGCATGCGCAGCCATTCCTGATGCGTCTGCACAGGGAAGCCCGCGCCGAAATAACCTTCCGGCATATCGCCGATGATGCCGCTGCGCGCGGCGTAAATGGAATTGCCGCCAATCTTGATATGCCCGACAGTACCGACCTGCCCGCCAAAGGTCACATTCGGCCCCGTTTCCGTGGATCCCGAAATGCCCGTCTGCGCAACGATGATGTTGTTCGCACCGATGTGGCAGTTATGGCCGATATGGACGAGATTGTCGATCTTCGTGCCGCGCCCAATAACGGTGGAGCCTGTCGTCGCACGATCGATTCCGACATGGGCGCCGATTTCCACGTCATCCTCGACGACCACATTGCCGACCTGGGGCACCTTCGTATGTACGCCATCCTTCGTCGTAAATCCGAAGCCGTCCGCCCCCACCACCGCCGAGCTGTGGATCACAACGCGCTTCCCGACCCGGCAATGCTCGCGCACGGTCGCATTCGAATAAATAACAGTATCCGCCCCGATTGTCGCGTACTGGCCAATATAAACATGAGGATAAATCACCGCGCCGTTTTCGACGACGGCATGGGCGTCCACCACAGCAAAGGGCATGACTGTCGCACTCTCAGCAACGTTGGCCTCCGGCCCGACATACGCCAAGTCGCTGACGCCCTTGGGAAACGACAACGGCGGCGTAAACGCCTCCAAAAGTTTCGCGAAAGCAGCCCGCGGATCTTCCACATAAACGGCGGAAATCGGAAACTCGCCCGCGCCTTCCGGCAACAAAATCGCAGCGGCCTTTGCGGTCTTCGCCTCCTGAATATGGGGCTCGACGGCAAAGGTGACATCTGTCTCCCGCGCGGATTCCAAACCCGCCGCCCCTTCAATGATGACCGCCCCGTCGCCTGTCAGCCGACCTCCGACCAGCTTCGCGATCTGTTCCAGCGTCATTTTCATACTGCTTTCCTCATTTCAATTTTTCCAACAAATCGTCGGTGATATCGACTCCGCCGTAAATAACTGACTTTTGCATGATGCTGTTGTCCAGTACCACGTCAAGTTTTTTCGCCCGGGCCACCTCGTCGACGGCGTTGTCCAGCTTCTGCCGGATGCGCATCTGATATTGAGCCTGCAATCCCTGCATCTGGATTGCGGCTTCCTGCCGGATTTGCTGGGCCTCAGCCGCCGCCTCCTCCTGCAGCTTCTGCATATCTGCATCCGCTTCCTGTTGGAGCGTCTGCCCAAGCTCATTCGCCTCCGCCTGGAGACGGTCGGCTTCCTCCTGCGAGGTTGGCGGATTCGCCTGCACCTTTTGATTGAACTCATCTTCTCTGGCTTGGAACTTCGCCGCAATCTCGTCTTGCTTATCCTTAAACTTCTGCTCGAGTGCGGTTTGCTTTTCCTGCATCTTCGTTTCAATTTCGGCTTGCTTTTCTTTGAGCTTCACCGTGGCTTCATTCTCCAAAGCCTTAATCTGGACGGCTTCACTTTCAAGACGATCCACATTGTAATAGCCGACGACGGCATTTTTTTCCGAGCAGCCCGAAATGCCGGCCGACGCCGCAACCAAAAGTACCATGCCGACGCCCCGCGCCAGCGTATTGAGCTTTATCATTGGATTCCTCATTCCTTACTTCGCATTCTGCTTATTATTGCTTTTTGTAACTTCCTGCACAAGTTCTTCCGTCAGGTCGACAGCCGTCCCTCCCACGACGCGGAGCCCCGCCGCAGGATCTGTCCCGACGCCGGTCATAGGAAATCCTGCTGTCAACGGAGACGCATACACAACGGCGAAATGGTGTCGAACGGCGAGCTTTGCAGCCAGAGACGCAAGCTCTTTAGCCATGCCGGTTTCCAGCGCGTCAATCTCCCGCTCCTTCGCATGCAGAGCGTTTTTCGTTTCCTGTATACGCATGCGAAGCTCCGTCGCATCCAGCATATTTTTCTGAATCGCGTCGAGATTGCGCACTTGTGCTTCACTGCGCTTCCGCATTTCCTCAGCGCGCAGGCGGCCATCTGCTTCCCATTCCAATTCTGCAAGCCTGTAACCGTGTTCTGCCGCCAGTTCCTCCTTATACGCCCGAATTTCCGCCTCATACTTCTGGTACAGCTCGTACTGATGGCGGCCTCGCTCCCGTTGGAGATTTTCAAGGTGACGCTTCAAATCCCCGACTGTCTCGTCGGAAAGACGCATGATGTCGGCATTGTCCAGCTTCAGCTGCGTATTAAAGATCTCGTTGAAATATGCGGCGTTAATCTCATTCCGGGCCGCCTCGTAAAGAGCCCGCGTCTCCTCCCGCTTCTCCTTCTCCGCCTCGGCGAGCTGCTCCATGAACTCGCCGTGCGCCTTGATCAGCTCCTGCTTTTTTTTCTGCGCAACGGCGTCGTCAAAGGGCTTCTTAATCGCGTCGGGAGCCGTCAATTTGAGCAACCGTTTCTGTTGTTCCGACAGCAAATCGGTCAGATGGGCCTGCTCGCCGCGCAGGCGGAGCAGCGTGCCGTACTCGGGGCGCGCTTTCGCCGCCTCCCCCAGCCGCACAAACCCAACTGTCTCAGCAGCAGTTTTTTCCGACGCTGCGTCAGATTCGGGAACATGCCCCGGATGCAGCCAAAGCCACCCAACGACGATGCCGCCCAGAACAAAAAGCGACAGCAAGCCGACGAAAAGCGGTTTCCGCCCGCCGTCCGTCGAACGGCTTTCGTCGGTGCTGCCCATGCTTTCACTCTCCCTAGAAAAGTACCGAGCGCTTGCTCACGCTCGGTACAAAAAATGCGTATGGAAAACTATGCGATATTACTGCGCCATCTTGCGGATGACGTCCTGCGTGATATCCGTACCGCCGTACACAACAGAACTTTTGTCGATAACAACCTGAAGCCCCTTCGCCTCTGCAACAGACTTGACCTCAGCCTCAATCTTCTTCTGGATCGGCTCAATCAGGGACTGCTGCTTCTGCGCGAGACGCTCCTGAATCTGCTGATAATAGTTGCCTTTCTCCTCTTCGCTCATGCCTGCGGACTTCGATTCGAACTCATTCTTCGCTTCCTCGACGGCAAGCTGCATTTGCGTGTTCGCGTCCTGCAGGTCGGAGGACTGCCCCATGACCTGCCTAAAATCGACAACGCCAACGCTGGAAGATGCCGCCGAAGCAGTACCGCCGGTCAATCCGCCCATCTGCGTGAGTGCGAGAGCCACCACGCTGCCAACGAAGACCGCCGCAATAACTACGCTAAAAATCTTGATGTGCTTCTTCTCCAACTTAATCATTTCATTATCTCCTTTTCTCGTTCCCGCGAAAGTCGCGGTTGTTTTACACCGCTGACATTATAGCAAACTCTTCTGCCGGATTCAAGGGCAACAGATAAGAATTTCCTTAAAAATAGGCACTCTATACACATGTATCCCTACGCAGCCGGCGAATTGTGAATAAAACAAACTCCTATATTGTATTACACACCCATTTATGATATCTTTATGGCATAGAGAATGTATATATCGGTCTCATTGGACAGGACAGGGAATGCAATAGCACAGATGCAGCGAACGAGGTGGTTCCATGTATTTGCGCTCTATTATGACTTGCCATTGCAGGATTTGGCTCGTTGGCCTGCCAGAAGATAAATCTGCCGCGATTGCAGCAATGCCCCCTGCTGACGGATTGGACCTGGAATTTTTTGTGTATGATAAACTGCCGGAAACGACAGCGCATAGACCTGACTGTGTAATTTTCGCGCTAGCATCCAGACGGGCTGAAAAAATGCGCGATCTCAGGACTTACAAAACACCCGTCTTCGACAGAGACGGAAACATCATCGGCACGGCCGGCGTCGCGCAGGATATCACGCTTTTAAACCGCTACCATAAAAAGATTCTCGACATGGCGCATAAGGATGAGCTTACAGGGCTTTCCAACCGCCGTTTTTTCTACGAATATGTCAACGAGTATCGCAAGAACCAGGCGGTCTGTATTTTCTCCATCGACCTCGACCACTTCAAGACGATCAACGACACCTACGGACATAAAGTGGGCGACGACGCCCTCAAGGCCGTCAGCGAAGTCCTGAAGCTCGCGTTCCCGACTGCGGTGGTCTGCCGATTCGGCGGCGACGAGTTTCTCGTTATGCTTTTAGGAAGCCTGTCCAACGAAGCCGCCAAAAATATGGCGGAAGTTTTCCTGGCAAGATTGCGCAAACGCTGCCACGCCCAGGAAGAATTCCGTTGTCTGTCGGGAAGCGTAGGTATTGCCATCTCCCGCGATATGCACTACCCAATTGACGATCTGATCAAGGAAAGCGATACTGCACTTTACGCTGCAAAAAACGCTGGACGCGACTGCGTTTGCGCGGCATGGGACTTGGAATGAACCGCAACGGACCGCCGCCAGTGTCAACATGCCGCAGCTCGTTGTCAAACGTGAAAGGAGCCGCAGAATGAAAATACGGAGCTATACGGCAAACGACCTTCCCGCTATGCTTGCCATATGGAACGAGGTCGTAGAGGAAGGAAACGCGTTCCCTCAGGAAGAACTCCTTGACGAGGAGACGGGCGCGGCCTTTTTCGCCGCCCAAAGCCGCACGGCCTTAGCGGAAGACGACGCTAAGACATTACTCGGTCTTTATATTATGCATCCAAACAACGTCGGTCGTTGCTCCCACATCGCCAATGCCAGCTACGCCGTAACCGCGTCGGCGCGCGGCCAGCATGTCGGCGAAGCGTTGGTCTTCGATTCTCTCCGTCGGGCGCGAACCCTCGGATTCCACATTTTGCAGTTCAACGCGGTCGTCGAAAGCAACCTCCGGGCGCGGCGTCTCTACGAACGGATCGGGTTCCGCCAGCTTGGCACCATTCCCCGGGGTTTTCGCCTGAAAAGCGGCCAATACGTGAACATCTGCCCATATATCTATGAACTGTAATTTTCACGACTCGACGTTGTGCGCGAACTCTCAACACGTAATTCCATAACGACAAAAAACTCCGCTCTGAATTCACTGAGCGGAGCTTCTTTTTTCATCAAAAATTACCAATAACCCTAAGCCAGTTGTCATCCTTGTCGATTACATACTCAAGGCTCAGGAAATCGTGCAGTCGGTAGCGAAGCGCACCTTCCCCGCGTTGATCGGTCCAGCGGTATTCGTAGCGAAGCATCCATTTCCTCCCAAATTCCTGCTCGCCGCCAAGAATCATCTTCTCGCCGCGTATATCATAACGCGCTATGAATCGCGTTGCATCTGCAAGATGGCGTGTATAGCCCAACGCCCAGGTCCATTTCATATCCTGCGGCGAGACGTCGGTCTGCACGAAAAATTCATCCCGGGGCGAAAATCGCTTGCCTGCATGCAGCCGAAACATCGTGGAGTTTCCGTCCGCATCCTTGTGGGAAACGTCAGCCCAGCCTTCAAGCCGGATCAGATATTTCTTCGTATCCGACCGGCTCATGACTTCCATATCGCAGCCGGGACGCAGGGAGACCTTTGTATGAAGATCCAGCGCGTGAAAATCGGATTTCGAATCCAGCGACGCGGCGAACATTTCCTCAAACTCAGTCTGATGGCGCTCGACGAATGCCACCGGCACGCCTATCAGCATATTTACGTTGTCCTGCATGAATCTGCGATGATTAAGCAGCGTGAAATTCGGAATCGAATCGCTCCGCATGCTGAGATCGACCGTCCGTACCACCGGAAGCCTCGGATAAACCGTTAACGCGACTCTCGTCTCCGATCCCGGTTCGACGTCGAAATCGGCGCGAAATTCCGGCAGATGCGCATCCATGTATTCCTGAAGGCTTCGCTTCAGGACGCCGTTCGTCCAGTCGCTGGCTGCCACAGGCAAACCGCTCATGCCTGCGCCGAAAACGCTGCCCACATCCGCAAGGTCGCGGCGCGCCATCTCCTCGACGGGCGCCGGCATCCCCTCGACAGTCACCTCCACATGAACGGCGTGTATGACGTCTGCCCACGGCGCGAGACGGACCTCAATCCGAGAGACTTCACCGACAGACAGCGATACTTTTTCAACGGAATAACCGACAAGCACTTTATCAAAAACTTCATGAATGATTGCTTCCTGTTGCGCCCGAGCGGTCTCCACGTCGGCAATCCGGCGCCCCGCCAGAAGCTGCAAGCCGATGGCGGACACCGTTGTCTCCATGCGTCTCCGCACAATCACAGGAATCGGCGCAGCAGCCTCGACGCCAGCCGTGACCTCGTCCACCGTGCCTGCGGCTTGTACGGCAGACGCGCCAAACAACCATATGACAACAGCGAAAAATGCGGCGAAAAACCGCCGCATTTTTTTCATGCCTTTCATATCAGAACGAGCCGCCAACGCTGAAATGCACGCGGTTGCCCTGGGATCCATGAGCGAGATCGACACGAATCGGCCCCACCGGCGTATTGATCGAAAGGCCGAAGCCGATAGAGGCGTAACTCTTGTCCGGCGTCCAACCCGAATTCCATGCGCTGCCGACATCCGTGAACAGCGCTCCGTTCACCTTGCTGAAGACCGGGAAGCGGTATTCGAGCGTACCGAGATACATACTGTTACCGCGGAACTGCTCGTCGCGATAGCCGCGCAGAGTGTTCTGCCCGCCGATGCGGAACTGGCTGTATTCAGAAATGTAGCCGCTGCCGCCGCGTCCGTATATGCCGCGAATTGCGAAGACCTGCGCATGACCGGCTTTGATATAGTAATTTTCCTCCACCGTGTACTTCTGGTAATGGAAATCGCCGCCGACGCCCGCATATTCCGCCGTAAGGTTCAGTTTGTTGCCCTTCATCGGATAGAATACGTTGTCCCGGGTATCGGTAACATGCTCAAGGATTACGCTGTTCGTCCGGCCAAAATTCTTATTCCGCCAGTCATCATACTTCGGAATGCTGCGATCAAGATCGGAATAATGTTTAATATAGCGATCCTCGCGACTGCGAAGCGTAATAAAGTTCGTCGATACTTCGCTGACGGGACGGCTGAAGGTGAACTCGCCGCCCGTGTACTTCCGCATGAATTCTTCAACAATGTTGCCGTCCTTATTGTAATCATAAAATCTGTAGGTACGGTTGTAAATACGGAACGTGACTGCCGTCTCTTTTCTGTCGAGCCACGGCCGTCGATAGGAGAATGTAAAGCCGTGGTTATCCGTATCGTCGCCGCTGAACTCGAAGGTCAGATTGACGGCGTCGCCAATGCCCCGGAAATTCTTGTCGCCGAGCCCCACCATACCAACGAAGCCGTCCGAACTGGAATAGCCGGCGCCGATGGTGAAGTTGCCCGTGCGCTTTTCAACCACATCCACCTCGAGCACGACAGAATTCGGCTCAATACCGGGGTTCAGCTTCATATTCACATCGTCGAAAAAGCCGAGGTTATAAATACGCTGCATACTGCGGCGCGCTTTTTTCGCGTTGAAGGGATCGCCCGGTTTCATGCGGATTTCGCGAAGCACGACGCGATCCTTCGTCTTGGTATTGCCCTTGACGATACAGTTTTCCAGCTTGCCTTCATTGATGTCGATTTTCAGGTTTCCGTCGCGGCCAACGTCGAGGTTGTTGACCTTGACGAGGATATAGCCGTCCTTGTGGTAACGATCCGAAATTGCCTGCAAATTCTCATGGAGCGTCTTGGTGTTCAGCATTTCGCCCTCTGGAACCGTGATCAATCGGCGAAGTTCTTCCGTCTTGATTGCGGTGTTGCCCTCAATGGAGACGGAATGCAGCACCGGGTTTTCCAGCAGATGATAAGTGACAATGACGCCCTCGGGCACGATTTCAAAAGTCGGGAAAATATCATAGAAAAGACCTACGTCATAAATAGCCGCCCGATCCTTGTCAATGGTGTCCTCGGCGAAAACGTCGCCCGGACGGGAAAGAACCGCCGTCTGCGCTTTCGGCAGCGTCGCGGCACTGGCGCCATCAAATACCACGTCGACCACGGTCTGGCCGACCAAGGATTTTTGGCGCAGGGCAATGGCCTGTTCATCGGGACGCATTTCTGCCCAGTGCTCGGCGGGGACGGCGCCTCGAGTCGTAGTGATGGCTTCCGCGGCTTTCGCTGCCGCAGCCTCCTCGGCAGCACGACGTGCGGCCTCTTCAGCGGCGCGTTGGGCGGCCTCGGCGGCTCGGCGTTCCTCTTCCGCCTTTCGTTCCTCTTCCTCCCGCGCCCTGCGTTCCGCTTCCTCGGCGGCCTTCCGTTCCGCCTCGGCTCGCAGTCTCGCATCCTCCTCTTCCTGTCGCGCCATTGCTTCTTCCTCGGTCACCACCGGAGCGGGAACGACCTCCGTCGGCACGGCGGTGATATCCGGCACGGCAATTACTGCCTGCTGCTTCGTCTCCGCTTCCTCCGCATGCGCAGTCCCGAGGGGCGCAGCCGCAAACCCCGCAGCGATTGCCGCCGTGCAAGCCAATGTCCGATACGTCTTCTTGTCCAAATTGAAACCTCCCAAAACGCTTCTCTTTCCTTTGCTCTTCTACCTATAATCTATATTGGTCGCGCGAAGGCTTTGCCCCGCGCTGTTCATCAACCGCTGCATTTCCTCGGATGGAAGCCGCGCACCCGGAGATTCCTGCACCGCTTCCGAAGACTCCGCCGACTCTCGCACGGGATCGACGGTTTCCGCAAACGCTTCCCGACTTTCAGGCTCCGCAGGGAAAAACTCGACGGTGCCTTCTTTCTCCTCCATGACGGGAACTGCGTCCGCCTGCGGGATTGACGGGATTGGAATCGTTTCCCTCGGGCGGCTGGAAACGCCGGCATCAACTGCCGCTTCCCCTGCGCGTCGCTCCAAGGCAGGAGGCGGAACGTCCGCCACGCTGCGCCATGTGGAAAGGCTGATACCGGCCAATAACAGCGCAGCGCAAAGAGGAGCAGCCCGTCGAACCCATATCACCGAAGCGGCGGGACGCTCTGTTTCCTGCGCCCTGGCAAGCTCCGCCCGAGCCAACATCAGATTCAGATCGCCGCGCACATCCTCGGCTCGGTCCAGCGAATCCTCGGCCCGTCCCAGCCATTCCCGTGCCGCACGCACATGACGGCGAAGACGGCTCCTGTCTTCCGTTCCGCTCTCCATGCCTCCCCCTCCCTTCGGAATATAACTATAATAAACTCTGCCGGCAAACGCATCCTTCCTCACGGGAATACGTCCGACCGCTCCACACCTGCGTCGTTTATTTCGGTTTATCACCGCTGCACTGTACTATATAGCTATTTTTCGCGCCAATGCTGCATGAACCGTGCCATCATGCCGCGAATCCGTCGAATACCGGTCTTCTGCAGACGATAGATATGCGACGTGCTTAAATGCAGTTCATCGGCCACGCCGCCAATCTCACCGCCAGACAGATAAACCTCCTCGAGAACGATGCGTTCCTTCTGCGGCAATCGAGCCATTGCCTCCCGGAGGCGCTCGGCCAGCGCATGGCTTTCCGCCTGCTCCTCCGGCAGTGCGCCGGGATCGACGATGCGTTCCTTCGCGGGAATCCCCTCCGCATCTGCCATACCGTCGATGCAAGCAATATCGGAGGCGCCTTCCTTTTTCAGAAAATCCTTCATCCTCCCGCGAATCCGATGGACGGCGAACAGGCTGAAGGCAACGCCCCGCCCGGGTTCAAAACTTTCCACCGCCTCGATCAGGCCTACCGTTCCCTCCTGGATTACATCCATGATGTATTCGGATGCGCGATAAGGCAATGCCTGCTTGAAGACAAGAGGCTGATACGACTGAATCAACCGGGTCCGTGCGAACTCGTCCCGCCGATGCTTGCAGGCGTCCCAAAGGCTCGCTTCCTCCTCCGGCGACAGCAGCTCTATTTTTTTCAGCTCTCGAATATATTCATCCAGACGCAGCCTGCTCGCCCCCTTAACGTTTTGTTATACTAGAACGAAAACCGAGCTTCAAGGCCGAACCAGTTGTGGTTCTTCTCATCACGCAACACGAACGCGCTGAAGCGGTCCGTAAAGTCGTAGCGCACGCCATATCGCCGCAAGTCCTCGCTCAGGCTCTGCGTATAACGAAGCATGACCTTGTCAGTGACATACTTGCCTATTTGTATATTATACGCCTCAATCGCCTGTTTGTCTGCCCCTTTTTCACCTTTTTCGAAAGTTCCTGTCGAAAAAGTCAGTTCGTCAAGCTGCAAAAGGTCGCGGATCGCATTCTGCACCTCGCCAAGGACGCTCATCTGAAGTCCCGCCAAAAGAAGCGCGTTCCTCTGCGCCTCCGCCGATTCCTGGTTTCCGCCCTTCGCGGACGCCCCCCGGAACGTCAACAGCCGCAATATTTCCTGTTGGCTCATCTCCGGGCTTGACGTCAGCGTAAATTTCATCTGCTGCACCGGACCGTCGATGCCGAGCATAATGCGTGTACGATTCATACGAGCCGTCGCCTTGAAAGTAACGCTGGGCAGGAACGAATCGACCTGGTTGAAATACGCCTCGCCTTCAACTACGCGGAAGGAAGTCTGCAAATACTGCACCCTGCCGCGCCGCACAGAAATTGTCCCGGACTGCTGCGGATGACGCGTCGTGCCGCCGAAATGCGCCGAGCCCTGAATCCAGAGGTCGTAAAGCCCCGCACTGTAAAAGTGCGTGTGTTTACCGATTTCCAGCCCGAAATCGAGAATCATATGCGGCAGCTCGCCCTCGCTGTCAGGAATCGACGGAATCGAGACGAGAACATCGTCGACCGCCAGCCGCCCTGTCAGCTTCGGCAAGCGACGTCCGTAAATCTCGCCCTCCCGCAAGTCGAAAGAGGCAGTCACCGGACCCGTGAAGAACAGGGAAGCAATTTCCAGTTTGTCCGCGTCCACGTTCAGATGATAGTCGACGGGCGTCTGACCATCCAGCCGTGTCGCGCCTCCGATTTTAAACATCCCCTTGCCCATTCTGCCGGAAGCGCCTTCCTCAATGGAAAGGAAATCGCCCTCCATGATGAGGCCGAAGTTCAGCTCCGTCACGGGAATTTTCAACGATTTGAATTTCACTGAACCGTTCTTGATACGGACGGCCCCATCGAAGGTTGGCGCGGCCAGCGAGCCGCCGATTACTACGTTTCCGTCCGTCTCGCCCAGCGCCCACTCGATCTCCTTCGACAGCAGCGGCAAGAGGCCAAGGTCGGCGTCATCCAGCGCGAGGCGAAGATTGATTCTGTCATATTCGGAAAGTTCCTCACCCGGCTGCGCTGTGAACGCCTTCAGGGGCAACATGCCGGACGCACTGGCCCGGTAGGTCTTTGCGCCCTCGGCCTTCGTCGCGACCACCTGCTCCAGTTCAATGACGTCGCCCCGCAAATGGAAAAGCCCTGTCAGTGAATCAAAGGTCGAACCACGGACGCCGCCGTCCGTTATCGTCAGTGATGCGTCCGCCAACGGATGATCCATCGTGCCGCCAAACTGCGCTTCCAAATCCAACGTACCCACGGCCTCCGTATTCAATCCGGCGGCCGCCGACAAAAGACCGGCCTGTATTTTTTGCGCGGAAAGGCGCGCGTCAATCGCGCCGTCAAGATCGATGGTACCCGTCGCGGCTAACATGCCCGTGCCTTGATGCCCCTCAAAGCGCCGCAGCGTCACCACACGGCCCAAAAGGCCTGCGTCCAGCGAAACATCCGTCAGCGGATAGCCTCGGACGTCGCCCTCTGTCAAAATGCCGCGCAATGAGACCCGCGGAACCGACATCGTACCTCCGAGGTCGATTTCGGCGTTGACGCGTCCGTGCACCGCCTCGTTTTTCAGATTGGCGACGGAAAGCATCGCGCCAAGGTCTCCCTGCTCCACTTTCACCTTTCCGGAAAGCCGCTCGTCGGCGAGGTTCCCAGCCAGACGGAGCGAGTAGGTACCGCCGTTCTGACGGAACGCAAACGGGTTCAGCTCAATCTGCGAACCGCGCATATGCACTTCGCCCGCAGCGTCGGTAATCGTCTCTCCGTTCAGCGTCAACGTCCGGGCCGTAAGCTTGCCGTCGAAAATCGGCTCGTCCAGTGTGCCGAAGATATGACCGTCAAATACGCCATGCCCCTCGATCGGATATGGAAGCTTTTTTTCGAACCGCCGCAAATCAATATCGTGAACTGCCACCGCGAGATCCAGCTTCCTCGTATCCACCGCTACCGTGCCGTTCAGATCCATATCGACCAGCGGCGAGTAAATATGGAAATCCTGCACCGTCAGCACGCCGTTTTGCATCGTATAGTCTCCCTCCATGCCGGAGAGCAGATAACCGTTGTAGCTGCCTCGATGGGAACTGATATAACCGACCACCGATGGATTGTCCAGCGTACCCGTAACCGTGACAACATTATCGATGTCACCCGTAATCTTTTGTTCCGGCGCCACCAACGCGGCGAAATCCTCCAAACGCGCGCCGACCGTGTCAATCCGCAGATCGACGCGACGCGCCCCCGTCAAGCCGACGACTCCCTGGGCCAGCCAGGTAACCTTGCCGCCGTTTTCCATCGAGAACGAATCGATGCGAACGCCGTCGAGGCTCCCGCTGGCCGAACCGTGCAGCGTCCGATATGGCTGCTTGAACAGTTGGCCGTGAATGGCCGCGAAATCCGCCGTCACCGACGGATTTTCCATCGGGCCGCGCACGGTCCCGTGCGCGTCGCCGAATCCCGCCATGTCGAGAACGGGATCGATGCGGGACAACAGCGAAAGATCGACATGAGTCGCGAAAAACGCCAGGTCGAGCGTCTCCATCCCCAACGCCGTCCCTTCGACGCCGACTTCCCCGCCGTTTTCCAGATGCAGGCTCAAATAATCGATCCGGGTTTTCTCCGCATCATGGAAAAAAGATGTGGAAATCTCCGGCGCGGAAATGTCAAGATACGAGAAATCATGGCCCATTACACTGCCGTAAACAGAAACGTCTTCCAGCGCATCGAGATTTCCCGCAAAGCCCAAATCTCCTGAAACGCGGCCCGAGAGCCCCGGAAGGAACGCCTCAAGCTGTGCGGCGTCCATTTCCGTGAACACGGCATGGCCGTCAAAAAATCCCGTCGGCGCGTCAAACTCGCCCGCCCCCTCAACATGCCCGCCGAATATCTCCGCCGCCAAAGAGCGCACCGTAACCCGTCCGCCCGCATAAGACGCCTGCGCCCGCGCGTCAGTGAAAGCGAAATCCTCCAGCCTTCCATCCGCAGCCCGGAACTCGCCGCTGACCTCCGGCGAAGAAGCCGTGCCTGTAACGTGCGCTGTAAACGCCACCGCGCCGTGAAACGGAATATCCTTCATCACTTCGCCCGGGTCAAAAGATTCCGAGCGGGCAATCAACCGGAGCTGCGGCTCGTCGCCGGAAAAGCTGACGCATCCGCGCACCGAGGCTTTTTGCCCTTCAGCCTCAGCCTCCACCGCCAGCATCACATCCCGCTCCGTAAATTCCGCCGTACCCTCTATTGCCCGGATTTCAGTATCCAATACGCGCACCGCTCCGCCGGAAAGCTCCGCATTTCCCCGGCACGTAATATCGTCACCGCGTTTTGCCACGGAAGCCGTCAGCGTCTTCAAAAGGCCGCCGCGAATCGTCACCGACTCCGGCAACATGCCGACAGGCAGCCATGCCAGATAGGGCTGCATCTCAATGTCCGAGCCTGCAATCTCCAAGGCCGCATTTTCGTCCCCCACCGCCCCTTCGGCGGCAATCGCCGCCCTGTCAGAGCTCGCTTTCAGGTTGAGCTTCATCGTCTTCGCGTCCTCGAAATCGACGCTCCCATTGATTTCAGACGCACGAAGCGTCCTGCCGTCCATCGAAAGCTCGGCAGCCCCGAATTCGCTCCGCACGACGCCGTGAAAGCCGCTGGGCTCGCTTTCTTCCTCGATTAAATCCTGATAATTCCAGGAGCCGTCCGCACGCTTCGCAATCCATGCCTCAGGTCGGCGCACCAATACGTCCTCTACGGCTTCGGCAGGTTTCTTCGTGAGCATACCAAAAAGGCTGAACCGCACCGCCGCTGATTCCGCCTTCGCCAGGATCTCGTTCCGCTTGTCATAAAGCGTAATATCACGCACCGTGAGCGACCAGGGCGAATCCACACGCACTCCGCCAATCTCGACCCGGGAGCCGAGAATCTCGGAACCTTTTTCGCCCGCGAGCTGCCCCATGCCCGCCATGAATCGCTCGGTTCCCGCAAGAACGAAAAAACACACGCATATGAAAAAGAGAAGCCCTATTGCGCCGCTTGCCACAACAGGCCAAGGCCATTTTTTCATCGCCGGGCTCCCTCCTTTTTGCCATACTCCTCCCATGATAACCATTCAAATTCTAAGGCGAAAGGCGCGATTTGTCAATGAAAGCCACATTAAAAAGCAGGCAAATACCGTATCGGTACTTGCCTGCCATATAGCAACCCCTGTTATTCTTCTTCGTTCGCAGCGGGTTCTGTCGGTTCCGCCGCTTGGGCTGCCGCCGCCTGTGCGGCTGCCTCTTTTGCTGCGTAAAGGCCTGCCATGACCGTCTCCGAGGGACGCTCGGCGTTTGGCAGATGGACGATGACCGGGGAAACAACGCCCGCGTCCGCCGCCGTGAGGTTCCTCGACGTGTCGATGGACGGCCGCACCGGAATCGTCTCGTCGATTGCTCCCTTGTAATAGTTCGCGACGTCCAGCTCCACCTTGAGGCCCATGGCCTGATCAAGAGCCGCCTTGTTGGTATTGTAATTATAAAGCGCGGTGATATAGGTCGTCTGCGTCTGGATCAGTTTGGACTCGGCGTCCATGACGTCGAGGTTCGTGCCGACGCCGGCGCTGTAGCGAACCTGCGCGATCTTGTAATCTTCCTGCGCCTGATCGACGGCCACCTTCGTAGTGTGGATATTCTGCTCCGCCGCGAGAAGGTTCAGATACGCCTTGCGGACGTCCAGCTGAATCGTCTCCCGCGTCTCATAAAGCTGCTGCTCGGCTTTCCGCATGGAGGCCTTCGCTTGTTGGACCTGCGCCTCGGTCACGTTGTTGTCGAAGATATTCCAATTTGCTGAAAGCATCGTCGTGGTGCCGTCATTTACCCCATTCAAGTTCACTGTGTTTGTCGAAAAAGGTTCATCCCCAGACCATGCACGCGATACCGATGCGTTAACCGTTGGCCGATAGCCAGCCTTTGCCATCTTCATCTGCGCCTCGGCTCGTTTCCAGGCGCGCTCCATCGCGATCCCGTCGGGACGGTGAATCAGCGCGTAATCCGTGCAATGGGGAAGCGAAATGTCATATTTCGTATAAGACAGGTCTTCCTTCGCGTCCACGATGGTGTCCGTGGGAAGCCCCACGATATTGTTGAAGGTCGCGACCGCCACGTCATAATTGTTTTGCGCGGTAACAAGGTTCTGCTGCTGGTTCGCCAGCTCGACCTGGGAGCGCAGTACGTCCGACTTCGCGACGGTGCCGACGCGGTACTGGGCATTGACGTTGTCGAGATGGGCCTGAAGCGTATCGACCGCTTCCTTGTTGACCTGAATCAGGTTGCGGAACTGGAGAATCTGGAAATAAGCTTCCGTGGTCTGCTCCTTGATCCCCTGCCGTGTGGCTTCCAGCATCAAATCCGCCGCGTCGCGTCCAAGCTCCGCTGCTTCGATGCTGTTCTCTATCTTTCCGCCAGTGTAAAGTGGGAAAGATACTTGCACCGAATTAGTATATAACCTGTCACTATGAAGTCCGGCAAATTCGTAATTCGCTCGAATCCCTGCGTCGTTCGCCTGATGTCCCGCTTGATACCTTCCCGTACCGCTCCACGAAAGCGTCGGCCCTGCCGTCCGGCGCGCCTGACGGTGCGCCCAGTACGCCTGCGCCTGATCTTCCGCCGATTCCTTGATGGTGCGATTGTTCGCGAGCGCCATGTCGATGCTCTGCTGAAGCGTCAGTTCCACGATCGGCGCGGCCTGTGCCGTCCCCAAAGCGGCAAAGCCCATATAACCTGCGACAGCCAGTGCCGCAAGCGCTTTCTGCAGTTTCTTGATGCGTCTCATCAATACTTCCCCCTGTAAACGTACCTTCCATTTTTCAACGTATACTTATTGTAGCGCTTTTTTTCCATCTGTGCAAACAAAACTTTGCCCCAAAGGTCAAGATTTGCCTGAAATTTTCCCAACAAAAGAAAACACGCAACCCCTTCGCCAAAGCTGCGTGTTCATCAAAACCTTCAAAATTCCTGCCGGACGCCGACATAGGTCGCTCTTCGGTCGCCGTCGTTTACGTCGTTCACCTGCCCGAACAGATAGGTGCTTTTTGCCACACGAACGCTGGCTCTCGGGCGAAGACGAATATTGTTCAGGTCGTAGGCGTCAAGAGAGAAGCGCCAGCGATCGCCTGCGTCGGCATCGAGGCCGACGCCGACTTCGTTGTCGATGATGCCGGCTCTTGCCGTCAGCGCCCCCATTTTGCGGCCCGCCTGCAGATTGAAGCGATTGCCCTCGCCGATTTCATTCACGCCGATCCTGAACATGTTCTTGTCCGACAGGTTTGCCGTCACATCGAAATTCGCGCGCCAGTTACTTTCCTGTCCGCTGTACATAACTTCAAGGCTGGGCTTTATCGCACCGCCGCCGAGCCCGCTCATCATCTTGTCCGCTTTTTCCGTGACCTGGCGGGTATTGTGCAGAATGGCCTTCAGGTCTTCCGTCGTCTTCGGATCGGTCACGACGCCTTCGAGGCTTTTCGCCATATTGTCAATGCGCGCACTGGTGGTCGCGATGTTCGCCACTGTCGCCCGCAGGTTTGCCGCCGCTTCACCGTCGCCGGAAAAGTCTTTTACCATGAGCTCAACTTCCTGCGCTGCGCCCGCAAGGCTCACCGACAGCATGGACAGATGCTGCACCATGCGGTTGATCTCGCTTTCGTTGTGGGCGGCCATACGGGCGAAGGTTCCGGTCATCTCGCGAACGTTACCTGTGATGTCTTTCAGGTTGACCGCCGTGGCAACGAGCGAAGCGTTCATATCGGGATTATTGATGACGGAGTTGATGCCGTTCAGCATCTCATGGGCCTGATCGATCAGCACCGACATTTTCGCCATTACCGTTTCCATACTTTCTTCGGGCGTACCGGCCACGCGATCGTCCGGGTCAAGATAGACGCCTGTGTCCCGCGCCGGCAGGATATTGATGTATTTCTCACCGAGGAAGCCGCTGGAGCTGACCGTGATTTTCGAGGCGTGAGGAATGCGGATATCATTGTTGACTGACATAGTGATCAGGACGTGCATTCCCTCGGTCTCAACGCTGTTCACCTTGCCCGCGAGCACGCCCGCGAATCGCACCTCCGCCGCCGGGTTCAATCCGATGACCTCGGGGAAGGTCACGTAAATCGTGTACTGGCTCGGACCGAACATTGTGACGCCGGAAAGTCCAATCAACATCACCGCCAAAAGCGCCAGACCGCACAAGGTAAATGCGCCGACCTTAACTTCGTTTGACATGCCTATCTTCCCGCCCTTTCTATTCTATCGCGAAGCTGCCGAGGAATTCCCGCACCCGCAGGTCCTTCAGCCGCCGAAAATCTTCCGTTTTCTCCATCGCGATGATTTCGCCTTCGTACAACATTGCTATCCGGTTTGCCACAAGACACGCGCTCTCCATATCGTGAGTCACGACAATGGACGTTACGCCGAGTTTTTCCTGTGTCGCGACAATCAGGTCGTCAATTTTTCGCGTCATCACGGGATCAAGGCCTGAATCCGGTTCGTCGTAGAAAATGATTGACGGGCCGAAAGCCAGGGCCCTGGCCAAACTCACCCGTTTCTTCATGCCGCCCGAGAGCTCGCCGGGCATCATGTCCTCCGCGTCCGGCAAACCCACCAAGGAAAGCTTCTCGCGAACAATATCCTGAATCTTTTCCTCCGAAAAATCCGTATGCTCCCGAAGGCCAAACGCCACATTGTCCCCGACGGTCATTGAGTCGAACAGCGCAGAATACTGGAACACCATGCCCATCGAGAGACGTACCTCGTCAAGTTCGTCCTCGGCCAAACGTGTAATCTCCGTACCGTCGATCCAGATTTCGCCCGCCGTCGGACGATCAAGGCCGATCATCAGCCGGAGCAGCGTGCTCTTGCCGGAGCCCGAGCCGCCGATCAACGCCAGCGTCTCGCCGTCCTCCACGCGAAAGCTTACGCCCTTCAGCACTCGTTTTTCCCCGAAGGATTTGTCCACATGCTTCAATTCAATCATAGGACGCTCCATCACTTATACAAAATCAATGAAAGAAAACAATTCATGATAAAAATCACGATGATTGCGCTGACTACTGAACGCGTCGTCGCGACGCCCACACCTTCCGCCCCTGCAGGCGCCTTCAGCCCGCAGTAGCAACCGAGCACAGCGATGAACATGCCGAACACCGCCGCCTTGACCAGGCCGCCGGTGATATCGTGTACCACAACGAAATTCGTGATGGAATTCCAATACAAATAAGAAGAAATCCCGGACCACCCTGTGGCAATCAGCCAGCCCCCCAAGATGCCGATGACGTCGCCGAAAACCGTCAGCATCGGCACCATCGCCATACAGGCAATCATACGCGGCACGATCAGATAGCCGATAGGGCTCGTCGCCATGACCCGGAGCGCGTCGATCTGCTCTGTGACCTTCATCGTACTGATTTCAGCCGTGATAGCCGAGCCCACACGCCCTGCCGCTACCACGCCAACCAGCACCGGCCCGAGCTCGCGCCCGATAGCGATGGTAATCACGCCGCCAATGGTCGACTGCGCACCGAAGCGAATAAACTCGTGGGCAATCTGGAGCGTCATGACCATTCCCGTAAAAAGCAGCGTCAGTCCCACGATAGGCAGCGAATCTGCGCCAAGATGCGCCATCTGCCCAAAGACATGACGCATACGGGGGGGCCGCTTGAGCTGACGGATTGTCTCCGCCAGCAGCAAAACGACCTCCCCAGTATATTGCAGCCATCGAATCACAAATTGCCCGACGCCTTCAAACAACCGCTCCACTCTGCGCCTTCCTCTCACGGAGGCCAAACCTGCTCCGTTCCCATTATAAATGTTCTTATTATAATACTATTTTTCGCGGCAGGACGCAAGGCCGCACCTTGACAAACATAACAATTCCTATACAATTATATTGCTGAAATATGGATGAGGAAGAAAACAGAAAGGGGGGTCGATGATGAACGGCACCGACGCGAACGCCGGAATCAAACATCCGGGCGCGACACTGGCAGCTATGCTCGACCTCGTTGACATGTCGCGAAAGGAACTCTCCCTTCGAGTCGGCGTTTCCGAAAAGCACATTGCAGCCGTCATCGACGGATCGCGAGACGTCTCCCTTCCCTTCGCGAAGCGGCTGGAATGCGTATTCGGCCTCCCGGCGCTGGAATGGCTCGATATGCAGGTGAGATACGACGAGGCCTGCTTCGAACGAAAAGAACGCGCCGGCGTCCATCCTGAGGAGATGGAAATTCCGCTGCGCCTGCTCACCGTCATTCCCATTCTGAGAAAATACAAACTGTTGGACGATCTGGCCGACGATGTTGACGCCATATTGAAGCTTCGACGATTCATGGGCGTCAGCGATCTCCGCGTGATTCCGGAAATCACGGGAACCGCCGTCTCCCGTCTCCGGCACCGGGGCTGCGAAGACGACATCGATCCGTATGTTCTGCTTGCATGGCAGCAAATGTGCGAGCGCCTGACGGAAAACGCGCTGACCGCGCCCGTCATGGATATACAAAAGCTCGGAGACAGTCTGCCCGCTATCAAGCATTTGATGCTCTACAAGGAATCGGAGCTTCCGTTCCTGCTCGGCAAGGCTTTCGCCGCCTGCGGCATCGCTTTTCGACTCGTCCCTCCCTTCGAAGGCGCCCCGGTGCGCGGCTTCGTCCGAAAATTCCCGAATGGCCGGGGTATGCTTTGCCTGACAGCGCGAAAGGAACGGCAGGACGTCTTTTGGTTCGCACTGTTCCGCGAGATCAGCCGCATCGTGAACGGCAATGCGAACTTTGTCGATTTCTCGTTCAAGAACCCCGCCGAAACGTACGTCGACAATTTCACCGACGAAGTGCTGATTCCGGCAAAAGCTTATCGCCGCCTCGTCGAAAACGGCGACTTCTCCTTCGACATTGTCCGCCGCTTCGCGGAAAGCCAGATCGTTTCCACGCATATTGTCCTCGCCCGCCTGCTCCGCGACGGACTGATAAAAGAAACGGAAGAGGTAAAGGTACTTTTGCCGGAGTATACGTGGGAGAATGTATAAACCATTCAGCTAGGCAAGGTGTTTGTAATGACTGTTTTTCTTCCGCTGGCGGCGGCGTTTCTCCTGATTGTCCTGCTGCTCCGAAAACACGTCCCGATCGGGCCGTGCATGCTGGCAGGCGGGCTTTTGCTCTGGCTCGTGAAATCAGGGGAAGTTCTCTCGCTCTTCATCGCGATGAAAGAGACCCTTTCTCTTTCGCGCACGTACGATATTTTACTGGCGCTCTATTTCGTCATGTGCCTCGAGATCGAACTTCGCATAAGCGGAACTCTGTCCGGCATGGTTAACGCACTCCGGCGCGTTTTTTCCAGTGCGAAAGCGCTCCTCGCCCTGATGCCCGCGTTTCTCGGCCTGCTGCCTTCTTTAGGCGGCGCGCGCTTCTCAGCGCCGATCGTGGACGAGCTTTCCACGGAGCTTTCAATCCCGCAGGAACACAAATCCGCCATTAATTTCTGGTTCCGCCACATCTTCGAGTTCTCCAACCCGATCATTCCCGGCATGATTATGGCCTGCAACATCGCTGACGTACCCTTCAGCGAATTTTTGAAGCATTTGAGCTGGCTGACGATTCTTGCCTTCTCTATAGGCTGGCTGATCCTGATCCGCCCGCTCCGCCTCCCTGCCGAACAAAAGCCCCAATCTGAGGGGGCGCAAAAAAAGCGCGAAACGACTGATCTCATCCTCGCGCTTTCCCCTGTGGTCTCGACGTTCCTGTTGGCGGTATTTCTCGACATGAACGCGTCTGTTGCCATGGGATTGGTGACATTTTTGCTGTTCTTTGTGTTGCGCGCCTCGGGGCGATTCGTCTCCGTAAAGGAAACAGTGGCCGGCGCACTCGACAAAAAAATGCTGCTGAACGTGCTCTGCATCCTTTATTTTATCCAGATACTAACCGTAATCGGCGTGCTGCCCGAAATCGTCGAAGCGTTCCGGACGTCGCCTCTGCCCGTGCCGGTCATCATCGCCTGCGTGTCCTTAATCATCGGCGTACTGACAGGCATGTCGCAAGGCCACGTCGCCATCGTCATGCCGATCGTCGCGGCGATGGGCACGGGCAATCTGGATCTGGCAGGCATCGCAATGGCCTTCGGCGTAGCCGGGCAAATGCTGACGCCGACACATATGTGCCTCGTGGTCACAGTAGACTATTTCCGTGCGAACTTCTTCGGCACACTCCGTCCGGTCCTGCTTGGCGAAATCGTCCTGCTGACGATTTTCAGCATATACACATGGTTTACAATGACATAACAGAACGGCACCCGTCTTTTCCATTGACAGACGCCGTTTTTAGGAACCACTGAATAGGTCAAGCCGCGTCCCTGTCGAGGGATTTTTTCGTCTGGCTGGGAAAAGACCCGGCAGGGGAACGGCGGGACTTGTTCAGTGGTTCCTTTGCTACCAGTGATATTTTTCCCCGCGCATAATTTTGAACGCGCGATAAATCTGCTCCGTCAGCAATAACCTTGCCATCTGATGCGTAAAGGTCATCTTCGACAAAGAAAGGCGCAGCCGCGCCGCGCTTCGGACGGCGGGAGAGAGGCCGAACGCTCCGCCGATCAGAAACGTGATATGAGAAACGCCCGCCAGCATCCATTCACTGAGCCGCGTGGAAAGTTCCTCGGAGGAAAGCGATTCGCCCGCCACGTCCAGCACGATCAGTTCGCTGCCTTCTGGTACGCGTGCCAAAAGACGCTCGCCCTCACGGACGAGCGTCTTTTCCTTTTCCGCCATAGAGAAATTCTCCGGCATTTTTTCCTCGGCAATCTCGATAAAATCGAGCTTTGCAAACGGAGCGAGACGTTTTTCGTATTCCGCCACGCCGTCCCGCAGGTATTTTTCCTTGAGCTTGCCCACCGCGAGAATTGTGATTTTCATGTTAAGGAAACACCGAAAAAGGTCGCCAAAGTGGTAAAATAAAACAAACTATCCA
>CAMHCS010000002.1 GCA_946183785.1 uncultured Selenomonadales bacterium | reverse complement strand
AAGAACGCCCTATCGTTTCAGCACGGTTTTTCCGAAAACCGCAAGGATGGCGAGGAAGGCCAGAAGCCCCAAAACCTCTGCCGTATCATGAAATTCCGCACCCGCCAAAGCCAAAGGTGCCTCGCCCCCGCCCCTGGAAACCGAAACGGCGATCACGGCAGCCAGCAAAACACCGACGAGACTCTCTCCGACAATCAGCCCGGAGGCGAAAAGCGTGCCGCGCTGCTGTCCCGCCTCGACGTCAAGCGAACCGTTTTTCATGTGCCGCTCCAGCCAATAGCCCATGACGGCGCCCACGACGAGCGGCGTTTGCAGGGAAGGCGGGAGGTAGATCCCGATGCCGACGGCCAACGGAGGCAGGCAGAGGCTCTCAGTATGGCTCTTCAACATACTGTCAACAAAAACGATGGCGACGCCAAGCCCGATGCCGAAATAGATATATTCCCATGCGAGATTCGATGAAAATATGCCGCGGGCGATCATGGTCATGAGAGTTGCTTGCGGCGCGGACAAGGCCGCTTCGGGATTCATGTCCGGGCGCGGCAATGCGCCGGTAAAGCCATAGGCATGATAAAGCATATTCAATACAAAAGGCATGACGACGGCTCCCACCAGACAGCCGAAAATCAGGGCGATCTGCTGTTTCCATGGCGTTGCCCCTACCAGCCAGCCGGTCTTGAGATCCTGCATATTGTCGTTGGAAATGCAGGAAATGGCGAGGATGATGCTCGTGGTAAAAATCGCCGTTGCCGTGGCAAATTTCTCCCCTCCGGGCAGTTCAAAAATCCCCAGGACATTGCACAGTGCCATGACGACCAGCGAAGACACGATGATCGCCAAAATCCCGATGCCGGAAATCGGGCTGGAGGAAGTTCCTACCAATCCTGCCATATAAGCGCAGGCGGCAGCCACCAAAAATCCCATGACAGCCGCCAGCCCCACGCCCGTGGCGGCAAAAGCCAGCGTCTGTCCAAAGGGAAGGCCTTCCGGGCTCACAAAAGAATAGAAAGTTCCCAGCAGTCCTATCATCATGACGCAAAAAATCAGCAGCACGGAAGAAACGGACATATCCGTGTCCATTCGATGCCGCGCTTCCTCCTGCCCTGTCCTCCGCGCCGAGCGGATCGACTCTTTGATCCCGTCCATGACGCTCCGGGACATCTTCAGGAGCGTCCAGATCGCGGCCACGCCCATGACGCCGGCTCCAATCAAGCGAACCTTGCCGGTATAGCACAACTGGGCGAATTGCTGCATGGTCTGCCCGTCCGCGGGTGTCCCCGTCATCGTGAAATACGGGATCATGACGCCCCACGCCAAAAAAATCCCGATCAGCAGAGCCAGTCCGCTGGCGATGCCGATCAAGTATCCCGCGCCCACCAACGCGGAAGAATATCCGAGCGAAAGCTGCGTGATTCCTCGCCCCACCGGAAACCAGAGAGAAAACTCTCCCGTCAGGACTTGAAATCCGCTGGTGAGAAAAGCGACGATTCCGGCAATGCCGCTTCCGGACAAGAGCTCTTTTGTCCCGCCGGAAGCGTTCCCATCGGAAGAATCGCCCATCTTCAGGATCTCGGCGGCGGCCCTGCCCTCCGGATAGGGCAAATCGCTGTGCACGACCATGGCTCGCCGCAGGGGGATTGTGAACAGCACCCCGAGACATCCGCCGCAAGCCGATACGAAAAAGGTCTGCCAAAACTCAAAATCCTGCCAATACCCGATCATGAGCAAACCCGGTATGATAAAAATGAGCGCCGACAGAGTTCCCGCCGCGGACGCCTGCGTCTGTACCATATTGTTTTCCAAAATATTGGAGCCTTTCGCCATGCGAAGCACCGCCATGGAAATCACGGCGGCCGGAATGGCGGAGGAAAACGTCAAGCCGACTTTCAAGCCCAAATACACATTGGAGGCCGTGAAGATAACCGTCAGCACCGCGCCCAGCAGCATCCCCCGCAGGGTCAGCTCCGGCAGTTTTGTGTCATGTTCCATCGATGGCAAGATTTTTTTCAATGATAGGACCTTCCTTGTTGAAATATTGTGCAAATGTTCTCCGTTTGCGCTTGAAATTCTATCATTTTGTTTAAAAGCAGTCAACGCCGGATTGCCCTCTGTCCGTGACATACTCGCGGCGCTGGCGAGACAGAGTGGACGAGGAACGCGGGCGCATCGGCCTCTCGCTGCGGCAGGTCCCCGCAGAGCGGAGAGTCGGCTGACGAGAATCCCATGCCGTCCGGCGTGGCGACATCCACCCAAGTGTCGGAGCGCACAAGGCGGTTTTTCAATGCCAGATGGTGAGCGATACCGGCTCGAATAATTTCTTCATTTCCCGTCACGTTCCTTTAGGAACCACTGAATAAGTCCCTCCGCGCCTCTGCCGGGTCTTTTTCCGCCTGTCGTTGTCAAATCCCTCTCGACGTAGCGATGCTACGCCTTCGAGGGCTTTTCCTAGACAGTCAAAAAAATCCCTCGACAGATGCACGAATTGACTTAATCAGTGTTTCCTTTACAAAAATTTTTTTTATACTCCCGTTTACGCAGAAAGCCATGACATAGTGAAGCCGGTTCCTTCTGGAACCGGCTTCCACATTAGTTTTCAAAGCAATAATCGTTTTTGCAGTCCGGGTAGCATCCGCCGCCGGCCGCCTTCTGCAGCTGCGCTTCGTCCAGCTCCACGTCGGCCAGCTCCGCCATATACGCCTCGGCTTCTGCTTGGGTAATGTCAAATCCAGCGCCCTTCGCCAGCGCCATCAGCTCGTCGGCGGTTTTGCACTGCGCCGCCTTCATGATCTGCTCGCTTGTAATTTCTTTTCTGTTGATTGCCATGATGAAAGCCTCCTTACATTAACAGCCCTAACACCCCTTGAAGTTTTCCCAGCCCACGGTTCCGCAGACATGGTGGGAGCAGCTTCCCTCGGTTGGGCAATTATCCCAGCAAACGCCGCCGGCCGCTTTCTTCAGCGTCTCGTCGTCCAGCTCGAAGTCCTCCATCTCCGCTATGTACGCCTCGGCCTCGTCCCGTGTCATGTCATAGAGCTCGGCCTTCGCCAGCGCCAGGAGTTCGTCGGCGTTCTTGCACTGCATCGCCTTTTCGATCTGTTCCTTCGTGAATTTCGTTCCCCTGGATTTTTCCGCCATCATGAACCCTCCCAGTAAAATAATATGCTTTATTGCCTTCTGCTAATAAATACAAGGCAAACCTCCCAAAATTGACGCGATTTGAAAATAATCTATTTACTCTATATATTATCTCCTCCAAAATCATTGTCAAGATTTTTTGTTGCATCAATCACATTCCCGTACTACCCAGCGATAAACCCGCCAAAAAGGGCGGGCCGCTTTTTGTTGCCATGAAACAGGGAAAGCGCGGCTATATGAAAAACTGATTGCATACGTCATCGGGCAAGTGGGACGCCGGGATTGCGTTCCGTGCTGAAGATGTTTGCGAAATGACAGGGCTTGCAAAATCAACGATTTCAGAGTATTATAAAGATGGAAAGCTTAAAGTGATGAAAATTGGAAAGCATTATCTTATTCCTCGCTAGTCTTGGAGAGTTTTTGGCAAAAGCTGAGGACGAGGGGATGATAAGCTGATCATAAGCACGAATAAGCACCGAAGAAAATCTGAAATCCAATGATTTCGGGAGTTATACGGCCTAACGCAGATTATGCCGTATAATATAGAAGAACGTATGTTATCAAATTTTACGAAGGGGTGTGTTGCTGATGGTTCCTATGAAATACAAGGGGCTGGGCTTCGAGCGTTACGATTCGGACGCGTACAACAAGGAGGCGGTTGCAGCGATGAAGGCGCTGGTGGCCGACGCGTCGAAAGGGGCGTTCGTCTATGGGCCTCCGGGTACCGGCAAGAGCATGTTGGTCGCAGTGTTTGCAAATGAGAAGGAGAAGGCGGGAACGGATACGATGTTCCTGACGGCGGCGGAGCTTTTCTCAGAAACGCTGGGAGCGGCAAACGAGACGGCACGGATAAAATTCACGGAAAAAGCGGAGGCGGCGCCGTGTCTAGTTGTGGACGATCTCGACGCTGCGCATTTGAACCAGGAGGCGGGAGAGACTCTGATCGGCCTTTTGAAGGTTCGGCAGGAGAATAAACGGCAGACTATCGTCGCAAGCAAATTCCCGCTGGCGGATGTGCCGAAAAAGACCGAAGGCGTCGGCGAAGAGCTTCACGAAGAATTGAAGGCGCTCGGAGAGCAACTGGTATTGAAATAAAAAATAAATATGGTAACATGAAATATAAAAAACGGGCAGTCGTAAGACTGTCCGTTTTTTATGAAAGCAGTGTCAGTATACGAGTTATCCGATCAAGAATCTCTCCGTGACGAATACGACGACGCAGCAAAAAGCGGAGACCTTGAACAGGCTCGCGCCGAACCATGCCATGAGCGCGCCGACGACAAGAGCCAGGAAGCCCGAAGTCGGCGTCTGAGTCGCGTGAATGATGTCGGGGAAGGTCATCACTGCCAGCGTGATATACGGTACATAGAATAGGAATGAGCGGATAAAGCGGCTTTTGATCTGGCGTCGGATCAAAGTCAAAGGCAAAATTCGAATTGCCAGCGTAACGGCCGACATGACCAAAAGATAAACCCAAATGCTGTGCGTCACGATGTTTCCTCCGTTTTTATTTCTGTAACATGCTGTTTTATTAACGATAACAATCGAAAGTTTTCACTATTTGATGTAAAATTAGCATCGATTTTGGGTAGTTCAGTCATCTCTCGGAAATTTTACGGCGGCGATTCCGGCCAGGACGACGGTCAGAATGATCGTCCGCGTGCCGCCGGACAGATCGGAGAGGACCGGCAGCGTTGAAGCAGCGAAGCTTGCGAGGAACGCCAGCGCGACGAAGGCGCCGATGACGCGATTGACCCGCGCGGGCGGAATGATGATCGCGAGGAACATGCCGTAAAGCGCGACGGAGAGGGCGCTGACCGCCGCCGCAGGAAGGGCGTTGCCTGCGGCGATGCCGACAGCCGTACCGACGGACCAGCCGGGCAGCGCGACAAGCATGGCGCCGTAATTATAATACGGATCGAGAGGCGCGGGCCGAGCGGCGGAAATGCCGAAGATTTCGTCGGTCACGTCGAAACCGACGAAAATCCGGTGCCAGATCGAAGCGTCCGGTGCAAACCGCTGGCTCAGTACGCAGCTCATCAACAGATAGCGCGCGTTGGCGACGATCGTGATCAGGACCATTTCAAGATATGGACGGTCGGCGGCTATGACGGTGAAGGCGGCGTACTCGCCTGCCGAAGCGTTATTGAAAAAGCTGGCAAGAAAACCCTGCAGCGGAGAAAGCCCCGCGTTGCGTGCGGCAATGCCGAGAGTGAAGGCGACGACGAAGTATCCGAGGGCGATGGGCATGCCGTCGCGCACGCCTTCGCGCAGGACTTCGCCGTGGCTGGCCAAAAGACCGGATTTGTTCAGCGATGTCATAAAGGGACCCTTTCTGTCTCAAATTGGTTCTATTGTAGTGAAAGTATGCGCATTTGTAAAGAGGAACTCGACAAGTCGGCGGATGATACGCTACGCCGGACGGACAAAACCATGTACGAGAACAAACGCATTGGGAAGACAATGCAGTAATGTCAATAAAAAGAGGCTGCCGCACGTTCTATTTACGTGCGACAGCCCCGACATCTTCGCCTTGGTATATTATGGAAGCACTGAATAAGTCCCGCCGCGCCCCTGACGGGTCTTTTTCCGTCATGCTGCGTCAAAGTGCTCTCGACGTAGCTCTGCTACGACTTCGAGCACTTTTCCTTGCCTGACGAAAAAATCCCTCGACAGGGCCACGACTTGACTTAATCAGTGCTTCCAATATTACTGTCGCTTACCCCAGATTGTGCCGGAACAGCCAGCCCGCCAACGGGAAGGTCACGGCGGCGACGGCCAGCATCGGCACGAAATTCCACGCGACGGCGGAAAGACCGCAGCCCTCCAAGTACACCCGCCGCACCGCCTCGAGGGCGAAACGGAGCGGATCGGCGTAGGTCAGGATTTGCAGGATCTCGGGCATGTTCGCCACCGGCGTCGCGATGCCGGAAAGCAGGATCATCGGCATCAGCAGCAGGAAGCAATAGACCATGACCTGCTGCATGGTGGACGAGATGGCGGAAATGGAAAGCCCCATGCCCGTGCAGCTCAGTGTGAAGACGAAGAGCACCGCCAAAAGCGCCAGCGGATTCCCCGCCATCGGGACCTGGAACCAGAACCGGCAAATCAAGAGCACCAGCGTGGACTGGATCATGCCCATCAGCACCGGCACCGCCGCCTTGCCGATCAGAATGACGGTCGGGGACAAGGGCGTCACCAAGAGCTGGTCGAAGGTGCCCTGCTCCCGCTCCCGCGCCACGGACAGGCCGCTCAGGATCAACACCTGATTGAAGGCCAGCATCGCGATCATCGACGGCAGGAACGACCAGCGGGTAATCAAATTCGGGTTGTACCACGCGATGGTTTCGAGCGTCACGGCAACAGCCTTCGGGTTGCGCTCCGCGTTGAAAGCGGCGGCGATGCGCTCGACGTAACTGCTGGCGGCGTTGGCGGTCATGGTGTTCCGCCCGTCGGTGATGACTTGGATGGGCGAGGGCTCCCCCCGGTTCAGTTTACTCTCGAAGTCCGAAGGAATGGAAATAGCCAGCATGGCTTCGCCGCTGTCGATGGCGTCGGCGATCTCGCTGGAATTGGAAAGGGTCCGCACGCGCCGGAAGGCTGGGGAACCGTCGATGTCCGTCTCAAAATCCGCCGCCGCCGAGCTGTGGCTCATATCCAAAACGGCGTAAGGCGCGAGATCCAAATCATAGGTCGCCGTGTAGCCGAACAGCATGCTTTGTATGAGTACCGGCACAATCAGGATGAACTTCGTCCTGGGGTCGCTGAGGGTGGCCAAAAGTTCCTTCCGCATCATCCAGCGCACTTTTTCGATATAACTTTTCCACGCGTCCAATCATTCCACCTTCTTTCGCGTGACGAGGAACGCCAGCCCCAAAAGCAGCACGGCATAGCCGGCGAGAATCACGCAGTTCTTCCCAAGCAGCGGCCAGTTGTTGCCCGCGAGGAACAGCGATTTCAAAAGCTCCAGATAATAGGTGGAGGGCAGCGCGTGGCCCACCGCCGCCACCCACGCCGGGACGCTCCTGAGGTCGAAAAGGAAGCCCGAGAGCATCATGGCGGGCAAGAGACTCAGCACGAGGGAGACTTGGCTGGCCAAGAATTGGCTTTTCGTGGCGGCGGAAATCAAAAGCCCGATACCGAGGGCCACGAACAGATACAGCACCGACGAGATCACCAACATGATAAAGGAGCCGTGGAGCGGCACACCGTAGAGGAAGCGGGACGCTATCAGGCAAAGGAAGAAGCCCAGCATCGCGATGCAGAAATAAGGGATCATCTTCGCCAGCAGCAGTTCCTCCTTCCGCACGGGCGTAACGAAGAGGGATTCCAGCGTCCCGCGCTCCCATTCCCGCGCCATGACGAGGGACGTCAGGAAGACGCCCACGATGGTCGTGATCAGCATCATCAGGCCCGGCACGAAATACCAGGTGCTGGAGTGGGCGTCATTGAACCACATGCGGTTCTCCACCGTCACCATGCCGAAGGGCGCGTGGCCTGCGACGCGGGCCGCGTTGAAGGCGGCGACGCCCGCTTCGACGTACCCGTTGATGGAAGTGGCCGTCGCCTGGTCGGTGCCGTAGGCAATGAGCTGGAGCTTCGCTTCCCGCTGTCCCAGCTTCGACGAGAAGTCGGCGGGAACCACGAGGATCGCGTTGACCTCCCGGTCGTCCATCAGCCGCACGGCCTCCGTCCTGGAAGTCACGTACCGGGGCGAGAAATAGGCGGAGCCGGACAGGAAGCTCACCGCGTCCTGCGCCGTGGGGGAGGCGTCCTCCAATACCACGGCGACCGGCGCGTTCTTCACGTCGAGGTTGATGCCGGAGCCGATGATGATAATCAGGAGAATCGGCAGCACCGTCCCGATCAGGAGGCTGCTGCTGTCCCGCCAGAGCTGCACGAATTCCTTGCGGCAGAGCGCCACAAGACGCCGAAAAAATCCGGTTTCGTTCATCAGGCCGTGCCTCCTTTCCCTCGGGCCGTTTCCACGATGCGGATAAAGACCTCGTTCATTGTCGAGGATTCATCGCCGTACTGCGCCCGCAGGTCAGCGGGCGTGCCGATGGCGAGGAGCTTTCCCTGGTCCTGGATCATGATGCGGTCGCAATACTCGGCTTCCTCCATGAAATGCGTCGTCACGATGATGGTGGTGCCTTTCACGGAGAGGTCGGTGATCTGCCGCCAGAAATCCCGCCGCGCCAGCGGGTCGATGCCGCTGGTGGGCTCGTCGAGGAACAGGATCTTCGGTTTGTGGAGCAGCGCCGCCGCCATCGAGAGCCGCTGCTTGTAGCCGCCGGGCAGGGATTCCGCCGGCGTTCTGCGATATTCTTCCAGATGGAATTCCTGCAGCGTCTCTTCCAGCCGCCGCGCGATGTCTTTCCGGGAAAGGCCGTAGGCGCCGCCGAAAAAGGACAGGTTCTGCTCCACGGTCAGGTTCCCGTACAGCGAGAATTTCTGGGCCACATAGCCGATATTGGCCCGGGCCTCCGTGCGGGCGTCGCGGAGGTTCACGCCGGCGACGCTGAGGTGGCCGCTGGTCAGCGGCAGGAGGCCGCAGAGCATACGGAAGGTCGTGGTCTTGCCCGCACCGTTCGGCCCCAGGAGGCCGAAGACTTCCCCACGCCGCACCTCGAAGGAGGTCTTGTCCACGGCGGTGAAGTCGCCGAATTTGCGCACCAGTTCCCTGACCTCGATGTCGATATCGCTGCCGAGGGTGTGATTCCCGTGGAGGTCGAGGGGCGCGAGGTCGAGGTCTTCCGCTTTGCCCTCGGCGTTCTTTTCCTCGTCTTCGCGCAGCAGGCACATGAAGCCGTCCTCCAGCTGTTCCTCGGAGGGCGCGAAGGGAAACGGCGCGAGGTCGCGGATCTTATCCTCCGTGACGTTCTCCCGCCGGATGAAATGGACGGTGCCGCGGTCCGGCACCGCGTCCACGACGGCGTCCTTGTCGTCCAATAAGGCGCCCTGCAGGACGCGCATGGGCAGCCCTTCGGGGGGCGTCATGCGATAGCAGCGGCCCCGGGCCAGCCCGCGCAGTTCCTCTGGGGAGCCGGTGGCCAGGATGCGGCCGTGGTTCATCACATAGACGCGGCGGCAAAGCTCCGCCTCGTCCATATAGGCGGTGCTGACGAAAATCGAAAGCCGCTCCTCCCGGGACAGCTTTTGCAGGATGTCCCAAAGCTCGCGGCGGGACAGCGGATCGACGCCCACCGTCGGCTCGTCTAAGAGCAGCAGGTCGGGAGAGCGCACCAGCGTACAGGCCAATCCCAGCTTCTGCTTCATGCCGCCGGAAAGCTTGCCCGCCAGCCGTTCCGTGAATTTCGTCAGGCCCGTCATTTCCAGGAGATGGGGGAAGCGGGTCTTGCGCGTCTCCTCCGGCACGCCGTGAAGATTCGCATAGAGCGTCATGTTCTCCGCGATGGTCAGGTCTTCATAGAGGCCGAATTTCTGCGGCATATAGCTGAGCCGGTTCTGGATGTCCTGCTCGTGGCCCTGTACCTCCATGCCCAAAACGCGGAGTTCGCCGGAGGTGGGGGAGAGCAGGCCCGCGATCAGCCGCATCAGCGTCGTCTTTCCCGCGCCGTCCGGCCCGATGACGGCGGTCAGGCAGCCCGTCTGCAGGGAAATGTCGATGCCGCTGAGCGCCGTGACGGGGGGCGCGCCCTTGGGCGCGAATCGTTTGACGAGGCCTTTCGCCTCGACGATCGTTTCTTCGTTCATGTCAGAGTTCCACTCGGACGGTGGCGGGCATGCCGAGCCGGAGGCGGTTGTCCGGGTCGCTGACGTACACGCGGATCTCATACAGCAGCGAGGTGCGGAGCTCGTCGGTCTGCACCGTCTTCGGCGTGAATTCCGCCGTGCCGGAGATATAGCCCACCTGTCCCTCGATGGGGTCCTTCGGGAAGCTGTCGATGGTGACTGTGGCCTTCTGCCCCTCGTGGACCTTGCCGAGATCGGTCTCGCGGACATAGGCGCGCACCCATTTCTTGTCGTTCAGGGACAGCTTGAAGACGGCCATCTGCGGCGACGCCATGTCGCCGACCTCCAGCAGCCGGGAGCGGATCACGCCGTCCGACGGGGCGATGAGCTCCGTTTCTTTCAAAAGGTATTCTTGCCGGGCCAGTTCTTGCCGCAGGGAGTCCAGCTTCGCTTCCGCCTGGGCGATCTCCTCGACGCGGGGACCGGCCACCGCTTCTGCGTAAGCCTGTTCCGCGGCCGCTGTCTCTGCCGCCGCTGCCGCCGCCTGGGAAATCGCGTTGTCTAGTTCCTGGACGCTGACGCCTTCCACCTCGTTATAAATCTGCTGACGGCGGACCATGACGCCTTCCGCGAATTCCGACTTGGCGCGGGCCGCGTTCAGGGCTTCCTCCGCCCGATGGATTTCCTCGGGGCGCGTGCCGTTGTGCAGCAGATCCACGACGCTTTCCTGCGCCTGGATCTCGGCCCGCGTCTTCGCCATCGTCAGCCGGAGCTCCTTCGTCTCGAGGCGCGCCAGGACCTGTCCTTTCTTCACCGAGTCCCCTTCCGCGACGAGGAGCTCGCCCAATCGGTCGCTGCCGCGGAACGCCAGCGAGACCTCGCGGATATCCACGTTGCCCGACAGGCGCAGCTCACGGGCGGACTGCTCCTTTTCGCGCTGCTCGTGCTGGAAATAGAACCATCCGCCCACGAGTACGATCAGGACGGCCACCGCGATCATCATTTTCCGGTTGTTTCCCATGCTAAAAACTCCCTTCCTATGCCATTTTTCGGGCAATCATTATATCCATGCTTTCTTCATCGCTGCGGAGGTAAACTGTCAAATATTGTTGACAAAGGCCCGGCAGAGTCAAACTTTTTTGACATTGCCGGGCACAGACTTCCCTTTGCCATATTTTCCATTTCGTTTCGCAGTTTCCTTTGATTGCTGTCCATAGTCATCAGATCCTTTTTGTTTGCACATGAACGCAGACCCTTTCCTGCGATAGGGTTATTATAACATGAGCGCGCCCCGGCGGCAAGAATTGCACTTATCTATAATACAAATTAAAATTATACCATTTCCACTACTTTGGGAGTAGAGCCATAAAATTCTTCTTGCAATGAGGGGTGTTCTTGCTATAATCATAACAAGAGGAATGGGCGTTGCAACCTGGTCCGTATGGGGCCGGGTGAAGCAGCGCCTATTCTCTTTTGATTCGCAAGATTACATATTCCGCATCTTTCCTGATAATAACATCGGTCATTCCTCGCATTCGTGTATCCGGACAAGATAATTCAGGATCTCATTATCCCAGCGGCAAGTTTTGTATTTGCTGTAATCAAAATTTCTCATCAGCCGTTCTCCTGTTCTTGAGTTATTCTCCTAAATTATACCATATTTTAGGAGAAAGTTGGCGATTAGGGGAAAAATCAATATTCATGACGCGTACTTCGTCCAGCACGCCCTCGTACTGCGCGGAGGCGTCGATGGTCCATGGCGCGCGCACGGTGAAGATGATATCCTCGAGAAAGGCATGGAAGTCGCGGTACCGTAAAGTCTTGCGGTCGTTTTTACAAGCTGTGTCAAACGATTGCCGTGCGTTGTGGATAAGTTTGCGGCGATTTGCGCACATGAAAGAAAAGTTATACACAACGGTGGATAGTTTTGTGGATAATTATGTGGAGGAGACTTCGTAGGGCTCGGGAAACAGCCCGGTCAGCGCGCATTTCCTCAGGATGAAAAATACGTTGGCGGGGAAAGAGCCCCGTGCCTCCGTCAATTATTCCGGCGCCGTGCAGGGATTTCCGATGATTTGAAAAAGAATGAGGGGTTTGCAGGAAACCCGGCTAATTTATAGAATAGTATAAGGAAACGTGTAAAACCAGACGCGAAGAACCGTTCGGAGGCGAACCATGGGGAATCTGTTGAATGACTTGAAACGGTTACTATTGTTTGTTTTTCTGCTGGCGCTTGCCGTGAATCCGGCGACGCCGTTTGCGGTGCATGCGCAGGAATCGGATCAGAAGGTCGTGCGCGTCGGCTGGTATGAATCGACATTCTGCTACAGGGACCAGTTTGGAAGGCGTCGCGGCTTTGACTATGAATATCAGCACAAGATTTCTGCCTACACGGGCTGGAAATTCGAGTATGTGGAGGACAGTTGGTCGAATCTCCTGCAGAAGCTGATGGCGGGCGAGATCGATCTGTTGAGCGACGTTTCCTATACGGAAGCGCGCACGGCGGCCATGCTTTTCCCCGAGCTGCCCATGGGCGCGGAGTCATATTACATCTACGCTGACGCGAACAACAAAAAGATCACTTCGGAAAATCTGTCTTCTTTCAACGGGACGCGGATCGGCGTCAACAGAGGAAGCGTGCAGGAAGGATTCCTCAAGAACTGGGCGATAAAAAACAATCTTGCGATTGAAATCGTCCCGCTGTCGGAGGAAGAAGCAGGCTCTATGGGAATGCTGGCGCGGGGCGAGATCGACGGTTACGCTACCACGAACACCTTTGGCGCTAAAGAAAAAGTCGTTCCGGTCTGCAAGGTCGGTTCGTCGGATTTTTTCTATGCCGTAAACAAGAACAGGCCCGACCTGTTGAGCGATCTGAACCGGGCGCTGGCCGCCATTCAGGACGAAGATCCGTTTTTCAACCAGAGAATGTACGAAGAGAATCTCTCTTTGACTAAGACGAACGCTTTTCTGACGCCGAATCAGGAAGAATGGATCGCGCAGCATGGAACGATCCGGGTGGGCTACCGGGACAATTATCTGCCGTTTTGCGGGAAAGACCCGAAAACGGGCGAACTGACCGGAGCGCTGAGGGATTATCTTGCCCGCGCCTCGAACAATCTGAAGCATTCGGGTATCCGCTTTGAAGCGGTCCCCTATCCGACGATAGAGGCGATGGTGGAAGCCATGAACGCCGGGGCGGTCGACTGCATATTCCCCGTCAACCTCAGTTCCTATGACGCTGAAGAGATGGGCGTCCGGCTGACCAATCCGGCGATGAAGACGGGAATGCAGGCTGTCATGCGCAATTCGGATCATCATCAGCACATCTTCCGAAACAGTGAGATCACCTTTGCCATAAATAAAGGAAATGTAAACATCGAAACCTTCATCAAGGATTATTATCCTAATTGCAGGATGATCCGTTATGAGACGTCCGACGCGAGCTTCGAGGCCCTGGCCGCCGGGGAGGCGGACTGCGCTCTCGTCAGTAATTATCGGATTCGTGACATGGAGCCGGCCGTGGAGAAATACAAGCTTTTTTCCGTCCCGACGGGAGAAAACATGCCGCTGTCCTTTGCGGTCAACAGGGCGAATCGCGAGCTCTGGTTCATATTGAACAAGACGGCGGCCCTGACAAGAGGAGAGGATATGGATTCCGCGCTGGCCTCCTATGCCCATTCCGATCGGAAGGTATCTTTCGCGCAGTTTATGAGGGAGCACTGGCTTGGCGCCATCGCCCTTCTCGCAGCGGTGTTTTTTGTCATATTCGTCCTGCTGGTACAAAAGCTGAGAGCGGAACGGAGGGCAAATGAGCAGCAGCTGCTGCTGGAGAAAGCCGTCAAAGTGGCCGAGCTCAAACAGTCCCTGACTTCCCTGTTGGACAACATGCCGGGCCTGAGCTTTTCCAAGGACGCGTCGACGGGCGTTTATCTGGCCTGTAATCAGGCTTTCGCGGATTATGCGCACAAGCCGAATCCGGAGGGCGTGGTCGGCCTCACCGACGCGGAAATTTTCGACGAGGAGACGGCAGTCCATTTCATTCAGGACGACCGCAAAGCGCTGTCCATGGACGGACCGTATATCTTCTTCGAGGACGTGCCGGATGGTGAAGGGAACCAGCGGCAGTTCCAGACGACAAAGCTGAAATTCATCGACGCGTCCGGGCGGGTCTGCCTGCTCGGCATTTGCCAGGATATGACGGATTCGGTGCGGATCCAGCGGGAAAACGCCGCCACCAAGGAAGCCTACGAGAAGGTGAAGAGCACAAGCGTCATTTTCACCCATATCGCAAAGACACTGGCTCGCGGTTACACCGATTTTTATTATGTCAATCTCGACACCGAAGTATTTATCGAATACAGGAACGATAAAGAGAGCGGAGAGATTAGGGAAATACTGCGCGGCGAGGACTTCTTTGAGGCATGCAAAGCCGATATTAACCGGTATATACACCCCGACGACCGGGACGCCGTCATCAAGGCTATGAACCGCCGCGACGTATTGAAAGCGCTGCGGCGGGACGGCGTCTATATGATTACCTACCGTATGCTTACGGACCATGATGGGCCGATCTTTGTCAGCATGAAAGCCTCGCGCATGGAGAACGACGATCACTTTATTATTATTGGCATTACGGATATCGACGAGCAGGTGAAACGGCGCAACGCGGAGGAGAAAATCAAGGAAGAGCGGATTGCTTACTCCCGGATCAACGCCCTGGCCGGGGACTTCATCTGTATTTATATTGTGGATCCCGAGACCGAAGAATATCTGGAATACAGCGCGTCTTCCCAATTTGAAAGCTTCAATATCCCGAAAAAAGGTGTGGATTTTTTCGAGACTGCAAAGAAGAACGGCCGGAGCGTCATCTGCCCGGACGATCTGGAACGCGCCGAATCGCTGTTCACAAAGGAAAACGTCCTTGCCGAGATCGAGCGCAGAGGTATTTTTGTGATGACCTATCGTTTGATGATCAACGGTAAGCTGACCTATGCAAGGCTCAAGGCGGCCATGGTCAAAGAAGCGGAAGGCCGCCGCCTGATTGTCGGCGTCAACGATGTTGACGCGCAGATCCGGCAGGAGCAGGAAAATGCGAAGCGTCTCGCCAATGCGCAGAGGGAAGCCAACATTGACGCGCTGACGGGCGTGAAGAACAGGCATGCGTATCTGGAAGCGGAGGAACAGCTTGATCGCCAGATTGCCGAGCATCACGCCCCGGAGTTCGCCATTGTGATCCTGGACGTGAACGACCTGAAGGAAATCAACGACACCCAGGGTCATCATGCGGGAGACCTTTGGATCAAAGACGCCTGCAAGATCATTTGCGACATCTTCAAGCACAGCCCTGTTTTCCGTCTTGGCGGCGACGAGTTTGCCGTGATCGCGCAGGGCAGCGACTATGAATGCATTAAAGACCTGATCGGGAAAATGAGCGACCACAACTCGGCGGCGTCGCGCAACGGAAGCGTAGTTATCGCCTGCGGCATGTCGAAATTTGAGAACGACGTCTGCGTGGCTCCCGTGTTCGAACGGGCCGACCAGAACATGTATGTGAACAAGAGCAATCTGAAAGCCGCCAGAAACAGCAGAATGGGGCGATAAAAACTGGCGTTGCCCATAAAGAAACGCCGTCGGGAGTAAATTCTCGGCGGCGTTTCTTATTCCTGTATAAATCGAATGCAATGTTATTTCAGGAACCCGTTGATGATCTGTTCCTCGGCCTCTTGTTCGGTGAGTCCCAGCGTCATCAGCTTTATGATTTGGTCTCCGGCAATCTTGCCGATGGCGGCTTCGTGGATCAGCTCGGCGTCGACATGGTTTGCTTCGAGGGACGGGACGGCGAGGATCTTTCCTTTGTCCATGATGATGGAGTCGCATTCGGTGTGGCCGCGGCCGGGGGCATTTCCGACGATGCAGGCGTCGAATTTCTGGAAGGACGTGTCCCGCGCCACGGAGCGCGACACGACGTCGGCGTTGGCTCCTTCGCCGTCCAGCGTGACTTTGTAGCCGGAGGTCGCGGTCTGCGTCCCGTGGGTCATCAGCCGCTCGCGCACTACGAGCCGCGCGCCCGCCGCGAGGGTCGCCCGCGTCATGCGCTCCGTGGAATCGACGCCCTTGATCTGCACCATTTCCATTTCCATCGAGCTGTCTTCGGCAAGAGTGGCCTCGGTGACGGGATTCAGGATCCGTTTGCCGTCGCCGGTGCCGGAGCCGTAATGCTTCTCCACGTATTTGACCTTCGCGCCCTTTTCGAGGAAAAAGCGGTGGATGCCGTCGTGCTCGGAGTCCTGCGTGCCGCAGTTGTCGATGCCGCAGCCCGCGACGATGACGACGTCGGCGTCTTCCCCGATGAAAAAGTCGTTGTAAACGGTTTCCTTGATGCCGCTGGCGCTCAATACCACCGGGATATGCACGCTTTCGTTTTTCGTGCCGGCCTTTACGAAAATGTCGATGCCCGTGCCGTCCTTTTTCGACTGGATGTCGATGTTGGCTGTGGTATTCCGTCCCGCGAGCTGGCTGTTGGCGCGAAAGTTGTAGGCGCCCATCGGCACGTCGTGAAGGCCCGCAACTTCGGCGATCAGCCGCTTCTGTACCGCGTCCATTTTTACCATGACTGTTCCCCCGTTACATTTGTTCCATTTTCCCGCAGGGCGCTACCGCGTACTGCGTGCCGGTGATTTCCTTCAAAACGTCTTTTGCCGGGCCGTGCTTCTCGATCCTGCCGTTGGTCAGCACCACGATCTCGTCGGCAATGGAGAGGATACGCTCCTGGTGGGAGATCATCAGGATCGAGCTGTCGGCGATTTCGTCACGCAGCTTTTGGAATATGCGGATCAGATTCTGGAAACTCCAGAGATCGATGCCGGCCTCCGGCTCGTCGAAGAGCGTGAGCCGCGCCTTGCGCGCCATGACGGTGGCAATCTCGATACGTTTTAGCTCGCCGCCCGAGAGCGAGGCGTTGACCTCGCGGTGGATATAGTCGCGGGCGCAGAGACCAACCTCAGACAAGTAGTCGCAGGCCGCGTCCACGGAGATCGTCTTGCCGGTGGCGAGACGCAAAAGATCGATGACTTCCAGCCCTTTGAAGCGGACAGGCTGCTGGAAGGCAAAAGCGACGCCCATGCGTGCCCGGTCGGTGATGGATTTTTCGGTGATGTCCTCGCCGTCGAAAAGAATGCGCCCCGACATCGGCTTCTCGATGCCCGCAACAATGCGGGCCAGCGTCGATTTACCGCTGCCGTTCGGTCCGGTGATGACGACGAATTTCCTGTCCTCCACGGTCAGGCTGACGTCCTTCAGAATCTCGACGCGCTTGCCGTCCTCCTCAACGGAGAAGGAAATGTTTTTCAGTTCCAGCATGGATAGGCTCCTTTGCTAATCCAGCCTTCCCCTCTGGGGAAGGCTAATTATTGTATAGCGCTTCCACAGCCTTGCCCAGCGTTTTGCTCATCGGCAGGCCGGTTTTTTTCGCCAGTTTTTTCAGCATCTCGTATTGTTCCTGCGTCAGGCTTGCTGTGACGCGGACCCGTTTATCGCCGATCAGCGTCGACGCACGGTGTGTTTTCGGGTCGCGGTCTGCCGGGGGATCGAAATCCGAGGCGAGCTTTCGGAGCTCTGCTTTTGAGAGCTTTTTGGCCATTTCTTCTTGTCTCCTCCCAATGCGATGTACAGTTCCTTCGTGAAAGCGGCGTAATCCTCCGCCGCATGACAGGTTGGACTGTAGGAAAAGATATCGGTTTGACGCATCTGGGAATCCTTGATGGCCACGTTTTCGCGGATGGCCGTCGAAAAGACGCAGGTCCCGAATTCCTTCGCCTTTGCCTTGAACAGTTCTGTCGCCTGTTCGCTGATCTTCGTCTGGGTGTTGTATCGTGTCAGCAGGATGCCGGCAACGGAAAGCTTCGGATTGTAATATTGTTTCGCAAGCGCGATATTTCCCATCAGGTCGTCCAGCCCCGAGAGGCTGAAGCTGTCCGTCTGGCAGCAGACCACGACGGCGTCGGCGGCTGTCAGTGCGTTCAGTGTCAACACGCTCATGGCGGGCGCTGTGTCGAGGATTATGTATTCATAGCCTTTCAGACGCTTCAGCGCGTTTTCCAGCAGGTGCTCGCGCCCGAATTGGTCAAATTCCTTTTCCGCGCGGGAGAGCCGTTTGTCTGCCGCCAAAAGGTCATATTTCGCCATTTTCTGGATGCAGTTTTCCGGCGGGGCGTCGCGCAGGAAATCAAAAGTTCCGGCCTCGTCCTTTTTTGCACCGGACGCCTGCGAGAAATTACCCTGCGGGTCCATGTCGACGGCCAGCACGGAAAAACCGCTTTGCCCCAAATACGCCGCCGTTGAAAGCGCCGTCGTCGTCTTGCCGACGCCGCCTTTTTTGTTTGTCATCGCGATAATCTTCATCACGTATTCCCTCCGTATAATGCCATTGTAGGAAATCCGTGCTATGTTGTCAACTTATCTTTGTCGGCAGACAGGAAAAAGGCGTTATTTGTCGAATCACAAAAATAGGAAGATATATCATGATTTTTGGGAGGGGAATGGAAATGCATTTTCTCAAAAAAACTGCCGCCGCACTTTGCGCCGCCCTGGCAATTTCCGCCGTCGCGTCCGCCGCGCCGACGCCGGACCGGCAGATCGAGATCCTGACGAACAGCGCCATGGTGTACGACGGCTGGTTCGTCCTGCCGGAGCGCGACAAGAATTCAGACCTTTGGACATACGCGATTACCGACCTCGACCGCAACGGCAGGCTGGAAGTCCTGAAGGTGCGGCGCGGCTGGGCCGAGGGCGGCCCCCTGCTGGCCGTGAAAGAACTAGGCGAGGACGGATGCAGCCTGATCGGAGAGGTCGCGCTCGACGGCACGGCTGTTCCCGATATCCTTGCCAGAACGGAGAACTACGGGCAGCCGACGTCGGTGCTTTACGACGCGAACAATAAAATCTATCATTATATTTTTGAAGCGACCGTCTACCACGGCGAATACGAGTCCCTGACGACGAAATACGCGCTGACGTTCTCTGACGGCACGCTGCTTGTTTCGCCGCTGGCGCATTGCCAATGGAATCTGAGCGGCTACGACGGCAGCTCGACGAAGCGATATTTCCTGCCGTTCCGCGGCAGGGACGCCGGCAAGGAAATCAGCGCCGCCCGTTATGAAACCATCCAGAAAGAGGAATTTCCCGACTGCGAGTACCGCAGCGTCACGTTTTCGTGGCGGAGCGCGGAGGACTTGAAAACCGCCGCTTCAAACGGCGAATTGAAAAAATCACTGGCGGACTCTTTTGCGTGCTTCAATCGGTAAAACTAAGAGCGTTTACTCAACGAAAATTTGTTTGTTTTTTATAAAAAAGCGATATTTTTTTTAGCGAGAAATGGAAATATTTTCGTTAAAATTTTGGAAAAACGGAAGAATATTCTTGTCAATTTTTTGCGATGATGGTATGATGACTTCGGTTTAATTTTTTAATGGAGAAGGGAGCGTTTTTCATGCCGAGAGGAGTCAAGAAGGCCGCGCCGGCGGTCGAGGATCAGGGGAACATTCTGGAGCCGTTCAAGAACATCGGAAAGATGGACAAGAACCGTTTCGCGAAGACGGCGGCGAAGATGGGCGTCAGCCAGGAAGAGCTTTTGTCGCTGATGATCCAGGCGGTCGCGAAAGGCAAGGTCAAGTTCGCGACGAAGACCATTTACGAAGTAAAATAATGGATGCAGACGCTCCCGAAAAGAAAAGCTCGGGGGCGTTTTCTTTTGCTTTTTCGGTGAAATAATCGTTTTTAGCGTGGTAAAAGAGGATTTTTCCTTTCGAGGGCGAATAAGACAAATGGATTCTCCGATTGGAGTGTATAAGATTTTCCGTAGATGAGGTGCTTCCATGAAGCTGAATATACGCCAGAGAGTTCGGATGCTCGTGCTTTCCGGGGGCGTTTTGTCCTTTCTCGGGCTTGCCCTGATCGTGCTTTTGGGCATGGCGCTGGCTGGGGAGACTGTGTCGGAACGCGGGCGGCTTTTGGGCGATTCCGTTGAAGATTTTGTCGAGGCCTTTGCCGACACGCAGGTGCAGCATCAGGTTTCGATGCATGTGGCGGAAAAGGCGCTGCATATCGAACGGGAGCTGGAGCATACACGCCAGGACGTCGAAGCACTGGCGCAGACGACGACGCTGATTTTGTCCTCGCCGGATGATTACCGTCCCCGCACTTTGCCCGATCCGCATGAAATGACGGTCATGTCCGGCGAGCCGTATCTGAATTTGAGCCTTGCGGTACAGGCGAAGGCCGCGAATGGGGAGGCGCAGCGGGAGGCGGAGCTCGCGGCGAATATCGCGGATTCGTTGTTGCCGCTCAGCCGGTTTTACACGGGGGCGTTCGTCGGCTCGGAACGCGGTTGGCTGATTGCGGCGGATGCGGCGCGGGACGGCGGCCCGGTCCGTTTCAGCGAGAAGTTTCTCGAGAGCTACGATCCGCGCGAAATGAATTGGTACAAGCTGGCGGCGAAAGCGGGCAAGACCGTATTCACCGACCTTTATATCGACACGAACGGCAACCGATGCGTCACCTGCGCGACGCCGTTTTACGATGCGAACGGCCTTGCGGGCGTGGTGGGCATCGACTGCAACGCCGAGGAGATTTATCGTCAGACGGTGGATACGGCGGAGTCGGGCGGACTGTCGGCGACGAGCTTCATTTTGAGCCGTGACGGCGAAATCTTGTTTTCGACGAGCGAGCATGGGGTGCTCGCCGTCACGGACGTGCGGCGGGACCTCCGGCATTGCCCGGAGCAAAGCCTTGCGCTGGAGGCGGCGTCGATGACTACGGGCAGGAGCGACGTTGCGCTGGTGACGGTGGACGGGGAGGAGGTTTATCTCGCTTACGCTCCGATGGAATCTCTCGGTTGGAGCTTCGGGCGAATTGTTTCGCAGTCGAAAGTAACATATCCGGCGCGATACGCGCGGGACAATCTTCGCGGCCAGCTGGGTGAATTCGAGGAGGAAATGAAGGCCTTATTCGGGCGCCTGGCCTCCGGCGGCGCGGTGCTTCTGCTCGCGTTGCTGGGGCTTGTTCTCTGGCTTGGCGCAAAGGCTTCCGACCATTTCGTGCGTCCGATTCTCTCCCTGACCGAGGGGGTCAAAGAAATTGCGCAGGGCGATCTCGACAAAAAGCTTGAAATCCAGACCGGCGACGAAATCGAGCTCCTGGCAGCCACGATAAACGCCATGACCGTCGATCTCAAGGCGTATATGGAAAACCTGTCGCGGGCGACGGCGGACAAGGAGCGCATCCTCACAGAGCTTTCCGTCGCTCGCAAAATCCAGACGGGTATGCTGCCGAGCGTCGCGCCGGATTTTTCCGGGCATACGGCCTTTGAGCTGGCCGCGGTCATGACGCCGGCGAAAGAGGTCGGCGGCGACTTTTACGATTTTTACATGCTCGATGAAGACCGCCTCGCTGTGACGGTGGCGGACGTTTCGGGCAAAGGAGTGCCCGCCGCGCTGTTTATGGTCGTGGCGAAAAACGTATTGCAAAATCTCGCGATGGTGGCGAAAAATCCAGGCAATTTCTCAGAGGTCGTGGCCAGGGCAAACGATCGGCTTTGCGTGGGCAACGATCAGATGATGTTCGTGACGGTGTTCTTCGGCGTGCTCAACCTTCGGACGGGCGAGTTCGATTACGTGAACGCGGGGCATAATCCGCCGCTGGTTTTGCGGCACGGAGGCGAAGATTCGTATCTCTTGCCGGAGGGCAAACCGGATAAGCCTCTCGGTGTAATGGAAGGATTGACTTATCATCAGGCGGCGCTGACACTCGCGTCTGGAGACATGGTATTCCTGTACACCGACGGCGTCACCGAGGCAGTGAACGAGGCGGCGGAGCTTTACGGCGAGGAGAGGTTGAAAACCGACCTCGTTCGTGCGGACAATGGGGTCCCGGTTAAGGAAATCCTCACTGCCGTCAGTGCGGCGGTCAGGACGTACGCGGGCAGCGCCGAGCAGGCTGACGATATTACAATGCTGGGATTGCGGTATTTGGGAAATGAAGCATAGAAAATCCTTTTATTCCAGCAAATCACTATGCGTTCCCGTGCGTTGGGCGACTAAAATCAATTCGCCATGGTTGATTCTATATATCAGAAGCCAATCCGGGCGAATATGACATTCACGGAAAGAGGCATACTTCCCTTTAAGCGGGTGATCGCAGAATTTTTCATCCAAAGGTTTTTCAGCGGCCAGAGTCTCAAGGAGATCCTTCAGTTCTTGCAATGGAAGACCGCGTTTCTTCGCGAGTTTGAAATCCTTCTTGAATTGGGTGGAATAGCGAACCTTAAGCATTCAAGTCTTCCCACATTTCATCGACGGAAGAAAATTTGCGGCTGAGATTTTTTCCGTTCAGCGTGTCATCCATCGAAAGCCGCGTTTCTTCGTTCAGACGCGGCGGCGCGATGATATCGAAGGGAATGCGGCCATGATTGACCACTTGGCGGCAGAACAGATGAATCGCTGTGGACATGGAAAGTCCCATGCTTTTCAGTGCGGTTTCTGCTTCCTGCTTCAGGTCGGCGTCAATACGCACTTGCAGGGTTGCGGTTGCCATTTTACATCACTCCTTATTGCAATCATAATGAGTATGTATAAATTTGTCAATACAAAAAAGACAAAAGAGATGAATTGAGCTGAATTGAAGTTGACGAAAGAAATACATTGAGGGTATAATCCCAACGAAAGATATTGTTCCGCGTCTTCCCTCCGGGAGGACGGGATTGAATCATTTTTTAAGGAGTATGCTTTTTGAAGGACGTACTTTTCACGACGGAGATTGTACTGTAAGCGGGAGGCTTACGGGATAGTCTGCGAGCCTTCCGCCATATTGCGGTTTCAGATTGGCAATATGAGGAGGCAAAACAAATGAATAACCATGATTATATCATTCGCAGGGAGACGCCTGCGGACTATCGGGCTGTGGAGAATCTTGTCCGCGAGAGCTTTTGGAACGTGTACCGTCCCGGCTGCCTGGAGCATTTTGTCTTGAAGTGCCTGCGGGGTAACGGGGCATTCGTGCCGGAGCTGGACTTCGTGATGGAAAAGGACGGGCGGATTATCGGCCAGAACGTGTTCGTGAAGGCGGAAATCCGCTGCGACAGCGGCGCATCGTTTCCGATTCTGACGATGGGGCCTTTTTGTATTGCGCCCGAGTGGAAGCGGCAGGGCTACGGCAAGCGGCTCCTCGATTATTCGCTGGGAAAGGCGGCGGAGTATGGCGCGAAGGCCGTCTGCTTCGAGGGCAATATCGACTTTTACGGCAAGAGCGGCTTCGTGGCTGCGTCGTCCCTTGGCGTCCGTTATCACGGCCTGCCGGAGGGCGCCGACGATTCCTTCTTCCTGGGCAGAGAGCTGGTTCCCGGCGCTCTGGATTCGGTGCGGGGCGAATATGCTACGCCTGCCTGCTACTTCGCGGCGGAGGCAGAGCCCGACGCGTTCGAGCGGTATGAACGGACATTTCCCCCGAAAGAGAAGCGGGTGCTGCCCGGGCAAATTTTCGAAAAGTAAATAACGGAGAAGGAGCCGTGTATAAGCAACGTATCGCTTTTGCACGGCTCCTTTTTGTTGGGAATATCTTTCCCTCTGCCTATTGCGTGAAACAAAATTCTGTCTTATTATAGGTATCGTAGAATATTTCAAGGGGGAAACATCATGGAGATAAAAAAAGAGCTAAACGGGACGTCCTTGACGATGTTCCTTTCGGGGCGGCTGGATACAGTGGCCGCCGTTGATTTCGAGAAAGAATTGAACGCTTCGCTGGACGGCGTGACGGCGCTGACGCTCGATTGCTCCGCACTTGAATATGTGGCTTCGTCGGGACTCCGCACGTTTCTGATGGCGCAGAAGCGTATGAACAAACAGGGGAGCATGACGATGCGCCATGTGCAGGAGGCCGTGATGGAGGTCCTTTCGATGACAGGCTTCGACGATCTCCTGTCCATCGAGAAATGAAGACGGAAGAACTTCGCGTCGAGGCGAAGGTGGAAAAGCTGCCGGCAGTCATCGAGTTCGTGACCGGGACGTTGACGGACCAATGCCCGATGCGCGATCGCATGCACATTGAGCTGGTAACGGAAGAAATATTTGTCAATATTGCGAGCTACGCCTATTCGGAGCCGGGCGGCTTCGCCACGATCCGCCGGAGCGGCGGTGAAGGGCCGGAGGGACTTACGCTGACGTTCATCGACAGCGGCGCTCCCTACGATCCGCTGCAGAAGCCCGACCCCGACCTGACATTGTCGATCGACGAGCGCCCCATCGGCGGGCTCGGCGTGTTCCTCGTGAAGAAGATCGTGGACGAGGCGCATTACAATTATGAGGGTGAACAAAATATCCTGACCGTCCGCGTGCTGATTGGGAAAGGAGAATAGCTATGCAGGAAACCAGGGTGCGTTTCGCCAAACTCCCGGCGGTCGAACAGGCACGGCTTTGCGCAGTTTACGGCCCGCAGCCGGAGAGCGGCTATGCGGCGTACAGAATCGCATACGTCCGCGAGTTGACGCCGTATGAGTCGTGGTTTTTCGGCAGCGGAAATTTCCTTTCCCCAAGCTTTATGACGCAGACGCTCTACAAGCTGAAGGGGACGCTTTTGCCCCTCCGGTTCAATCGCGCCCTACGGGACTTGGACCTGCAGGAGGACATACTTCGGACAAACTACTGCAATGTGGGCGACCGGATGTTGGCGGTAGTGGCAAAGGAGCGGAAGAATTCGGAGCCCGTCGTTTATTACAATCTGCAGGGCCGCGAGCCGGAAGATATCAACGCCGTCCTGCGAAAAACGGCGGGGGCGGCGCTCCGGTTCCCTTTCAATATCGAAAAAGGCGGACTGCTTCGGATCTACGTTTTCCATACGGGGCAGGATGAATACGCGGTAATGGTAACGGCGGCGCAGATTATCATGGATCGCTTTGATGTGCGGGCGATTTTCTATGCGGCGCAGGGGCAGGTGAAAGAGGTGCGCCGCTCGGCGACGCCGCATCTGGATCGCAACGTGCAGATGGAAGCCCGGATGCGCGGTTACTGGAAGGAGCTTTTGGATTCTCCGCCGCGGCAGCCTTCCTTGCCCGGAGAACTGGCGAACGTGCCGCCTCACCCGTACAAGCAAACGGCCTACCGCCTCGTGATTCCCGGCGGGCTCTTTTCCGATATGATGGCCGAGGCGAAAGGCAACCGTATGATGATGATGTCTTTCCTGACCACGGCCTGGGGGCTGTACCTGGCGACGGAAGGGGAGCTGCGGGATCTTTGCAGCTGCCTGATCGTGCCGGAGAGGAACGCGCAGGGGGACGACGCGTGGCGTCCTTTCCGCATGGTGCCTGCACGGCAGACCATCGATGGGAACGAGCAGATCGGAAACATGGCGAAGCGGCAGTTCCAGCAGCTGCTTGTTTCCCTGCCATACGCCTGCTTTGATTGGGAGGGCTTCGGCGAGCTCATGGAGTCCGACGGGAAGCCGTTCAATCATTTCCTCGACTTCAACGATTTCCTTTCTGAGGAAAAACCCTATTCTGCGCAGCAGGCCGACCCGGACGGCAATGTCGTCGCTCAGCATTCATGGGACGCCCAGAGCATGAAGCTGAGCCTCTACTTCCGCTACAAGAAAGACGGAGCGTTCGTCATTTTCCTCTATGACGAGGATTCTTTCGCGCCGGGCACGGGCGAGCGCCTCTCGAAAGGCTATCTGTTGACGCTTCAACGTATGATAGCCGACCGCCACGCGACCTTCGACGTATTCCAAGGGAATCTTCGCGAGAGGCTGCTCGCCGAGAAACGCATCCAGGCGGCGTACAAAGAAGAAGAGCGGGCGCGGCTGCAAAACGCGGCGTCGTTCATTTTCCTTCTGCAGGGCGCGGAAGCCGGGACGACGCAGCTCTTTACGCAGGCGGCGACGCTCCAGACCTATTTCGAGGGCGACCGTATCGAGGATATGGACGAGAACCTGCTTTTCGTCGTCGAAGGCAAGCTGGTCAGGAGCATCAAGGACGGCGAAGGCTGGTACCGCACGTTAAATATCGTAAAGGAAGGCGCGTGGCTGAACGAGGGCGCGCTGCTCGAAGCGCGCAAGGCGGAAATTTCCATCGAAGTCTTGTCCGAGCGTGCCGCGATCCTGGCCGTTCCCAAGACCGCCATGTACAATATTCTTGCTTCGCAGCCGGGGCTTTGGAAAAATATAACCGGCTACGTCATCGCCCAGCTTGAAAATTTCCAAAGGCTCTGGGCGCAGTCGTAATAACCGGTAGTGAAGACAAAATGAGGCGTCGCCGTGAAAAATCCGGCGACGCCTCGTTTGTCATTCAAAACGTTACTCCATCTCCTGTCTGATCGCGAAGAACGACTGCGGATGGCCGCAGACCGGACACTCCTGTGGAGCTTCCACCGATTCGGCGATGAAGCCGCAGTTCGCGCACATCCAGAGCTTCTTCTCGCCGCGCTTGAAGAGACGCTCGTTTTCGACGTTCGCCAGCATCAGGCGGTATTGCTTCTCGTGGCGCTTCTCGATCTCGGCGACGCGTTCGAAGAGATAGGCGATCTGCTCGAACCCCTCCTCCTTCGCCTTTTTCGCGAATCCGGGGTACATGCTGGTCCATTCCTCGTTCTCACCTTCCGCCGCCATTTTCAGATGTTCGGCCGTGGGCTGCGTCAGGCCGCCGAGGAGCCAGAACCAGATTTTCGCGTGGGCGCGCTCCTGCGCCGCTGTCTCGTCGAGTACGTCGGCAATCTGCCGCGCCATTTTTGGATTCTTTTCCGCTTCCCGCGCGAAGAACGTGTACTTGACGTGGGCCTGAGACTCGCCGGCAAAGGCCGCCGCCAGGTTCTTCTCTGTCTCCGTGCCCTTGAGCCGCTTCATTTCCTCCAGTGCCTTTTTCTCGTCCATTTTGTATTCCTCCCTTTTATATTTTTACGGTTTTGACGGTTCCAGTACAAAGCCCTGCCACGAATCGAGCATTAACGGCTTCATGCCGTCCGGTTGGTTTTTCGACTCGCGCAGCGCCTGTACCGGGTGCCATCGAATACGCGCCTTGAAACGTTCCTCGCAGCCCGCCGCGTAATTCGCGGCGACGGACAGAAGAGACTCCCGGTTCAAAAGGTTTCCGTAGCGGTCCTCGGCGTGGTCGAAAACGGCTTCCGGCGTACCCTGTTCATGGTATATTCCGTAGTTCCCGTATTCGGAGGCAAGGGTCTGGATCTGCAAACCGCCATTTTGCAGCGAGACGCTCTGAATCGAAACGCGGTATCCGGCGACGCCGACCCGGGTCAGCGTCGAGACGTCATAATAGGTGATATTGCGCTTTCTATCCCGGTATGCGCCGTTCAGGTATTTGAGATTCGGGTCGATCTCGTCGTCCGTGAATACGACAGAGAGGGGATTGAGGCGTTTGCAGTTCTTGCTGACCTCGTAACCATACAGCTTCCGGGATACCGGAATGGAGGCAATGCATTCCCAGGCGGAGCGTACATTCTTGTCGTCCGTCTCCGTCGCTTCCGCCGGCACGCCGTTTCGGCTCTCAAGCAGGAACAGGAGCTCCAGCCGTCCGTTCCCGTCGAGGTCCGTAACTGCGAAATCTCCCGACTCGCGCAGCCGCATTTCCAGACTGTCGCCGTGGGTGATTGGCATGTTGAGAATGAAGTCGATCTGCTCTTCCGGCGTCGCCGCCTCCGCCGCTTCGCTGACAAGGCAGGCGGCCAGCGCCAAAGCGAGCCCAAGAGCCGTTTTTCCTCTCATGGCAATCCTCCTTCGTGTAAAATCTATGGAACTTTTTCCAAAGATGTTATTCGCCGCCTGCGATAAAAATCCTTGTCAGATTGACGGAATTTTTTTATAATATTAATAGTATCTCAGGAGTTCAGGTTTGCTTCTCCCTCTGCAGGAACGGCGGGAGAGAAAGGAGAAAAGTGTTATGGAACTGAAAGGCTCGAAAACCGAAAAGAATCTCTGGGCGGCGTTTGCCGGGGAGTCGCAGGCTCGCAACAAGTACACCTATTACGCCTCGAAGGCGAAGAAGGACGGGTATGAACAGATCTCGCGCATCTTCGAGGAAACTGCGGGCAACGAGAAGGAGCATGCGAAAATCTGGTTCAAGCTCGTCGAAGGCGTCGGCGACACGGCGGCGAACCTGAAAGCCGCGGCGGCGGGCGAGCATGACGAATGGACCAGCATGTACCCTGAATTCGCGAAAGTGGCGAAAGAGGAAGGCTTCACAAAAATCGCAATGCTCTTCGAGAAGGTCGCCGAAATCGAGAAGGAGCATGAGACGCGCTACAACCTGCTTCTCGCGAACATCGAGCAGGACAAGGTCTTCAAGAAGAGCGACAAGATTCTCTGGCAGTGCCTGAACTGCGGCTACATCTGCGAGGCGAAGGAAGCCCCGGAGAAATGCCCGGTCTGCGAACACCCGAAAGCGTACTTCCAGCAGGTAGCGAAAAATTATTGAGAAACGGAACGAAAACCCGCACGGGGAAGAATCCTCGTGCGGGTGAATTTTTGCGTTTTCCCGCCGATATTCATTTAGGCGGCGTATGCTTTTCCTGCGGTTTTTGTTGAAGCGGGCGCGGGTTATGTGCTAAAATAAAACGATGATGCGAATCGCAGGAAAGATTTTTAGCCTTTACTGCGTTCAGTATGAATCTGCTGGAGGAGGTGCGCCCTTGAAGATCATGTTTTCCGCCGGGGAGGCGTCCGGCGATCTTCATGGCGCGCGCCTTGCAGAAGGGGTTCGACGGCTGGCGCCGGAGGCGGATCTGTTCGGCTTCGGCGGCGCGCAGATGGCGGCGGCGGGCGTCCGGCTCGTGGCGGATTGCGCGGCTTACAGCGTCATGGGCGTATGGGAGGTCGTGACGAATCTTTCCCGAATCCTTTCGCTGCTGAACCTCCTGACCGAGGCAATCAAGCGGGAAAAGCCAGATCTTCTCGTGCTGATCGACTATCCCGATTTCAACTGGCGGCTGGCGAAGCGGGCGAAATCGCTCGGCGTCCGCGTGTTTTCGTATATCCCGCCGTCGGCCTGGGCGTGGCGCAAGGGGCGCGCGAAGGACTGCGCGAAGCTCGCCGACGAGTTCGTCGCGATTTTCCCCTTTGAACTTCCGGTGTATCAGGCGGCGGGGGCGAACATCTCGTTCGTCGGAAATCCGCTGGTGGATACGGTGCGCCCATCGATGGCGCCGGAGGAGGCGCGAACGTTTTTCGGCATGAAGGACGGCGATTATCCGATCCTGCTGCTTCCGGGCAGCCGAAAGCAGGAGATTTCGCTGGTGTTCCCGACGATGCTGGCGGCGGCGCGGCGGATTCAGGGGGAAAAGCCGGAGGCGGCGTTTTTCCTGCCGGTGGCGCCGGGCATGGACCAGTCGCGCATGGAACGCATGGCGGCGGCGGCCGGCGTCGAGATTTCGTTCACGCGGGAGCACACGTATGACCTGATGGGCGCGACACGTTTCGCGCTGGCGACGTCGGGGACGGTGGTCATGGAGGCAGCGTTGATGGGCCTGCCCTGCATCGTTCTCTATCGGCTGTCGCCGATTTCGTATTTTATAGGAAAGCTGCTGGTTCACGTCAAATATTTCAGCCTGCCGAACATCTTGCTGGACGAGATGGCCCAGCCGGAGCTTTTGCAGGACGAGGCAAATCCCGGCAGAACCTTTGAAGAAGCGCGCCGCTTTTGGGCGGAGCCGGGGCATAGGGAAAGCGTGTGCGCGCGGCTCAAAGCCGCCTGTGAGCGGCTCGGCCCGCCGGGCGCCTCAGAGCGCGTTGCGCGCCGCATCGTTGACGCGGCCTCGGGAGGGACGGCATGAAGAGCTATTTGCGCCTGCTCGCCTACATCGGGCCGTATAAAAAACGGCTGGCGGAGGCCTTCGTCTGCATCGTCGTCGCCGCCGCGGCGAACCTGTACCTGCCCTGGGTCATCAAGGACATGATCGACAAGGTGCTGGCGGCCCGCGATATGGAAATGCTGAACCTGATCTGCGTCGGCATCGTCGTGATCTTTTTCGTCCGCGGGATTTTTTATTACGGGCAGGGGTATCTGGTCTCGTATATCGGGCAGCGCGTGATCGTCGACGTGCGGGACGTGCTGTTCCGCAAGCTTCAGCGCATGCCGATCTCATTTTTCGACCGCCATCAGACGGGCGAGATCATGAGCTATATCTCGAACGACGTGGCGGCGCTTCAGAGCGCGCTGGTGGAGCGTATGGTCGAGGCGCTGACAGAGAGCGCGATTTTCTTCGGCTCGTTGGCGATGATGGTGCTGCTCGACTGGAAACTCAGTATTCTGACGCTGGTCACGGTGCCGCTGGTCGGGCTGGCGATGGATTTCTTCGGCAGAAAGGTCCGCTGGGCCGGCTCGGTCATCCAGGCGCGGATGTCTGATATCACGGCGCTGATGCAGGAGAGTATTTCTTCGGAACGCGTGGTCAAGTCCTTCGTGCGGGAGGATTTTGAGATCGACCGCTTCCATGAGCAGAACGAGCTCAATTTCCGTGCGCAGATGAAGGACGCGCAGCTTTCGAGCCTGCTGACGCCGACGGTGGAGTTTCTCGCGGCTCTCGCCGTGACGGTCATCATCTGGTTCGGCGGCAAAGAGGTCGTGGACGGCGTCATCACGGCGGGTACGCTGGTGGCATTCCTGACCTACGCGGTGAACCTCGCGAATCCGGTCAAGCGGCTGTCGCGCATTTATGCGCAAATCCAGAAAGCGATGGCCGGCGCGGATCGCGTGTTCGCGCTGCTCGACACCGAGGAAACGGTGACCAGCGCGCCGGACGCGAAGGTTTTGCCTCCGGTGGAAGGGCGGGTCGCTTTTTCCAATGTGGATTTTTCCTACCGGGAGGACGTGCCTGCGCTGACAGGCGTCACCCTGGCGGCGGAGCCGGGGCAGATGATCGCGTTTGTCGGGCCCTCCGGCGCGGGAAAGTCGACGGTGGCGAACCTGATTCCGCGATTTTACGACGTGACCGGCGGCTCGATCACCGTCGACGGATACGACGTGCGGGACGTGACGACGGATTCGCTGCGCACGCAGATCGGACTTGTCCCGCAGGAGACAGTGCTGTTTTCGGCTACGGTGCGCGAGAATATCCGCTACGGGCGGCTCGACGCCGCCGACGAGGAGATCGAGGCTGCGGCCCGGGACGCCAACGCCCATGACTTCATCATGGCGCTGCCCGAGGGCTACGATACCGAGATCGGCGAGCGCGGCGCGACGCTTTCCGGCGGCCAAAGGCAGCGGATCGCGATTGCCCGGGCGATATTGAAAGACCCGAAAATCCTGATCCTTGACGAAGCCACCAGCGCCCTCGACACGGAGAGCGAGAAGATCGTGCAGGCGGCGCTCGACCGGCTGATGGTCGGCCGCACCTCGTTCGTCATTGCTCACCGCCTTTCGACGATCATCGGCGCCGACAGGATTTACGTGCTGGACGGCGGCAGAATCCGCGAGCAGGGAACGCACGCGGAGCTGCTGGCGGCGGGCGGGTTGTACGCAAGTCTTTATCAGATACAATACGGAAAAAGTAATTAGCCTTCCCCTATGGGGAAGGTGGCAGCCGAAGGCTGACGGATGAGGTTTCAAAACGTAACGATTAACGCAAGCGAAACGCTGCGGAACCTCACCCACCGCTATCGCCCGAAACGTGCCACTGGCACGTTTCGCTCCTCCCCAGAGGGGAAGGCAAGTCTACACAAAGGGGAAGCGTAATGCAGTTTTTATACAATATCGCGGCGATTCTCGTGGTGCTGCTCATCATTCCGGTATTCATGGTGCGCGCCATCCGCGAGCGGGGCTTTATCGAGCGCATACGCCAGAGCCTTGGGTTCATTCCCGAAGAGGCGCTGGAAAAAGTCGCGAAGAAAAATTGCATCTGGGTCCACGCGGCGTCGGTGGGCGAGATCGTGGCTGCGAGCCCGCTGATCAAGGAGTTCCGCAGGGAATTCCCGAAGAGCCCGATCCTCGTCTCGGTGGTGACCACCAGCGGTTACGAGATGGCGAACCGCATCATCAAAGACGCGGACAGCATCATCTATTTCCCCCTCGATCTGCCGTTCCTCGCGGCCCGCGTCGTGCGCCGGGTGACGCCGCGGGTGTTCATGCCGGTGGAGACTGAGCTTTGGCCGAACTTCCTCCGGGAATGCCGGCGCATGCGGATCCCCGTCATGATGGTCAACGGCCGCATCAGCGACAAGAGCGTCAAGCAGTACCGTTATCTATACAGCCTGCTGGACGATATGATCGGCGCGGTGACGGAGTTCGCGATGCAGTCGCCGATCGACGCCGAGTACATCATCCGCCTCGGCGCCGACCCGAACCTCGTCATCGTCACCGGCAATACGAAATTCGACCAGACATATACCGACGTCAGCCCCGAGGAAAAGGCGCAGCTCCTCGAGGAAATGGGGCTCACGCATAACGGAGGCATATTCCTTGCCGGCTCGACCCATCGCGGCGAGGAGGATTACGTGCTGAAAGCGTTCCGCATGATTCGCGAGAAATCGCCGGACGCAAAGCTGGTCATCGCGCCCCGCGAGCTGCTCCGGACCCGTGAGGTCATCATGATCTGCCGCCGGGCGGGTTTTTCCGTCGCTCGGCGCACGGAGCTTCTCGAGCATCCCTCCGAGGGTCACGATATCGTCGTCCTCGACACCATCGGCGAGCTGGGCAAGATTTACAGCATCGGCGATGTCATTTACGTTGGCGGCAGCCTGATCGCCCATGGCGGCCACAACATCCTGGAGCCGGCGGCCCACGGCAAGGCCATCATCGTCGGCTACAACATGTTCAATTTCAAGGAGACCCATGCGCTGTTCACGAAGCGGAACGCCGTAGTCACGGTGCAAAATGACGACGAGCTGACGAAAGCGGCGGTCCGGCTTTTCGAGGATACGGAAGAGCGGGAGCGCATGGAGCGCGAAACGCTGGCTATCGTGGGCGAGAACAAGGGCGCGGCGCGGCGGAGCGCGGTACTGCTGCACGAGCTTCTCGAGCGGGTTGAGAGGACGCGCCTCGCCAGCGGGCAGATCAAGTCCACGGACAAGGTCGAGAACTTCCAGACGTTTTTCTATCAGATCATTCACAGCCGCGACGCCCAGGGGATCCTGGTCCAGCTTTTCCTCGGCGTGCTCTATGTGTTCTCGGTCATTTACGGCGGCCTGGTCAACCTTCGTCTTGCGGGCTACGAGCTCGGCGTGTTCCGCCGGAAAAAGCTCGGTTGCTATGTCATCAGTCTCGGCAATATCACGGTGGGCGGCACGGGCAAGACGCCGACGGCCCAGAGGCTCGCGAAGGAGATACAGGGCCTCGGCTATCGGGTCGTAATCCTGAACCGCGGTTACCGTGCAAAGTGGAAAGGCGACGTCGGCGTGGTGTCCGACGGGCAGACGCTGCACATGAACGCGGCGGAGGCCGGCGACGAAGCCTTCATGTTGGCAAAGCACCTGCCGGGCGTGCCGGTGCTGATCGGTCCCGACCGCTATATGACAGGCAGCTATGCCATCGAGCATTTCGGCGCCGAGGTCGCGATCCTCGACGACGGTTACCAGCACTGGATGCTGGCCCGCGATATGGAAATCCTGCTCGTCGACGCAGTGAACGTGTTCGGCAACGGATATATCCTGCCGCGCGGCACACTGCGCGAATCGATTTCCCATATCGACCGTGCCGACGTCTGTCTGCTGACGAAGGTGGACCAGGCGACGGAAAGCTCCCGCGAATACATCCACCGTATCATACACGAGAAGAACGATCATGCTCTCGTGGTGGAGAGCGTGCATCAGCCGAAAGGCTTCATCCGCTTCGAGGAATGGGCCGGCGATATCGCCAGTCCCGGCGTCGACGTGGCGGAAATGCGCGGCAAGCGCGTCATGGCAGTCTCGGCTATCGGCAACCCGGCGTCTTTCGAGCAGACGCTGTCCAATATCGGCGCGGTGGTCATCGAAAGCCTGCGTTTCCCCGACCATCACGACTACACGGTCAAGGAAATGCTCGACGCGGCGGCACAGGCGCTGCTGCTTGACGCCGAGGCCATCGTCATCACCGAGAAGGACGCCGTCAAGGTGCCGGCGGAGCTGATCCGGGAGCGGACGGACTTCAAGATCCCGATTTACGTCGTCAGCGTCGAAGTCACGTTCCGCGACGGCGAAGAAGAGTTCATCCGCCTGATGAAGGAAAGCTTGAAGGAAAAACTGAACAAATAAGCAATAGAAGGAATGGGAGAACAACATGAAAATCCTTTGCGTAATCCCGGCGCGGTTCGCGTCGACGCGCTTGCCCGGGAAGCCTCTGAAGGACGTCGCCGGAAAGCCGATGATCTGCCGCGTCTATGACCGGGCGGCGCAAGCGAAAACCCTGTCGGGCGTCGTGGTGGCCACCGATGACGAGCGCATCCTGCGGGCGGTGGAGGAGAACGGCGGACGCGCGATGATGACGGCGAAGGACCATCCGACGGGCACCGATCGCCTCGCCGAAGTGGCGGCGGCCTATCCCGACGTCGACCTGATCATCAACGTGCAGGGCGACGAGCCGCTGATCGAGCCGTCGCTGATCGACGAGCTTGGGCGCGCCTTCGAGGAGGACGACGACCTTCGGATGGCGACGGTGATGACGCCAATCACAGAGGAATCGGAGCAAAAGAATCCCAACAACGTCAAGGTCGTGACGGACAAAAACGGCTATGCGCTGTATTTTTCCCGGTCGCTGCTCCCGTACCCGCGAAACGACGCGGGGACGCCCGTCTACAAGCATATCGGCATTTACGCCTATCGCAGAAACTTCCTGTTATCTTACGCGAAGATGGAGCCGACGCCGCTGGAGCGCGCGGAGTCGCTGGAGCAGCTCCGGGCGCTGGAAAACGGGTATAAGATCAAATGCATAAAGACGCACGCCCGGTTCGTCGGCGTAGATACGCCGGAGGATCTGGCGAAGGTCAACGAGATATACAGGTCGATGAAAGACAAAGAGGAGGCGGCGAAATCATGAACACGGTCAAGATCAGGGATTTTGAGATTGGAGCGGGGAACCCGCTGGCGCTCCTGGCGGGGCCCTGCGTACTGGAGGGGCTGGAGCGTTCGCTCTACATCGGGCGGGAGATCAAGGCGATTGCCAACCGGCTCGGTATCCCCTACGTATTCAAGGCGTCCTTTGACAAGGCGAACCGCTCGGCGTTCAACAGCTTCCGCGGGCCGGGCATGGAAAAGGGGCTCGAGATTCTCGCGCAGATCAAGAAAGAACTGGACGTTCCCGTAATCACCGACATTCACACCGAGACGCAGGCCAAACCAGTCGCCGAGGTCGTCGACATCCTGCAGATCCCGGCTTTCCTCTGCCGCCAGACCGATCTCGTCTATCAGGCGGCGCTGACCGGCAAGCCCGTCAACGTCAAGAAGGGCCAGTTCCTCTCCCCGAAGGATATGCGGAACGTGGTGGACAAGATTCTCGAAGGCGGCAATTCGAACATCATGCTGACCGAGAGAGGCGCTTCTTTCGGCTACAACAACCTCGTCGTCGATATGCGTTCGTTCCCGATCATGCGCTCCTTCGGCTATCCTGTGGTCTTTGACGCGACCCACAGCGTCCAGATTCCCGGCGGACTCGGCACGGCGTCGTCGGGCAACCGCGAATATGTCGAGTACCTGACCCGGGCCGCCGTCGGCGCGGGCGTAGACGCGCTCTTCATGGAGGTCCATGACAACCCGGAGGAGGCGCTTTCCGACGGGCCGAACATGGTCTACCTCGACAAGCTCGAAGACCTTCTGAAGGACGCGCTGTCCATCTATAATATCGTAAGAAAGCATTTGCATTAATTATTCTATGCCCCATAGGGAAGACAAGTTTCAGTAAGGAGCGTTCCATATGATAAAAGAAAAAGCCCTGGAAACGCTTAAAATCGAGACGGACGCGCTGCAAAAGCTCTCGTCGCGCATCGACGACGAGTTCGAAGCGGCGGCTAAGGCGATCCTCGCCTGCAAGGGGCGGGTCATCGTCAGCGGTATCGGCAAGAGCGGCCATGTCGGGCAGAAAATTGCGGCGAGCCTCGCCTCTACCGGTACGCCGTCGTTCTTCATGCATCCGGCGGAAGCGTTCCACGGCGACCTCGGCATGGTCACGCAGAACGATATCGTGCTGGCGATCTCCAACAGCGGCGAGACGAACGAGATGATCAATATCCTGCCCGTGATCCGGCGCATCGGCGCTAAGATCATCGCGATGTGCGGGCGGCGGGACTCGACGCTCGGAAAGAACTCCGACTATTTCATCGACGCGGGGGTGGAAAAAGAGGCCTGCCCGCTGGGGCTCGCCCCGACGGCCAGCACCACGGCGGCTCTCGCCATGGGCGACGCCCTGGCGATGGCGCTTCTCGCCGCGCGAAACTTCACGGAGCAGGATTTCGCGGTGTTCCATCCGGGCGGCTCGCTGGGACGCAAGCTTCTGCTGACGGTAGAGAACGTCATGCGGAGCGGCGAGGACAATCCGATCATCGAGGCGGGCCGCACGGCAAAGGAAGCGCTCTTCATTATGACATCCACGGGCGTCGGCGCGACCTCGGTGGTGGACGCGAAGGGAAAGTTCATCGGCCTCGTCACCGACGGCGATGTGCGCCGCTGCCTCGCCAAGGGGCCGGAGTTCCTGAACGAGCCGGTCGAGCATTTCATGACCAGGAAGCCGGAGACCATCACGAAAGACAAGCTGGCGGCCTCGGCGCTGTCGCTGATGGAAAAGCATCAGCCGCGCCCGATCACGGTGCTGCCCGTCGTGGACGAAAACGGCATGCCGCTGGGCATCGTCCATTTGACCGACCTCTTGCGGCAGGGAGTGGTATGAGATGGAAAAACAGGCGGCGCTGGAAGAGCGCATGAAACGCGTTCGGCTGATCATCCTGGACGTGGACGGCGTGCTGACCGACGGCGGCATCTATATGGGGCCGGACGGCGAGGCGCTGAAACGCTTCGACATCAAGGACGGCGCCGGGATCATGCTTTGGCATCGCTCGGGCGGCAAGACGGCGATCCTGACCGGGCGCTCGTCGAAGATCGTCGAGAACCGCGCGAAGGAGCTTTCCATCTCCGTCGTCCGGCAGGGCTGCCTGGATAAGCGCGCGGTTTACGAGGAGCTGAAAAAAGAGCTCCTGCTGTCGGACGACGAAATCGCCTATATCGGCGACGACTTTATCGATCTGCCCGTGATGCGCGTGGCCGGGCTTCCCATCGCCGTCGCGGACGCCGCGCCGGAAGCGAAGAACGCGGCCCGACTCGTGATGGACCACGCCGGAGGGCATGGCGCTGTGCGCGAGGCGGTGGAACGAATCCTGCGCGCCCAAAACAAATGGGAGGCTTTCTTTGTCTAAGCTCTTATACTAAGGGGAACTATTTCATGATTTATCACTTTCTGATGTTCCTTTCCCGCGTCGTTTGCCTGCTCCCTCATTCGTTTCTATTGACATTGGGCAAGGGAATGGGTATCCTGTATTACAGGCTGATCGCGAAGCAGCGGGAGCGCGCTGTGCGTCAGATGATGGAGGGACTTGAAATCTCGGAGGCCGAAGCGCGGGAAACGGTACGGCTGTCGTTCATCAATCTCGGACGGAATATCCTGGAAATCCTCTATATGCCGAACCTGAACAAGAATAACATCAACGACTACATTTCGTTCGAGAACCGGGAATACATCGAGTCGGCGGTGGCCGAAGGCAAAGGCGTGGTGATTTACACCGCGCACATCGGCACCTGGGAATGGCTTTCGGCGGCCTTCCTGCTGACGGGGATTCCGGCCACGGCCATCGCGAAGAAGCAGCCGAACGAGCAATACACCCGCGTGATCGACGATCTTCGGGCGACCATCGGCATGGAAGTCTTTTCCCGGGGCTCCAGCGAGCTTTTGGCCGCGGCCCGGGCACTGAAAAGCGGAAAGTTGCTGGGGTTCCTCGCCGATCAGGACGGGGGCCCGGGCGGCGCGTTCATCGATTTTCTCGGAAAGCCCGCTTCGACGCCGATGGGACCGGCGGTTTTTTCGAGGAAATTCGGTTCGCCGGTGGTTCCCGCCTTCATCCTGCGCCGGCCCGACGGCAAGCACAAGGTCTGGCTCGGCGAGCCGATGCGATATGAGGACAGCGGCGACACGGACAAGGACCTGTATGATTTCACGGTGAAAATGACGCGGATATTGGAAAAGATCATCCGAGAGAACCCGACCCAGTGGCTCTGGTTCCAGCATCGCTGGAACACGCCGATCGAGGAGCGTCACGTCAAGCATCATACGGTCAAAGCACTGGAGGAGAAGCATGAATCGTAAAAAGATGGCCCTATGGGGGCTGTTGGCAGTGTTTGCGGGCTTCGTGGCGTGGACGGCGCTCTCGATTCCCGAGCCTCCCGCGCCCATACCAGAGAGCGAGCGCAAGCCGAAGGAAATGGAGTACGGCGAGAACACGATCCGCGAGGAGATCGGCGGGCGGCTCCTGTGGGAGCTGACCACGTCCTCGACGAAGATGAACGTGGATACGCAGGCCACGACCTTCAAGGATGCAAAAGGGAAATACTGCTTCGAGGACGGCCGGGTGCTGACGCTGACGGCAGCGGCGGGCAGCTACGACAGCAAGACAAAGAATCTGAAGCTGACGGACGGCGTTCAGGCGTCCCTGTCGGACGGCTCAAAGATTACAGCCAAGTCGCTGGAATGGAAGGGAACCGAAGACCGGCTGGTGGCCGAAGGCGACGCGCATGTTTCCCAGCCGGGCGTGAGCATAATAGCCGACCATATCGAGAGCTGGGACCAGTTCCAGGAGTTTCGGGCCACTGGCCATGCACGTATCATAAAGGAGAGGAACGAAAATGAGGATAGATAAAGCCGTTTCCCGATGGACGATTCTGGGCGCGCTGCTTTTTGCGTCGGCGGCCGCCTTTGCCGCCCCGCAGGGCGAGAACCTCGGCGAAGGCCGTTCGGAGCTGAACGGCGACTCGGTCGAGTACAGCGTCAAGACGGGGCTGATGACCGCCACGGGACATGTGGTGCTTCGCTATGAGGACGGCGTCGCGACGGCGGATTTCGCCTCGTACAATACGAAGGATTCCACGGGCACGCTGACCGGCGGCGTCGTCGCCGACAAGGGCGACATGCATATCGACTGCGACCGGGTGGAGATTTTGTCGAGCACGCAGATATCGGCCATAGGGAATGTGCGCGCCCGCCAGAAGGACAAGAGCGTGGACGCGCCGCGGGTCGACTATGAGAGCGGCGAACAGTACGTGTGCCTGCCTGCGGGCGGGACGCTGGCTTCCGCGGACGGTACGTTCAGCGCCGACTATATGGAAGGCTGGATGAAGGACAATCATTGCCGGGCCGTGGGCAACGCCCACGTCGTCAGCCCGCCGAAGGATTTCGAGGGCGGCGGCGACGAAGCCGAATATTTCGGCAAGGAAAGCGGAAAGCTCGTATTGACGGGGAACGCCTGGGCGGTACAGGGCAACCATACGCTGAAGAGCGGCCGCCTGACGGTCTATCTGGACGAGCAGGGACAGACGGAAACGGTGCCAAATGAAAAAGAATAAAAAAAATCGGCCGAAAGGCGATGACGCGATCGTCGAGGCAGCGATGGAAACCGTGGAAGAAGATGCTGTGGAAACTACGAAAGAGAATGTGGCGGAGATGGTCGAGGCGCGTCCTGCATTCTCGGCCGGGGGCGACGCTGCTCCCATGGGCGAGCTGACGATCGAGGTCAAGAATCTCGTCAAGACCTTCAAGAACCGGAACGTCGTCAACGGCGTCTCGCTCCAGATGCGGACCGGGGAGATCGTTGGGCTGCTCGGGCCGAACGGCGCCGGCAAGACCACGACCTTTTACATGATCATCGGGATCGAGCATCCGAACTCCGGAGAAGTCTTCATCGGCGACCAGGAGGTAAGCAGCCTGGCCATGCATCAGCGCGCGGCTATGGGCATCAGCTATCTCGCGCAGGAGGCGTCGATCTTCCGGCGTCTCACCGTCGAGGAAAACCTGATGGCAATCCTCGAGATGACGTCCCTTTCCCCGGAAGAGCGGCAGACGCGCATGGACGCCTTGATCGAGGAGTTCCATATCGGTCACGTCCGGGAGCGGCGCGGCACCGAGCTGTCCGGCGGCGAGCGCCGCCGTGTCGAGATTGCCCGCTGCCTCGCCATCGAGCCGCGGTTCATCCTGTTGGACGAGCCCTTCGCCGGCGTCGACCCGATTGCCGTGGCGGACATTCAGGGGATTATTTCCTACCTGCGACAGCGCGGCATGGGAATCCTGATCACAGACCACAACGTGCGTGAGACGTTGAACATCGTCGACCGCGCCTACATCATGAACAACGGCGAGATCCTGATCGAGGGCGACCGGGACACCGTCGCCAACGACCCGTTGGCTAAAAAGTTCTATCTTGGCGATAATTTTACATTATAGGAGTATTTTGCCTATGCATATTCGCATTTTGGATCGATACATCTTCAAGGAGATCCTGTTGACGTTCCTGTTCAGCATATGCGCGTTCACATCCGTATTCATGGGCTCCGGGACGCTGTTTCGCATTGCGGAGTACATGACCGAGTATGGCGCGTCCATTGTATCGGTGGCGAAGATCTTCGTGCTGAGCCTGCCGGGCGTCATCGTCTGGACTTTCCCGATGTCGATACTGCTCGCGACGCTTTTGGCCTTCGGGCGCCTTTCGGGGGGCAGCGAGATCACGGCCATGCTGTCCTGCGGCGTCAGCTTTCAGCGGCTCTGCGTGCCCGGCGTCATTCTCGGCTTCGCGATGAGCCTGTTTTCCCTCTGGTTCAACGAATATATCGTGCCGTGGTCCAACGACGCCTATACCCGGGTGCTCAATTATGAGATCAAAGGCGACATCGCTCCGAAATCCCAGGATCATATCATCATCAAGGATATCAAGTCGGGCGTGATCCAGCGTCTTCTTTACGCGCGCCGCTACAACAGCGAGACACAGCAGATGGAAGGCGTCACGATGTCGCTTTTTGAGCACGGCAAGGCCACGTATATAGAAAACGCGGCTTATGCCGAATGGAAGGGCGACGAGTGGGTCATGCACGACGGCGTCATTTACGACGTCGCCGGCGGGGAAAACATGGAGCAGGCCTCCCGTCATACAATACGTTTTGAGACCCAGTCGCTGCCGGTGGATCAAAGCCCGCGGGAGATCGTGAACTCGCAGAAACGCCCCGAGGCGATGACAATCCGCGAACTGAAGGAGCAGATCAAGATTCTTGCCGATCAGTATGTCGACACGAGCAAGCTGGAAAAGGAAGTCTATGAGCGCATCACGATCCCGTTTGCCAGCTTCGTCTTCGCGCTGGTCGGCATGCCTCTCGGCCTCCAGCCGAACCGTTCCGGTTCCTCCCGTGGCTTCGCGATCAGCCTGATCGTCATATTCATCTACTATATGATGATGGTTTCGATGACTGCGATGGGGCAGAGCAGCGCGATGCCCCTCTGGCTCGGCGTCTGGATGCCGAATATCGTTTGCTTCTTCGCCGGCCTGTTCTTTATCCGGCAGGCGTCCCGTCAGGGCATTTCGCTATTTTAACTGATACGAAAGAAGGCATAAGGGAACTATGTACGGAATCGTTCTCATAGCGGCGCTGATCGTGACCGGCGGCGCGATCGCGGTCATCGGCGACCGCGTCGGCTCAAAGGTGGGCAAGAAGAAGCTGTCCCTTTTCGGCCTTCGTCCGCGCCACACCTCGGTGATCGTCACCGTCGTCACCGGCGTCGCGATTTCGACGCTGACCTTCGCGGTGCTGGCGGCGGCCTCTGAAAACGTCCGCATCGCGCTCTTCGGCATGGAAAAGCTCAACGAGGAAATGCGCGACACGCAGTCGCAGCTCGACAGAGCCAGCGAGCGGCTCGCCGCTTCCGAGAAGGAGCAGCGGGAGGCCAGCGCCGCCCTGAAGAAGTCCCAGGACGAAGTCGACGCGCTGAAAAAAGAGCAGGCGGAGCTGGAAGCCCATACGAAGGAACTGACTGAGGGCAACGCGCAGCTGGAAAGCGCGAAGCGGGAACTGACCGCGGCAAACGAGACCCTCTCTGCGCAAAACGGCTCGCTGACGACGGAAAACAAGGAGCTCGAGCAGCGCACGGAAGCCCTCCGTGAAGGTCTTCTCATCATGCGCGAGGGCGACATCATCTTCCGCGCCGGCGAAGTGCTGGCCAGCGGCGTCGTCCGATGCGGCCGGGCAGTAGAAGATATCCGCTCCGACCTTGGGGCGCTGATCCAGCTCGCGAACGCGGGCGTGGCGGAGCGGCTCGGAGGCGACAAAGAAGAAAACCATATCTGGATTTACACGCCGGAGTTCGAGGAAGCGGCGGACGTAATCTCCGAGGGCGACGCCGACGCCGTCGTCCGCATCGTCGCGGCGGGCAACCTCGTGCGCGGCGAGCCGGTGCGCACGACGCTTGAAATGTTCAGGAACCACACCGTCTATCGCGAGGGAGAGTTCATCCTTTCGCGTCCCTTCGCCATGACGACCGGGCAGACCGCCGAGGCGGAAACCATCGTCATGACCTTCCTGCAGGAGATCAACACAGTCGCGAAGGAAAAGGGAATCCTGCCCGATCCGATCCGGGGCAGCGTCGGCGTCATGGCGAGCTCGCAGTTCTACGAGACAGTCAACGCCGTCGCGGCCGTACAAGGCCCGGCCGTCATCAGTGCCTACGCGCTGGAAACGACCGACGCCATCGGCCCGCTGCGTCTTCGTCTTCGCGTAGAGCCGGAGGGCTCTGCGGAATGATCGTCGTCGCCGTCGACCCGGGACGGGAGAAATGCGGCGTCGCCGTCGTGGCGGAGGACGGCCGCGTGCTCGACCAGGAGGTCGTCGCCACCGTCTGGCTGGCGGACGAGATCGCGGCGCGGGTACATAAATTCGCCCCGGAAGCGATCGTGCTCGGCAACGGCACCACCAGCCGCTCCGCCGAGGAAACCCTGCGAACCGCCCTGCCGGACGTCCCAATCGAGATCGTCGACGAGTACAGGACTACCGACGATGCCAAAATCGCTTACTGGAAAGCAAACCCACCCAAAGGCTGGCGCCGCTTCATCCCAACAACCATGCAGGTCCCCCCAGACCCCGTCGACGACTACGTAGCAGTAATCCTTGCACAGAGATTCCTTACAAAGGAGAGAAAGAAATGAGCGAAGCCCAGACCCGCCCCGACTGGACCGATTACTTCCTCGACATCGCCCGCGCTGTCGGCCGCCGGTCCACCTGCCTGCGCAGAAAATACGGCGCGATCATCGTCAAGGACAAGATCATCATCAGCACCGGCTACAACGGCGCCCCAAGAGGCGAGGCGAACTGCATCGATACAGGCGTCTGCGAACGCGAGCGCCTGCACGTCCCCAAAGGCCAGAACTATGAGCTCTGCGTAGCAGTCCATGCCGAGCAAAACGCCATCATCAACGCCGACCCGGTGAAGATGAAAGGCTCGACCATCTACATAGAAGGCTACAACGTCGACGGCACGCTTGCCTCAGGCAAGCCCTGCCTCCTCTGTCGCCGCATGCTCCGCAACGCGATGGTCGCCGAAGCCGTCTACAGAGAACCCGACGGCACGGTGGTCCACATCGACCCGAAGGACATCAAGGACTGATCATCTTTCACGCCCCTTGCGCAATCCAACCGACTGCGCAGGGGGCGTCGTGCGTCGCAAAGGGCCTTGCACGGTGCATATGCCGAAAAAGTTCATAGGGGCAAGGGAAAATCCGACCAATATGAAATTAATCCTTGAAATGATGGGGTCTTTGTGATATAAATAAATAGATTATTTATCTTCAATTGTAGATTGATTAGTTTCTATAGCTTATAAATATTTTTATTGGTAACATACAACACTGCCTGGGACGAAATAAAACAACTGACAAGAAATGAGTACTGCAAATGAGTAAAACGAATCAAATTTCTATATCGAAACGGAACATATCCTTCAGCCCGCCGGACATCTCGGAAGCCGAGATCGAGGAAGTAGCATTGGCGCTCCGCTCCGGCTGGATCACTACCGGCCCGCGGACGAAGGAACTGGAAAAACGACTTGCTGACTATATCGGCACGAATCGTGTCGTCTGTCTGAACTCCGCCACTGCCGCCGAGGAACTGAATCTTCGGGTGCTAGGGATTGGCGAGGGTGACGAGGTCATCGTTCCGGCCTATACCTATACGGCAACAGCGTCCGCTGCAATCCATGTCGGCGCCAAAGTCGTTTTCATCGACTCCCAGCCGGGATCATGGGAAATGGACTACGACGCGATGGAAGCCGCCATCAGCGAAAGGACGAAAGCAATCGTCCCGGTCGATCTCGGCGGTATCATGTGCGACTACGACCGTATGCATCAAGCGGTGGAAAAGAAGAAGCATCTTTTCCGTCCGTCGGGGAACACGGATCTCGGGAAACGGATCCAAGCCGCTCTCGGCAGAGTTGCCATCGTTGCCGATTGCGCGCACTCCCTGGGAGCGTCGCGAAACGGGCAAAATGCGGGTACGCCCAGCGACTTCGCAAGCTTTAGCTTCCACGCCGTCAAGAACCTGACCACCGCCGAGGGCGGTGCGGCGACATGGCGCTCTATCGAGGGCGTCAGCGACGATGAAATCTATCAGGCGTACCAGCTCTATTCCCTGCACGGGCAAAGCAAAGACGCCCTGGCAAAGACGAAAGTCGGCGCATGGGAATACGACATCGTCGGACCGTGGTACAAATGCAACATGACCGATGTAGCGGCGGCCATCGGCCTTAGGCAGTTGGACAGATATCCCGGCATCCTGCAACGGCGGCGGGAAATCATCGCAAGATACGATGAAGCCCTCGACCGCATCGGTGTTAAGCACCTTACCCACAGCGCAGAAGGATTCCAAAGTTCCGGGCATCTGTATCTTTCGAGAATCCCCAATATCGACGAAGTAAAGCGGAACGCCATTATCGAGGAAATGGGAAAACGAGGCGTCGCCTGCAACGTTCACTACAAACCGCTCCCAATGATGACAGCATATAAAACGCTGGGCTGGGATATCAAAGACTTTCCGAATGCCCACGCCTATTACCGTAATCTGATATCCTTGCCGCTCCATACGAAACTCAGCGATGAGGACGTTGAGTATGTAATAGAAAACTTTGTGGAAGTCATCAGTAAAAAGATAAGGCGAGGAAAGACGGATGCTCAGACGGTGGGAAGAATTGCCGGAGTTCATGCAGTGCGCAGAAGTCAGGCCGTATTATGACGTCCTTGCGAAAAAGCGATTCAGCCTTGTCTTGAAAAGGTTCTTCGATCTTCTCGTGGCGCTGTTTCTTCTGTTGATCCTCGGATTACCAATGATAATTGTCGCCATCCTGATCAAGCTGGACTCGGAGGGACCAGTCCTCTTTCGACAGGAGCGAGTAACCGCCTATGGCCGAAGATTTCGCATCCATAAATTCCGGACGATGGTAAACAACGCAGACAAAATAGGAAGCGCTGTAACTGTCAGCAATGACAACCGAGTCACAAAAGTCGGAGGCTTCCTCCGCAAATCTCGCATTGACGAATTCCCGCAGCTATTTGATGTGCTGGCAGGCGATATGAGTTTTGTCGGAACGAGGCCGGAATCACCGAAATATGTGGAGGCATACACCGATGAAATGAAGGCGACGCTCCTCCTGCCTGCGGGAATTACAAGTGAGGCATGCATTCGCTACAAGGATGAGGCGGAGCTATTGGACGCCGCGCAGGATGTAGATACGGTTTATATAGAAACTGTCCTACCGGGAAAGATGAAATGGAATCTCCTAAGTATTCAAGAGTTTTCGTTTATAAGCGAGTTACAGACAATGTTTCGCACAGTGTTTGCAGTGTGCGGGAAAGAATATGCGTGACAGAAAGAGTGAGACAGTGGCGATGCAAAAGTATTCGGTCCTGATGGCGGTATATATAAAGGACAACCCTGAATATTTCGCTGTCGCATTGGACAGCATGATTCATCAGACTGTGACGCCGGATGAGATTGTCATTGTCAAGGACGGGCCGATTACGGAAGCGTTGCAGATGGTTATTGATGAGCGAAAAGGCGGTACGGTGGAAATTAACGAGGTGGGGCTTAGAGAAAATCACGGCCTTGGATTCGCACTTAACAAAGGCGTCAAGGCATGCAGAAATGAACTGATAGCTCGCATGGACGCCGACGATTATTCCGTTTCGAACCGCTGCGAAATGCAGCTGGCAGAATTCGAAAAGAATCCTGCGTTGGATATTGTCGGCTGTCCGGTTAAAGAATTTGCAGGAAGCATGGACAATATCGTTGGAGAGCGAAAAGTACCGTTAACAAACGAAGAGATATACAGCTTTGAAAGGACAAGAGATGCTTTCAATCATCCGACCGTTATTTTCAAGAAATCAACGGTTGAAAGAGCGGGGGGCTATTCCGATTACAAGAAAAATCAGGATTCTGATTTATGGATCCGCTTGATGAATCATAACGCTGTTTGTTTGAATCTACCAGAAACGCTGGTGTTTTTCCGATTTGATGAGGATACCTATCGTCGAAGAAAAAAATGGAACAATGTAAAAACTCTAATTGATATTCGCTACAAGGCATGGCGTAGCGGGTTCAATACGTTAGGAGAGTTCCTATTCATTGCGGCAGCTCAACTTGGCGTTTATGTCATGCCGGAATGGTTCCAAAGGTTTATCTACAAGAGTTTTTTGAGGGGTTAGCGAGTGGGATTTGAGCAAAGGATAAATTATCAACTCAATAAATATCCGGCAGTCAAAAAAGTCGTGAAGCAGATTTATCAGCGGACGATGTATGCGATGTCCAAGAAAATAAAATCGGAGGGCAATATCGTTCGTGTATCGCCAGATGATCCCATGCATGAATACTTCTTTGGATACTACGATAAATCACCATGGGACGCAGACGATCGCTATATGCTTTGTCTTCGTGCAAACGATACATGGTCGGACGTATCCCCGAAGGAACCGGCGGACATCCTGCTGATTGATACACAAAAAGCAGATGATGCACCAGATCGGGTGGAAAAGATTGCAGAAACAAGGTCATGGAATGTGCAGCAGGGTTGCATGCTCCAATGGCTGGGACCGGACTATCAAAGAAAGATTCTGTACAACGATTTTCGCGATGGAAGATATTGCTCAGTTATCTTGGAAATGGGGACAGGTAAGGAACGCATTATCGACGCGCCTGTATATACCGTTTCTGAAGATGGGAAATTCGCGTTGACCCTTGATTTTTCACGGCTATACAACCTGAGGCCGGGATACGGCTACTACAACCTGCCGGAATTGACAAAAGGAGTGGCGTTGCCGGATACCCCATGTATCTGGACAATCAACATAGAGAATAGAAATATTCAACCGCTTCTTAAATACTCTGACTTTGCAAGTTTTCAGCCACGTCCAGAAATGCAAGAAGCAGAAGCTGTACATAAAGTTAATCATTTGATGCTGAGTCCAAGCGGAACACGCTTTATCGTGCTTTACCGCTGGTTTGTTGGGCAACGGAAATACACAAGGCTGATTAGCTGTAATACTGATGGTAGCGATATGTATTTGCTTTCGGATGATGATATGGTCAGTCATTGTTGCTGGAAAGATAACGAAACAGTCTTAGCATTTGCCAACAAGAAGAAAGAAGGCACAGGCTATTTCCTGATGAAAGACAAAACGCAGAAATATCTGCGCTGCTGGCCGTCACTGACAGGAGATGGTCACCCGAGTTATTCTCCAGAACGGACAATGGTTGTGACGGACTCCTACCCAGATAGAGTGAGAATGCAGGAGATTCGTTTGATGGGGGGCGATGAGCGAAAAAACGAAGTCAAAGTGATAGCGCGAGTTTTTGCACCGTTTAAGTATGACAATGATACGCGATGCGATTTGCATCCGAGATGGAATCATGCTGGGGGTACAGTATGCTTCGACAGTGTGTTTGAAGGGCATAGAGGCTTATATATTTTAGAGTGCGCTTCTGCTATATAAAATTGAATTTAAGGGAAAAGTCTATGAATGAAAAGATGCGAATAGATTGGTTGGATACAGCTAGAGGAATTTGTATTTTTTTGGTTGTAATGGGGCATTCAATTATATATACAGATGTGTCATTGGGGGGGACACGTGGAGCAACTCTTGAAGCTTGGAAAAATTTATGTACATGGATATATTCATTTCATATGCCATTGTTTTTCTTTGTTAGTGGCTACCTTCACAGCATCAAGAAAAGCGAAAATAATAGGAAACAATATATACTCGGTAGAAGCTTCTCAATAATAACTCTATATGTAACTTTTTCAATTATATTTTGGTTAGCCAAGTTCTATTTTAGTAAAAATGTGAATAATGTCGTAACAATCAGAGATTTAGTTTGCATACCAATTTATCCATTGAGCGATATGTGGTTTTTATATGCTCTTGTAGCAATGTTCTTAATAAGAGAAGTGGTTATACATTTTCAAATTGATAATAAATTGTACTTATTTTTTTGCTTGGTATTATCGATAGCAGGAAGCTGCGTTATCTGGGATGAGGCTTTAAAACAAACTGTGCTTCCAAGATTGGCAAAGAATATGATTTATTATGCTCTTGGAAATGTGGTTGTTGGGAAGATAAATTTCAAAGAGCTTTCTAGAAATAGAAAATTATCATTTGGTCTATCAATAATATTCTTCCTAATGGGAATTGGGTGTATATGTTTCGTAAATATCGAAAACGAGCATTTACCAATTGTTGTGAAAGGCGCTTTGAACATTATCATTTCAATTGTGAATTTGACTGCAGTTGTCATTATTTGCCAGCTAGAAGCACTGAAAGATATTAAAACCATTGATCTTCTTGGAAGAGAAAGCCTTATTGTATATTTGATACATGATTATGGTGTGACAGGCTCTGTGATTTGTTTGAAACAGTTTGTTTCCGATTCGTCTATGTGCATCATCCTTTCTACAATGGTGGGGTTGTTTGTATCGATTGTTGCGATTTGGGCATCGCATAGAATTAACATTGTACATATATTATTTCATCCAGAGAAGCTGGCAAAATGCTTATGAGGTTGCATTTGATTGTTAAAAGGTAAATAAACTTTTAAATGCATAATAATAAATTTTACAAAATAAATTAGGAGAATAAAATGGAATCTCTTGTATCAGTTGTTATTCCAACCCATAATCGTGCGGAGTTGCTTATGAGGGCAATAAAAAGCGTTCAAGCACAATCATATAGAAATTTAGAAATTATAGTGGTTTCAGATGGATCAACAGATAATACTGGTGATAAAGTACAGGTTGCTCAAAAAAAAGATGACAGAATTAGGTTAATTGAACTTAAGGCATCTCAAGGCGGTAGCGCGGCTAGAAATGCGGGAATTGATTATTCCCATGGAGAATTGATTGCGTTTCTTGATGATGATGATGAATGGTCTACTGAAAAAATCAGGAAGCAAGTTGAGCTGATAAATTCGAATGCTGACATTGGATTAGTATATACGGGCGTAAATATAATATATGTCAATGAAGGCGTTGAATATGTCTCGAATGGTAAGGAGCATGGAGATTTAAAAAGAAGAATATTGTTAGATAATTGTATTGGAACGACTTCAAGTGTTTTATGCCGGAAAAGCTTGCTCGAAGAAGTGGGCGGATTTGATCGTTCTTTGGGAGCACTCCAAGATTATGATTTATGGATTAGATGTTGTCAAAAGGCAGCAGTTGAATTATTACCAGAACCTTGTGTGAATTATTATAATTACACACAAAATACACAAATCTCTTCGTTCATTGAAAAATATGAAGAAGCAATTTCTATAATTAACAATAAGTATAAGAATTTGTTTTTGGATTTAGCTAGTGAAGAAAAAAATATTAAAGAAAAAAATGAATTGTTTCTCTTATTTAATAAAGCGATGAGAAATTCCTTTCCGGCTATTGCGCGTAAATACAGCATCGAATTGATCCATAGAGATTTCCCTTTGGGAATCGTTGCATATCTTAGCACTTTTTTCAAATATGTAACGTTGCTGAAATTTAGAAAGGTTTTGAGATGAAGTATTGTGATAATATTTGCTTTTTTGTAAACGATATTCAATTCAGTAAACCAAAATGACGAAGGTATAAGTGAGAGATTCAATAAATGATATTCATAATCAATCAATTGCTTTGCATATTTGAAATGATTATATGCAAACTTGCAAAAGAGGATAAACGAAAAATTTTCCTGGTTGCTAATTTCTTGCAATTGTCGTTACTTCTTGGATTGCGAAGTGAAAATGTTGGTGTTGATACAAAATCATATTTGCATTGGATGATGTATATCGAGCGGGGATACCGTGGAATATTTGAAATTGGTGATTTATATCTTATTAAAGCAATTCTAGCTGTTTTTGGTGATTATCAAGCAGTTTTTTTGGTTTATGCGGGTTTGACTGTGGGGATAACTTTATATGCAATCTATCATCTTTCTGATGATCCGTACCTATCGACGCTTCTTTATACAAGCACCCTTTTTTATTCAGCCGCCTTCAATATTATGCGACAATGCTTGGCTCTTGCAATCGTTCTTTTGGCATATAAGGAGCTTAAATATGAAAAGAGAATAAAAGCATTGTTGCTTGCCCTTCTTGCTAGTTGCTTTCATATATCTGCTTTTTTTGTGATGATTGTAATATGCATATTTGCAATTTCAAATCACTTTATTATTAAGAATGATAGAATTCATAGATTTCTCATGATTATAGTGCCTAGTGTTTTTGGCGTTCTATGTTATGTGTATTCAATGAATATCTTGGGATTGATTGCTTATGCAACTAAGTATGGACATTATATTTACAATGCACTGAGGGGTTCATCTTATGGAGGACATACTTCGTTTTGGAATCCAATTTTCTTTTTATGTTTGTTTGTATTTTCTGCGTATATTCTTAGGGATAAGGGGGAAGAATTTGAACGAAAATCTGTAAAAATATTTATGGTTGGTGTTTTTATATATATTATGGCAATCCGATTTGGACTATTACATAGAATTGCAATGTATTTTGTATGTTGTATGATCTGGCTGTTACCAAATCTCAAGAAATATTTTATGCGACGTGATTGGAGGATACTTTATCAATTTACACTTGTTGGTATTTCAGTAACGTATAATTTGCTTATGATTTTTATGAATTTTAATGGAATTGTACCATATTCTTTTTATTGGGAATAGGTTAAATGGCTAAAATGATAGTTTAAATTCACAGGGGATGAAGTCTCTATGGACGCTCCATTGGTTAGCGTAATTGTTCCGACAAAAAACAGGCAATTCTACGCTGAAAAAACAGTTCGACAAATTGCAGATCTGAAGATAGATATTGAAATTATTGTACAAGATAACAGCGATAATAATTCTTTGTGTCATCAGCTAATAGATTTGATTCATGGGGGAAGAATTAATTATTCTTACAATCCGTCGCCTATGGGTATATCTAGTAATTATAATTTAGCTGCAGAAAGAGCAACCGGAAAATATTTATGTGCTATTGGGGATGATGATGGTGTACTTCCGACTATTACGGAGTGTGCTTTATGGATGGAAGAAAATGAAATAGATGCTGTAAAGCCGGCAAGAACTGTAGCTTTTTATTATCCGAAGAATGTTAGCAAATTTCATAGTGCACGCTTAAGTTATGAAAAAAATACAGGCCGTTATTTATTTTCAAATCCAGAAGCTGGAGTCATTGCTCTGCTAGATGATGGAGGGGCGGGATATTTAGAGAAAAACGTTTCTGGTAGTTATCATGGCCTTGTCAGTATGAAAGCAATGAGGAAAGTTAAAGAAATAACGGGGGAATTTTACGGCGGTTTGGTTCCGGATATGTATTCCGTAATATGCTTGAGTGTGTTGCCGGGAATCCGTTTTGCCGTTTTGGATTATCCTATTACTATAATGGGGGTATGCCCGTCTAGTGGTGCCGCTCGGTGTAATATACATAGAAAGACAGTCCCTAAGCTGGAAGATTCTCCACATTTAAAAGCAGTTCCATCATATCAATGGAGTGAAATAGTTCCTAAGTATTATGATGGACTTACTGTCTGGGCAGAAACAATGATTTATTCTTTAAGAAAAATGAATAGAGAGGATTTGATAAGTAGATATTATAACGAATATAGTTTGGGATATTATCTATGTACCTCTGATAAGGAACGCGTTGATGAAATTATAACGTTTTTAAAAGAAGATGTAGCTCAATATGTTTTAAAAAATATGAGAAGAAGTAAAGATTATTCTAAAATTCTAAATTTTGTTTTTGCTTGGACTACTGGAAAAAAAGAAACGCATATGGGGATAAAAGATGTGATTGAGGCGGCAACAATTGTTTCTAAAGGCTTGAAGAAAACGGAACATTTAGCTCCTTGGTATAAGCATCGTTAGGAAATAATGTTGATGGGAAATAATTTATCCAGCAGTGTGATAAAAAACTTCTTTTGGGTTTACTGTGAAACAATTTCGAGACAGCTTGTAGGTTTGCTAGTTACTATTGTTTTGGCACGATTACTTCTGCCGAGTGATTTTGGGATGCTTGCGCTTGTCTCAGTTTTTATCGCTATTGCGGATGTTTTTGTTAGTTCCAGTTTCAGTATGGCGCTAATCCAGAAGAAGGACACGGATTCACTGGATTACAATACCATGTTCTGGTTTTCATCTGCGTTGGCAGTTGTCATTTACGCGTTGCTTTTCATTTGCGCGCCTTATATTGGTGCATATTACAGTAGCGATCAGCTTGCTCCCGTTTTTCGTGTGCTTGCGCTCCGGATTCCACTTTCTGCATATAACAGTGTTCAGACGGCGTATGTCGCCAAGGAAATGATTTTCCGAAAATCGTTTCTGTCCACTTCGGGTGGTGCGGTTCTTTCCGGGATTCTCGGCGTGTCGATGGCTTATGGGGGCTTCGGAATATGGGCTTTGGTTATGCAAAGCTTGACAAATGTCCTTTTCAATACAGTGTTTCTTGCGGCAATTGTCCCTTGGAGGCCGCAACATCAGTTTTCCAGTGAAAGGCTCAGTAGGCTGGTCGGATTCGGTTGGAAGCTGTTGGCGACAGGATTGATATTTACGGTATATTCGGAATTTCGTTCACTGGTGATTGGAAAAAAATATTCTCCTGCCGATTTGGGGTTTTACAATCGAGGAAATCAGTTCCCCAGTGTGATTGCTTCCAATATTGATAATTCTATTACTCGTGTCATGTTTCCTGCCTTGTCAGGACGGCAGGATGATTCTGCAGGGCTTCTTGCAATGACTCGCCGGGCTGCCAAGACCAGCGCATATATCATGACTCCTGTTTTGTTTGGGTTTGCTGTGGCTGCCGAGCCTTTCGTGGAGCATTTGCTGACAGCGAAGTGGTTGCCCTGTGTGCCATATATTCAGATTATGTGTGTCGTTTGGTGGATGCAGCCGACGCAGACCTGCTCAATTCAAGCAATCAAGGCCATCGGACGTTCCGACTTGTACTTGCGGATTGAGTTATGGAGTAAACTGGTCGGGATTTCTTCGTTGTCGTATGCGGTATATGCTTTTGATACGCCCTATGCGGTAGCGGTCAGTGCATTGTTTGCCCAGTGTGTCGCCGTGTTTTTGTATGGATGGTATGCTGACAGATATATCGGCTATCGATTGGCGAGCCAATTTGCAGATTTGCTTGGTCCAGCAGCGATGGCGTCGGTCATGGGAGCGGTGATTTACACTGTGCGTTTTTGGGTCGAAAGTAAGCTGCTGATGCTCATTGTGCAGATAGCGGGAGGTGCCGCTGTTTATTTGTTGCTTTCTGATCTGTTTCGGAATGAGGCGTTTCTATATTTGAAAAATATGCTCATGCATACCAGGAGATGAAAAGATGATTCCACTTGTCAAACCTTACATTGCTCCCACAGAAGAAATGATGCCGCGCGTCGAGAAAATCCTATACAGTGGCTACATCGCGGAGGGGCAGGCGGTCTATGATTTCGAGAGGGAGTTCGGCGAGTATATCGGAAATCCTTTGGTTTTGGCTTTAAATTCAGGGACGGCGGCGCTTCATATCGCCTTGACGGTGCTGAATGTTGGGGCAGGTGATGAGGTTATCAGCACGCCGATGACAGCGGAGCCGACGAATACGACGATTGCCTTGACGGGGGCAAGCATCGTATGGGGGGATGTGGATGCGCGGACAGGGCTGCTCAATCCGGTGGATGTCCGCCGGAAGGTAACGGCGCGTACAAAAGCGATCATGTTGGTCCATTACGCGGGTATGGTATGCGATATGGATGCGTTCAATGCGATATCTGAGGAGACGGGGATTCCCATCATTGAGGATTCCGCGCATTGTTTGGGTGGCAAGTATAATGGAAAAATGATTGGCTCCAATTCGAGAGTCACATGCTTTTCTTTCCAAGCAATCAAGCAAATGACGACGGTGGACGGCGGTGCGATTTCCTTTACAAGCGAGGAAGATATGGATAAGGCGAGGAAACTCCGGTGGTTTGGCCTCGACAAGAAGGTTTCGAGACTGGAAAACGACATCAAGCGTGCTGGTTTTAAGTATGGTATGAACAACGTGAATGCAACAATTGGGAGTGTCCAACTTGCGCATATACCAGAAGTTATCGGGACATATATTTCCAACGGGAAGTATTACGATGAAGCATTAAGGAATGTCGACGGCGTAACATTGGTGCCATATTATTTGCATACGGAACCTTCCTATTGGCTGTACACGATGAAAGTGGAGCGTCGGGATGACTTTATTCGCATGATGGAGGGGCAGGGTATCATGGCGGCGCCTTTGCACCATCGGAGTGATACGCACAGCGTTTTCGCGGCCTCTAGGTGCGAGTTGCCGCAGATGGAGGAATGGTACAGGCATTTTGTGCATATTCCATGCGGTTGGTGGGTTGGGAAGGAAGATCGGGAGCGTATTGTTGAGGTAATCAAGAGAGGCTGGTAAGCATGTTTCGTATGAATGTATTTGTTTCATTGGCCAATATATGTCATTGTTCTTCGTTTTATTACCAATCCTTATTTGAAAACGATAATTGCATTCATGTAAAAATTAATTGGCGCATGGATATTCAAGAAGATTGAGAAAAGATTATTAGCTGAGGGAATGATATAAAAATGATTCCGCTTTATAAACCATATATGCCGGAGCTTCCTGAATTGGAATCTATTTTATATTCGGGTCAGCTTGCTTATGGGAAATACGCTAGACAATTCGAGGAAAAGCTCAAAGCGTATTTCGATGAATCTAATTTGCTGGTGACCAATTGCTTGAATTTGGCGATATGTGTGGCATTGGGGGCCCTAGGTATTTCGCGAGGAGATGAAGTCATTGCGTCGCCAATGGCCTGTTTGGCCTCTACACAGCCGTATCATTCTTATGGTGTGAAAGTATGTTGGGCTGATATTGACAGCACGACCGGTACTTTAAATCCGGACAGTGTTCGCAAGCGGATTACGCCGAAAACAAAAGCAATTGTGCATAATCATTTCTGTGGGTATCCCGGATATATCGACGAAATCAATGTTATTGGAAAGGAATATGGAATTCCGGTCATTGACGATGGTATTGAATGTTTCGGCGCGGAGTACAGGGGTAAAAAGATTGGCCATTGTGGAACGGACGCGACAGTATTTTCGCTAAATCCGGTGCGAATTCCCAATTGTATTGACGGCGGAATTGTGATTTTTAAGGAAAAAGAGATATTTGAGAAAGCGATATTGATTCGAGATTGTGGCATTAATCGGGCAAATTTTCGTGATGAGTTAGGGGAAATTAATCCAGATTGCGATATCAATCTATCCGGGTATAGCGCGACCATGAGCGATATCAATGGATATATTGGGGTCCAACAGATGAAACATGTTAACACGCTACTAGGACGCCAACGTAAAAATGCGGAGCGATGGGAAAGAGAGCTTGGCGAGGAAAAAGAAATATTTCCAATAGCAAGGAAGGAAGCAATACCGAATTATTGGGTTTATGGTGTGCTGTCAAACAACAAACGAGAAGATATTCTTCGCTTTAGGGACAAAGGGTATTACGTTTCTGGAGTACATTTCCCCAATAATCGCTATTCGGTGTTTGGGGGATGGGAGACGGATTTGCTGGGTATAAGAGATTTTTATAATCGGTTTTTAGCGTTGCCATGTGGATGGTGGCTATAAGATTTCAAATCAATAACGAGATATTTGTGGTTATATCATTTGCAGATTTTTTTTTGGAAGATTACTTCAAAGTGATATTTCATGATATGAGGGCGGAGCTTTAGTGATATGGCATGAGATTAAACGGATAGTCGTGAGTCCATTCTTATCCTCAATTGCAATGCAAATTAGATATGTTAGAGAGATAATATGTCATCCTAGATCGTTTTATAAAGCATTGCTGAAGGGGAAATATTTTAAATGTAATTTTTGCCATAAAAAAGCAATCAGATTCTTGCATGCAGGAAATGATTCGGAATTGTTTCATAGGTTGCATGTTATTGGAGCAGGGAGGCGGGCAAATGCTTGCTGCCCTCATTGTGGTTCGTTAGATAGGATACGATGGATATATTTTGTTTTACAGAGATACACAAACTTATTTACAGGATCTTTGAAAGTATTACATATTGCACCGGAGGAAATTCTTCGTAAAAAAATACTACGTAATAAAAATGTGGATTATCATTCAGGCGATATTATTGCGGGTAGAGCAGATTGGCAAATTGATATCACGAACATGCCATTCGAAAATGAAAGTTTTGACTTTATTATTGCAAACCATGTGTTGGAACATGTGATCTTCGACCGTGAAGCGATTCATGAATTTTTTAGGTGTTTATCATATGGAGGGCAACTATTGATTTCAGTTCCAATATGTCTAACGCAAGCCACATATGAAAATCGCTTAATTAATTCTTCAGGAAGTGATTGTGTACGGGAATATGGACAGAAAGACCATGTAAGATTATATGGCAAGGATTTTAGGGTACGTTTAGCAGAAGCAGGATTTGTAGTGACGGAATATGTAGCTCAAGATTGTTTGTCGAAAGAAGAAATTAGAGATTATTGCATAAACTCCGAAGAGAGAGCTTTTCTATGTTATAAAAGCCTTTGAAAGAAATAGAAGGAGAACGATAATGTTACGGGAAATTGCTTTATCAAGTCTTTGCGAAGCTTTGGGTCTACACTATTGCGGTCGTAATGTTCGTATCCATGGATTAAACCTGTGTGACAGAGGAAGCAGTTTTAACAGTATTTTGTCGTACGCGACAAGAAAGAAATATGTTGCATATGTTAGAAATAATGAGAGCATTTCCTGTGTGGTTTTGCGAGAAGACTTATTGCAAGACTATATGAAGGAAAACATCGGTAGAGATATCGCGTATATTCTCTCTGATACGCCGGAAAAGACCTTTTATGATATTCATACATATCTGTATAATAAGACGGATTTTTATGAGAAATATGATTTCCAAGCAAAAATCGGCATGGATTGCGAAATTGATAAAACGGCGATAATCCAAGAAGGATCGATTATTGGGAGCCGGGTACGGATTGGTCCGTTGTCCGTCATTCGCAGGGGAAGTGTCATCGGTGACGATGTGGAAATCGGTTGCCATACGATTATCGGCGGAGAAGGATTCCAGATTATTCGAGAGGAAGGAAGAAATCGAAAAATAGTGCATGTAGGAGGCACAACCATCGGAGCGGGGAGCAGCATTGGCGATCATGTTGTTATTGCAAATTCTTTGTTTGAAAACACGACGCAGGTGGGAAGTAATGTAATGATTAATAATTTTGTTCGTATTGCTCACAATGTTGTTATCGAAGACGCTGCTGTCATAACTGCGGGTGTGATATTAACTGGAGGAAGTCATATTGGCCGAGGCGCATGGATTGCGCCGAATGCATCAATAAGGAATAAGGTTGTCGTTGGAGATAAGGCACTGGTTGGGATGGGGAGTGTTGTGCTGACAGACGTAGAAGCAGGAAACATTGTGGCAGGGAATCCTGCCACGAGATTGCTTGCGAAATGAGATGGGGCAAGAGAGGCATTATGAAGAGAACGCAAAAAAATCAATATTTCAGAGGAAAGAAGCTTTTAATTACAGGCGGGACTGGTTCCTTTGGTACGACAGTCTTAAAACGCTTTTTGACTTCGGCCATTGGAGAGATCCGAATTTTCTCTCGCGACGAGAAGAAACAAGATGACTTGCGGCATGAATTGCAGTTGAAATATCCCGCTCATTTTGAAAAGGTTCGATTCTATATTGGTGATGTTCGTAATGCGGATTCTTTGGTTGACGCGGTGGACGGAGCTGATTTCATTTTTCATGCGGCGGCGCTGAAACAGGTACCTTCATGTGAATTTTTTCCAATGGAAGCCGTGCGGACGAATATCATCGGAACCGACAATGTGCTGAACGCAGCGATTGCCGCGAAAGTAAAAAATGTTGTGTGCCTGTCGACGGATAAGGCAGCCTATCCCATCAATGCCATGGGTATGAGCAAGGGAATGATGGAAAAAATCATCAGGGCAAAAGCACTTAGGGCAAAGGAAAAAGGTGGAACGGTCATTTCTTGCACACGTTATGGAAACGTGATGTGCAGCCGTGGCTCGATTATTCCGTTGTTCATTGAGCAAATACGCGCCGGTTTTCCGATTACGATTACCGATCCTCAGATGACCCGGTTTTTGATGAATTTAGACGAGGCGGTGGACCTTGTTATGTTTGCTTTTGAGCATGCGAAGCCGGGAGATTTGTTTATTCAAAAGTCGGATGCGAGTACGATTGAAGTGCTGGGAAAGGCAGTTCAAGAGCTTTTTGGGAATACGGGAACAAAAATTATTGGTGCGCGGCACGGAGAAAAGCTCTTTGAGACGTTGATGACAACGGAGGAAATGACTCGCGCGGAGGATATGGGTGATTATTTTCGGGTGACGCCAGATGAGCGTGGTTTGAATTACGATAAATATCTGGCTACTTATGGAGCAGAAACACAAAAAGGCGAGGCATATACCAGTCACAATACACGTAGACTCGATGTTCGGGAAACTATTGAGAAAATTATGACTACGGAATATGTGCGAGAGCAATTAATCAACAAATGAACGTTAATAATAATGTTTTCCTGTAGTTGATTATTAGTTAAGAAGCAATAGACATTAAGAAGTTTTATAATAATGTGAAAAATGATGTAAGAAGGGTACGTTTCATTGAGGGGGAAAATGAATGGATGTGTTAGAAACTCTCCAAAAAGGAATGCGATATCTTACAGATGCAACATATCGATTTGATGTAAATGCAATGCTCGGATTATATGATGATATGTCAGATGAAGATTTCTTGAAGTGTATGTTTCGAAAAAAAGTTGGATATGAGCTTGATTTAAAAAACCCTAAAACATATTGCGAGAAATTGCAATGGTTAAAACTTCACAATCGAAAACCTATGTATACGACGATGGTAGATAAATATGAAGCAAAGAACTATGTTGCAAATCGAATTGGGGGAAAGTACATTATTCCCACTTTTGGTGTTTGGAACAAGTTTGATGATATTGATTTCAATCTTTTGCCTGAAAAGTTCGTACTAAAGACAACACATGACTGTGGAGGTGTTTATATTTGTGAAGATAAAACTAATTTTGATTATGTAAAAGCAAAGAAATTCTTAAACAAACATTTAAGCAGGAATATGTTTTACAATGGTAGAGAATGGCCCTATAAAAACGTACCGCCTCGAATTATTGCGGAGAAATATTTAGACAATGAAAATGAAAGGGTTCTTATAGATTATAAAGTATTGTGTTTTATGGGAAAACCGTATTTCATCGAAGTACATAAGGATCGTTATTCTGAGAAGCATACGCAAGATTTTTATGATTTGGAATGGAATAAAACTACTATTCAGCAAAGAGGAATGCGGAATTCTTCTGAAAAAATCCCAAAACCTATACTCTTAGATGAAATGCTAGAATGTTCACGAATTTTATCAAAGGATATGTGTCATTTGCGTGTAGATTGGTATATATTTTCTGGACAGCTGTTTTTTGGTGAATTAACTTTTTATGATGCTTCTGGTTTTTCGCCATTTACACGGCATGAAGATGATGAATGGCTAGGATCGTTAATAAAAGTAACTATATAAGGAGATTAATATGCATTTTATTGATGAAAAGTTCAGCGTTTTCGAGAATTATGAAAGCAATGTACGCTCGTATTGCAGGAAATTCCCCGCCAAATGGGATAAAGCAAAGGGATCGTTTTTGATTGACATCAAAGGGAAAAAATATTTGGATTTTTTTTGTGGGGCAGGAAGTTTAAATTATGGACACAATAATGAATATATCAAAAAATCTATAATCAATTACATGGCGAGAGATGGAATAATTCATTCTCTCGATATGTTTACAGAAGCAAAAGAAAGATTTATTCGTTGCTTTGAAGAGAAAATATTAAAACAACGCGGATTAGATTTCAAAATTATGTTTCCTGCTCCCACGGGAACAAATTCTATAGAAGCTGCAATTAAATTGGCAAGAAAAGTGAAAGGACGGCACAATATTTTTGCGCTTATGGGGGGCTTTCATGGCATGACTTTGGGAGCGTTGGCACTTACCACAGACCGTTATGCGAGAAATGCTTCAGGAACCATTTTAAACAATGTGACACATATTCCAGCACCGTATATGTTTGATTTCAATACTGTGCAATATATGGAATCTTTACTAGAAGATGATCATAGTGGCGTGGAAAAACCTGCTGCGCTAATTATTGAAACAACGCAGGCTGAAGGTGGAGTGTATCCTTTTTCGAATGAATGGCTGAAACAAGTACGAGATTTTTGTACGCGACATGATATTTTGTTGATTTGTGATGAAATACAAATCGGATGTGCAAGGACAGGGGATTTCTTTTCTTTTGAGCGTGCACATATTCAGCCGGATATTTTTTGTATGGCGAAATCAATCGGGGGGATTGGATTGCCTTTTGCAATTACTATGTTCAGACCCAATTTGGATGTTTGGCAGCCAGGTGAGCATAATGGAACTTTCCGTGGTTTCAATTTGGCAATGGTAGCGGCGAAGGCTAGTCTTGAATTTATGTTGGAAAATCACATTGAAGATGAAGTGAAAAGAAAAGCAGAATTTGTCGAACGCTATATTAAAGAAGAGATTATGCCCTTAGATAAGCGATTATTGTATCGAGGGATTGGCTTAATATGGGGCATTGATTTTTCTTATATAAATGATGAAATGGCCTTAGCGTGTTGCAAAGAATGTTTTTCAAGAGGTCTTGTCATTGAATTAGCAGGACGTAAAGATTGTGTTTTGAAGTTGATGCCACCGCTCACAATCTCTAATGATGAACTTAAAGAGGGGCTTGATATAATCAAAAATGCTATTATTTCGGTATTGGATAGATGATGGTAATTATGATGTGTAAATCTTCAATTTCATTGAGTTAAACATCTATATATTTCAAAGCCTTTCTTTCGTAACGCGAGGTAGGCTTTTGTAAAAACAATAGTATTCGTATGTTTTAAGGAGATGCTTTTTACATGCGAGAAGATTTTAAAGATCATACATTCTTGTCACAGGCATGGCGGGATTCATTGGTAGTAATATAGTTTTGCGGCTACTGAGGACAGGCGCGCGAGTAGTTGGCGTCGACAACGTGAATGAGTACTACAATCCACGCCTCAAGGAATATCGCTTGGGACTTATTGAAGATACGGCAAAGCAGTCGAGCGATACGTGGCTATTTGTGCACGGAGACTTGGCGGACAGGGAGCTTGTCAATCGCGTGTTCCAAAAAGAAACGCCCTCCATCGTCGTGAATCTCGCTGTGCAGGCAGGTGTTCGGTACACCGTTGCGAAATAAGATATCTGTCGGGCGAGAGCTATGCAAGAAAAAAGCCTCCCAAGAAGGAATTCCTCGGGGGGCAGTGCAGACAATAGGTTGATTATATAATTGAGAGGAGTACTTCTTTGCCCGCTGGGGGGAATCTTCAAGGCGGCCATCGCCTGCGGAACTGTCCAGTGGACTGTTTAACGAAACATCAAGTAAAGTAGGTTCTTTCTTTTATCCAATGCAGGAAGAGTTCGTTATCAACTTTATTTGCGGCTAGTTGTAGGATGATGTCTGCAAGTTCATGGCTGTTTGCGTGAAGGGCGATGTGGTTCAAATCCAGCGTTGTAAGAAGTGCCATTGCTGCAATGCGCTTGTTTCCATCGCAGAATGGATGGTTTTGAATCAGCCCGGTACATAATCTGGTTGCTTTATCAATGACGGTAGGGAAGAATTCACGCCCATCGAAACTCTGGAACGGAGCATGAATTGCAGAATCCAGAAGGCCGTCGTCTCGGACTCCATGTATTCCGCCATAGCATTCGATAAGTTGACCATGCATTAAAAGAATTTGTTCCTTCGAAAGGACGATCATTTGGCAAGATCCTTGAATGCATCATTGTATATTTTCATCATTTTGCTGGATGAAGCAAGAACCGCTTGGGTTGAAGCGGTTTCGATCTTATCCGCGCGTGAAAAATCAATAACAAGATAACGGGGGGCATTGTTCTTAAAGATGACTGCGCTTCCGTATGCATCGACAACGCGGGTAACTTTTGAGAAGTTTTGATTGGCCTCGGTCATGGATACTACGGTATTTGTATCAATGGTCATATAATTACCCTCCTGTGCGGTTTTCTCCATCTTAACCTAAAAATAGGAGAAATGCAACCTATTATTTTGGGGAGAATTTGTGGCATCCTCTGATGGCGTTAAATTTTCAATTGAGAACTTTTTGGCTTAACAGCAGGAAGGAGTATGAGGTTAGCATTGCAGGAATTTTTTGAAGGGCGCAAAATTCTCGTCACGGGCGCGGCAGGTTTCATCGGGAGCAATCTGGTACTGCGGCTGTTGAAAACTGGCGCACGCATAGTCGGACTCGACAATATGAACGACTACTATGACCCGTGCCTCAAGGAGTATCGCTTGGAGCTCATTAAGGAAGCTGCGAAGAAATCGAAGGGCTTATGGCAATTCGTGCGCGGAGATTTGTCGGACAGAGCACTTGTCAAGAGCGTGTTCCGGGAGGCGTCGCCTGCCATCGTTGTCAATCTTGCCGCCCAGGCGGGCGTGCGATACAGCATCACGAATCCAGACGCATATATTGAGAGCAATCTCATCGGATTCTACAACATCCTTGAGGCATGTCGTCACAGCTATGACAACGGGGCTGCTGGCGTAGCCCATCTTGTCTATGCCAGCTCCAGTTCCGTCTATGGAAGCGATGCGGAGATTCCTTTTTCCACGGAAGACCGTGCCGATCGTCCTGTAAGCCTTTACGCTGCGACGAAGCGAAGCAACGAGCTTCTCGCCTACTGCTACAGCAAGCTGTACGCGATACCGAGCACCGGGCTTCGCTTTTTTACTGTCTATGGTCCGGCAGGGCGGCCGGACATGGCGTATTTTGGCTTTACGGACAAGCTGCGGCAGGGTAAGGATATCGAGATTTTCAATTTCGGGAACTGCAAACGGGATTTTACCTATATCGACGACATCGTGGAAGGTATTTGCCGGGTTATGGAAAAGCCCCCTGCGCGGACACAGGGGGCGGATGGGCTGCCGGGGGCGCCCCATACGGTTTACAACATCGGGCACGGCGAGCCGGTCGATCTTTTGGAGTTTGTAGATATCTTGCAGCAGGAGCTGGTGCGGGCGAAGGTGTTGCCTGCTGATTACGATTTCGAGGCACACAAAAAGCTCGTACCCATGCAGCCGGGAGACGTGCCGGTGACATACGCGGATACGAGCGGGTTGGAAAGGGATTTCGGGTATCGGCCGAAGACGTCTTTGCGGGATGGGCTTCGGGCTTTTGCGGAGTGGTATCAGGAATTTTATATGAATGACGAATATTTATAACGAGGCAGCAAGTTTTGTCTGTTCGGCGGCGGGAATCTTTAAGGCGTCCATAGCTTGTTTGGCTGTTAAGCCTAAGCTGTCCATCAGATTGCGGACGGAAATCAATCGTTCCTCAGCTTTGCCCTCGGCTTTGCCCTCGGCTTTGCCCTTTTCCACGCCTTCTTTTACCAATTCATCCATCACTTCACACATACTCTGGACACCTCCTTTGTCTTCTTTGAAAAACCTCATTCTGTCCGCCAGGATTTTGTAATGCATATCTTTGGCATCCCGGCAAAAGAAATCATGCATAAGCCATCCGAGTGGTGTTTCATCTTGGATTCGGCCGTTTACATATATTATTGAACTTTTATCGTCGAAAGGTAATCCCGATTCTTTTATGGTTCTCTGAATATGATACAACGGTAACTTCATGTTAAAGACATCATGCTCGCAGATCATAATAACAATAGATTCAGGAAGAGCGTTATAATCGGTACCTTTCTGAACCTCACGGGCATCCAACAGGGAACTGTTGTATCTTGCTCTCAGAGGGATGGCTCCGCTGCTGTCCCGCTGGATTTCACAGTTAAATTTTTTGCCGTCAGCGGAAGCGAACACATCAAAGCGGACGCTCCGGCCATACCAATTGATAACGTCTTTCTGCGTGTAAATTTCGTCAACGATGATGCGATTGTCGTTAAGCACTGTCCGGAGAATCAGTTCCACTCCCGGTTTGAATCCGTCGAGACTGACGCTGAAAAAGAAGTCGTCAATATAGCGGAAGCTTTGTATCTTCTGCAAGAGGTTTTCGCGTTGCTTGTTCGTAATCATCCCTCCCAACTTCATTTTAGTATATCGGGGAAGGGCATGTCAATCGTCTTGGTCTTGTTATTAATTTCTTATAGGAAGGTTGGTTTCCAAATATGAAGATTGCGGTTGCTGGGCTTGGTTATGTTGGGCTTTCGCTTTCTGTGCTGTTGGCGCAGTACAATGACGTCGTGGCTGTTGACGTCGTGGAGGAAAAGGTGCGCCAAGTGAATGCGCGGAAATCTCCGCTCAAAGATGCGGAGATTGAGGAATACCTTGCAAAGAAGGAATTGAAGCTGCGGGCGACGACAGACGCGGAAGAAGCGTATCGGCAGGCGGCGTTTATTGTTGTCGCCGTGCCGACGAACTATGACAGTGAAACGGATTATTTCGACACGCATCTGATCGAGCAGGTGCTGGATATTATTCGGGAAACGAATCCCAAAGCGTGCGTCGTCATCAAGAGTACGATTCCCGTTGGCTACACGACGAGGATTCGGAAACGCTACGAAGGGCTGCATATTCTTTTCAGCCCTGAGTTCCTGCGGGAAGGGCGCGCGCTTTACGATAACCTCTATCCGTCCAGGATCATCGTGGGAGCGGGAGCGTCGGAGCTTCAGGCGGAAGCGGAGACGTTTGCATCGCTTCTCAAAGAGGCGGCGCTGAAAAAGGACGTGCCGGTTCTCTTCATGGGATCGACGGAGGCCGAGGCGGTCAAGCTGTTCTCCAATACGTATCTTGCCATGCGGGTCGCCTATTTCAATGAGCTCGATACTTACGCGGTGAGCAAGGGGATATCCAGCGAGGCAATCATCCGCGGCGTTTCTCTCGATCCGCGCATTGGGGGGCACTATCACAATCCGTCTTTCGGGTATGGCGGGTATTGCCTGCCGAAGGATACGAAGCAGCTCCTGGCGAATTATCGGGACGTGCCGGAGAATCTGATCGAAGCTATTGTGCAGTCGAACCGGACGCGAAAAGAATTCGTCGCCGACCAGGTTTTGAAGAAAGCCGGGCTCTATGACTACGGGACAGGACGGGAATACGACGCGGGGAAGGAACGCGCCGCGGTGATCGGCGTCTATCGGCTGGCCATGAAGCAGGGCAGCGACAATTTCCGCAACAGCTCGGTGCAGGGCGTGATGAAGCGGATCAAGGCCAAGGGCGCCGAGGTGATCGTCTATGAGCCGATGCTCTCGGGAGAGACGTTTTTCGGCAGTCGTGTCGTGAACGATCTTGAGGAGTTCAAGCGGCGGAGCACGGTGATCTTGGCGAATCGGTACAAAGAGGCGGATTTGAGGGACGTGAAGGAGAAGGTCTATACGCGGGATCTCTTTGGTGAGGATTGAGAAGAGATTATGGTTTATAAGTTGCTTGGATATTTAGAAACGCCTCTCTGAGCTATAATGAGCTCTGAGAGGCGTTTCTTTGTGTGGTTTTCAGTTGTAAGGCTAGCGTTTCAATTTTGCTTCGCCGAATCGGTTCAGCCATACGCGGATGATCGTGGATTGATTTTCGCCGATGAAATCGAGTAAGGCTTTCAAATCCTTTGGCGGGATATTGCTATTGTTATGTTCAAGTTTTACGCCTTCCTTGGTTAGCCATATCTTGGTGGCGTTTTGCGCAGGCTTGCCTTTTACAACATGAACGTGTACAGGCTCTAAGGGCGCGCCTTCGTTGATCCAAAAATAGATGACATATCCCAGATAGTCAAGCAGCGCCTTCGGCAACGATCTCACCCTTTCCCATACGCCAAATGGTGACGGCATTGTCTCGGAGGAATTGTTCCAGCTGCATTAGTTCCGTTTCCTTGAAACCGTACGCATGATGGCAATGATAGGCCGGCAGGGTGAACTCGGCGTAGACGTCCATGTCGTTCTCTTTTTCGATGCGAATTTCAAGGAGCTCGCCTCTGTCTGGTGTTTCCTGGATACTCATGATGGCGACAACCAGGATGGCGTCTTCCGTATGGATTCTGCAATATTCCATTTTGCCCCCTCCTTTGCACTTTTTCATCGTACCATAAAAGCAGATGCTATGCAACATCGATGCGGTATGGCCGGAGGCGGGGGACACGGTGATCGTTGTGCAATCTTCATATGCGAGAAAGTGAGGAGACCATTCCGCTTTTGGGTCAAAAACATTAAAAGTGTTGCATAAACTGCAGCATATATATGGGTTTGAATAATAGCGTGCCTTCTTTTGCAACATCCTTCTGTGAAAAAAGATAACGGTTTCCTGCCGCCTTCGCGTATTTGTCTTTGAATGCGTCTATAGATTTATGATTTCTTACCGAGGAGGATTTTACTTCGATTGCGACCAATTTGGATTTTTCTGTGAGCAAAAAGTCGATCTCGTAGGAATGGGGGGACGCCTCTTTTCTCCATGTGTGATAATAAAGCGTTCGCCCTTTTGATGTAAGAAGTTGAGCAACAACGTTTTCGTACATATATCCGAGATCTGCGGGCAGATTGTCGCTAAGAAGTTTCTTATATATATCTTCTCGGCCGTTTTCTGTATCGTTGAACAATAACGTTGTAAATAGACCGATATCGGAGATATAAAGCTTATAAGTATCCAGTTCCATTGTCTGTGAAAGTGAAACGCCAGGATTGCTGACATGGTAACAAGGCAACACTGTTTTGGAGTCAATCAGGTCAAATATTCTTTCATCATCCTTGCTTGTTTTTTGTTTGCCTGTTGCTGCTGTTACGACGAATTTCTTCTTTCCGAGGGCCAGCTGCGCAGGAATCGCTTTATACATATTTGAAAGCCGTCCCGACTTGTCAATCTTTTTTAAGTCATCCATGTAAAGAGAGAGTATTTCCCGTTTTACCTTATCGACGGCCGCAAAATTATTCTCACGGATATAGGAGTCGACTGCTTGCGGCATCCCGCCGACTGCCATATAGATGCGAAAATCTCTCATCAGTTTTCGATTGGTTGCATCACCCAATGCAGTTCCTTTTTCGGTAATCTGCTTTAGGATATCCGCATTACCTCCTGCGGCCCACAGGAATTCCTCATAATCCATTGGATAAACTTGAATCCTGTGTTCTTCCGAGGGAATCACGATACCATTGACATTCTTCTTGATGGAGATCAGCGATCCGGTCTCTATGTATGCGTACCTTCCGTCAGCGGCCAGATATTTAATAGCCTGGCGAGCTTTAGGATATAACTGGACTTCATCGAATATGATTACCGACTTACCTTCGACCAACGTCACGCCGGTCTCGGCCTGTAATCTGAGGAAAAACAGATTCAAATCCGCGATATCCCTGAAAACGGACATGATGCTTCTGGGCGCCTGTGCGAAATCTATCATTATATATGTCTCGAATTCGTTTTTTGCAAATTCGAGAGCGATTGTTGTCTTGCCTACGCGTCGGGCTCCCTCGAGGAGGCAGGCATAACGGGGGCAATATTCATTTTTCCATCGCAAGAGTTCTTGATATACCTTCCGCGCGAACATAGGCAACCTCCAAAACCAAAGTTATTTCAATTTGATTATATCCAAAAAGTATAATTATTTCAATATAAAAATCCTGGGAAAGTATAACTTCTTCAATTTAAGGCCCGCTTCGCAAATGAATTTTCTTTTTTGGGTCAAAAACATTCAAAGCGTGGATTATAATCCGCATTTTGGAGTAACGTGGCAGTTAGAGCTGCATAGGAAAGAAGAAAGCGTCGGCTGAAAAAGCCGGCGCTATTTCTTGATCGTCACATTGTCGATCACGCTGCCGTCGGGCAGGAAGCATTGGAAACGCAATGACTCTTTGCCGGCTTCCAGCGTCAGGTAGTTGCCGGTTTCGGGCTGGGGGGCGACGGTCTCGTCGAGGGCGTGGTCGATCCAGAGGCCGGGGTAGCGGACGTTTCCTGCTACGCCGGTCAGGATGTAGAGCGGGCCGGCGGGGTCGCGCTGGAAGTCCTTGATATGGCCGCGGTTCCGATAGGTGTGCAGGTGGGCGGAGAGGACCGCGTCGACGCCGAGGTCGTCGAAGAGCGGCATGAAGGCCCGGCCGAATTCGCTGAAGCCCTCCTTACGCTCGGGGCGCTTGCCGATCCTGTATTGCAGCATGTCCTTATGCAGCATCACGACTTTCCATTTCTTGCCGGAGGCGGCGACGTCCTTCGGCAGCCACGCGAGCTGCTCCTCGAGGAGGCCGGGGCGCAGGTCGTTCGTTTCGTTCCATTGGGTGTTCAGCACGATGAAATGTACGTCGCCGAAGTCAAAGGAGTAATAGTAGCGAAGGAAGTCCCGGCTGCCGTTCTCCGGCGGGGCGAATTGCGCGAGGTAGGCCAGCGGCAGGCGGACCTCCCATTTCTTGTCGTAGGTTTCGTGGTTGCCCATGACCGGGGCGAAGGGGATCATTGCTGCAAAATCTTCGATCGCGTGGAACCATTCATCCCATTGGCTGTGCTCCTCGCCGTTGTCCACGAGGTCGCCGAGGTTTGTGAAGAACGCGGCGTCGGGATTGCGTCGGAACGCGTCCTGCGCGAGGTTTTTCCAGTCGGTGTAGTCGCTGGACTGGGAGTCGGGAAAGATCAGCGCCTTGAAGGAGCCGCCGCCCTCGGTCACAAGCGGATTCCAGTCCGTGCCCTCGTCCCCCGCGATGGCACGGTATTCGTAGGCCGTCCCCGGCGCGAGGTTTTCGAGGCGGGCGGTGTGCAGATAGACGTTTTGCCTGTCGTCGGTGTAGTGCTCCTGCTTCGCGGGGGCGGAAAAGATTTCCGCGTCCTTTTCGCCGGCGGCGCGCCAGACGATCTCGGCGTTTTCCTGCGGGTCGTCGGACTGCCACATGATCGTGCGGGAAACGCGGCTGTCGGCGGTAATGATCTGGCGCAGGAATCCTGCGTCAAGGGAAGTGTCGCCGGTGAGGATCCGTGCGGCTTTTTTTATGGGCGCGGGCGGTTTCGGCGGGGATGCGCAGCCCAGCGTAAGGGACAGCAATCCGCCGCCCATCAGGGTGAGGAAGCGGCGGCGGGATACGGTGCGGAAAAGTTTGTTTTTCATGATTGCTTTGCTCCGTTTTCAAAAAGAGCCCCGCCCGGGAAATCGGCAGGGCTTGTTGTTACTCTTCGAGGGTCGGCGCTTTCCGGAGCGTCACGAAATCCTTTTGGAGACCGTTCGGCAGGAAGCAGCGGAAGGTCATGCGGTTCTCGTCGGCTTCCAGCGTCAGGAAGTTGACGATGTTGTCGGCAAAAGCGATCTCGTCGATGGCGTGCCGCTCCACGTCATAGAAGCAGTTTCCGGCGTTGCCGGAGAGGATGTAGAGGACGCCGTTCTTGTCGTGTTTCCACGCGGTCAGGCGCCGCCGTCGGTAGGCGTGGACATGGGCAGTCAGTACGGCGTCGACGCCGCCTTTTTCAAGGATCGGGATCAGCGTCCGGACGAATTCGTCGGGCGCCGGCGGCTCAGCGTCGTAGTCGATCAGGTCGCGGTGAAGCAACGCGACGCGCCAGGGCTGCTTCGTCCGGGCGAGGTCGTGGGCAAGCCATGCGGCCTGTTCACGGAAAAGGCCGGGGACGAAGCCGTCCAGTTCTTCCCGCTGGGTGTTCAGTACCGTGAAATGCACGGGACCGTAATCAAAGGCGTAATAATAGCGGTCGTGCTTCGTGCTGCCGTTCGGAGGCGTAGCGAAAAGGCCGAGGAAGGCGGCGGGCGTCGCGTATTTCCAGTCGAGGGCGTAGCACTCGTGGTTGCCCATGACCGGGGCGAAGGCCCGCACGCCGAGGGAGGCGTCCGTTGCGGATTGCCAGCCCTCCCAGTGGTAAAAGCTTTCTCCATTGTCCACGAGGTCGCCGAGGTTCACCCATAGGGAGGCGTCAGGATTGCGGCGAGAGGCCTCGGTGGAAACGCGCTCCCAGGCGTCATAGGAATTGTCGCATTGGGAATCTGGGAAGATCAACGCCTTGAGAGAGTCGCCGCTGTCCGTGCGGAAGGAGAACGTTCCCGCGTCCCGCCTGGCGGACACGACACGGCATTGGTAGTCCCGCCCGGGGGCGAGGCCGCGCAGGGCGGCGCGATAGACGAAAACATTGTGGCCGTCCAGCGCCAGATATTTGACGTCGACGTCCGCCTCTCTTTCCTCTTTTTTCCGTGCCTCTTTCCAGAAAAAATGAGGATCGTCGAGCAGCGCGTCTGTCTGCCACTCGATCAGGGCCGTGGTGCGGTTGTCCTGCGTGACGACGCGGCGGAAAAATCGCGGCGTCGGCGAGGATTTTGCGGCGGCGCTGCGGAGCGGCGCGAGCAGCGATCCGATGGCGCAGGCGGCCAGCGAGCGGAGGCTCATGGAGAGGAACGTGCGCCGGGAAATAGCGGCGAAGGGGGCCGGCAGGGCCATTGCGTCAGACATTGTCTTTTTGCTCCGCTTTCTGCACGATCGCGCGGGCCATGCGCTCGAATTTCACCCGGGGGATCATCACCGCATGGCCGCAGCCTTCGCATTTCATGCCGAAGTCCATGCCCGTGCGCGTGATCCGCCAGAGGTCGCTGCCACAGGGGTGCTTCTTTTTCATGCGAACGACGTCGCCTATAGTATATTGCACTCGTTCCATTGGTTCTTCCTTTCGGTGGGAGTTTATGATATCCTTATAAAGTAAATCGTAATTGATTCTTGTTAAAGTACCTGGGCCTCCCTCTGGGGGCGCGAAGCGCGGGAGTCCAGTGGACTCCCCGGGCAGGGGATTGCCGTAGGCGGTGGGTGAGGTTTTCGGCAACATTGACAAAACCTCATCCGTCAGCCTTCGGCTGCCACCTTCCCCAAAGGGGAAGACAAGTATACAGTCGAGGTGGATTGAGATGAAGATTTCCGTTTTGCAGATGCCCGTCGCAATCGGCGTGCGGGAGGAGAACGAAGCTGCGCTCCGGCGTATGATGGACGCCGCGATGAAGGACGCGCCCGACGTGGTCGTGCTGCCGGAGCTTTGGGATATCGGTTTTTTCCCGCGCCCGCTGGAAAAATACCTGGACGAGGACGGCGCGCGGTCGCAGGCGCTGCTCTCGTCGCTGGCGAAGGAGCACGGCGTCAATCTCGTCGGCGGTTCCGTGGCCGTCCATGAGGAGGGCGCCGCTGAGAACCGGTCCTATGTGTTCGACCGAACCGGCGCATTGGTCGCTTCTTACGACAAGACGCATCTTTTCTCTCCCGCGAAGGAGGACCGCTTTTTCCGAAAGGGCGACCATACCGCCGTCTTTTCTCTGGACGACGTGACCTGCGGCCTGATGATCTGTTACGATTTGCGGTTCCCCGAGCTGTGCCGCCGGCTTGCGCTGGAGGGTGCGGAAATCGTGTTCCTGCCCGCCGCCTGGCCGACCGCTCGCATTGAGCATTGGCGGGTGCTGAGCCGGGCCCGCGCCATCGAGAACCAGATTTTCTTCGTTCCCGTCAACGGCAGCGGCGCATTTGCCAACGGCATGCCGCTGGGCGGCCGCTCCGCTATCATCGACCCGTGGGGCGAGTGCCTCGCCGAGGCCGACGACGGCGAGGCCGTGCTGACCGTCGAGATCGACCTCTCCGTAAGGGACGAGATCAAGCGAACGATCGACGAGTTTCACGACAGAAGACCGGAGTTGTATTAAGAGTGAAGAGGGAAGAGGGGCTTTATACGACCTCTGCCACTGGCGTTAAGGCTGTTACTTCCCCCGACGCGGTCAGGCGGACTTCCCTGCCGTCCTCCATGTCCTCGAGGAGCAGGATGCAGGCGTCCGTTGTTTTCGGGTTTTGCTGCAGAAGCTCCGGGGAAAAGGTCATCAGCTTGTCGCCCTTCCTGACCTTCTCGCCCGTTTCCACGAAGACGGTGAAGCCTTCGCCTTTGAGCTCGCCGGATTCCGTGCCGACGTGCAGCGTCAGCTTCGTGCCGTCTGCCGCCGCGATACGGATTCCGTGCTTCGTCGGCGCGACATAGGTAATCTCTCCGTCTGCCGGGGCCAGGACCTCGCCGATGGAGGGCGTTATGAAAAAGCCGTCTCCGAGCATTTTTTCCGAAAAGACCGGGTCGGGCGCTTCGGTGATCGGGTGAAGCGTCCCGGCATACGGCGATAAGAGCGTTGTGCTCATATTACGATCCCTGCTTTCTCTAATTTTTAGGTTTTTGAGGGCTTGCGGGCCGTGCGGGAGCCGGCCCCGGCGTCGCGGGCTGTGCGGGCGGCTTCTGCGCCGTCGGCTTTGTCGGCGGCACGGGTTCCGGTGCGGGCTCCGGACTGGGAGCAGGCTCCGGCGCGGGTTTTGGCATCGGCACAGAATCCGGCACCGGGGAAGGCGATGGATTATTCGCGGCCGGGCTGGGCTTCTCGTCCTCCGGCGGCGGGGGCACGTCGTACTCGTCCGTGTACAGGTACTCGCGGCTCACCAGCTTATCGCCGACGTAGGTCAGCCGATAGACTTCCACCGTCGGCGGAGGCCCGATGATTACCGATTCCATCTCGATTTCGCCGGGAAGATCGGCTGTATGGCCGTAAACCGAAACCGTCAGCGTTCCGTTCGATGCGCTCGAGCGCAGCAATACAGGGTGGGGCAGCGTGTTCTGGAACACGAAGTCAATCTGCCCGTCCGCCACCGTCGCGTCCAGACCGGCGTCCACGTAAGTCGACGGGTAGAAATGGGCGGTGCGCGCCGTCGGCGTCAGATCAGCCGTCAGGACCGCGTTGTAAAGTGTCGAGCTGACCTGGCAGACGCCGCCGCCGATATCCTGTTCCACTTTGCCGTTCACGATGACCGGCGCGATGGCGTAGCCTGCGCTGGCCACGCGGCTGCCCACCGTCTCGTTGAAGGAGAGCTCCGCGCCGGGCCGGACGATACACTCGTTCAGCGCCGCCGCCGCGAGCTCGATATTGTCGCCGCGCCCCGTGTCCGCGATATAATAGGTAGTGGCGGAGGAGAGGAGCCCGTCGATGGCTTCAAGGTCCTCCAAACGAATCGCGGGCTCCGTTTCCGCCAGATCTATCTTCGCGCGGCAGGGGAGCTTCAGCTCCAGCAGCTTCGGCCGCACGACTTCGATGAGCGCATCCAGGTTGAGGGTTCGTCCCGTCAGTCCGGGACGGCGTTCAATGCCCGCAGCTGTGAACGTCATCGACGCGTCCTTCGGCGCACGGTCCACCGCCTTCTTCACGCCGCGCAGGGTCTCGGTGAGCTTCCCTTCGTCCAGCTTTATGGCGAGGGGAATATTTTTGCCCTGCAGCGCGCACTGCAGCATTGTAATGAGATTTTGAACAGATGAACCGCCCCGGCCCACTTTGTAAGCGGCGTCCAGCATCGCGTCGGCGTCGGCGGAAAGACCGGCCTCCGCCGCTGAAAACGTGAACGGACGGCTTTCCTCTCCCGGCAGGGTCAGTATGAGGGCGTCCCCTTTCAGGGCGGTTTCCGTTGCGCGCTTCACCTCTTGGGCCGCCGCTTCGCGCGTCATGCCCCCGACGGGCTTCGAACAGAGGGTCAGCCCGTAGGCCATGCGCCCCTCGCGGATAAAAGCGGCTGCCGTGCCGAGAAATGTCATGTCGGCGATCAGCACCAGCGCCAGTCCTGCGGCTGTAATGAGTATAAGATTTCGAACGGCTTTCATAAAAATGCAGACTCCCCGTGCGACGGCATGCGTCGCTTTTCTTTTCATCAATTCTTCATTTTATCATTCCATCGCATAGTCTACAATAGTATTATTTCTTTTTTTGAAAAGATGAAGACTCCCGGAAGAATCGCCGTATGGCAAAGCTTCCGGGAGTCTTTCCTTTACTTTTGTCAGCCGTTCACGACGATCCGGCAGGCGCCCAGGTAATGCTCGCGCCGCCAGTCGCGATACAGGGAATCGAAGTCGATGCCGGTGGTGATGGAGGCGTGAATGAACTCCCCGTCCTTCAGGTAAATGCCCACATGGGACAGCTCTCCGCTGTCGTCGACGAAGAACACGAGGTCGCCGGTCCTGAGATTCTCGAAGCTCACCGGCACGCCCACCGCGTACTGGTCGTCGGCCACCCGCGGCAGGGAAATGCCCGCCTGCTCGAATACATATTTGACGAAGCCCGAGCAGTCGAACCCGCTGGGCGACGAGCCGCCGTACACGTATGGCACGCCCAGATATTGCAGAGCCGTGCTGGCAATCCGCCGAAGGACGGCGTTGTCTCCTCGGCTCGTCTCGGGAATCGCGCGGCCTAAAAGCGATTCGTAAACGACGGGCCCTACGAGTCCGTCCGGCTCCATGCCGCGGTCCGCCTCGAAGGCACGCACTGCCGCCGCCGTTCCCGGTCCATAGGCGCCGTCCGGCGTCACGTCATAGCCGAGACGCGACAAAGCTTCCTGAATTTCCACTACGTCGCCGCCCTGATCGCCCATCTGGAAGGCCGCCGCCTGTGCGGCAGGAGCAGCCCCGAAGCAGAGCAGGGAAACGAGTCCCGCGCAAAGCAACTTTCGCACAAAACTCCTCCTTTATACATACTACCGATGCGCCTATTGTATCATTTTTTGACAAGGAATACAATAACTGAATTCCCTGAATATCTTCTGAATCTCCGCCGGGTCCTGCGTCTTTGTCAGCGCGAGGCGGAGCAGTACGCGGGCTTTTTGCGGGTTCAGGGCGCCGCTGTCGATGAAGCCTTCCGTTGCATAGGAAGGGGCGGCGGGGACTACCGCTCCGCCTTTTGTGCGCGAGGCACGAATTACGACGACGCCTGCGGCTGCGGCTTTGGCAAGCTGTTTCTCCGCTTCGGCAGGGATGCTTCCGTTGCCCAGGCCCGCGTAAACTATTCCCTCCGCGCCCGCGTGAAGGGCGGCTTCGACCAGCGCGCCGTCGTCGCCTTCATGGCCGTACAGGATATCCACGCGGGGCAGCGGCAGTTCAGCGGAAAACTGCGGCTGCATCGGGGGAAGGGGCGAGCGTTCGAAGACAATGCCGCTCGGGTCGATGCGCCCAATGGGGCCGGAATCCGGAGATTCGAAGGCGTCGATCTTCGTCGTGTGTGCTTTCGTCACATTGCGGGCGGCGTGGATTTCGCCGTTCATCACGACCAGCACGCCCTTTCCCGCCGATTCGGGATTGGCGGCGACGCGCACCGCGTCGGTCAGGTTTCGCGGTCCGTCGGCGTTCCGCGCCGTCGCCGGAAGCATGGCGCCGGTCAGGACGACGGGTTTTTCGGATTTCACGGTCAGGCTGAGGAACAAGGCGGTTTCCTCCATCGTGTCCGTGCCGTGGGTGACGACGATGCCGTCCGCCTCGTTGGCCGTGAGAATCTCATGGATCCGTGCGGCGAGACGCCGCCAGATATCATCGGTCATGTCCTTGCTGTCGATATTGCTAAGCTGCTCGCCTTTTACGTCGGCAGCGTCCTGGATTTTTGGCACGGCGTTCAGCAGCGTGTCGACGCCGATTACTCCCGACTGATATCCGGTGACGTCCGAAGAGGACGCCGCCCGGCCTGCGATCGTTCCGCCGGTGGCGAGCACGATGATATGAGGGCGGGAAGCCGCCGAGACTGTGTGCGGCTGCCAGATATTTACCGCTGCAGACGCGGCTAGAGCAAGCAAGAAAAATTTCCATATCATGAGACGAACCTCGCTTTCATCATTCACAGAGCTTTTTGAATTCCTCCGCTACGAACTGCACGTCCTGACCGATCACGACCTGCACGCTTCCCGCACTGGGGCAGATGACGCCCCGCACGCCCGCCGACCGGATCTTTTCCCTGTCGACGAGGTCGGAGTCCTTGACCTCCAGCCGCAGGCGCGTTACGCAGTTGTCGACGGAGACGACGTTTTCCCTGCCGCCGACGCCGATCAGCACGATCTCGGCGATTTCGGCGAAAGCACGGTCCTTTGGCGTCTCCCGGGGAGCCTCCGGCGCGCCTTCTTCGTCCCTGCGCCCCGGCGTATTCAGGTCGAGCTTTGCAATCATGACGCGGAATACGAGATAAAACGCGACAAAGGCCGCAAGCCCCAGAGGCAGGACCAGCCATATATTCTGCGCCGCCGGGAGACTGGCGGAAAAGAGCAGGTCGGTAGCCCCCGCCGAGAAAGCGAAGCCTGCGCGGAAATCCACATAGGCGGCGATCACTGTGAAGACGCCGTAAAGCATCGCGTATGCCGCGTATAGCGCGGGGGCGGCGAACATGAAGGCGAACTCGAAAGGCTCGGTGATGCCGCAGACAAAAGCGCAGATCGAGGCGGAGGTCAGGATGTCCGCCGTCTGTTTCCGCTTTCCCGGCTTTGCGCATTGGAGTATCGCCAGCGCCGCGCCCGGCACGCCGAACATCATGCAGGGGAAGAAGCCGGACATGTAAATGCCCAGCGGCCAGGACACGTCCGCGCTGGTCTCGCCCGCCCAGAAATGCGTGAGATCGCCGAGCCCGATGGTGTCGAACCAGAACACGTTGTTCAGCGCGTGATGAAGGCCGAAGGGAATGAGCAGCCGGTTCAGGAATGCGTAGACGCCCGCGCCGACAGCCCCCATGCCCGCGATCGCCTGCCCGAGGAAGATCAGCGACTGGTAGAGCAGCGGCCAGATGAAGAGCAGGAGGGCGGAGACGACGATGGAAACGAGCCCTGTCACGATGGCGACGCATCGTTGCCCGCTGAAAAACGCCAGCCAGTCCGGCAGCTTCGTGTTGCTGAATCTATTGCAGCAAAGGGCGCCGATGACGCCCGCGAGGATGCCGGTGAACGGGTTGGCAATCTTCGCGAAGGCCAACGCGCGGTTTGCGTCCCCCGTGACGGCGGGGGTGAGCTGCACGACGAAATCGAGATGCAGGAGCGTCGTGATCACGAGCCATGAGGTCAGTGCGGCGATGCCGCCCGTGCCGTTATTGTCCTTTGCCATGCCGACGCCCACGCCCACGGCAAAGAGAAGCGACATGTTGTCGATCAGCGCGCCGCCCGCCTTCACGAGGAAGAGACCAATCAGCGGCCCCGCTCCCGTGACTGCGCCGTCCTGCATCGAAGCGGGGCGGAGCAAATAGCCGACGCCCATCAAAAGCCCGCAGAGCGGCAGGCACGCTACGGGCAGCATCAGTGCCTTGCCGAGATTCTGGACAAATTTCATCATGAACGTGTTCCTCCTCGTATGCGTATCATAGCACGAAAACCGGTAAAAATACAGGGATCGGAAAGGCATTTTGAGGAAACGAAAAATTATTGAAAAGAATTTTGTTTCGACACAAAAAAGACACACTCGGCGTCTATACTTCAAATCACCAAAGAGATACCGCATAAAAAGAAAGGATGATTTCAAATGAAGAAAACGATGATGGCAATGATGGCGGCGGCAGTGATGATGACGGGCGCGACGGCGCTGGCGGCGACTCCGGATCGCGCGGCGGACTGCCGGGATCAGGCGCCCTGCTTCGAGGCGAGCTACGCCTGTGGAGGCGGCTGCTATGGCGGAGGGAATCGCGGACGCGGCGGCTACGGCTGCGGGGGCGGCGGATATTGCTACGATTACGAAGACCGCGAAGGCTGAAAACAGAGAACGAAACAAGGCGGGCGTCGGGATTTTCCCGACGCCCGCCTTGTTTTATGAAAACAGATCAAACGCCAAAAGGTTTTCCAATTACTTCACGTTCGTCGCGTCGTCCGAGAGGACGTCCTCTACGAGGGTTGCGTTCTTTGCCTCTGCGGGCAGTTCAACGCGCTTTTTCGCGTCGTCGTTCAGGAAGATCGTGTAGGTCTTCATGTCGCTGTAAAATGCAATGCGCTCCAGGAAATCGTCGAAGGCCTTCGGCCACGCATGGGGCTGCTCCAGCGCGACGCGCGCCGTCTCCTGCACCAGCGAGGACAGATTGTAGCTCATCGTGATGGTCCGCCAGTCCGACTTGTCCACCGTCCAGGTGTACCAGATGTTGGCGCGGCGCATGCCTTTCTCCAGGCAGTCCATGAAGGCGTTGTGGACCTCCGCGTCATCGGCGGTACCCTTGTCGGGGGGATTCTGTTTGCTGTACTGGGCGATCAGATCCGCCAGTTTCTCGTTGTCAAGCTGCACCAGCAGTGTGCGTTGGGCGTCGGTCTCGCGGAGGACCGTCGCGGATTTGACCGTCGAGAGGATTTCCTCCACCTCCTGCTCGTCCGGCGTCACGATCTCGTCTGTGGCAGCCGCCGCCAGCGTCGGGGCCTGGAACTTCTTCCATTCCTTGTCCGTCTTGAAATACAGCGTCATTTCCTTTTTCTTCTGGTCAAGGAAGAACGGGAAGGTCATGTCTGTCGTGCTGCCGTCGTCGCCGATGAAAACCAGTTCGAGGTCGCCGGAAACGCGGAGATTATGGCCCTTTGTGTACCCCGTCAGCCCGAGGTCGGCACGCAGCGCCGGAATGAAGAACTGCAGATCCTGACGGAACACCCGCGTATCCTGCTTTGCGGGGGCCGAGATCACTTCGCGGAGCGCCTCCATGCCGTCGATGGCGGGAGCCGGCTCCGCGCCTGCGACGCCGAACGTCATCGCACCGCACAAAAGCGCGCCGGCGACGACACGCTTGCCGAGTTTAATCAATTTATTCATATTCTTTCCTCCTCAATCAATGAAGCTTGTCTCCGAATTCACTGAAAAACGCCTTGCAGATGCGTTCGTACATGCCGTCGTGCTCGCCATATCCTTCACGGTCGCGGGCGTCCTCGCGGCCAAAGATCATCTTGCCCGTCTTCGCGTCGTACACCTCGAAAGACATATTCAGCCGGGAATAATCTACGCGGCGCGGCGGATAGGTGACGGGCACCGTGATATAGTAATAGTCGTTGACCCATCGCCCGTTCTTGTCGCGGTAGCTGCGGTCGACGCGCTTCTGTTCCCAGACTGTGCGCTCCGGCTCGATGTAATAATTGTTTTCCCATTTCAGGACGCGGCTGTTGATATAGGCGTCCGCTACCCGTGTGAGGTTATCCTGGAAGAGCGTCATCGCCTGATCGGCATTCGCGGCCGCCATCTTGTCAAGATCGACGCCGAGAGCCAGCGAAACGCGGCGCCAGGCCTGCTCGTAAGTGAGCACTTCACAGCCCAGTTTTTTCGCGTATTCCATGAAATCCTGCCGGTACTTGTGCTCCTTCATCGAGCTGCTGAACTCCGTCCCTGCAAAGTCCAGGTCGTAGACCAATATCCGCCGCACGCGGGAAAAGTCGTACGACTTGTCCTTCCAATCCGTCTTCTCCGCCGACGCCGCCTGCGGCAGAAGCGCCAGCCAGACGCCCAGCAGGAGCGCGAAAACGGCGCGTCCCAGGAAACCTCGTTGCCATGTTCTCATAAAACCCCTCCCTTTAAATCCGAACTCCTCTTTTTGCATTATACCATTTTTCCGGGAAAAAAACTCACGTTGGCGAATTCTAATTGTTTTCTCAGCTAAATGCCCTTTTTTTCTAATCATGGCGGTTTAGAATGAGGCCATAAAAAGAAAGGCGGTGTCCAATATGAAACGATGGATCAACATTATGTCGGCTTTGATTTTCGGAGCGATCCTGCTCTATATGGCGCCCGGCTTCGGAGAGGCGGCGCCCGCCCCGGCAGGGCGAATTCGTCAGGAGCGTACGTTTGAGCATAAAAAAGCGCACCATATCAGACGTCCGCCCGTGCATCCTGTCCGTCATCATGAGGTGCATCACCGGCGCCCGCATCACTATGATCACCATCATCACCGCAATCACCATGATCGTTACGATCACCGCAATCCGCACGCCCGCGAAATCCGCCATAATCCTCATCGCGACGTCCGGCACGATACCCGTCATGACAATCATCATTACGGACGCCATGCAAAAAGCGGCGGCGATGTAAGGATCATGGATATCTGAAGGAAACGAAAGAACGGAACATTCCAGGCGGATGTTCCGTTTTTTTTACGAGATGCGGCTTTGTTATTTTTCTGACTTCTTTTCGAATGATGCGGCGGTCAGCGTCAGTACGGTTTCCAATGTGTCGCTGATCGCCTTGTGGGGATAAGCGGCCAGCTCCCCGGCGGTCGTGACGCCGTGCGTCACGCCGCAAAAGGCGACGCCCGCGTTTTGCGCGGCGGCGGCGTCCGTGGCGCTGTCGCCGGTGTAGAGCGCGTCCTCCGGCGCGAGGGCGAAACGCGTCAGCGCGAGGCGGATGCCCTCCGGCGACGGCTTCAGCTCGCGAACCTCTTCGCAGCCGATGATGAAGTCCACAAGGGTTTCCGCATTGTCCCGCACAAAGGCCTCGCGAATCCGGTGCGAAGTCTTCGACGAGATGATCGCGAGTTTCGCGCCGCGTTCGCGAAGCGTTCGCAAGACACGAAGCGCCTCGGGGTAAAAGTGCGTGTTCGCGGTCATATGTTTATCTGCCAGCGCGCGGTAGCGCGTCAAAAAAGTTTCGATTTCCCCGTCGTCGTCCAATCCGACAATACGCCGCACGGCTTCACGCATCGGCAGCCCGATGGTGCGCTCGATGGTCATGTCGTCCACCGGCGGGAAGCCGAATTCTTTCATCGTGCGGTGAAAGCAGCCGGTGATGCCCTTCGACGAATCGGCCAGCGTGTAGTCGAAGTCGAACAGGTAACAGGAATAAAAGGACGGAGAAGGTTTTTGGATTGTCATGCGGTCACTTCCTGTTTTTTCTGACATTATATCACAAAAACAGGGAAGCGTTTTTTCTGATATCGTGGTATAATATATTCCGTATATGTTCGCGGACGCAGGAAAGCCGTCCGCGGGCGCGATAGAAAGAAAGGAGGTGAAAATGGCGTTTAATGGCATGGATTTACGCAGTTAGAAAAGGACACGCGCCCGGGCTTTATCGTGACGTCGAGGCTTATCAGAAGGCGATCGACGGCTTTCCGGGCGCGGAGGGACGCCGCTTTCAGGACGAGGAAGCGGCCCGGCGGTATCTTGACGGAGAGACGCCGGTGAAAAAGGGCATCTACGCGGTGCGGCGCGGCCGCGTGCCCGGTATCTACCACAGCGCCGCGGAATGCGAGGAGCAGGTTCGTGGCTACAACGGCGCCGAAAGTCAGCGGTTCTCTACGATGGAGGACGCGAAGCGATATATGCAGGGCGGCAAGACCCCCCGGCGTACTGTGGTTCGCGCGCCGCAGAAGGTGCCGCACAGCGTCCGGGGCCGTACCGCACATCACCCCGGCTCGCGCTCGCAGCTCGTTCCCGAGGGACGCACGGGCGCGGGGGCGCCGATCAAGATCTACACCGACGGCGGCTGCCTTGTCCACGAGGACGGCGCCGGCGGCTATGCGGCGGTCATCTGCCTGCCCAACGGCAATCGCAAGGAGCTTTCGGGCGGCGTCGACATGACGAACAGCTCGCGCATGGAGCTGCTGGCTGCCGTGGCTGCGCTCCGCACGCTGGAGAGCGTCGCGAAGATCGGCGCGTCGGTGGAGCTTTACACCGACAGCCAGTACCTGTATCAGGGCGTCACGTCGAGGATCTGGCAGACTTCGCAGGACCAGCTTGCCAGGCTCCTGAACAACGATCTTTGGATTGAGCTTTCCCATCTCGTCGACGGCTACGAGATTGAATGGTTTTGGGTCAAGGGCCACAACGGCAACATGATGAACGAGCGGTGCGACTGGCTCGCCACCGCGGCGGCAAAGCGGACCGTCGCGGAGAAGAAATGGGTGCCGGACTTCGCCAAACAGCTTGAGACGGCGAAGAATCGAATCAGGGAGCTGGAGCGTATCAACAAGAAGCTCACCAGCGACGCCGACCGTTTCCATTTATTGACGGACGGCAAGCTTTCCACCGCCGACAAAGACCTGTTCCATGCGGTCTACCATGAAAGCCTCGCCGGCTTCGTCCGCTGGAAATTTCGCCGCTGGTTTACAAAGCAGCGGCACTAAACACAACATGCAAAGCGGGAGCGCACGGAGAGATTTCGTGCGCTCCCGTTTTGCATGACAGACGATGTACGTCTCATTGCCTGTGAAAGCGGCCGCAGCGTGGGCTGCGGCGAAATGCATCTTTCGAAGGCGGGCATGGTAGAAAAATATTGAAAAATGGAGTAATATAAATGGTAGGTTATTTTTAAGAAACCACTGAATAAGTCCCTCCGCGCCTCTGCCGGGTCTTTTTCCGCCTGTCGTTGTCAAATCCCTCTCGACGTAGCGATGCTACGCCTTCGAGGGATTTTCCTAGACAGTCGAAAAAATCCCTCGACAGATGCACGAATTGACTTAATCAGTGTTTCCTTTGAGCCGGAAGAAGTCTATGAAAACGGGAGGCTCCTGCCCAGGACCCGGTATTGGCAAGTGGTGGACAACTGCAGCCTTAATGCGCTGCCCGAGCGCCAGACTGTGCGCTTCGCCCTGACGACGACCCGGGCGAATCTTCGGTATTTGCCGGAAAGCGCCGGCTGGTATGAAGACAGTTATGACACCCATTACGATCTTTTGCAGGGGACGGCCGTCAATCCGGCGGAGCCTTTGGCAGTGCTGGCGGAGAGCCGGGACAAGCGGTTCTGCTTCGTGGAGACGAGGAACTTCAGCGGATGGATGGACAGGAACGCGATGGTCTTCACGGACCGCGAGAAGTGGATGGAATATGCAGCGCCGCAGGATTTCCTCGTGATGACCGATCACAAAAAGAAGATACAGGTCGACGGCGACCGTTCCCTGACGTTCCGGATGGGAAGCCGTTTGCCTTTGCGTCGTCTCGAGCCGCAGGCGGACGGGACATGGCTCGTCTCGGTGCCGGTGGACGTCAGCGGCACGTTCCGGGAAGCGGCGGTGCGGATTCCGGCGGACGATACGGTGCACAAAGGCTGGCTGCCGTACTCGGAAAACAATCTGATGCGGCAGGCGTTCCGTTTTCTGGGAGACCTTTACGGCTGGGGCGGTCTTGAGGAAGGCGTGGACTGCGCGCTGTTCACGGCGGACGTCTATCGGAGCGTGGGCCTTGACCTTCCGGTGGACGCTGAGGAGCAGCGGCTTGCCATGCCCGTCAGCCTCGATCTTGAGAACATGGACGATAAAAATAAGCTCGAAGCCGTCGCGAAGCTTCATCCCGGAGACCTCCTGTTTACGGACGGTCACGTCATGATGTACCTGGGCCGGGATGACAACGGGGAGCCGTACGTCATCCACGCCGGAAGCAGCCGATGGTTTCCCGGCGAAGGCGAAGAAGGCGCCCCGCTGAAATATTACACGCGCCGGGTGACGGTGGATGATCTTCACTGGTTCAAGGGTTCCGGCAAGACATGTCTGGAGCTTGTCATCAACGCCGGCAGCCTGCGTGAAGATACGACGAAAAATGGATAAGATGGAGGATTTCCTATGGTTTTGCTGATCAATGCGTGCGTGCGGAGCCGGTCGAGGACGAAACGGCTGGCGGACGAGCTGGTGAAAAAGCTGGACGGCTCCGTCCGTGAAATCCGGCTTTGGGAGATCGATCTGCCGCTTGCGGACGAGGCGTTCCTCAGGGAGCGGGATGACCTGGAAAAACGAGGCGCCTTTGATTCGCCGATCTTTGACCTGGCGAAAGAGTTTGCAGCCGCCGATAAGATCGTGATCGCCGCACCCTTTTATGATTTGTCCTTTCCGGCGCTGCTGAAACAATACCTCGAGCAGGTCTGCGTGATCGGGATCACCTTCGATTATGGAAAGGACGGAACGGCCGCGGGGCTCTGCAAGGCGTCATCCCTGTACTATGTGACTACGGCGGGAGGAACCTTCTTCCCGGCAGAATACGGATTCGGCTATGTGAAGGCGCTGGCGCAGAATTTCTACGGCATTCCGGACGTAAAGCTCATCAAAGCCGTTGGATTTGATATTGAAGGCGCGGACGAGACGCGGATCCTGAGCGAGGCGATCGACAATATCAGGGCGATGGATGTATAGCAGCGGTAAAAACTGCCCCGGCGAAAGGACTTTGGCTTCGCGGGGCGAATATAAACAAGTATGAGATAAAATTACAGGAGGCGGTATTCATGAAGGTTATCGGCGGGGGGCTTCCCAACGGCGCGGAGATTTCATCTTCGATGTTTGGAAAATACACGTTGGAGATTCCCGAGGGCTTCTTCAAGTCGCGCAAGGTCGTCCTGAACGACCATTTGACGGCGGTGGAGCATATCACCGAGGAGAACAAGTACAGCATCCTCGGCAAGGCCGGGTGGGGGACTCTCGGCGCGATCGCACTCGGCCCGGTGGGGCTTCTGGCGGGGCTCGTGCTCGGCGGCAACAGCAAGGAGCTTTGCTGCGCCTGCAAGCTCGACACCGGCGAGGAATTCCTCGTGAGCTGCGAGACGGAGGAGTGCCAGAAACTGAAATCGCTGGCCCAGAAGAACGCCGGGAAGATGGCGAGCGCCCCGATCATTGAAGCGCAGATCGAGGAGAAGGAAGATGTGATGGCGACGCTGGAGCGCCTCGGCAAGCTTCGGGACGACGGCGTCGTCACCGAGGATGAGTTCCAGCAGAAAAAGGCGGAACTGATGTCACGGCTGTAAAAACAGGGAGGGGCTTTCGGATGAATTCATTTTCGATTCCCGTTTCCCGGCGGGATTTTGTCAAAATGGCAGGGCTGGCAGCGGCAGGAGCGCTGGTAGGCGGCGGTACGCCGCGTGTCGCAAAGGCTTCGGAAGGCGCGGATGGCGATATTGTGGAATATGCGGAGCGAAAGGTCCCCGTGCTTTACGATATGGACGTCTGCGTTGTGGGCGGCGGCCCGGCGGGGACGGCGGCGGCGGTGAGCGCGGCCCGGGGCGGCGCGTTGACCGTATTAGTGGAGCGCGGCGTCGCCCTCGGCGGCCTTGCCGTGCTGGGCTGCGTCTACCCGTTCATGGACACGCTGGCCCCGGACAGCGACACGCCCTATGTGGCGGAAGTCAAGGAGCGGCTCCGCGCCCACGGCGTCGAGCCTTACGACGGCGTCACCGGGCAGACATGGCACAATCCCGAGACTTTGGCGCTGATCTACGACGAGATGTGCGAGGAGGCCGGGGTGAACGTACTGTATCAGACCGTACTGGTGGACGTGTTAAGATCCGGCGCCGCCGTTACGGCTTGTATCGTGCAGACGATCGCGGGGCTTGGCGCGATCCGCGCGAAGGTTTTTATCGACGGCACCGGCGACGCGTTCCTCTCCCGAGCGGCAGATGTTCCCTATGAGCAGGGGTACGAAAAGACGGGCAGCAATCAGCCCCTTTCCTTCCGGTTCGAAATGGGCGGCATCGACGTGAAGCGGGTGTATAAGTACGTCGCTGTCGATCTGAAGGAAGACTGGTGCAAGTCGAAGCCGCCGTATTATGAGATTGCCGAGGCCATGCACCGCAAGCAGCGGTACAAGCTGGAAGCGTTCATGGCAAAGGGCGTCGAGAGCGGAGAGCTGACGCAGGAAGAAGCCGAGTACATGCAGGCGTATACGATCATCGGGAAAAACGGCGTGATGAGCATGAACTGCCCGGAGATTCCCGTGCGCTTCCGTGCGTCCGATCCGCTTTCCTACAGCAAAGCCGTCGTCTTTGGGCGGAAGATGATGCGCCATATCGCCGATTATCTGATCAGGCACATGCCGGGCTTTGAGCATGCCTATATCAGCCGCGAGGCGGCCATGCTGGGCGCGCGGGAGTCCTGGCGCATTCGCGGCAAGTATTATCTGGTCGAGGACGATTACCACAATCAGAGCCGCTTTCCGGACGCCGTCTGCCGTACCGCGTGGTTCATCGACGCCCACGGGGAAAAGGTCTCGGAAAAGCTGCCGAAGGGCGCCTTTTACGAGATTCCTTACCGGTCGCTGGTGAACGATCAGGTCTCCAACCTGATCACGGCGGGCCGCTGTATCAGCGCGAGCTTCATCCTGCAGGCGTCCATGCGCATTCAGCCGACCTGCATGAGCATAGGCGAGGCGGCGGGCGTCGCGGCGGCCTGGGGCCTCGAGAACGGGCTCGAGCCGAACGAAGTCCGCTGGGAGGACATCCCGAAGGAAAAGCGCAGCTACGTCAGCGCGGGATAAGGCTTTTTTGCTGGACGATATAGGCGCAAAACGCTATAACTCGACAAAGTCTCCTTGAAAGGCCGCTGATGAGAGTATGTCGTTGACAAACTCTGAACTAAGGCATTATAATAAAGGCAGGAAAAGGTGCTCACCGGTAAACGGTTAGCCCTCACAAGCGTTCAGAATGACCGCACAGTTGGAGCTGGGGCGGTCATTTCTGATTTCTCTGGGACGTACCCATCATATAGCCAAGAGCAAAAACTGTGACTGCAAAACTTGCTGCAGCTAAGGAACCACTGAATAAGTCCCTCCGCGCCTCTGCCGGGTCTTTTTCCGCCTGTCGTTGTCAAATCCCTCTCGACGTAGCGATGCTACGCCTTCGAGGGATTTTCCTAGACAGTCGAAAAAATCCCTCGACAGATGCACGAATTGACTTAATCAGTGTTTCCCTAAAAAAGTTCCATGCTCATACGGCAACCCTCCTTTCATCATGACGATGCATTTCGGAGGGCATCTGAAACCCTCCGGGGAGGGCAACCGCCTACCATTTATGGCAAACACCTTTCACGAAAAATTATAGCACATGTTTTCGTATATCGCAAACGACAATAAAGCGGGCAGGCTTCATTTGAAACCTGCCCGCTTTATGCATTATGTTATTCTTCTTCTTTTTCCCCTAACGCCCGGATCTCGTCCCAGTTGATGCCCGCGATCTTTTCCAGCAGCTCCTCTTCGGAAGCCGCCTCCAGGCGGACTCGCTTGACGCCGGGATCGTCTTTGCCGTCGTCCTTGTCCTTCGCCTGCTCGGCCTTTTCTTTTTCCTCGGCGCGTTTTTCCTTCATTTTCTCCATGCGCTCGCGCTGCTGGTCGGACATCTTCTCCAGCTCGGCGAACAGCTTCATGTTGCCGTCGCCGTCAAAGGAGATCGAGATGTGCTTGAACTGCACGCCTTCGCCCAGCTCGCCTTTCTCCTCGATGCGCTTCGTCATGTCGACGGCGGACTCGACCTTCTTCATGACCTCTTCCGCGTACTCCTCGTCGTTGGCCATCTTTTCGATCTCGTCGTTGGTCAGGAGGACGGAGTAGGCTTTCGAGCCCGTCAGGTGCGTCGCGCGCGGGTCGTCGACGCTGCTCACGGCGAAGAAATCATATTTGTCGCCGTACTTCTCGCGGAGCTTCGCGAGAAAATCCTTCGCCTTGTCGGAGAGCTTGTCCTCGCTGATGAGGCTCGTCTCCTTGTTGTCTTCCTTCTCCGCTTCCTGCTTCCGCTGTGCCGCCAGCGCGGCAAGCCCTGCGTCGGATAGCTGGACGCCGAAGTCGGCGCCGAAGTCCGTGTCGGGCTTTTTCTCACCCTCGGCAGGCTTCTTCTTCCCCGCGTCCTTCTTGCTGCCGACTTGTCCCAGCGTCTTCTGGTACATCGAATAATTCGACCCGATCGTGTTTGCCATGATATTCGTCCTCCCTTGTCACTGCTGTGGAAATCCCTTCCCAACTCTGTTGAGATGACAACACTTCTTATTTGTATATCGAAGAAACCGATTCAAAACTTAAGGGGGAAATAAAAAATTATTCTTTTCGGTTCGGTCCGGCTTTCGCCCGGCAAATGAGCTGCGTCATCGTGCCCATCGGGCAGTAGACGCACCAGGATCGGGGCTTGTAGGCGAGCATGGTCAGTATGCCGAGGATGGCCGAGGTCAGCATCATGCTGTAAAATCCGAAGGCGAACTGCGCGGCCCACGGTTCGGCGCCGCCCGTGTAAGCGAAGCTCCACGGCGCCGGGATCGACCAGAACAGCGTGACGACCTGGCGGAGCTCCGAAGTCCCCGCGTAGACCTGATACGTCGTGTAAAGCATATGCAGGAACATCGCCATGAAGAACGCGAGAAATCCGTAGCGGAACGCTTTGCTTTTCATCCATCCCGGCGCGTCCTTCCGCCGGGAGAAGCCCTTTTGGCTGCCCAGCGCGCGCAAAAGCTGGCCCCTGTCGCAGTAGCGGTTGCAGAAGCCCTTATTGCCGAAGCCGACGGCGAAGATCAGGGGCAGGAAAAAGCTGATGAGGCCGAGCCACGCAAACAGGATATGGAAAAAACCCATCGCGAAGTAAATCACAGACCATATCCAGAGATAGTTGTACCAATGCGATTTTTTCATGGCCGCGCCTCCACCCGTATGACGGAGGCCGGGCACTCCTTCGCGCAGAGGCCGCAGCCGATGCAGAGCGCGTCGTCCACTACGGAATAGCTGCCCTTCCACACGGTGATAGCGCCCCGCGGGCAGACCTCCATGCACGCGCCGCAGGCCACGCAAAGCGACGTGTCCACCACCGCGCGGCGTTTCGATTGGATTGCCATCATATCACCCCGTTCAGATTATATCATATCTCTTGCGATTTTAACCCCAAACACTTATAACTCGGCCCAAAATGTCCCCATCTTCTATACGTGGAGTATTTGCAAATAACAGGCGATGCGTATATATCTTATGCTTCGTTGAAACGCCGACAGAGGAGGTTTTGCCTGTGGCAAAACCGGAACGAATGCGTTATAATTGGACAGAAATAATTATTTACAGGAAAGAATGAAACGGTATGCCCATCGACTTTTCCAATCTCGTCGTCGCGTTCCAGGCGGTAGTGCCGATGTTCTGCCTGATGTTCATCGGCGTCATGGTCAAATATTTCGACCTCCTGAACGCGGCGGAGCTGAAGCGCGTGAACCGCATGGTGTTCCGCGTGTTCTTCTCGATCATGATGTTTTACAATCTTTATACGACGAACATCGCGACGACCTTTCGCCCGCGGCTGATTGCCTTCGCGCTGGGCGCACTGGCGGTCGTCTATGTCTGCGCCTTCGCCGCCGTCTGCCTGACGGAGAAGAAACCGAAACGGCGCGGCGCGATGATCCAGGCGATCTATCGCAGCAATTTCGTATTGATGGGCATCCCGCTGATCGCGAACCTGTTCGGCGACAATGAGATCGCGGTCACGACTATGATGGTCGCCGTCGTCGTCCCGATCTACAACGTGCTCGGCGTATTCACGCTGGAGTTTTTCCGGGGCGGGCGCGTCAGCTTTCCGCACCTCTTCCTTGACGTCCTGAAAAACCCGATGATTCTCGGCGCGTTGATTGGCGCGGCGTTCCTGCTGCTGGGGATTCCCGTGCCAAAGCCGGTGCTTCGCCCGCTGGCGCAGATCACGGCGGCGACCACGCCCATCGCGTTGATTATCCTCGGCGCGTCGTTTCGCCTCGGCTCCACGAAGGAACATAAAGCCCAGCTTGCCGCCTGCGTGTTCTCGCGCCTCCTGCTGATCCCCGGCGTCGTATTGGCGACGGCGGCGTGGCTTGGCTTCCGCGGCATGGAGTTCGCGACGCTGATCAGCATTTTCGCGACGCCCTGCGCCGTCGCGGGCTTCGTCATGGCGCAGCAGATGGACAGCGACGCCGACCTGGCCGGGAACTGCGTCGTGTTCACCTCGGCCCTGTCCTGCGTGACGATTTTCGGCTGGATCGTGCTGTTCAAAGAAATGGGCGTGCTGTGACGCAAAGAATGGGGATTGCGTGATCGCAATCCCCATTCAAAGATGGAGTCCAAAATGCCGTACACAATTATATGCCTAAACCTGCATGTGCAGGTGGGCGCCCTAAGTCCTGTTTTTGTTCCTCGTTCGGGACGATCCAACAGCCGCAGGCTCAAGTCGGGCTCCCTTTTGTGAAGAAGTCGGTTAGACACCTATACTTGCTTACGCACACCCCAGACGGCTCCGTCTTTATGTGCCCATCATATCACAAAGAGAAAACGTATACAAGACTTGACAAGCGCGAAATCACTGGTTTTAGAAGATTTTTTCAAAATTAATCCCGCAGTTTTGGTTTTTGAAAATAAAAGCAGACAAAAAAGCGGAAAACGGTTATAATAGATTAGATATTGCAGCAAACAAAGGAGACGGACATGGAACAGAACAATAAATTCAGCGTGGCGATTCATTACGGGGATACGCTCGGATATGTGGAATTCGACGGCGACGCCCACAGGGCTGTCGTTACGCTTCTCGATGAGGAAGGGAAGAAAAAGACGGAGGAGTACCTTTCGGCGACGCATGAGATCGCCGTGCCGAACATGACGCTGATGGACTTTGAGACGAAGACCATCGACCCGCTGGCGGACGTCAGGAGCTTCCAGATCGCGATGACGCGGATTTGGGAGGAAACGGAGATTTACGTGGACTGGAGCCGCCCCGTCGAGTTCGTGAAGAAGTACCCGACCCTCGACAGCCTGCCGAAAGGCGGCGGCGAGTTCACGCTGGAAGAATAGCCCGCAAGTAAAAAGACTGCCGCACGGATTCGTGCGGCAGTCTTTGTTTGGGAAACGACGCATAGCCGCCGGACTTCCTGCGTCCCTCCGGTCAAAGATTGTCGTTCAGCGGCGTCCATGCGAAGACTGGCGACTTTGTATCGTATTGGTCGAAGGCGCCGTCCTCGTGCAGCGGCTCAAATTCGATGAAGAGGCTGTCGAGCCCGTGCATCGTGACGGTGATGGGGACGCCGGGCTTCACCTGCTCCGCCGGGATGTCCAGCACGACGCCCACACGGCTCCAGGAGCCTTCGCCTAAAAATGCGTCGCCCTTGATCCTCTGGACGGTCGTATAGCGGCGCGCCGTCGGCGTCAGCTCGTACATCGGTCCCTGCCGGACAGAGATTCTGGCCTGGTAAAGACTGGCTCTGTCAAATCCCCGCCCGGTGAGACGCAGGCGAAGCTGATACGTCTTCGCCGCCTCTTCCAGCGCGGCGAAATCCACGTGCCCGGTGCGCCCTTGCTCGAGCTGCAGGCTCATCACATAACAGTACGGCGTCAAAAGATACGCCTCGGCTTCGAAGCCTTCGGCCTCTTTGGCGGTGGCCGCCGTAATATGGCTCTCCGCGTGGGAGCGATAAGCGAAATCGACGCGCTTTTTCGGCACCAGCTTGTTCGCCTGTATCTTCGCCGCCGCGATCTCGTCCTCGGCCAGTCCGCGGGCAGCCATGGCCGGCTGCGTTCCCAGCAGCATCAGTGCCGCGGCTGCCGCCGCGCCCGTTTTTTTCCATACGTTCATGTGCATTCCCTCCTGATTAAATGTAGAACATCATGACTTCTTCGCGGTTCTCCCGTTCCGCGGCCGCCGTCAGCTCGGCCAGCGTCGTCGAGGACAGCGACTCCCTGATTGCCGTGTCCAGCGGCTCGTAAATCGTTTTCGCCAGCGCCTCGTCCAGCGCGGGCAATTTATCGAAAGCGGGCGCCGTGGTCTCGGAAAGCGCCAGCTCGATTGCCGCGAGAATGTCGTATGCCGTGATCCGTTCCGGTTCCCGCGCGAGCTGATACCCGCCCTGGGAGCCCTTGATCGAGCGCACCAGCTTTGCGCGCTTCAGGAGCGAGAAGACCTGCTCCAGATAAATCTTTGAAATGCCGAGCCGTTCGGAAATCTTGATGATTGTCACCGGCCCGCCCGCGTGATAATTCATCGCGAGCTGCGTCATCGCGGCCAGCCCGTACCGCCCTTTTGCCGAAAGCTTCATCATTACGCCTCTTTTCAACGTCAGGTTTTCATATCAGTATTCTAGGTGATATGATAAAAGAAGGCGCAAGAAATGTCAAGGATTGAAATTACAGTATTTTAAAAAACCTATTGACAAACTATGGAATATGATTTACAATGCAAACATATTAACTTGCTATGTTTTGTTAAAAATTGAAGGAGGTTATAGGATATGGGCAAGGTGTATCAGAGTATTACGGAATTGATCGGCGGCACGCCGCTTTTGAAAGCGAACAAATTCGGCCGGGAAAAAGGGATCGAGGCCGATCTGCTCGTGAAGCTCGAGTATTTCAATCCGGCGGGCAGCGTGAAGGACCGCATCGCGAAGGCGATGATCGAGGACGCGGAGAAGCGCGGCGTCCTGAAGGAAGGCTCGGTCATCATCGAGCCGACCAGCGGCAATACGGGCATCGGCCTTGCCGCCGTAGCTGCTGCGCACGGCTATCGGGCCATCCTGACTATGCCGGAGACGATGAGCGTCGAGCGGCGCAATCTGTTGAAAGCTTACGGCGCGGAGATTGTCCTGACCGACGGCTCGAAGGGGATGAAGGGCGCCATCGAGAAAGCCGAGTCGCTGGCGAAGGAGCTGCCGGACTCGTTTATCCCGTCCCAGTTTACGAACCCGGTCAATCCGGCGACACACAGGGCGACCACGGGGCCGGAGGTCTGGAACGATACCGACGGCGCGGTGGATATCTTCGTCGCGGGCGTCGGCACCGGCGGCACGCTTTCCGGCGTCGGCGCGTACCTGAAGGAAAAGAAGCCTTCGGTCAGGATCGTCGCGGTGGAGCCGGAGGACTCCCCGGTGCTGAGCAAGGGGCAGGCCGGGCCGCACAAGATTCAGGGGATCGGCGCGGGCTTCGTGCCGGATACGCTGGACACGAAGATCTACGACGAGATCCTGCCGATCTCCAACGAGGACGCCTTCCGCTTCGGGCGTGAATTTGCCAGGGCCGAGGGCGTGCTGGTGGGCATTTCTTCCGGCGCGGCGCTGGCCGCCGCCGTGAAGCTCGCCCAGCGTCCCGAGAACAAAGGCAAGACCATCGTGGCCCTGCTGCCGGACACCGGCGAGCGCTATCTCTCCACCGACCTCTTCAACGCGTAAACCATCGAGAAAGGGCTGCTCATGAAAGCACAAATTTCATGGGCAGCCCTTTTTTCTCTTATTCCCAATCCTTCCGCAGCCGGTCGATGGTCTTCTTCACCGAATCCGGCGAGATGCAGCGGGTGCATTCGAATTCCCGGTCCGTGCCCCGGTGGTGGGGGCAGGCGCCGAAATCCTCATATCTGTGCTCGTTTCGCTGGTCGTTGCCGCAGCTGTGGCAGGTGTGGAACTGCTGGACGCGGTAAGGCGTCGAGAACTCCGTGCCCGGCGCCGTAAATCCTGAGATCATCACGACCGGGACGCCGGCGCCCCACGCCAGCCACGACAGTCCGCTGGCGAGTCCGACAAAGAATTTCGCGCCGGAAATCAGATCGACGCGCTCCTGCAGGGACTTGTCTCCGGTGAAATCCTCCGCGCCATAGGGAATCGCATTGCCGTAGACGCCGTTGGTCGTCACCCGCTCCCTGTCCACGCAGAGCACCCGATATCCGAGCTCCTTCAGGTACGCGACGACGTCCATCCAGCCCTGCGCGTTGTTCCAGTATTTGCACTGGGCCGTGGCCTGCGTCGCGATGCAGACATACGGCTCTTTCGGGCGGAGCTTCTTCGCTTTGGAGGACGGCGTCAGCCGCGGCCGCGTCTCCACAGGCTCCACGCCGAGCAGATAGGCGCCGTGTGCCTGCAGCCCCACCACGCGCCAGTCCGTCGGCTGGAGATCACGGTTGTCCCACGGCGCGAACAGGCCGATGTAGTAAGTTGCGTAGAGGTCCTTGGGGCGCGCGTCCTCCGGCGAGAGGAAATGAATCTCCGGATAGCCGGCCTGCAGGATCTCGATATACCGTTTGTCCATCCAGGCGTACAGCTCGCAGCCGTGGGTCAGTCGAAAGGCCTCGGCGTATGGGAACCACGCCAGAAGGTCGCCCATGGCCGCGCCGGCAAATTTCATCAATACCTTTTTGCCCTTCGCGTCGTAATCATGGGAAAAGACCAGCTTCTCCTCCAGCGGTTCCTCTTTCGCCTTCGCGACCTTCTGCTCTTCCTCCGTCGGCGTCTCGTAGACCTCGAGCCGGAAATTGACGAAATACCGCTTCGTACTCGTCGCGATCACGCCCGACGCCTTCGCGTCGTAAACGGTCAGCGCCGCGTCCCGGTCGATGAACCGCACGCGGTAATTCCCTTCCGGAACCGACACCCGAAGCCCCGCGTTGAAATCAAACCGCAGCCCCTCGACGGACGTCTCCTGCGTCGGCGTCTGCGGCGGATCAAAAGTCATATACGGCGTTTTTCCCGTCGCGTTATTTTGCTCCATGTCGTTGCCTCCTGTGCCCTTTTTGCGGGTCAAGCTTATAGTCCTTCATCAGCCGCGCGATCGTCTGACAGACCTGTCCCGAGCTGATGAACCGCGTGCATTCGAACTCCCGCTCCGTATTCGCGTGGCGCGGGCACCAGCCGAAATCCGCGTGGACGAACTCTTCGCTGCTGTCCGTCCAGCAGCCGTTGCATACGTGGTAATTGATAACACGGTAAGGCGTGTAAAATTCATTGTAGGGTAATGTGAAGCCCGAAATCAGCACCACGGGCGTGCCCGCGCCCCATGCGATCCAGGAAAGTCCGCTGGACAGTCCGACGAAGAAGTCGGCGTGGGCCAGGAAATCCACGCGCTCCTGCAAGGGACGGTCGCCGGTGAAATCCTCCGCGCCGTAAGGGATCGTGTCCCAGTGCCGCCCGTAGCCGTGGACCTTTTCCCGGTCGATGCAGAGCACCCGGTAGCCCAGCGCCTTCAGGAAATCCACCGTCTCGATCCAGCCCCGGGGATTGTTCCAATACTTGGCCTGACTCGTGGCCTGGGCTGCGATGCAGACGTAGGGCTCTTCGATGGGCCGTGTCTTCGACGGCGTCAGCATCGGCCGCCGCTCCACCACGTCGAGGCCGAGGATATACGGGATATTGAGCTGCAGCCCCGTCACGCGGAAATCCGTCGGCTGATGGAATCGGTCGTCGGCGGGAAAGAAGATGCCCATGTAGTAGGTCGCGTAGCAGCCCTCGGGCTCCGTTTCCGGCGCGATGAAATGCAGCTTCGGATACGCGGGCGCAAACAGCGGAGCCAGCTTCCTGCTCATCGAGCAATAAACGTCGCAGCCGTGCTTCTTTCTAAACTCTTCGGCGTAGGGGAACCAAGCCATGATATCCCCGATGGTACCCACCGGGAAGCGGATATGCACCTTTTTCCCCTTCAGGTCGAGATCGTGGGTCAGCGCGAGCTGGCCGTCCTTCCATATCTCCACCCGGAAATGGATATAATATTTCTTCGTGCTGGTCACGAGAGCCCCCGACACATCCGCGTCGTATAGGATCGAGCTGGTGTCGAGGTCGGTGAACCGCACATGGTAATTGCCTTCGGGAAACAACACCCGCGCCCCGTAGTTGAAATCCAGCTTCACGCCCTCGAGGCCCGTTTCGAGAGAAACGGGCCCCGGGTTGAAGCTGACGTATTTTTTTTCCTGCGACGGTGCGGACGTCGCTACGCTTGTTTCCATTTCTGTTCACCTGGTCTTTATAGTTGCTTTATTTAAATAGTACTTAAATAGTACTTAACTTTCCAGCAGTAAAGGAAAGGTACGTAGTTATTATACACTTTCTAAAAGCTCTACGCTACGGAATAGCTGTTAATTTTTATCATGCCGATTTTCTTTCAGTTTTTGCAAAAAAAAAGAAGGAAATGTCTGAAAAAGGAAGAATATTATAGATACGCGAGAAATGTCGGTACACTATGACAGACGACATTTCCAATGTAGGAGGGATCGGAATGCAGGAATATCAAAGCGCGGATTTACGAAATATCGCCGTCATCGGCCATGGTCGGACGGGAAAGACGAGTGTTTTGGACGCGGCGCTTTTCAATGCTGGCGCGGCGCGTCGTCTCGGCAAGGTGGACGACGGGACGTCGGCTCTTGACTATGAACCGGAGGAAAACAAGCGGAAGCTGAGTATTTCCAGCGCGCTGGCCGCTGTCGAGTGGCGTGGCTGCAAGCTGAACTTCATCGACACGCCGGGTTATCCCGACTTCGTCGGCGAGATGATCTCGGCGTTGGGCGCTGCGGATTCGGCGCTGATCGTCGTTTCAGCTCCCAGCGGTATGGAGACCGGCACGGAAAAATCTTGGCTGACCGTCGAGGACATGGGGCTGCCCCGCGCGATTTTCGTCAACAAGATGGATCGCGAGCACGCTGATTTTGAACGCGCGGTGGACGAGCTCCGGGCGCGTTTCGGGCCGGGCATCGTGCCGGTACAGCTCCCGATCGGCAAGGAAGAATCGTTTCAGGGCGTGGCAGACCTGTTGACGTTGCATATGAAGATCGTCACCCATGAGGACGAGGAACTGGTGACGGATATTCCGGAGTTCATGCAGGAGGCCGTCGAGGAGGCACGGCAGCAGCTGATCGAGGCGCTGTCAGATTTTGACGACCAGTTGATGGAGAAGTTCCTGGAGGGCGAGGAGATTCCCGAGGACGAGATCCGCGAAGCACTGGCGAAGGGCGTCAAGGCCGCGAAGGTGTTCCCGGTTTTCTGCGGCTCGGCGCTTCAGAATATCGGCGTAAAGAAGCTCCTGAAGGGGCTCGGCGCATTGATGCCGTCTCCGGAGGATCGGACGTTCATCGGCACCGATCCGAAAACGGAGGATCCGGTGGAGCGCGGAACGGACGGCCCGTTCGCCGCGCAGGTGTTTAAGACGATTGTCGACCCGTTCGTCGGGCGGTTGACGTTTCTCCGGGTCGTCTCCGGCACGATGAAGGGAGATTCTACCTATTATAATGTGAACCGCGAGACGGAGGAGCGCGTGTCCGGACTGATGACGATGCAGGGCAAGCAGCAGATTCCGCTGACAACGGCGCACGCCGGGGATATCGTGGCGGTGGCGAAGCTGACGGCCACGAAGACCGGAGATACATTGGCGGACAAGGCGTCGCCGATTCTGTTCGAGACGCCCGCGTATCCGGGCTCGATGATGGTATTCGCCGCCTATCCGACGAAGAAGGGCGAGGAGGACAAGGTTTTCTCCGCCATCGGCAAGGAAGGCGACCAGGATCCGACGATTCAGATCGTGAAAAACAAGGAGACGAAGGAAACGCTGGTGCGCGGGATCGGCGAGGTGCAGCTTGAGATTTTGAAGGAGCGCATCCAGAGGAAGTACGGCGCCGAGGTGGATTTCCGCGAGCCGAAAGTGGCGCTCCGTGAGACGATCCGGAAGAGCGTAAAGGTCGAGGGCAAGCACAAGAAGCAGAGCGGCGGCCACGGCCAATACGGCCACGTCTGGCTGGAGATCAGCCCGCAGCCGGCGGGCGAGGGCAACGCGTTCACGGAGACGATTTTCGGCGGCAGCGTGCCGCGCCAGTATATCCCGGCGGTCGAGAAAGGCACGGAGGAGACTTTGGCTGCGGGTATCCTCGCGGGCTTCCCGGTGGTCGACGTGAAGGTCAACCTTTACGACGGTTCTTATCATACGGTGGATTCGTCGGAAGCGGCGTTCAAGACGGCGACGGCTATCGCGCTGAAGAAGGGCGTCATGGACGCGAGTCCCGCGCTCCTCGAGCCGATCTTCAATATGACGATCATCGCCCCCGAGTATTTCATGGGCGACGTGATGGGCCAGCTCAATACGAAGCGCGCGAAAATCCTCGGCATGGAGTCGAAGGGACGCGATATGAGCGAGATCAAGGCGCAGATTCCGGCGCTGGAGCTTTACAAGTACGCGACGGAGCTTCGCTCCCAGACGAAGGGGCGTGGCGATTTCACGGTGGAATTCTCGCACTATGAGGAAATGCCGCAGCGGATTGCAGAGGAGATTATCGCGAAGTATCAGGCGGAGAAAGAAAAGAAATAAGTGGAAACGCCCCTGCCCTTTGACCGGGGCGGGGGCCTTTTTAACGTGAGTTTTAGGTTGAGCGGGGGGCGACTGTATGGCGCAGGACGAAGAATTCATGGCGATGTGCCGTCAATACGCGGAGGCGCGGAGCGACGGGAAAATGCCCTCGAAGATGCTGAACGCGCTTTACGAGGCGTGCATGAATAAGGGCAAATCCCTCGACATGACGCGTTACGCGATCGAAGAAGTGATCGAGCAGTGTCTGGAGGAACGAATGATATAGGGGCGTAAAAGATTGTGGAGTGGTTGAAAAGGATCGCCATGGCAGCGAAGGGCGAGGGGTCGCCATGAGCCGGGTGATTATTGGTATGTCCGGCGGCGTGGACAGCGCGACGGCGGCGTATCTTCTGAAGGAAGCAGGGTATGAGGTCATCGGCGTCACGATGAAAACATGGACGGGCGAGGACAGCCGCTGCTGCGAGATGGCGGATGCGCGGGAAATGGCGCTGCGAATGGGCATTACCCATTACGTTCGCGGGGCGGCGGCTGACTTTGAAAGATGCGTGGCGCGTCCGTTCATTGAAGATTATCTCTCCGGCAGGACGCCGAACCCCTGCGTGGAGTGCAACCGTCATGTGAAGTGGGCGGCGCTTCTCTCCGCTGCCGACGAACTTGGCGCGGAGTACGTCGCTACCGGGCATTATGCGCGGACGGCACGGCTCGCGAACGGTCGGTACGCAATCCGTCGCGCGGCGTCTCTTCGCAAGGATCAGTCTTATGTCCTGTACAGGCTGACGCAGGAGCAGCTCGCCCGGACGCTTCTGCCGCTGGGCGGCTATGATAAGGAAGAAGTGCGGGAGATGGCTGCGCGGGCGGGGATTTCGGCGGCGCAAAAGCCGGACTCGCAGGAAATCTGCTTCGTCACGGAGGGCGATTATGCGGATTATATAGAGAGCGCGGCGGACGCGGCGATTCCTCCGCCGGGGAATTTTGTCGACGAGGCGGGGAATATCCTCGGCGCGCATAAAGGCATCACGCATTATACCGTCGGGCAGCGAAAGGGGCTCGGTCTTGCCCTCGGCTATCCCGTCTATGTGACGAAAATCGACGCGGGGAAAAATGAGGTCGTCGTTGGCTGCGAAACGGCGCTCTATCGTTCGTCGATTCTCTGCGGAGATCTGCATTTCATGAGCGTGGAATCCATCACGCCCGGGAAAAAAGTGCGGGCGTTTGTTAAAATTCGGTACAATCACAAGGGTGCGGCAGCGACGCTGGAAACGACAGAGGAAGGACTCCTCTCAATCGCTTTCGACGCCCCCGTCCGAGCGCCGACGCCGGGACAGTCGGCGGTATTCTATGACGACGAAGGTTTCGTCATCGGCGGCGGAAAAATTAGAATATCATAGGGAAAAGGCAGAACGCGGAACGTCATGTGCGACGTTCCGCGTTTTTTGCATTGGTCGTTTGGCGGTTTTCCCGGATGATCGTGAGGAAAGCTTTTCCGTACCGGCGAAGCTTTTGCTCGCCGACGCCTTTGACTTCCGCCATTTCGTCGAGGGTTTCCGGCTGGAGGCGGCACATATCGCGGAGCGTGGCGTCGGAAAAGACGATAAAGGCGGGGACGTTTTCCTTCTCCGCGAGGCGGCGGCGTTCCTGACGGAGCGCATCGAAAAGCGCGCCCGACATTTCGAGGGGAGCGGCCTTTCCTGACCTGGACGAAGGCTCCGGCTCCTTCGGCAGCCGCAGCAGGACCTTTTCCTCGCCCTTCAGCACGGAAAACGACGGCGGCAGCAATCGGAGCGTCGAATGTTCGCTTTCCACGGTGAGGTAGCCGGTCGCAACGAGGCGTTGGATCAGGAGATTGACGGCCTTTTGCGGACGGCCCCGGAAAAGCCCGAAGGTCGAAAGCTTTTCAAAGCCGAACTGTTTGACGCGCTGGTTTTCAGAACCGGACAGGACCTGCGCGACAAGAGAAATGCCGAAATGCTGGCGCATCCGGTACACGCAGGAAAAGACTTTTTGCGCGTCCAGGGTCAAATCCACCGTCTCCGTTTCGGCGGTGCAGCTTCCGCAGTTTTCGCACCGCTCGGGCGCGTACTCACCGAAATATTCGAGGATAAAGCGGCGCAGACAGCCCGGCGTGTGGCAGTAGTCGACCATGCGCTGGAGCCGCTCATTTTCATAGGCGCGCCGCGCTTCGTCCTCGATAGAGCTGTCAATCAGAAAACGCTGGGTCTGCACGTCTCCCGGGGCATAAAGCAGCACGCACCGCCCAGGTTCGCCGTCGCGACCGGCGCGCCCGGCCTCCTGATAATACGCCTCGACATTTTTCGGCATATTGTAATGGACGACGTAGCGCACGTTCGACTTGTCGATTCCCATGCCGAAGGCGTTTGTCGCAACCATGACCGCCAGACGGTCGTAAAGGAAGTCCTCCTGCATCTTGCGCCGCTCTTCGTCGGACAGTCCCGCATGATAACGGCCCACGGAGACGCCGTGCTTTTTCAGGAGACTGTAGACGGCGTCGGTCTGTTTTCGCGTCGCGGCGTAGATGATCCCTGATTCGTCGGGATGGGCGTTCACATACCGAAGCAGGAATTCGTTTTTATCCTCGCCGCGCCGTACGTCGAAAAAGAGATTCGGGCGGTCGAAACCGCTGACGTGGATGACGGGCGCGCGAAGCCCCAGAAGGCGGACGATGTCGTCCCTGACCTCCGGCGTCGCGGTGGCGGTGAAGGCGCCGACAGTCGGGCGCTTGGGCAGCGACGCGATGAAGGGCGCGATGGCGCGATAGCTGGGGCGGAAATCATGGCCCCATTGGGACAGGCAATGCGCCTCGTCCACCGCGACGAGCGCGACGTCCATGCGTACGACGGCCTCCGCAAACCAGGGGTCGTCGATGCGTTCCGGCGCGACGTAGAGCAGGCGGATCTGCCCCGCTTCCGCGTCCGCGAGGGTACGGGCGACCTCTCCGGGCGAGAGCGAGCTGTTGATAAAAGCGGCGGGAATTCCCTGTCCGGACAGCGAGTCCACTTGATCCTTCATCAGCGAGATCAACGGAGAAAAAATAATGGCAACGCCTGACGACAAAAGTGCCGGAATTTGGAAACAGACAGATTTTCCCGCGCCCGTCGGCATGATCGCCAGCGTGTCCCTCCCGTCGATCAGGCTTTCCACTACCGGCTTCTGTGCGGGGCGAAATTCCCGATAACCGAAAAAGCGGCGCAGATACGCCCGGGCAGTCTCGAGCGCGTCTGCGCCGTTCGTTGCGGCGGATTTATTTTCCATGGGCGTCCTCCCCGAAGCGCCCGCGAAGCAGCGCGATTTCCTGCGCGTAGCCATCGTGGTCGTTCGGCGTTTCGAGAATGAAGGGAAGACGGCGGAGCTGCGGGTGATTGATGACACGCACCAGCGCCTCGAGGCCGATCTGCCCCTCACCGATTTTCGCGTGGCGGTCCTTGTGGCTGCCGCGCGGGTTCAGGCTGTCGTTCAGATGCACGGCAAACAGGCGGTCAAGGCCGATCACATCGTCAAACTCCGCCAGCACGTCGTCGAGATGGTCCACGATGTCGTAGCCGCCGTCCCAGATATGGCAGGTGTCGAGGCAGACGCCCACATGGTCCGAGAGCTCCACCCGGTCGAGGATCGCCCGCACCTCGGCAAAGGTCTTGCCGATTTCCGAGCCTTTGCCGGACATGGTTTCCACCAGTACCGTCGTGTGCTGCGTCGGGCGGAGCACCGCGTTCAGGAGCGCCGCGCATAGCTCGATGCCCGTCTGTGTTCCCTGCCCGACATGGCTGCCCGGATGGAAGTTGTAGTAATTGCCCGGCGTGAACTCCATGCGCCGAAGGTCGTCCGCCATCGTTTCCCGCGCGAAGGTTCGCAGACTGTCCTTTTCGGCGCAGGGGTTCAGCGTATACGGCGCGTGTGCGACGAGGCGCACGATCTTGTTCTTCTTCGCGAAAGCGAGAAACGCGTCCACGTCCTTCGGGTCGATCTCCTTCGCCTTGCCGCCGCGTGGATTGCGCGTGAAAAAGGCGAAGACGTCCGCGTCCAGTTCTTTTGCTTCCTTTCCCATGGCGAGATACCCGCCTGAGGACGAAAGATGATTCCCGATGTGCAGCGATTCCATGCGGTATTTCTCTCCTATCGTTTCATGTAATGCTCCTCTATTGTAGCAAATCCCGCGCGGATTGTCGAAGTTTATTTTAAGGAACCACTGAATAAGTCCCTCCGCGCCTCTGCCGGGTCTTTTTCCGCCTGTCGTTGTCAAATCCCTCTCGACGTAGCGATGCTACGCCTTCGAGGGATTTTCCTAGACAGTCGAAAAAATCCCTCGACAGATGCACGAATTGACTTAATCAGTGCTTCCTTAGGGGCAAAAAAACGCGCCGCCCGTTTTTGGGAGCGCGTTTTTGCTTGGCTGGTCAAGCCTTCGCAGGAAGTTCCTCCGGAGGGAAATCGTTCGGACCTTCATTGGAAAGTCCGAGTCGTTTCAAAATCTCGAAGTCGCCCTTGATGGTGGTGCCGCTGGTGGTCAGCATGTCGCCGGTGATGGTGGCCGAAGCGCCCGAGAGGAACGCCGTCGCGCCGTTTTCCGGCAGCACTTTCCGTCCGGCGGCGAGGCGGATATTCGCCTCGGGGTTGATGAAGCGGAAGAAGGCGATGGTGCGCAGCACGTCTTTGCCGTCGATCTGCGGGCGGTCTTCGAGGGCTGTGCCCTTGATCGGCATCAGCGCATTGATGGGAATGGACTCGATGCCGAGCTCGGCGAGGCTGATCGCCATGTCGAGGCGGTCGTCCCAGTTCTCGCCCATGCCGATGATGCCGCCGGAGCAGACGCACATGCCTTCCTGCTGCGCGATCTTGATGGTGCGGATCTTGTCGTCGTAAGTGTGCGTCGTGCAGATCTGCGGGAAGAACCGGCGCGACGTCTCGATGTTGTGATGGTAGCTGGTGACGCCCGCCGCCCGCAGACGGCGGAACTGCTCGGCGTCGATGAAGCCCATGGACGCGCAGAGCTCGATGGTCAGCGTCCGGTGCATTTCCTCGAAGACCTCGATGGCTTGGTCAAATTCCTTGCCCTTGCACGCGCGTCCCGCCGTGACGATGGCGAAACGGTTCACGCCCGCCTCCTGATTCTTTTTCGCGGCGGCGATGATCTCTTCCTTCGGCAGGAAGTTGTACTCGTCGATGCCGGTCTTATGGCAGGCGGCCTGTGCGCAGTATTTGCAGTTTTCCGGGCAGCGCCCGCTGCGCCCGTTGATGATGGTGCAGAGGTCGATGTGGTTCTTGCGGAAATGCTTCTGGATCGCGCCCGCACCCTTTTGCAGTTCTTCCAGATCGCCGTTGAGGAAGAGGGAAAGGTCGTCGCCGCGCTTCACGCGGTGGCCGCGGATGATTTTTTCCGCCAATTCGGGGATAGTGGTGCTCATATTTATGGAAACCTCTTTTCATATTTATATGGTGAAGTTTCCAACATTATACGGCAGACGATAATTTTCGTCAACTATAAAAATGCAATTGGTTTACAAAGAAATACGTCGGACGCGATGCCCATTGCTTTTCGGCGAAATCTACATTATATTAACCTCATAGACAATAAAAGGGAGATGGCAAAATGCGGGCTTGGAAAAAAGTCGGGGTGGTTCTCGCGCTGGCGGCGGGCGTCGTTGTCGGCGGCACGGCGGAGGCGATGACGTCGGACGAAGAGCAGCAGATTGACGTCCTTTCAGCGCAGACCCAGATATGGGAGAAGAATATGTCCATCGAGGAGGCGGTCGCGCAGGACGGGAAATTCGCGGTGACCGACCTCGACCACAACGGGCGGCTGGAGCTTCTTTTCACGACGACCATCGGAGAGGAGGAATTCGTGGAAACGTGGGGGTACGAGGTCAACCGGACGGGCGACGGCGCTTCCCTGCTCCAGTTCCTGAACGGCTCGAACGCCACGCAGATTGGCCAGCCCGACGTCCGCATGTATTTCGCCTGTCAGATACTCAAGCGCCATTACATTTTCGAGACAGCGCGATGGACGCCGTCCATGGAAGGCGGCTGGGCGCGGGAAGGAAAACTGGTCGGCCTGTGTTTGGAGGATGGCGTCGTCCGGCAGGAGCCGCTCGGTCATTTTTTCGAGGCCCATGAAAAACGCGACCTGCCGCCGGTGGAAATCCTCTATTCCGACGGCAAATCGAACCGGATCGACGAAGCGGTCTACAAAAACCTCGCCAGCAAACGCTACGACGGATACCATGTCTTTGCGGTCAAAATGGGATGGACGTCCGTCACGGAGCTCGCGAAAGCGATGGGGGAAAAAAAGAAAGTGCGGGAAGTTTTTGCGAAGTCCTATGCGGCCTTCCACGAAGAAGAACTGGACGAAGGCCCGGTGCATTGATAATCCAAGAAATCAACATTCACCAAAGGAGGCAGAACTATGGCGGACCTTGAACATGGGAAGATCGCTGTCAGCGTCCTGGCCTGCATGAAGTGCGGCGCGCCGATGTACCCCGACATGCAGAAGGGCGGCATGAGCTGCGCTTACTGCGGGCATCTTATTCCCTTCGCGCAGACGGGCGAGGACTTCGAGCCGCGCATGACGTACCGCCATCAGCCCATAGAAATCATCGACGGCTGCCTGAAGTTAGGCCACGTCGCCATCATGGGCAAGGATACGCTGAATCCGCCGCCGCCTGCCGAACGGCGCATCCGGCGGACGCGCCTCGACGAGAAAATCCGCGAATACGACGAGCAGGCTTTCGACGCGATGAACGACGAAGCCTATTTTGAGATGAACTGCCCGCACTGCGGCCAGAAGCTCTCATCGAAGCTCACCGACAACATCTTCACCTGCCCATACTGCGGACAGAAATTCGGCGATTTCGACCGTCTTTCCACCGGCGACTTCGACGCGAACCTGATCGTCGGGCGGAAGCTGAATTTTTACGGGAAGTGTCTGCCCTTCCATCTGAGCCGCGAGGACGCTGCCCAGGCCGTCGGCTCCCTGAAACGTCGTTACCCGCAGGATTTCGCCGGCGACGATATCGAGGCGCGGGCGAAGGAGGACTTGGTCGCCGCCTATGTGCCCGTGCAGCTTGCGGATTTCCGCTGGAAGATGCAGGTGAAGTCGGAGCGCGGGACGTTCTGGTTCTATCAGGAGTGCCTGAACTGGGCCTGGCCGCGCACGCTGATGTTCGACGCGTACCTCCTGGACGAGACGGCGCCCTGGGACTACGACGAGCTGTCCATCATCAAGCCCGCGTACCTGGAGGGCAATGTGCGGCTCTTCGCTGCGCAGAATATCGGCGACTGGCAGCGGACAATCCCGGATTTCATCCTGCAGCGGAAGACGCCTGCCCGCCTCCAGGCGGCTTTCGGCCTCGAACAATGTGAGCTTTTACAATGCTCCCGCGATCTCCGCAAGCACAAATTCGCGTTCATCCTGCTGCCAATCTATTATCTCGATTGCAAAGCGGGCGCGGGGGAAAACGACCGGCAGACCCGCGTGATGGTGAACGGGCAGACGGGAAAAGCGGCGGCGCTGATCTTAGACGGCGGCGACGAGGACGTGATCCGCGCTATCGAGCCGGCGACGCCGCACGTCTTCAACACGCACGGCGAGCGCACGATGACGTCGCCGCCGATTCCCGTGAAGTATGTGAAGCAGCCGTTCCTGCACGAGAAGCTGCGCATCGAGGACGCCTTCGAGAAGAAGGGCGGCGTCGGCGGATTCTTCTCCAAACTGTTCGGATAAGAAAAATAAAGAAAAGGCACAGCCAAAACCATGCGGCTGTGCCTTTTCGTATTGCCTTTTTATTTTACCGCTGCGGCCATGTCGTCGAGGAATTCCTGCAGATGCGCCTGTGTCACATGCTGCATGACGACGATATGGGAAAGGTCGCCGCCGAGCCTGTCATCGTGGTCGGGGGCGAGATCGTATTTCGTCGCGATGGCCTCGGGCGGGCGCTTGAAATAGACGGTATTCGACTTTTTCTCCCGCCATACCGGCCAGCCCATTTGCCGAAGCTCGCTCTCCAGCCATGCCGCCCGGAACAGCATCCCATAAGCCTGCTGGGTGAAGCCCTCCGCCCCGACGTGCTGGATGATCCACCAGATCTTCAGCGGGGCGAGAGCTGAACGCGAGCAGTTGATCATCGGCATGCTGCCGTCGAGATAGGTGACGTTGAACGGGTTCTGGTTTTGCTTGACCTCCATCGTCGTCAGGAAGATGCCCGCCGGCTCGTCGAGGCCGAAGAACTTATGGCCGCTGACCGCGATGGAATCGAAGGGGTGGAATTTGCGGTTCACGGCGTTCCTGAAGGTCGTCCAGGGCAGATAGCCGCCGAAGAGCGCCGCGTCCACATGACGGTAGACCTCGACGGACGGATATTTCGCCAGGATCTTGTTGATCGCGTCCTGGTCGTCGATGCCACCCTTGAAGGTCGTGCCCATCGCGAAAACGATCAGCGCGGGCCGGTAGGTGACCAGCGCCTTCTCAAATTCCTCGGGAATCATGCGGCCATGCGCGTCGGAGGGGATGAGCCGGAGCTCGAGATTTTGCAGGTCCACCAGCCGCATATTTGAGTAATGGGCGGCGTCGGACACATAAACGATAGGCTTTTTCTTCGTCTTTTTCTCCAGATACTTCGAGCCGAAATAAATGCCGTGGTCGTTGCCGTCGGTGCCGCTGAAGGTGACGAGTCCCCAGAGATTGTCCAGGTCGAATCCGTAACGCGGCCCGAAAAAGTCGATGACCTCGCGCTCGAATGCCAGCGCGTTCAAATGCCCGCCGTGAATCTGGAACGGGTCTCCAGCGTTGTTCGACATGGCCTTGTATGCGCCGCTTTCCACGAGCCAGTCGTAAAAACCTTCGAGCTGGACGTCGTGATTGGCGGGGTAACCAAAATCCGAGAGCTTGTGCTCCTGGATATAGGCGGCATATTCATCGAGCCGATCCCGGGCCGGGTCTTCCGAGGCGGCACAAGCCGCGCCCCATGAAAGGCTCATGGCGACGGCCAGAATGCCCGCCGTTTTTTTCAAGGTCCTGCACTGCAGCATAGATGTTCCTCCTCTTTCTTTTTTGTTGCTTCGGGCAGAATTTCCCCACTTATTCTTCGACGAACAATAAATTAATCCTGCAAACGGTTCCAAAAAAGTCCTTGCTGCCTTGATCTATCATCTTGAAAAACCTATCACGGGAATATATAATATGAAACAATAGGTTCATAAAACGATTCATTTTTTTCCTTTTCCATAAAGAAGGGATCGGTTTGAAAAAGTTTTTTTTCACGCTGTTCACGCTTTTTTTGACGATATGTTCCTGCATTCCCGCCGTCCGAGCGGAAGAGGTCGGAAGCTCAGGGCAAATTGTCCGCATCGGACTGGTGGATCCGCCGGGACAAAAGGACGAATTCGCCTACCGAATGCTGCTCAATCAGCTGCGGGGATATTTGAGCGAGGTCTCCAAGCATAAACGCTGGCAATATGTATATGAAAGCGGCACATATCAGGAATGCCTGGCCCGCCTGATGCGCGGCGAACTGGATTTCGTCGGACCTGTGCAGCCCGGCGTCACTACGGCCGGCATGAGCTTCGTCGGCGCCGTGCCGAACTGGACGCTGCTCCATCTGTACCGGCCCGACGATTCGGGGGCGCCTTTGCTTTCGCGCGCGCCGGAAAACGTCACGGTCGGCATAATAGTCAATGAAGTGAACCAAAGCGCGATTTCGTTTTTCATGAAGAAGAATGAATGGTACGCGCGTGTCCGTCCGTTCACGGACGGCGCGTCGATGATGGCGGCTCTGCGCAGCGGCGAGATCGACGCCGTGTGCGACAGCGGCGCGCATGTGGAGCCGGAAATCTATCTGGAGCAAAGCTTTGCCGTTGTGCCGGCAAGGCTCATGACGACGCCGGACAAACAGGCGTTGTGCGACGAGCTGACGGACAGCGTGGTGACCATCGAGACGCTGAATCCCGGATTCGGGACGTCGCTGAAGGGGAAATATGTGGATCGCGCGCTTCAGGCTATCGTCCGCCCGACGGAGAAGGCGAAACGGTTCGTCGAGGCCGCGACGGAACTGCGCGTGGCGTTCCTGCCGGATTTCCTTCCTTTCTATGAGTTGAGAAAGGACGGGACGGCCGACGGCCTGTATCTCGATATCTTGAGTCTGCTTTCAGAGAGCAGCGGACTCAGGTTCTCGTTTTGCCGGGCGGAGTCGGAGACGCGGCTTTGGACGATGCTGGCGTCGGGCGAGGCGGACCTGGCTTTCGTTTCGTATGCGGACGAGGCGACGGGGATGGACGTCTATTATACGAGCGACGTCCGCGAGGAAGAATTTTCCGTGGTGCGCCGCAGGGACGGGAAGTTCCAGCCGTACGCCAAGGATATGGCGGTGATGCCGGCGGGTTTCCCCGGCGCGGTGCAATATCTTTCGGAAAAGTCTCGTAAGCAGATCCGTACAACGTCGTCCGTGGAGGCGTGCCTGGACGATGTGGAATTGGGGGTTTATGAGATAGCGTATATCCCTTCCCTATACCTTCGTCAGGAAAATACGATGTTTTATCGTACCAATCTGGAGGAGGTCGGCTACGAGGTTGTGGAGCTTCCCGTTGCGTTGGCCATTTCGCCGAAGCAGCCGCCCATTCTGCAAAATATCCTGAACCGGGCGATCCTTCGCCTGGACAAGAACGAGGTGGAACGGCTGGCTCTCGAAAACGGTCGTCCCTCGCTTTCTTTGGCCTATCTTATGGAGCAATACCCGCTGCGGATGGCCTTGTTTCTCTGCCTCATGCTTGCGGGACCGGTGGTGCTGTTCTTCGTGATATCCCGGAACCGGCTCCAGAAAAAGCAAAATGAGATCCTCCGGCAGAAAAACAAGGATCTGGAAATCGCCCTGCAGCGCGTCGAGGTCATGCGGATTTCGAGGGACGGCTACAAGCTGGAGTCGGAAACGGACAGGCTTACGGAGCTTTACAACAAGATAGAGTTCGAGAACATAGTGCGGAAAAAGCTGGAAACGATGCCGGAAGGCGGGATGGCCGCGTTCTTCATCATCGACATGGATCACTTCAAGGAGGCGAACGACACCTACGGCCACCAATGCGGGGACGAAATCCTGAAAAAGTTTTCGGCGTTGCTGAAAGAGATCTTCCGGCAGAGCGACTGCCTCGGGCGCTTCGGCGGCGACGAATTCGTAGCGTTCATCGAGGGCGACCTGACGCGGGAGGGCGTGGAGCGCAAGGCGAAGCAGCTGGTGGAAGCGGTGCGTTCCATCGAAGTGGAAAACACGGATTTCCACATCACGATCAGCCTGGGCGTCGCCATGTATCCGGAAAACGGCGCGAACTACGACTATCTGTTCAACGCTGCCGACAGGGCGCTGTACCAGGTGAAGACCGAGGGGCGCGACGGGTATTCCGTGGCATCCTCCGGCGTGTGCCGGTAATACGGGAAAAGAAAAAACAGGCGGAACTCGCTTTTGTATCGAGTCCGCCTGTTTTTTCTAGAAGTAGAAGCACGCCTCGAAAAAGACGCTGTTGACCCTCGTGGAAGCTCTGCCGCTGTACACGTTTATGTTTTGCCCGTGGAACCAATGGAGCTTCGTCATGAACCCGAGCATCGGCGTCCACGAAACGCCGAGCTCAAGGCCGCGCGTGCCGCTGTCCTGCACGTAGTTGACCTTGTAAGTGTTCCAGCCCATACTGGAAAAGCCGCCAAGCTGCCGCCACGCGGCAAACGCCCCCCAGGAGCCCTTCTTGCCCGGATGGGCGCCCTTGTAATCAAGCTGGACGGCGTAGGAATTTTTTTGGGCGCTTTCCCATGCGGCGTCCGCGGCTTTCAGCCTCGGCCCTGCACCGACGCCGAAGGCATGGGCATACGCGCCCGTCAATTGCAGGTTTTTCGAGAACCGATAGCCGAGGCCCATTGCCAGGATGTCATAGGAGCCGCGGTCGATCAGCGCATCCATTTCATTTCGTTGGCTGAAATGGTGCCAGCCGAGCCCCCAGGTGAATTCCTTTTCCCGTTCGCTGTAAGAAAAGGGGGCTTCATTCCGATCGTTGTAAATTTCAAGGCTGCCGTAGGAAGCCGTTCCTGCGCCCCGATTGCTGAGAAGGCTGGTACCCGGAAGCGAGGCGCGGGCGTCGTCGCCAAAAGCGACCGGCGCGTTGACCGAATCGTTGAAACGGCCCAGGTTCAGCGCGACCTTGACTTTCTTCCCGACGATCAGCGAGCCCCCGGCGAAGGAACCGTCCGTGACCATGCCGTAATCGGCCTTGGATCGATAGGGCAGCTTGCCGAGGCAGATGCTCAGATTCTTGTAATCGCCCTGCGCGTAAATGCGATCCACCATGACGGTGTTCTCGTTCTGCGCCGTGTCCATGTTCTCCCAGCCGCCGTAATTGAGACGCGCCTTGCCTGTCCAATGCTCGTTGATTCGCATGGTCGGCTCGATACGGAGCAGGATTTGGTTGACGTTGATCCTGTCGTCGGTTCCCGGCGCCCCCGGAGCGGCCGGCGCGATGGGCGCCGCCCCGTTGGTGCGGTGGATATAGCGGTAGCGGACAATGCCGCGCAGCTTCATGTTGTCCACCTTTTTTTCGAGCGCGGCGACGCGGACGCCGAGATTGTTCAGCTCGTCGGCGAACTCGGCGGCGAGCTTGTCCACGAGCGCCTTGTCGGCGCCGGAAGGATTTTTTGCCATGGCCCGGGCCGCCATTTGCGCCATCTCGTAGCGGGTGATCTCCTGGTCGCCGCGGTACGTGCCGTCGCCGTAGCCCTCGATCACACCGTCGGCGGCGAGCTGCGCGACGGCGTCGTAAGCCCAATGGTCGGCGGGCACGTCCTCGAAGGGATTCGCGGCGGCAAAGGCAGAGGCTGCCGTACCGGCGATCAGGGACGCGGCCGCGACGGAAACGATATTTTTTACCATCAGAAAGTCTCCTTGAAAAATAGAATGTATGAATATTGTTTCGAGTGTATCAGATTTTTCTTCTCCGCGCAATAGCGCGACGCTTCCCGCCTTGCGCGTTGAACGCCGAAAATGAAGGAAACTTGCCCTGAATTGACTTATTCGTCGTTTTATATATAATATGAAGCAATGTGAAACGGAAAGCGGGATGTGTTTGGGATTTTACGAAGTGACGATTGCGTTTGAGAGCCGTGAGGAGGCCTTTGCTCTTCTGGGGGCGCAGGACGAGTTCCTGCGCGCCATCGGGGATGCGTTTTCCTGCCGTGTGGTGAGCCGCGGCGACGGGCTTTTGATTTCCGGCGAGGAAAAGGAAGTGCGGCGGGCGGCACGGCTGGTGTCGGAGCTTATGGGACTGTACCGGCAGGGTGTGCCGATCACCTCTCACGAGGTGCGCTACGGCGCACGGCTGGCGCGGGAGGATCGGGCCGACGAGCTGCACGCGATGTGGGGCGATACGATCCTCGTGACAGAAAAAGGAAAAGCGGTGCGGGCGCGAACCACAGGACAGCGTGCGTATCTCGCGGCGATTCAGCGCCATGCGGTGACGTTGGGCATCGGCCCCGCCGGAACGGGAAAGACGTATCTGGCGGTAGTGATGGCGGCGCGGGCGCTTCGTGCGAGGGACGTCTCGCGGATTATCCTGACACGGCCGGCGGTGGAGGCTGGGGAACGTCTGGGCTTCCTGCCCGGCGACATGCAGGAAAAGGTCGACCCATACCTGCGTCCTCTTTACGATGCGCTGCAGGACATCTTCGGCGTCGAGACATACCAAAAGCTTTTGATGAAAGGGATCATAGAGATCGCGCCGCTGGCCTATATGCGCGGACGCACGCTGGAAAGCGCCTTCATCATTCTCGATGAGGCGCAGAACACCACGAGCCGTCAGATGAAAATGTTTTTGACGCGGCTTGGCGCCGGCTCGAAGATGGTGGTGACCGGCGATCTCAGCCAGATCGACCTGCCGCGGGGCGCAGTCAGCGGACTTGCCGAGGCGAAGGAAGCGCTGGCGGATGTAAAAGACGTGGCGACGGCGGAACTGACCGCCGACGACATCGTGCGCCACGATACGGTGACGCGCATCGTGCGCGCCTATGAAAGCTATGAAGCGAAGAAAAGAGAAGAACAGCAGGGAGAAAATCATTTTGGAAATCATCATCACGAATGAACCGGAACAGCTTGCCGTTCCCGACGGGCTGGAGGACGCGGTGAAGCTTGCCGCCGAAAAAGTCTCGGAGCTTTACGGCCTGAAAAACGCTGAGGTCAGCGTCACACTGACTGACGACGCGCACATCCACGAACTGAACAAGACCTATCGCGGCGTCGACCGGCCGACGGACGTGCTTTCCTTCGCCTTGACAGAGAGCGAGGAGCCGGAGGTCGAGGGCGGCCCGGAGACGGAGATCCTCGGTGATTTGATATTGTCCGTCGAGCGCGTGGCTGCGCAGGCTGAGGAATATGGGCACAGCCTCCGGCGGGAGGCGGCGTTCCTGACGGTGCATGGGATGCTGCATCTCCTCGGGTACGACCATATCGAGGACGAGGACCGAGAGGAAATGGAAGCGGAGCAGCGCACGGTCATGGACGCGCTGGGAATTTCGCGGGAGGAAAGACAGAATGGATAACACGCCGCACAAATCGGGCTTTATCGCGGTCATCGGTCGCCCGAACGTTGGAAAATCGACACTGATCAACCAGCTTATCGGGCAAAAGATCGCCATCATGTCGGACAAGCCGCAGACGACGCGCAGCCGGATTCTCTGCATCCTGACGCAGCCGGACGCACAGATTGTATTGCTGGATACCCCCGGCGTCCACAAGCCGCTATCGAAGCTCGGCGAATATATGGACCGCTCGATCACGAACACGCTGAAGGAAGTGGACGCAGTCTTTTTTGTCGTGGATGCGTCGGAAAAGCCCGGACCGGGCGAGCGGTTCATCATGGAGCGGCTGGACAAGACGAAAAAGCCCGTGATCCTTGTATTGAACAAGATCGACCTCGTGACGAAAGACGCACTGCTGCCGATTATTGCAGCGTACAGTGTGAACCGGGAATTTGCCGCCGTCGTACCGATCTCGGCACTGGGTGAGGACAACCTTGACGAGCTGCTCGCTGAGGCAAAGAAGCATTTGCCGGAAGGCCCCGCCTACTATCCGGAGGATATGGTCACCGATCAGCCGGAGCGGCTGATTGCCGCTGAACTGGTACGAGAAAAGGTGCTGACGCTGACTCGGGATGAAGTGCCGCATTCGGTCGCTGTAGACGTGGACGAGATGACGACGCGGAACAACGGCGACGTCTATATCCGCGCCACGATCTATGTCGAGCGTGATTCGCAGAAGGGCATCGTCATCGGCCATAAAGGCACGATGCTGAAAGAAATTGGACGTCTCGCGCGCCCCGACATTGAAATGATGCTTGGCAGCAAGGTCTATCTTGAGCTTTGGGTCAAGGTGCGGAAAGACTGGCGGAACCGGGACGCAATCTTGAAGAGCTTGGGATTCGGGCAGGACTAACTCCTTCCGTCAGCCCCCTTCTTTGAGGAGGGTGGCGCGAAGCGCCAGGGGGAGTACACAGGAAGTGTGATAAGGGGGGCACGTATGGCGCAGTACCAAACGGAAGCCGTGGTGCTGAGCGTTCGGAACTGGGGCGAGGCGGACAAGATGCTTCGCCTTTTTTCGCGCGACCACGGAAAAATCACCGCCGCCGCCTTCGGCGCGCGCCGACCGAAAAGTCCGCTGGCCAGCGGCCTGCAGATGTTCCATACCGTCGAGCTGTCGCTCTCCACGGGCGAGCGCGTCGACACGGTGCGCGGCTGCCGCCTCATCCATCGCTTCCCGCATCTGGAAACCGACCTCGCGGCGATGGCCTATGCCTCCTTCATCGCCGAAGTGCTGCTGGAGCTGATGCCCGACGGCGCGCCCCAGCCCGAAGTGTACGACTGGCTGCCCGGCGTGCTGGCCGCCTGCGGCGCAAAAAATCCGCGCATCGTTGCGCTTGCCGCCGGATTCCAGCTTCTCGATTTCGCCGGGCTGGGGCTTTCCTTCGACGCCTGCGCCGTTTCCGGAGCGGCCATCGAAGGCGACGCGTTTTTCAGCGCGGCGGAGGGCGGCGCGCTTTCTCTGACGGCGGCGGCGGAAATCACGGCGAAGCGCCCGTATCCGGAAAGCCTGCGCCGTCTGCTTTCCACCCTTTCCGTCATCGACTGGGCCGCGCCTCCGGTTTTCACTGCGAAAAAAAGCGACGTCATGGCGGGCGAGGCCCTACTTGTCGCGTATTTGCAGGAAACCTTCGGCCATGGGCTGCGCTCGCTGAAATTTATCCGGCAGCTGGGGACGTGATTTTTTGCTTGCAAAGTTCGTTCCATTTATGTTATATTGAACCTGCAAACAGAGGGAGTAGCCTCACGGCTTGCGTCGTCAGGACGGGCATTGCCCCGGCGCAGTCGGCATAATGAGATTATGCAGCGAGACTTTGCTTTGCGCGTATTCTTCGCGCGGAGAAGGTCTCGCTCTTTTGTTTCGGCATGGACGTTTCCGCGAGTCTTATAAGGAGGGGCTTATTTATGAATCCTGTCGTTTCCGTTTTGATTGCTTTTGCGGTGCTGGTGATCGGCTTCTGGCTGTTGGTGAAGGGCGCCGATTATTTTGTGGACGGCGCTTCGGCAGTGGCGCGCCGGCTCCGCATCCCGCCTTTGATCGTGGGACTGACCATCGTTTCCATGGGTACGAGCCTGCCGGAGCTGGCGGTCAGCGTCACGGCGGCGCTGGCGGGCAGCAACGAGGTGGCCATCAGCAATGTCACCGGGTCGAACATTTTCAATCTGATGGTGGTCTGCGGCGTTTCGACGCTGTTCCTGCCGATGGTGGTGGACGAGGAAACGCGGCGGCGGCAGCTCCCCTTCTCGATTTTCTGCGCGGCGTTGATGGCGGCTTTCGGCATGACGGGCGCGGCGGAGGGCGCGGGCGTCGTCGGCGTCATCGGCCACGGGGAGGGCTTGGCGCTGTTGGCGCTTTTCGCGGGATTTCTCGCCTACACCGTGCATATGGCGCGCAAAGGCCGCGAGGATATAGAGGATGACGAAGGCGGCGAAATTCTTTCCCCGATGATGAGCGCAGTGTATATCGTGGGCGGCATCCTCGCCATCAAGTTCGGCGGCGATTTCGTCGTGGGCGGGGACATGGTGGTCGCCGGCAGGGAAGTGGGCTACGGCGCGGTGGCCATCGCGCGGATGCTGGGCATGAGCGAAACGCTGATCGGCCTCACCATCATCGCCGTCGGCACGAGCCTGCCGGAACTGGTCACCTCGGTAGTGGCGGCGCGGAAAGGCGAGATCGACATGGCGATAGGCAACGTCGTCGGCTCGAACATTTTCAATATCCTGTTCATCCTCGGCACGGCGGCGGCTATCCACCCCGTCAGCTTCACGATGGAAAACCTGATCGACGACGGCATCCTGATTGCGTTCAGCGCGCTGGTTTGGATTTTCTCGTCCACGGACGGCGGGAAAATATTGAAGCGTGAGGGCGTCGTCATGCTGGCGTGCTATGTAGGGTTTGTCGCCTACGCGATTTGGCGGGTGTACGGCGTGTAAAGACAAATGGAATGTATACACGCCTGAACCATTGACAAACACGGCGCACACTGCCATAATATTTTTATATTTGCAGTGGAAAACACTGCAGGAATCATCGGGGAGGCGGCTTTGATGCGGAACGTGCTTTCCGTCTATGTGCATAACCAGCCGGGCGTCTTGGTGCGGGTCGCCAGCATGTTTTCCCGGAGGGAGTTCAATATCGACAGCCTCGCCGTCGGCGTCACGCAGTCGCCGGAGCGTTCGCGGATTACCGTCGTGGTCCAGGGCGACGAGGGGCTTGTCGATCAGATGATCAAGCAGCTCGAGAAGATGCCCGACGTCGTGGCCGTGCAGCGGCTCGACAAGGATTCGGCCGTGTTCCGCGGGCTGACGATGATCAAAGTCAAGGCGGACGACACGAACCGTCTCGACGTCCTGAAAATGGCGGAGCTTTTCCGCGCCCATGTCATCGACGTGCAGAAGACGACGCTTATATTCGAGATTACCGGCGACGATGACAAAGTAACCGCGTTTGTCCAGCTCCTTTCGCCCTACGGCGTCCTTGAGGTCATACGGACGGGGCTCATCGGCCTTGAGCGTGGGGAGCATACGATAAAAGAACATTGCGAGGAGAGAGAGTACTATGGCAAAAACTTATTATGACCAGGACGCGAATTTCGACATTCTGAAGGAAAAGACGGTTGCCATTATCGGCTACGGCAGCCAGGGGCACGCCCATGCGCTGAACCTGAAGGACAGCGGCGTGAACGTCATCGTCGGCCTTTATGAGGGCTCGAAGTCCAAGGCGGCGGCGGAGTCCCACGGCCTGAAGGTCCTGCCGGTGGCTGAGGCCGTCAAGCAGGCGGACGTCACGATGATCCTGATTCCGGATGAGAAACAGGCCGACGTTTACAAGAGCGAGATTGCGCCGAACCTCAAAGAGGGCAGCGCGCTGGCTTTTGCCCACGGTTTCAATATTCATTTCAAGCAGATTCAGCCTCCGGCCAACGTGGACGTATTCATGGTCGCGCCGAAAGGCCCGGGCCACCTCGTCCGCCGTACCTTCGTTGAGGGCAGCGGCGTGCCGGATATCTTCGCCGTCGAGCAGGACGCTTCGGGCAACTGTTTCGATCTCGCGCTGGCTTATGCCCGCGGCATCGGCGGCACCCGCGCCGGCGTTCTCCAGACGACCTTCAAGGAAGAGACTGAGACGGACCTCTTCGGCGAGCAGGTCGTGCTTTGCGGCGGCGTCACCCATCTGATCCAGAACGGCTTCGAGACGCTGATCGAGGCGGGCTATCAGCCGGAGATCGCGTATTTCGAGTGCTTCCATGAGATGAAACTGATCGTCGATCTGATGTACGAGGGCGGCATGGCGAAGATGCGCCGCTCGGTCAGCGACACGGCGGAGTACGGCGACTACGTTTCCGGCCCGCGCATCGTGACGCCGGAGACGAAGAAGGTCATGAAGCAGGTTCTCGCCGAGATCCAGGACGGCACTTTCGCGAAGAACTGGCTGCTGGAGAACCGCGCCGCCGGCCGCGCGAACTTCCTCGCGCTCCGCGAGCAGCACGCGAACCATCCGATCGAAAAGGTGGGCAAGGAGCTCCGCAGCATGATGTCGTGGCTGAAGGGCCAGGACAAGCTGGAATTCTGATTGCAGACAAGACGCGCCCGTTGGGATTTGATTTCCCGACGGGCGCTTTTTTGTGGATTTTTGCCGAAAGGGATGGTAAGATAAATGAAACGGGAAATATGGGGGGATTGGAGATGCCGGAATTGAGCCGGTTTGGCGGCATGGTTATTTATATGCTGTTTCGTGACGTGGGAAAGCATAATAAGCCGCATGTTCATGTGTATTACGGCGATTATGAGGCTGTCGTCGCGATAGACGGGGAACTGTTGGCAGGCTCTTTGCCGCGCAGGCAGCTGAAAATCATAGTCGGGTGGCTGGCGTATCATGAGGAAGAGGCCTATAAAGCATGGAATCTCGCCGTCAACGGCGAGCATTTCGACAAAATCCCTCCGATGGAATGAGGTGGGCGCATGTATATTGTAAATGACATTTGCTATGCGGGAGAATGGGAAGACGATATCAAAGTGACGGCAGTGAAGCCTTTGCGCGGCGGTATGATGCTCGTCACATTTTCCACGGGGGAAAAGCGTCTGTTCGACACGACCAAGTTGGAAGGAGCTGCGTTTGCGCCGCTCTCCGACGAAAAAATCTTTAACAATCCCTCCCTGTTCCATGGCGTAATCACATGGAACAACGGGGAAATCGACATCGCGCCCGAAGCCGTTTACCGGGAAAGTTTTGCGTATCATGATAAGGATATAACGGTATGACCGAAATTAACGTGCTTGTTCTTGGCGATTGGCTGGAGCGCGACGTTTCCCCGTATCTGCCCTATGCGTCGGCGGAGCGGCGGGAGACTGTCGCGCGTTTTCGTCATGCCTCGGACAAGAGTCGCTCCCTTTGGGCGGAGCTGTTCGCCCGGCAGCGTCTCTCGGAAGCAGCGGGCGTTTCTCCTTTGGAGGTCGGGATTGCCCACGACGAGAAAGGCAAGCCCTTTTGGAAAGGCAGCTCGTTTTTTGTGAGCATTTCCCATAGCGGCGGATATATCGCCGTGGCCGTGGGGCAGGATGCGGTCGGCGTGGACGTGGAGAAAAAACGCAAGGCCGCGCCTGCCGTCGCGAAGCGATGGTTTCGACCAGAGGAGAACGCGCTGCTCGAAACTCTTTCGGAGCCGGAGCGGACGCGCCTCTTTTTCCGGCTCTGGACGATGAAGGAGGCGGCGCTGAAATACGCGGGCGAAGGACTTTCCGGTGGATTGGAAACGGTGGACTGTTTGGCGCTCATGGAGGCGACGCGCAACGGCGGGGAGGACGCGCTGGCGGGGCGGAGCTTTGCCCTCGACGGGGACGCGACGGTGGGCGTCGTAACGCGGCGCGGGGAACTGCCGACGGCGGCACGGCTGTTTACGATCGAAGCCGGCGAACAGGGCGTTTACGGCGACGCGTATTTTGCGGAGCGGGCGGCAATCCTGCCGACGGCGGAGAAGGAACGGTAGCAAATCCCCATGCGGGGCTTCCGCTTTGTTTGCATCGTTGCTATAATAATGAAAAATCATGGTGAAATTTCCAGAAACGAACGGAGGGCTTTACGATGTGCAAAGAATGCGGCTGCGGGGCGACCGGCGGCAATACGCGGCTCCAGTTTACGGTGGAGGGCTATACCGAGAGCAGCGCGAAGGCGATGGAGAAACGTCTCTTGGGCATGCCGGGCGTGATGTACGTCCATATCCACGCCCACGACGGCGAAACCACCGTCGATTACGCGCCGTCGAAAACGAAGCTGACGGAAATCATGGCGGCTTTCGAGGACGCGGGCCTGACGGCGAATCTGTAATTCTATTTTCGGCAACGGACGTAAAACGAGGGATATTTTGCGAAGTTTAAGCGCAACATATCCCTCGTTATTATTTTGCACAAATCGTTTTTTTTACTGCGGGTTATATATCCTCTAACGATGCTTGATTTTCCAAGAGATTTTTGCAATTCTCTTTTAGCTTTGGCAAATCGTTTGTCAATGCGTCCCATAGGGTTTCCATATCGACTTCGCCGTATTTATGCACGACGACATTTCGCATACCTTTGATTGCGCGCCATGGAATATGGTTGTTTTCGGCTTTGAAGTCGTCGGTCAGCCCGCCGACAAGTTCGCCGATTGGGAGAATGTAGAATGAACATACGTCTCGTGCTTGATAGTTTTTGTCGTCGGCAAAAGTGTCATAGCTGTTATTGAAGACCTTTGCGGCAACTTTGATTTTTTCACAATACTCGACGATGTGCCGCAAGCGTTGGTAATTCTTTGCTTGTTTTGTCATACAGCAAAATCTCCTCCTTTTTGATTTCGGAGAGGAATTTTTCATCCAGTTGTTTTGTCGTCAAAATATCCACGGGCCTTTGGAGTATGTCCCGCATATCCTCATAGAGCGCGCCGAACTCGATGCCGCGCATGGAACCTCTGTCGATGCGGAGATCGACGTCACTTGCTTCGGTAGCGTCGCCGCGCGCGTATGAGCCGAAAAGGAAAACGCGCTCCAAACCGTATCTTTGCGCCAACGGAATCACGGCGTCGTGTATTTTTTCAAGGGACAATAACTTTTCACTCATACGGGGCCACCTCCTCATTTTCCCTATTATCATTAATCATAATATCACACAAAAGGCCAAGCGACAACGGGGAATCGGCTCGAAAAGACACCCCGCCGCTTTTGAAAAACGGCGGGGTTCTTGTCAATTCTTTTTGTCCGTGTTCACCGTAATCTGGTAATAATCACAGGGGTGGGCGTCGTAGCCCACGACGTCCTTCTTCGAGATCAGGCTCATCTGCAGGAACGAGCAGAAGACGTAGCCGTTGTCGTCGAGCAGCGTCTGCTGCATATCGACGGCGAGCTGTGCCCGCTTCGCCGGGTCAAATTCCCCGGACAGTTCCTTGGCCAGCGCTTCGAGCTTATCGCTGTGGAAGTGTCCGTTGTTGACCGGCGAGGCGTCGAGGCAGCAGGAGGTGAAGAAATACTCCGGGTCGCCGGTGGGCACCGTGACCATCGCGCTGGCGTAGACGTCCCAGGCCGACGGGTCTTTCCGAAGCTTGTTGTGGTTGGCGGTGCTGTTCACTTCCACGTCGATCCCGATTTTTTTCAGATCCGCCTGGGCGGATTCGGCGAGGAGCGGCAGCTCCAACCGGCTCGGGTAAGTCAGCCAGCGCACCGTGAGCTTTTTCCCGCCCTTTTCGCGGATGCCGTCGCCGTCCGTGTCAATCCATCCGGCGGCTTCCAGGACTTTTTTAGCGCTTTCCGGGTCATAGCCTGCGGCGTTCACTTTGTCGCCGCCGAAGGCAAAGCCCGCGGGGAACGCGCCCTGACCGGGATACCCGTTGCCGCTGAGCAGCGTCTTGACGAAGCCCTCTTTGTTGACGCTCATGGCGATTGCCTTGCGGACGGCAGGATCGGAGACGATTGGGCTTTCGTAGTTCATCCAGAGGAAGAAGGCGCGGGATGTGGAGAACTGCGAGAAACGGTACTTGTCGTTCTGGAACAACGGATAGCTTTCATAGGCCATGCCGTAGGCCGCGTCGATTTCGCCGGACTGAAGGGCCGCCGACAACGTGTTGCCGTTGGAAATGGCTTTGATTGTCAGTTCGTCGAGCTTCGGCGTGCCGTTCCAATAATTCGCGTTCTTTTTCAGCGTCAAATGGTCGCCGGATTTGCACTCGACGGCGATATAGGGGCCAGTGCCCGCGACAATGCCGTCCCTGATGCCCGCCTTGACGTCGACGATGCAGGCGTAGGGATCGCCGAGATAGTTCAGCAGCGCGGGGCGCGGCTCTTTCGTCTTGATGGTCAGCGTTTGCCCGTCCGCCTCGATGGAATCAATCATCAAATCTTTCGGCGCCCGGTCATGGTTTTTCGCCAGTGCTTCGAGGCACTCCTTGACGGCGGCGGCGTCCATCGCACGCCCACTGTGGAACTTCACGCCGTCCCGCAGGGTGAGCTTCCATGTCAGCGGGTCGATGTTTTCAAAGGACTTCGCCAGCCACGGCTCGACCTCCATCTTGTCGGAGTATCGGACGAGGGTCTCCCCGACGCCGTAACGGATGCAGGCCCATCCCGCATAGCTTTCGTGAGGGTTGACGTTCGGCTCGGCGTTCTCGGGATTGAAGGTGGTGTCGCCCACGGTCATTTTTTTCATCGAAGCGGCCTTTTCGCCGCCGCTCCCGCCGCAGCCCACGAGAAGCCCCGCGACAAGGCAGAGCGCGAAAAACAGCGCAAAAAATTTTTTCATATTGAACCTTCTTTCTTGTCATTTCTCCGCCGCGATCGTGAAAATCGGCGTCGGGTTGTAAAACTCGTCCGGCTCGGCGGAGACGCGCTTCCATACGCCCGCGTCCACCGTGACGCGGGAAAAGCCCGCGTCGAGCAAAAGGCGCAAATCCCATTCGGGCCGCCGCTTTTGGTACGCGCACATTTCCATCGTGATCTCGTCGCTTTCCTCGATGAGATCGGCGGGAATCGTTTTGTGTGCGTGGTTCGGCAGCAGCGCCACGTCCTCCGCGTCAGAAAATTCATGGCAATAGTCCGCGTCGAAATTGATCAATGTCCCTCCTTTCGCCAACAGCTCATGCCATGAACGATAGGCTTTCTGCAAGTCCGGCAGCGTCCATGTCAAATTCCGCGTGACGATGGCATCGAAACTTTCCGGCGGGAAATCCGGGCATTCCGCGTCCATCACGAGGAATCGGGCGGGGACGTCCACCGTTCTCGCGAAAGTTTCCGCATGGGAAACCATGTCAGCCGTCAGGTCGATGCCCGTGACCGTATGCCCCTCGGCGGCCAGCAGGCAGGCGAGAAAGCCCGTCCCCGTGCCGACGTCTAAAATGCGGAGCCGTTTTCCCTGCGGCAGATAACGGGAGATTTCCCGCAGCCACAGCGCGCGCTTTTCACTCTCAAATTCCCGGAGCCGCTGCGCGACAAAGGACGGCGCTCGTTTTGTCCAGTAGCTTTTGATGTGGTCCTTCAAGTTTTCCATGAGATTGCTCCTTTATTTGAGCGGGGAGTGTTAAAAGTGGAGATAAGTCCGCATAATATCTACACTCTCCACTCTTAACTCTTCACTCTTTTATAAAACGCTGTCGATTAGCAGCTTCGTATATTCCTGCTTCGGCGATTGGACGATCTCGTCCGGCGGTCCTTCTTCCACGATCTTTCCGCGATGCATGACGAGGAGGCGGTCGCAGAAATCTTGCGCCAGCGCGACGTCGTGACAAATGAACAGGCACGCCATGCCCCGCCCCCGTATCAAGCGCGAAAGCAGCGCGACAATCTCCGCCTGCACGGTGACGTCAAGGGCGCTGGTGGCCTCGTCGCAAAGCAGCAGCTTCGGGCGGATCGCGAGGGCGCGGGCAATCGCCGCCCGCTGGCATTGGCCGCCGCTAACCTCATGGGGATAGCGACCCGCGAAGTCCGGCGGGAGGCCGACGGCTTCCAAAAGCCGCGCAACTTCCTCACGCGCTTCGGCGGCAGATTTCCCCGCGTTCAAAAGGCTTTCGCCGACGCCGTCCCCCAGCGTGCGGCGCGGGTCAAAAGATTCCTGCGGCGACTGGAACACCATCTGCACTTTGCGGCAGACGGCCCGGACGCCGGCCCGCGTAACGTCCGCGCTATCAAGGATAATCCGCCCTTCGTCGGGGTTCAGCAGTCGGGCGATCATGTTCGCGACGGTACTCTTGCCGCTGCCGGACTCGCCGATCAGGCCGACGCATTCCCCCTGCGCCATATCGAAGCTGACGCCGTCCACGGCAATGAAACCGGCTTGCCCGTTCCGCGAAAATATTTTTTTGAGGTTTTGCAACTGCAACATCGGCGTCGTCATGCGCTCCTCCGCAATTTCGGCACAGCCGCCGTAAGTTTTTTTGTGTATTCCTGCGCAGGATGCTCCAGCACGTCCCGCGTGTCGCCGCACTCCACGATTCGCCCGTCCTTCATCACGGCCACGCGGTCCGCCATCGCGCGGACGACGCCGATATTGTGGGTCACGAGGATAATGGACGTATGGTACAGCTCCCGGATCAAAAGCAGTTCCTCGACGGCCTGCTTCTGTACGGAAACGTCGAGGGCGCTGGTGGGCTCGTCGGCCAGCAGCACGGACGGATTCAGCAGCATGGCGGCGGCAATACCCACGCGCTGCATCATGCCGCCGGACAGTTCGAAAGGATAGCTTTCGAGGATGCGCGCGACGTCCTCGAAGCGGAGTTTTTGCAAAAGTTCCGCCGCCTTTTCGCGAAAGCCGGCTTCCGTAATATTTTCGTGGGCGGAAACCGCTTCGTAAAGCTGGGCGCCCACGGTGCGGATGGGGCAGAAGGATGCGCCCGCGTTCTGGAAGATCATCGCGAGCTCCGGCCCGGAAAGCCGGCGGAGTTCTTTCTCGGGAAGGTCGGGGAGATTTTGCCCCCTGTACCATATATCGCCGCGGGTCACGACGCCGCACGGCGGGAGCAGGTCCATCGCCGCTTTCAGGAGCGTGCTCTTGCCGCTGCCGGACTCGCCGACGACGCCGAGGATTTCCCCTTCGTGCAGGGAAAAGCTGACGTCACGGACGACGGGGACGGCGCTGTATGCGATTGTAACGTAGTCGTAGCGCAAAAGTTCATCCATGCTGCTCACCTGCCCCTCATCTTTGGGTCCATATAATCCCGTACCGCGTCGCCCAGCAGGTTGAATACCATGACGGCGGCGAAGATTGCGAGGCCGGGAGCGAAGACCGCCCACGGGACCGTTTGCAGGAGTCCCCGCGTCTCGCTCATCATGCTGCCCCATTCTGGCGTCGGCGGCTTCGCGCCGAGACCGAGGAAGGAAAGCCCCGCCAGCTCCATCATCATGGTGCCCACATCCAGCATCGCCGTCACTAAGATCGGCCCCGCGATATTCGGCAGGATGTGTTTCAGGATGAGCCGGGACGTTGAGCACCCGGCGAGCCGCGCCGCTTTCAGATAGGTAGTTTCCCGCACGGCCAGCGTCTGGCTGCGGGCGATTCGCGCGTACTTCGGCCATGAGACGGCGGCGAGGGCGAGAATCGCGTTGTGCAGGCCGCCGCCCAGGACGCCCGCCACCGCCAGCGCGAAGACAAGGCCGGGGAACGCGAGGCAAAGATCGGAAACGCGCATCAGAAGATGGTCCGCCTGTCCCCGCGCCCAGCCGCAGAAAACGCCGATTGCCGTGCCGAGGGTCGTGATAATCGCCACCAGGAGAAACGTGGAAAAAATGCTGACGCGGCTTCCCGCGACGACCCGCGAGAGCATATCGCGCCCGTAGCGGTCCGTGCCGAAGATGTGCGCCGCCGACGGCTGCTGCAGCGCCGCGTCGAGATTTTGAAGATACGGGTCGCAGGGACAAAGGCTTTCTGCAAAGATCGCGCCGACAATCAGGAGCGCCGCCAGCGCGCCGAAAACGTACAGCCGCGTTTTGCCGCTGGAGCCGCGGATAACCGCCTCGCGAATCGTCGGTTCAGACGCCGGCATGACGCTTTACCTCCAGACTGACCCGCGGGTCCAGCACAAGATACAAGAGATCGGCGGCGAGATTTACGCCGACGTAGATGATGGCCATCCAGGCGACGTAGGCCTGGATCAGCGGATAGTCGCGCATCATGATCGCGTCCACCGCCAATTTCCCCACGCCGTCCCACATGAAAATCGTCTCGACGATGGCCGTGCCGCCTAAGAGCGAGCCGACGGAGAGCGCAAGGAGCGTCACGATGGTCAGCAGCGACGAGCGCAGCACGCTTTTCGTGAGGATCACGCCGTCCGCCACGCCACGCGCCTTCGCCCCCGTCACATAGTCCTTCGACAGCTCGTCCAATACCGCCGCCCGCACTTGCCGGAGATACTTCGCCGACATGGCGATCGTCAGCGTCAGCGTGGGCATGACCGCACCCGTAAGCGTTACGTCGCTGGCGATGACGGGCAGCCAGCCGAGGCGGACGGCGAAAAAGTGCATCAAGAGCAGCGCCACAAAAAAATTCGGCATGGAATTGCCGATAAAGCTGGCGAGGCGCACGACAGCATCCAGCAGGGAACAAGCGGAACGCACGGAAGCGTTCCGGGCCGTCTGCGCCTTTTGATGGACGACGGCGGAGATTACGCCAAGCGGTATGGAAACCGCGACGGTCAAAAGGATGCTCGCCGCCGCAAGTAGAAGCGTGGCGGGCAGCTTCGACAGGAACGTGTCGAGCACGTCCTTCCCGGACACGAAGCTTTTGCCCATGTCGCCCGTGATCATATTGCCGAGCCAGGAAAAATACTGAACGAGAAACGGCTGGTCGAGACCGAGCTTCGCCCGCGCCGCGTCCAAAGTCTCCTGCGATACGGCGGCGCCCACGCCCGAATACATCTCCGTGATCGCGTCGCTGCCCGCCAGCCGCATCAGGGCGAACGAAAGAAACGTGATTCCCAAAAGCACGGGAACAAGAGACAAAAACCGCTGCAGGAGATAGCGCTTCATTCGTTCAAACCCTTTCCGGCAATTTTTCATAACGAAATCAAGAACAGTTTACTCTGTCTTTTTATCTTCGCACAAGCTCCCACAGGGGATTTACAGGGGTAGAATTGGTTCGCGACAAAATGAAGGGGCTGCCCACGAAGAATATGTCTTCATGGGCAGCCCCTATTGTTATCTAAAACTGAATCCTTTTACAGCGCTAAAATTTTTTCCCGCAGCGCGGCGAGGTCGTCCTGGGTCGGCACATCCTTGACGCGGATCTTTTCGAGGCAGATCTCGCAGCCGGCGGCTTTCAGCTCGTCCTCCACGAGACCGACGCTCTGCCCGCCCCAGCCGAAGGAGCCGAAGGCGAAGGCCTGCCGCCCTTTCGGCACGAAGCCTTTCAGATAGCAGAGAAAGGACGCCACCGGCGGCATCATCTGGTTGTTGATGGTGGGCGAGCCGACGGCCAGATATTTCGACGTCAACACCTCGGTAATAACGTCTGAGATATGGTCGGCGCGCAAATCGAAATATGCGACCGGAATGCCCTTCGCGGTGAATGCGTCGGTGATTGCGCGCGCCAGTCGTTCCGTGGAGCCCCACATGCTGTCGAAGACCACGACAGCCTTTTCTTCCAGTTCACCTGCGCTCCATTTCCTGTATGCGTCGAGGATTTCGGGAATATGCGTGCGCCACGAGACGCCGTGACCGGTCAGGATCATTTCGATGGGCAGGCCGGCGAGGGCGGAAAGGGCGGTCTGCGCTTGCTTGCCATACAGCATCAGGATATTAGCGTAATACTTCTTCGCTTCTTCCATTATGATATGCATGTCGTTTTCGTCGTCGAAGCGGCGGTTCGCGGCAAGGTGCTGGCCGAAGGCGTCATTGGAGAATAGGACTTTTTCCTCCGGGCAGTATGTGACCATGCTGTCGGGCCAGTGGAGCATCGGCGTCGCGACGAAGGACAGCGTGCGTTTGCCGAGAGAAAGCGTCTCTCCGGTCTTGACCGCCTGATAGGCGAGATCGCCGTAACGGCCTGTCAGACCTTTGAGGCCGTTCGGCGCGCTGGTGATGATCTTCGCGTTCGGGCAGCATTTTGCCATGATAGGCAGACTGCCTGCGTGGTCCGGCTCCACATGGTTTGAGATGATGCAGTCGATTTTCTTCGGATCGACGACAGAGGAAATGCGTTCCAGCAGTTCCGTGACGAAGGGCGCCTTGACCGTGTCGATCAACGTGATCTTTTCGTCGAGGATCAGATAAGAGTTGTACGACGAGCCCCGGCGTGTCGAGTAGCCGTGGAAGCTCCGCATGGACCAGTCGACGGCCCCGACCCAGTAAATTCCTTCCTTCATTTCAATGGCGTTTAGCATTTGGATTCTCCTTTCGGGTATTGTTCTCTATAAATTCGTCCGCCGCCTGTTTTGCGGCTTCCCAGTTTGCGTTGACACGGGCGGCGATCAGCTGCTTGCCGATAATGTCCTCGTGCAGCCCGTCGAGGCCGAGCCAGTCGGGCAGCTCTCCCTCTGACGCGTAAGGGGCGAAGGCTGCCGCCGTGTCGATATGGGGCTGCTTTCGCAGATAGTCGTTGAAAGCGGCGAAGCGTTTCTGCCATTCGGCGGTGATTTCTTCGCCGAAAACGCGCCCGATGTTTGCCGGGTTGATCGGCGGCAGTGTCAGGAAGATGGGCCGAATGCCGTAGACAAGGCATTTTTCCTTGATGCGTTCCATGTTCGAAATGGCCTCATCGACGGTAAACTCTCCGGCTCGGAGGTCGTTGGTGCCGCACATGATCAAAAGGTAGTCCGGCGAAAACGGCAATACGTCCCGCTCGAAACGGTCGGCCATCATGCGCGTGATATCGCCGCTTTGCGAGAGATTCACGGTGGGGAAGATGAGATAGGAAAGCCAGCTGTATTCAAGCTCCTCGGGACTGTGGGAAACGTGGCCGCCGCCGTGGCTGATACTGTCGCCGAGCACCGCGACTTCCCAGTGCCGCGGTTCCAGCCGGTAGGAAGACGCCGTCGACCATGGGCCGGGAGTTCCCTTTTTGTCCAGCGCGCGCACGCGCCAGTAATAGGTTGTGTCGCCCATACGCGGCGCGTCGTCGTATTGCTCGGCGTAGGGCGCAATCCATTGAGCAATCGGCGCAGCGTTGGGGACCCGCTCCGGATCCTCGGCATAGAGGGCGACTTCGTAACTCGCCGCGTCGTAAGGCTTCACCCAGCTATAGACAGGAAAAAGCATTGCCGAGCCGCGGCCTTTGTCCGGCACCGGGTGCAAAAGAGGCGCGCTCATGCGCGGCAGCGAGGCGTCCGCGTAGAGCGGGGCGGGTACGCTGAACGGACTGATACCTGTGCCGTCGAGGCCGAGGGCACGGACACGCCACCAAAGCGGCTGCCCCTTCGAAAGCCCCCTGCGGATTTCGTCCAGCGGCAGGTTTACGGCATTTTCGTAGACCTCCGAGGTGCGAAAAATCGCCCGTGCGTCTTCCGCCTGCGGATCGAGACCTTTAACGGCGGTGGAAAAGAATTCCAGCTGGTAGGCGACGGCGTCCGATTCCTTTGTCCATGTAAGGATTGGAGAATACGAAACGGGCGCGTTGGCCGAGGTGCGCGTCAAAATATCCGGCGCAGGCTGCGTGACCGTCCCGCCATGGGCGTCCATCGACGGCGGCGCAAGACCCAGGGCGCAGGCGGCAAAAGCAGAGAGGACACGAAGACCTCGCGAGACTTTTCTCCACAGCGGCAGCTGTTGGGCGTGGCGCGCGTCGCGCTTCAAGTGACGCGCTGCGCTCATCGTTTCCAGCCCTGCTTCAGGTTTGCCGCGCCCTGCCCCCGGCGGCCTTTCATATAATTCTTCCTGCGCTCGTCGGCGAGGAAATCGCGGATCATGCGCTCTACCCATGCGGGCGGCCGAAGCTCGCCGCGCTCCCAGCGCGACACGACCCCCGCCGGAATTTTGAAGCGGCTGCCGACGTCCGAGGCGGACAGTCCTGCCGCCCGGCATTCCGCCATCATACGGTTCATCATATTGCGTTCCCCTTTCGCGGCGCGGTGGAAAAGGTGCGCGCCTTTGGGATAATCTGCGTTCTTTCCGATTATTATAAATAGGCTCGGGGCCTTCTGTCAATGAATCGCGTTTTTTTGCTTGCAATCGAAAAAGGCCTGTGCTATACTATGCGCGTAAACAAAAAGACTGCACGGCAACGAAGCCATACGGACGGACGCGGATTTCGCGGTCTGGCTGTGTGGCGTTTTTTGTTGGTCCGGCACGTGATTCTGAAAGGTGGCAATCAAAATGGACGACCTGTTGTATGTGATTCCCGCAAAAACGCCGAAAAACAAGATTGCGAGCATGCTGAAATCCCACCCGGAGATCAAGTTCGTCTCGCTGGTGGGCATCGACCTCGCCGGCAACGATACGGACGAAAAGATCCCGATGCGGATTTTCCTGAAGGATATGGACGAGTTCTACGCCGGGACGGCGGTACAGACCGACGGCTCCTCGGTGGTGCTGCCGGGTATCGCCACGCTGAACAACGCGAAGGTCGATATGCCCATCGACCCGTCGGTCAACTGGTTCGTCGATTACAACTACGAGCATTACGACGAGGAGACGGAGCGCCCCGTGGGCACGCTGCGGATTCCCGCGTTCCTCATTCACGAGGGTAAGCGCGTCGATTCCCGGGCAGTGCTGGCTGACACGCTCAATTTTGTCAAAAAGGAACTCCTGGCGCTTTTCAAGAAGCATCCGAAAATGTCCGGCCTTGAGCACGTCAACGGCGCGGAGGTGGCCGATATCCAGTTCACTTCGGCGACGGAACTGGAATTTTGGGTAAAGACGCCGCTGGAGGAGGCGGACATCGCCGAAATGAGCGCGTCGCAGGTCATGCAGGAGCAGTACTGGCAGAGGACGCGCGGCGCGGTGCGCTCGGCGCTCGAGCAGGCCGTCCTGCTCGTCGATAAATACGGGCTGAACGTGGAAATGGGCCATAAGGAGGTCGGCGGTCTCAAAGGCCATATGAACGAGGCCGGGGCCATGTCCCACGTCTGCGAGCAGCTGGAGCTGGACTGGCAGTTTGCCGACGCGCTTCAGGCGGCGGACAACGAGCTACTCGTCCGCACGCTGGTCAAGGAGGTCTTCCGCGAGAACGGCCTGGAGGTCAATTTCAAGGCGAAGCCGATGATCGGCCTCGCGGGCAACGGCGAGCACACGCATATCGGCATGGCCGCGGTGATGAAAGACGGCTCCATGGTCAATCTTTTCGCGCCGAAGGAAATGACGAAGGACTTTTTGAGCGCTCCGGGCTACGGCGCGATCATGGGCCTTCTGAAGAATTACGAGGCCATCAATCCGCTGGTCTCCGCGACGAACGACTCGCTGAACCGTCTGAAGCCCGGCTTCGAGGCGCCGGTCTGCATCGTGACCTCGCTGGGCAACACGCCGGACGTTTCCTCGCGCAATCGCACGATCTTAGCGGGCCTCGTCCGCGACGTCCGCAATCCGAAGGCCACGCGTTTCGAGCTTCGCGCCTGCAATCCTTACACGAACACTTATTTAGTGCTGGCGGCGGTTTACTCGGCGGTGCTGGACGGCGTAAAGATGGCGGCGACGCACACCACGGCGGAGCTTTTGAAGGAGCTTTCCAAGAAGCCCGGCGAGAAGGGCTTCTATCTTGAGAAAGACCGCGCCTACCGCAGCGAGCAGGACGTGTTCGAGGACTACACGCCGGAGGAGCGCGACCGCATGTTTGGCGCGCCGCCGGCGACGGTCTGGGAGAACATGGAGAACCTGAACAACTACCCGGAGAAGAAAGCGGTCATCACGGCGGGCGGAGCGCTGAACGACAAGATCCTCGCCTCCTTTGCGGAGGGCGCGCTGCTGCGTTGGAAGACGGAACTCATCAGCCGCATCATTCCCGAGAATCGCGCCATTGTCCGCGCCGCGCAGGAAATTGTCAGCGACTTTGTCACGGACCAGGACGCGTACAACTGGACGAAGATCAGCGGCATCCGCAGTTACCTCGCCAAGGACAGCATCGACGAGAAATCGCTGTTCACGCTGCTGACCAACGCCCTGATGGGCGGCGACTACGCCACGGCGTCCGGCCTGCAGGTGGAGATGTACGACAAGATCGAGGAACTCAAGAGCCTGTACGACGCATATACGAAAAATATGATTTGACGAATTGGCCGCTATGCCTAACACAGGCGGCATTTACCCACAGGGTAAATGCCGTCTCATGCAATCCCTGCTTGTGCCCTGTGGGTACCTGTGTCCTGCGGGTACTTGTGCCCTGCGGGTACAAGAATCGAAGATTTCTAACAGTGATTCGTATCAACGGCGAGCCCGCCAAGGCGGATGAAACCGATAAAAAATCCCCGGATTATCCGGGAGATTTTTTTTATCAGAAGAAGAAATTCAGTTCCGCAAAGATGACGGAGTCACGTTCCATTTGATCGCGCGGCCTCGGATTGTCACCCTTGTCGTCGTCCGGCATCTTTTCGCCCCGGAAGAACTTGACCGTTCCCATCAGGTTTTTCAGGAAAACATAGCTGACGCCAAGTTCCACGCCGCGGCGGCCATTGTAAATCGTGTTATAGGTCGGCGCGATGGAGGAGTAATGGCCGAGGTGACGGTAGGCGAGGAATGCGCCCCAAGAACCTTTGTCCTTGGGGTCTGCCTTTTTGTAATCCAACTCGATGCTCCAAGACCGCTTGGAATGGGAGAAAATCGGCTGCGGATAGATTTCCATCTGGCCGTCCTCTTCCTCGTTGTCTGGATGGTCGAAATCGGGATCGTTCGTCCACGCGAACGCGCCGTGCAGCCGCAGATTCTTGTTGAACTTGTAGCCTAACGCCGCTTCATAGATGTTGAGATGGTCGGCATTGGTGTCATCCACCAGTTCATGCTCGTTGGCCCAACGATGCCATGCCACGCCCCACGTCCATTTGTCGGCGCGGTCATTGTAAATCTCAATGGCCTGATAGTTGCCGGTGTCGTTGTCGCCGTCATCCGGATCGATGCCCAGCTCGCCGTCGAAGCGCTTGGCGCGGCCCGCCGTGAGCGTCGCCCTGACCTTGTTGCCGAAGGTGATTTGCCCGCCGGATACGTTGTCGTCGTACATCATGCCTTCGTCAATATTCGAGAAGTAAGGCAGCTTGCCGAATTTGAGATTCAGGTTGCCATAGTCGCCCTCGACCCAGATTCGCTCAACGCGCATGCCGTTGTACTCAATGTCGGATTCGAGGTGGCGTTTGGTGTACGTCATGTGCGCTGCCGGCGTGTTCTCCGCCGAGTTCATATTCGAATTGTAATCGATGCGGGCATGGCCGCTCCAGTGTTCATTGACGCGCATGGAGGGCTCCAGCCGCAATGTCACAAAGGAATGGCTGTAACGTGTGCTTGTGCCCTCGTCGATTTCCCATTCATTGTGGTAGCGGTAGCGGAGCTGGCCCTTCCATGTCATGTTGTCGACTTTCTTTTCGAGGTTCGCCACGCGGATGCCGAGGCTGTTCAATTCGTCGGCGAACTCCGCCGCCAGCTTGTCGAGCGTCGCCCTGTCTCCGCCGCCATTCGCCATGGCGCGGGCAATCATCTTCGCCATCTCGAAGCGCGTGATTTTTGGGTCGCCGCGATAGGTGCCGTCGCCGTACCCTTCGATTATGTCGTCAGCGGCAAGCTGTGACACAGCGTCGTATGCCCAATGGCCCTCCGGGACGTCCTCGAAGGGATTTGCCGCAGCAAAAGCCGTGGAAGCGGAAACAGCCAAGAGAGCCGCCGCGCAGGTGGATAAAAGTGCCTTTCTCATCAAAAATCCCCTTTGCTTGCATCAGAGTGGACAGCGCTCTTGCAGAGAGATCACGATGCTGTGGGTACAAAATTCGACATGAAACAACAAATTCCTGCCACGAAAACAAAATTTCAGCCCTTACCAATTCCAATCCGAGCGCTTCAAGTGCTTGCCCACCACCTGCTCCGCGTGCAGCCACGCTTCATATCGGCTGACCACTTTGCCGTCGATGCGATAACAGCAACACTCATCATCATCATCCCAACCACAATCAACCCCCACGGATCTCCAGGCTTTGGCCACTTCGTCAAAGTGGCGACCGCTTCTCCAGGAGCCGTATCTCTCGCATTGCCCCTCGCGCCCTTGAAGCAGCACATTCAGGAATCTTGAATCGTCGGCGATATCGTCTCCGCCCACAACCTGCTCCAAATCAACGTCCGCAAGCTTGTTCTCGTTTTTCAGTTTCATCATGGCCACCCTTCCTTTTCCTCGTGCGCAGGCTGTTTTTCCCTTTGCCTTATCTTTACCAGTCCCAATCTTTGCGTTCCAAGTGCTTGCCCACTACCGCTTCCGCATGAGCCCAAGCCTCGTCCCTCGTAATGCGTTTGCCGTTCATCCAGTATTCATTATGATCACAGGCGTAAGGGACCATCTCAATGCCAAGCACCCTCCAAGAATTCTCGATATCTTCACATGGACCATAACGTTTGCTGCTCCCCCAAAAAATTTTAAATTTGCCGTAGCGATCGCAACGATGATAATCGGTTCCCCTGAGCAAAACATTCAAGAATTTGCTGTCATCGGATATTTCATAGTCGCATCCTCCCGATACCTGCTCAAGCTCCTCCTTGCTGAGTTCGTGTTCTTTATCGAGTTTCATCACGACCGCCCTTTCTTTTTCCGTCTTACCCGTGCCATTCCTTATAGGACATATAATGCCCGGTAACCTCCATGGCGTGCTGGCGCGCCTGTTCATGCGTGATGGGCGTGATATTCCCGCCGTCAATGAGCACATACTGGATTTTCGTATCATAATCCGTAGGGTCGCCAGGGCAAATAAGGCCGATTCCAAGTTTTGCCCATGCATTTTCAATGATTAAAAGCCGATCCTTGGAGTTATGCATCTTCCATGCGCCATAACGGTCCGTCGAACCGTTCAGCGAGTTCAAAAAACGGCTGTCATCCGCCAAGTCGTAGGCGCTTCCCCCTGCAACCTGCTCCAGTTCCTCATTGTTCAGCTTCGCGTTTTCAAGATTCGTCATTGTAATCGCTCCTTTCTTATGATTCAGGGACAAACCTGCCATTTCATATCAGAGGGCACATTTAGAATAATCATCATCATAGACCCATGGCTTTCCGGCTTTATATGCCGCATGCTTAAATGCCTCACGCCTTGAAACTCTCTTGCCGTCGATGTAATACGCATTTTTTCTCGACTTGGCGATATCACAATCTACGCCGAAATGCGCCCACGCTTCCTTGACTTTAGCCGACCCTTCTTCCCAATTAAACTCCATGTACAAGAAACCCATTTCTTGAATATTATATCCAAGGTCATTAAAAAATTCCGATTCAAGCGCACACTCGCCGGCGTTTCCTCCGGCTACCTGTTTGAGTGCTTCATTGGTGAGTTTGTTTTCCTTATCGAGTTTCATCATGGTCACCTTCCTTTTTTCTCGCCCGCAGGCTTTTGCTTTTGCTTGTCTGTTCTTTATACTCCCGAAATCGAAAAGTGTTGCGTAGGATTTGAAAATTCCGTATTACCAATCCCAATCCGCGCGCTTCAAGTGCTTGCCTACCACCTGCTCCGCGTGAATCCAAGCATCGAATTGCCTTACCCTTTTGCCGTCGATATAATAAGCCACCTCATAGCCGCCAAAATATCCATCATATTCTTGTTGTGTATCAACTCCCACGGATCTCCACGCATCATGCAGTTCCCACCAATGGTCTGCGACCGTAAAACTGCCCCATCTGCCGCAATGTCCGGGACGGCCTCTTAACAACACATTCAGGAATTTTGAATCCTGTTCCATATTATTTCCGCCAACCACCTGCTCCAAATCATCGTCCGTAAGCTTGTTCGCGTTTTCCAGTTTCATCATGACCACCCTTCCTTTTCTTCGCCCGCAGGCTTTTGTTTTTGATTATCTGTTCTTTATACTCCCGAGATCGAAAAGTGTTGCGCGGGATTTGAAAAA
>CAMHCS010000001.1 GCA_946183785.1 uncultured Selenomonadales bacterium | reverse complement strand
AGTCGAAAAAATCCCTCGACAGATGCACGAATTGACTTAATCAGTGTTTCCTAAATGTTATGGTGTGGCAAAAATGTCAGCCGCAACATTTATTATAGAGCCTTTTAATTATGGCGCCGAAAGAATAGAAAGAACGCATTTAGTTTAGTTCCGATAATTTATACTTATCGGAACTAAACTGTCAACGCATGCAAAACCCGTCATAAGGATTCAATCGCCTGCGCCGCGCCCATGATTCCGATTACTGCATGTTCAAAGGTCAGCCCCCCCTGCAGATATACGTTGAAAGGCGGACGCATCGGGCCGTCGGCGCTCAGTTCTATGGAGGCGCCCTGTACGAACGTGCCTGCGGCCATGATGACCTGGTCGGCGTATCCCGGCATATCCCACGGCTCCGGAGAGGCAAAGGAATCGACCGGCGAATATTTTTGCAGGCCGCCGCAAAACGCGATCAGCTTTTCCGGCGTACCGAGCTCAATCGCCTGGATGATATCGCTTCGCGCTGCTTCGGGCTGCGGCCAGACGCTATATCCCAGATCCATGAAAAGCCCCGCCGCGAATATCGCCCCCTTCAGCGCCTGCGCTACGACGTGAGGCGCCAGGAAGAAGCCCTGAAAGAGCGAACGGTGGTTTGCCAGCGAAGCGCCCAGCTCGTCGCCCATGCCGGGCGCCGTCAGACGATAGGAGGCCGCTTCGACAAGTTCTTTTTTGCCCGCGATATATCCGCCCGTCGGCGCCAGTCCCCCACCGGGATTTTTGATCAGGGAGCCTGCCATGATATCCGCGCCGACTTCCGTCGGCTCCCTCGTCTCCACAAACTCACCGTAACAATTGTCGATAAAACAAATACAGTCCGGCTTGCACTTTTTGACCGTTTCACAGATCGCGCGGATATCTTCCGTCGTCAGCGACTCTCGCACGCTGTAGCCGCGCGATCTTTGAATCATCGCCATTTTTGTATCCGGCTTGATTGCCTTCGCGATAGAATCAATGTCTACACGGTTATCCGCAAGAGGCAGCTCGTCGTACAGGACGCCGAATTCCTTCAGCGAGCCGGTGGAAGGATTCGCATAGCCGATCACGGTCTGCATGGTGTCATAGGGCGCCCCGGTCAAAGAGAGCAGCCGGTCCCCGGGACGCAAAATGCCGAACAGGACGGTCGCCAACGCGTGCGTTCCCGAGACAAACTGTGTGCGAACAAGCGCACGTTCCGCGCCAAACACCTCCGCGAACAGCTCATCGAGCTTCTGCCGTCCAAGGTCGTCATATGCGTACCCGGAAGTCGTATGAAAATACGCTTCAGAAACGCGGAGTTTCCGCATGGCGGCAAGGACTTTCAATGTATTATGTTCCGAAATCTTATCTATTTTTTGAAACAACTTATGATATTTCTGTAACGTAGTCTCTTTGATATTTTCGAGTTTTTCCGAAAAAGCCAAGGTCTATATTCCTCCTGTATGTTCCTAAGAAGAAATCTTGCTTTGAGCCAGCTCGCGAATCTTTTTGAGACGCGGCGCCAGGCGCAAGGTAATTTTATCCTCCAGCTCATCCAGGGTCCGCGCGTCGAATTCATAGTCCGTGTCCGGGACGGCGGCGATACGCTCGTCGCTGAAAAATTCGTCGCGAAACACGTTATAATAGAGGGCAAAATTACTTTTAGACGCAAAATGCTCGTAATCCAAAACGATATAAGAACCATTTGTAATGCGAAACGGATTTGATGGACGAATGAAAAGCTCAAATTCTTCCAATCGCTCTGGCAACGTCTTAGCAAATGACCATTCCAGAATATGCTTATCTATAAACACCATGTCCGCATGTTCGGGATTGAATTCCATCATATCCAGTAAAACACCGTCAAGTCTTGAGCGCAGGGCCGGCTCGAAATCTTCCAGCTTTGAAACGATGAATTCCTTTAAGCAAAACTCAAAAGAGCCAATTTGAACGCGCAACTTATACTCGTCCGTTTCCTCGTGATAATACGCTATGACGGATTTATGCGAAGCTTCATTGGTATAGGCGAATAAATCGTATACGTCCCCGTGGACCAGATTCAGACGTCGTAATTCAAAAGTACGTATGGAATCAGGGAGCTCTTTCATATAAGCCCAATTTGCAGTCGTTTCTTCAACTTTTTTCAAAGTCTCTTCCTTCATGAGCGCTCCTCTGTTTCAGAAACAATCATTTTCCCGTGCGTCCGCGCTTCGTCATCGGCGTTCCCTTTTCGCAAAGCGGGCAGGCTTTCGGGTCGTAAGTGACAACGTCCAGGTGCAGAAGCGCGTGATACGGCACGTCGCCGAAGCTGACCTTGCCGCCGCTCCTGTCGACGAGCATTCCGACAGCCACCGGAACGCCGCCGTTCTCCCGGACGACGTCGATGACTTCCTTGACAGATCCGCCCGTCGTGACAATGTCCTCGACAATCAGGACCCGCTCACCCGGCTGCAGGGAGAAACCGCGTTTGAAAGTCATGCGCCCGTTTTCGCGTTCGGTGAAAATGGCCCGGGTCCCCAGAGCCTTCCCCACTTCATGAGCCAAAAGGATACCGCCGGTCATCGGTCCGACGACGGTTTGGATCTTTTCTTTCCTGAATTGTTCAGCCAGCGCCTTGCAGAGCTTTTCCGTACTTTCCGGATGCTGCAGGACGTTAAACTTCTCCACGTACATCGGGCTGTGCAGTCCCGACGTCAGCAGGAAATGGCCTTCTATGATCGCTCCCGCCGCGACGAATATTTCTTTAACTTCCGCTTCCGTCATAGTATTACACCCTTTCCATTTCCCGAATGATCGCTTCCGCCGCCGCCCTCGGGTCTTTCGCGGCACGGATCGGCCTGCCGACGACCAGATGCGTGGCTCCGTTCCGCAGCGCTGCGGAAGGCGCCGCGATCCTGCTTTGGTCGTTGATGTCGGCTCTGGCCGGTCGAATTCCCGGCGTGACAATGAGGAAATCCGGACCGCAGGCCTCGCGAATGGCCGTCGCCTCCTGAGGCGACGCCACGACACCGTCCATGCCGGCTTTTTTCGCCAGCGTCGCGAATCGAATCACCTGCACGCGGATTTCCTGTGAAAATCCCATTTCTTTCCAATCGTCGCCGCCAATACTGGTGAGAATCGTAACCGCGATCAGCTTCGGCGCGGGAATCCCGTCCTGCGCCGCCTTCTCGCGCACTCTTTCGACGGCGGTTCTCATCATCTCGTATCCGCCGGACGCATGGACGTTCAACATATCCGCGTGAAGATTCATCAGGGAGCAAAGCCCTTCAGCAACCGTGTTTGGGATATCGTGCAGCTTCAAATCCAAAAATATGGATTTCCCTTGGCCGTGCAGATAGGTCAGAACCTCCGCCCCCACCCGGTAGAAAAGCTCCATGCCGACTTTATAATAGGAAACGGAGTCTCCCAAAGTCTTCACAAGCGCGCTGACGTCCGACATGGAATGGACGTCCAGCGCGACGATCAATCGATGATCCGCCATACATCGTCACTCCTTGTCTACGATCAGTTTTCCGACGATTTCGCTGATATGTGACAGATTCCGCTGCTCCAGATAAGCGTTCAGCCCCCGGATGATCTTTTCCGTAACCGACGGATCGCAGAAATTGGCTGTCCCGACGGCGATCGCGGAGGCTCCGGCCAGGAAGAATTCAACCGCGTCCTCGGCCGTCATAATGCCGCCCATTCCGATTACGGGAATCCTGACGGCCTGCGACGCCTGCCAGACCATGCGGAGCGCCACCGGCTTCACGCAGGGACCGGAAAGTCCCCCCGTTATGTTCCCCAGCACGGGCCGCCATGTTCGAATGTCAATGGCCATGCCCATCAGGGTGTTGATCAATGACAGCGCGTCCGCGCCAGCGGCTTCGCCCGCCCGCGCCATTTCCGCGATGTCCGTCACGTTTGGCGACAGCTTCAGGATCACGGGCTTTTTCGTATGTTTTTTCGCCTGCGTCACGACTTCCGCCGCCGCTTTGGGATCCGTACCGAAAATGATGCCGCCGTCTTTGACATTCGGACAGGAGACGTTCAATTCGATGGCCGCGACGCCCGGCACGTCGAGACGCTCCGCCAGCTGCCCGTATTCCTCCGCGCTGCCGCCCGAAATATTCACGATCACATTCATGTGATACTTGGAGATTCGGGGCAGGATCGTCTGCAGGAAATAGTCGACGCCGGGATTTTCAAGGCCGATGCAGTTCAGCATTCCGTCGGGCGTTTCCGCGATACGCACGCCGTCGTTTCCCCGGCGCGGTAACAGCGTCGTACCCTTGACGACGACCGCGCCAAGTGCCTCCAGGTCGGCAAAATCGGCGAATTCCTCGCCGAATCCAAAGGTTCCCGACGCGGTCATGACGGGGGTGTTCATCTGTATGCCCAACAAATCAACGGCAAGCCGAGAATCGCTCTTCAAAGTATCCCCTTCTTTTTTTCGAAAAAGACGTCCTGCGCCCAAGATACCGGACCGTCCTTGCATATTTTCTTTCGCTCTCCGTTCGCCGTGTCGCAGACGCAGGAAAGACAGGCCCCCAGACCGCAGGCCATGCGCTTTTCCAGCGAGACCTGACAGGGAATGTCGTGCTGCGCAGCGATTTTTGCGATTCCTCGCATCATGATTTCGGGGCCGCAGGTGTAAATGCAGTCGTATTTCCTTTGGCCGAGCAACTCGGGCAGCAGTTCCGTCGTGAAGCCCCTGACGCCCAGAGAGCCGTCGTCCGTTGTAATGAATATCTCATGAGCGTACGGCGCGAAGATTTCTTTCCAGAACAGCTCCGCCTGATTGCGCCCCCCCATCAGCACGTCCGCTTCTCCCTGAAATCTCTTCGCCAGAAGGAGCAGAGGCGCAAGGCCCATGCCGCCGCCTACGAGGAGCGGACGCTTCGACGAGAGGGAAAAGCCGTTCCCCAGGGGGCCGAGGCAGTTCACCGTATCGCCGTGCTGCAGGCCGGTCAGGGCGCGGGTCCCTTTGCCGGCCACACGGTAATACATCGTCAGACGGCCGTTGCCCTCGTCCGTATCGGCAATGCCGAAGGGACGCCGGAGGAACACATTTTCCGCCGGGATTTGCAGGTGGATAAACTGTCCCGGCTGCACCTGATTGACAAGAGCGCCGCCGTAGACCGTCAACGCATAGACGTCGTCTCCGACCTTCGTGTTTTGCAAAATCTCCGTATCGAGCGCGAGCTTAGGCAAGGTCATCACCGCCGCCCACATAATCCTGAAGCGCCAGGGAATAGACGAGCCGCCGCTCGCGCATGAAGCTCAGCACGCCCAGCACTTCCCACGCCGTGTCGAGGGAGGTGAGGCAGGCGATGCCGTGCTCCACCGTCGCGCGGCGAATGCGGAAGCCGTCCTTCGCCGAATGCTTGCCCTGCGTCAGCGTATTGATGACCATGTGGATCTGTCCCATCTTGATTTTCTGAATGATGTCGCTGCTGCGCTCGTGCACCTTGCCGACCACTTCGGCGTCGATGCCGATCGAGTGGATCGCCTTCGCGGTGCCCTCCGTAGCCACAAGCTGGAAGCCAAGCTCCGAGAACGCCTTCGCGAGCTGTTTCATCTCTTCCTTGTCCTTGTCCGCGACAGTGAACAGGATGCAGCCTTCCGTCGGAATGTTCATGCCGGCGCCGACGATCGCTTTGTACAGCGCCCGCGCGTAATGGTAATCGATACCCATGACCTCGCCCGTCGATTTCATCTCGGGGCCGAGGGAAATGTCGACGTCCTGCATCTTCGCGAAGGAGAACACAGGCGCCTTGATGGCCACATAGGGACGCGGCGTCACGAGACCGGAGTGGAAGCCGAGCTCTTTCAGCGTCGCTCCCATCGCCACCCGCGTCGCCACATTCACCATGCGCACGTCCGTAATCTTGCTCAGGAACGGCACCGTGCGGCTCGAACGCGGATTGACCTCGATGACGTAGACTTCATTGTCGACGACGACATATTGGATATTGAGAAGGCCTTTGACGTTGAGATTCAACGCCAGGCGCTTCGTGTAGTCGATGATCGTATAGATGACCTTCGAAGAAAGCGTGCGCGGCGGATAGACGGCGATACTGTCGCCGGAGTGAACGCCGGCACGTTCGATGTGCTCCATGATACCGGGGATTACGACGTCCGTCCCGTCGGAAATCGCGTCCACCTCGACTTCGGTGCCTTCCATATAACGGTCAACCAGCACCGGGTGATCGGGCGTGACTTTGACCGCCCGGCTCATGTAGTCGCGCAGCTCGTCCTCGCTGTAGACGATCTCCATCGCGCGGCCGCCCAGGACATACGACGGACGCACCATGACGGGATAGCCGATCTCCGCCGCGCCGGCAAAGGCGGCCTCCACCGTCGTGACGCTCGTTCCTTTGGGCCGGGGAATCTGCGTCTGGCTCAGCACTTCGTCGAAACGTTCGCGGTCCTCCGCGCGGTCGATCCCGTCGACGGAGGTGCCGAAAATCTTGACGCCCGCCTTCTGGAGCGACGCGGCAAGATTGATGGCCGTCTGGCCGCCGAATTGGACGATGACGCCCTCCGGCTTCTCTTGCTCGATGATGTTCAGCACGTCCTCCGGCGTCAGCGGCTCGAAATAGAGCCGGTCGGAAATGTCAAAGTCCGTACTGACCGTCTCAGGATTGTTGTTGATGATGATGGCCTCGATACCCATTTCCCGGAGCGCCCAGACGGAATGGACCGAGCAATAGTCGAACTCCACGCCCTGCCCGATACGGATCGGGCCCGAGCCAAGCACGATGACCTTCCGTGCATCGGAAGGCGTCGCCTCGTTTTCCTCGGCGCAGAAAGTCGAGTAGTAATACGGGGTCGCAGCCTCGAATTCCGCCGCGCAGGTGTCGACCATCTTGTATTTCGGCAGGATCCCCATCGACTTCCGGAGCGTCCGGATCTCGCCCGCGCTCCGTTTCGTGATCTCGGCGATCGACGCGTCCGAAAGCCCGATATTCTTCGCCGCCCGCATAAGGCTCGGCGTCAGCTCCTCCTCCGAAAGCGCCCGTTCCATGTCGGCGATGTTTTTGATCTTGCGAAGGAACCAACGGTCAATCTTCGTGATGTCGTAGACCTCGTCGACCGTGGCTACGCCGCGGCGGAAAGCCTCCGCTATGACAAACAGGCGCTGGTCGTTGATCTTCCTGATTTCTTTCTTTACGCGCTCGTCGTCCCATGTGTCGATGGCCGCGAGGTGCAGACGGTTCACGCCGATCTCGAGGGAGCGCGTCGCTTTCAGGAGCGCCGCCTCGAACTTCCGGTCGATGGACATGACCTCGCCGGTGGCCTTCATCTGCGTACCGATCGTGTGATCCGCGTAAATGAACTTGTCGAAGGGCCAACGCGGGAACTTCACGACGATATAGTCAATGGAAGGCTCGAAGCAGGCCTTTGTCTTCTGCGTGACCGCGTTCGTAATCTCGTCGAGGGTGTAACCGACGGCGATCTTCGCCGAAACCTTGGCAATCGGATAGCCCGTAGCCTTCGACGCCAGAGCCGAAGAGCGGCTGACGCGGGGATTGACTTCGATGACGTAGTAGCTGTCGCTGTTTGGGTCAAGCGCGTACTGCGCGTTGCAGCCGCCCTCGATGCCGAGCTCACAGATAATGCGCAGGCTCGCGCTGCGGAGCATTTGGCACTCGTGGTCGGTCAGCGTCTGGGTCGGGGCGACGACGATACTGTCGCCCGTATGCACGCCGACGGGATCGACGTTTTCCATGTTGCAGACGGTAATACAATTCCCGGCGCTGTCGCGCATGACCTCGTACTCGATTTCCTTCCAACCCGCCACACTGCGTTCAATCAGCACCTGGCCGATCATGCTGTACTTGAGGCCCTTGATGACAATCTCGACGAGCTCTTCCTCGTTTTCCGCGATGCCGCCGCCGGTGCCGCCCAGCGTATACGCGGGACGGACGATCAGGGGATAGCCGATGGTGTCGGCGAATGCGATAGCCGACGCCACGTCCTCGACGATGGTGCTCTCGGGAATCGGTTCGCCGAGCTTTTGCATGGTTTCCTTGAAAAGCTCCCGATCCTCCGCCTTCTTGATGGCCTCGATCGAGGTGCCGAGCAGCTCCACGCCGTACTTTTCCAGCGTCCCGTTTTCCGCCAGCTTCACGGCGAGATTCAGCCCCGCCTGCCCGCCGAGCGTGGCGAGCAGTCCGTCCGGTCTTTCCTTCGCGATAATCTCCGCCAGGAAATCCGCCGTCAAAGGCTCGATATAGACGCGGTCGGCAATATGCGCGTCCGTCATGATTGTCGCTGGGTTGCTGTTGACGAGAACGACCTCCAGGCCTTCCTCTTTCAGAGCGCGGCACGCCTGCGTTCCCGCGTAGTCAAACTCAGCCGCCTGCCCTATGATGATCGGGCCGGACCCTATGACCATGACTTTTTTGAGATATTCTTTCTTAGGCATGGCTCACGCTCCCTCCTTGCTCGCCCGGATCATCGCGTCGAAATCGTCAAACAGGCAGGTGTTTTCCTCCGGCCCCGGCGACGCCTCCGGGTGATACTGCACGGAAAAGATGGGCAATTCCGTATGGCGGATGCCCTCCACCGTGCCGTCGTTGACCGAACGGTGCGTGACGACCAGCGGAAGCCCTGCGAGGGAATTCTCGTCCACCGCGTAGCCGTGATTCTGCGAAGTGATATGGACGCGTCCCGTCGAAAGCGCTTTCACCGGCTGATTCGAACCACGATGGCCGAACTTCAGCTTGTAGGTGTCGGCCCCCATGGCAAGCGCGAACAGCTGATGACCGAGGCAAATGCCGAACATCGGCTTTTTCCCGATCAACGCCTTCACCGTTGCGATGGCTTCCGGCACATCCTTCGGGTCGCCCGGGCCGTTCGAGAGGAATACGGCGTCTGGCGAGAGCGCTAGCACTTCCTCCGCCGTCGCCGTGGCGGGAAGTACGGTGAGCTTATAATCCCTGAGCTTAAACGCCTTCAGGATATTCCTTTTTATGCCCAGATCGAGCACCGCGACATGAAATCCGTCGCCCTCGATGGTGTACGGTTCCGGCGTCGTGGCTTCCCGAACGACGCCCGCTTCCGTCGACGTGGAAAGAAGCTCCTTCACCATCTCGTCGGGCGTGTTCTCCGGTACGATGACGCCCTTCATCGTACCCTCCGAGCGGATATGGCGCGTGACGCGGCGCGTATCGACCTCATGGAGACACGGGATATTCTCGCTTTGCAGGAACTCTCGTATCGTGCTCGCCGCAAGGCGGTTGCTGCCGACTTCGCAGAGCTCCCCGGCGATCAGCCCGCGCACGAAGGATTTTCTCGACTGCATGAAGACTTCGTTGATACCGTAATTTCCGATCAAGGGGTATGTGAGTGTGACAATCTGACGGCAATACGAGGGATCGGTCAGGATTTCCTGATAGCCGGTCATGCCCGTGTTGAACACGACCTCCCCCACCGTATTCGCTTCGCCGAAAAGCTCTCCGGAAAACGAAGTGCCATCCTCTAATATTAATTTCCCTTTCAAAATCTCGCCCCCCACTTATTCAATCGCGCCGTCCCGCATGACGATCCGGCCATCCACCATCGTCAGGACGGCCTTGCCTTTGAGTTTCCGTCCGACGAAGGGCGAATGGGTGCCGCGCGTATAGAATTTTTCGGCGTCCACCGTCCATTTCAGTTCCGTATCGATAATCGTGATATCGGCGGGCGCTCCCACCGACAGCGTACCGGCGTCCGTGAGACCGAGGATCTTCGCCGGCTCCGCCGTCATCTTCGATATGAGCAGCGGCAGCTCAACTTTGCCCTCATGGCAGAGGTCGGTCAAAAGCACGCCCACCGCCGTCTCAAGTCCCGGGAATCCGCTGGGCGCGAGCGCGTACTCCACGTCCTTTTCCTCTTCCGCGTGCGGCGAATGGTCGGTCGCGATGGCGTCGATCGTGCCGTCCTTGAGTCCGGCCAGAAGCGCCTCGACGTCCGCTTTGCCGCGAAGGGGCGGATTGACTTTCGTCGCGCTGTCCTTGAGGTCGACGCACTCGTCCGTCATCGTCAGATGATGGGGCGTGGCTTCGGCGGTCACGCGCACGCCGCGCTTTTTCGCCTGCCGCACGATCTCCACCGCCTTCGCCGAGCTGATATGCGCCACATGGAAACGAGCCCCCGCGTATTCCGCGAGCATGATATCGCGCATGACGGCGATATCCTCGGCCACCGTCGGGCGGCCTTTCAAGCCGAGCATCGCGCTCCTGTGGCACTCGTTCATCGAGCCTTCCTCGACCAGGGAAGTTTCCTCGTCGTGGCTGATGATGACCTTGTCAAAGGAACGCAGATAATCGAATCCGTTCAGCATGACCTTCGCGTTCTGCACATAATGGCCGTCGTCGGAGAACGCGACTGCGCCGACGCTGGCCATATCGCCAACCTCAGCCAGCTCTTTTCCCTGCTGGCCCTTCGTCAGCGCGCCGATCATCTTCACATGGACGATCCCTTCGTCCTCCGCGCGCTTTTGAAGGCTGCGCACGACAGCCGCGTCGTCGACGACGGGCCTGGTGTTCGGCATGGTGGCGATCGTCGTGAATCCGCCGGCTGCCGCGGCCCGCGTCCCCGAGACGAAATCTTCCTTCGCCTCCTGCCCCGGCTCCCGCAAATGCACGTGCATATCGATGAGTCCGGGCACGACGACCTTTCCTTCCGCCGAAATGACTTCCGCGCCTTCCGCGGAAAGATTTTCGCCGACAGCGGCAATCTTTCCGTCCTCCACTAAAACGTCGGCTTTCTTATCTATATGGTTGGCGGGGTCAATGACCCTTCCGCCCTGAATCAGCTGTTTCACTGCGCCTTCCCTCCCATCAAGACAAGCGCGAGAAGCGCCATACGAACGGCGACGCCGTTCTGCACCTGCTCCTGGATCGCCGAATGGTCGCCGTAGGCCACTTCGGGAGAAATCTCAAGCCCCTTGTTCATCGGGCCCGGATGCAGGATCAGCACGTCCTTTTTCGCGAGGGCAAGCCGCGCGTTGTTGATGCCGTACAGCCGCGCGTATTCACGCTTCGACGGGAACAGGCCCGCTTTCTGGCGTTCCAGCTGGATCCGAAGCACATTGATGGCGTCCGCGTCCCTGATCGCGTCCTCGACCCGCTCATGGACGAAAATGCCCGGCTCCTCGGCAAGGAAACGCGGCAGCATGGTTCCCGGGCCTGCCAGATGCACCTCGATGCCCATACGGCGCATGCCCCAAATATCGGAACGGGCGACGCGGCTGTGGAGGATATCGCCGAGGATAGCGACCTTCAGCCCTTCCAATCGCCCTTTATACTGCAAAAGCGTAAACAAGTTCAAAAGACCCTGGGACGGGTGCGCATGGGCGCCGTCGCCCGCGTTCACGATTACGGGATGTTTGACGACCTTCGTCGCGTACTCCGCCGCGCCCTCTTGTTTATGGCGCATCACGATCGCGTCAAAACCCATCGCCTCGACGGTCAGGAGGGTATCCCGCAGACTCTCGCCCTTCACGATGCTCGACGTGCCCGCCGTGATGTTGACGACGTCCGCGCCGAGGTACTTTCCCGCCGTCTCGAAGGACGACCGCGTCCGCGTGCTCGGCTCGTAAAAGACCGTCATGATCGACTTGCCCCGCAGCGCAGGCACCTTCTTGATGTCGCGATGAATGATGGACTTCATCTCCTTGGCCGTCTCCAGCACAAGCTCGATCTCCTCGCGGCTGAAATCCTCCAGCCCCAGGACGTGTTTCCCCCGCAGGGAAACCTTGTTTTTTGCCAATCCACTCAACTCCTTCATTGGGAGGCGACGCACGGCGTCCGTAAAAAACTTCATCAAAGCTTCATGCAAAACATCGTTTCGCATGAAGCCCTTAAGGAATCACTGAATAAGTCAAGTCGTGACCCTGCCGAGGGATTTTTTCGAATGGCTAGGAAAAGGACTCGAAGGCGTAGCATCGCTACGTCGAGAGGACTTTGACAACGCCAGTCGGAAAAAGACCCGGTAGGGGCGCGGCGGGACTTGTTCAGTGGTTCCTTAACGAAAACTAAGCGCATCTGCGCCCTTCGGACTGGATTCGCTGAGTTTTCATAAAAAAAGCTTTCCCATGCGAAGGCATAAGAAAGCTTTTCAGCATTATTCACGACCGCTGAACGGCATCCCTTTATCAGCCTCACAGGACCAATTTCAAAGGTATTGTTCCACATCAGATAATATCATTATATTAGGAGCCTGTCAACCGAAGCAAAAAGTTCTTATTTCTTAAATATTATACGGCGCGAAGAGCTTTCGCATGTACTTCCAGCCCTTGTCCACCGTCTTGACGACGAAGGGCATGAGCGTCGGGCGATGGACGACAAGCTGCATGAGCTTGCGCCGCGCGAGGCGGTATTCGGCGTCGAGGGAGCGGAGGTAATCCTCCATTTCCATTTCGACAGAGACCGACGGGATCTGCGACGCCTCGAGCTCGCAGCTTCGGCCGAGGATATTCGCCACGTCGCCGCGGAACGGGATATAAGAGTCTAGCCCCAGCTCCGACGTGATATTCGACCGCAGCGTCTCCTGCGCCGTCGCTTCGCCGTGCACGATGAACACTTTGGCCGGCTTTGGGTCCTCGATGCAGCCGATCCATCGAATCAGCTGCTTCGCGTCGGCATGGGCGGAAAAGCCTTCCATCATCTTGATCGTCGCCCGCACGGCGATTTCCTCGCCCATCACACGGACGCGCTTCATGCCGTCCACAAGGCGGCGCCCCAGACTCCCCTCCGCCTGATATCCGGCGAAGAGAACCGTGGACTCCGGCCGCCAGAGGTTGTGCTTCAGATGATGGAGAATGCGGCCGGCGTCGGCCATGCCGCTGGCCGAAATGATGATGGCCGAACTTTCGAAGCTGTTGAGGGCCTGCGACTCTGCCGCCGTCTTGCAGATGCGAAGCTGCGGCATCTGCGGGAGCTTGCCTTCCCGGTTCAAAAGCTCGATCGCTTCCTCGTCGAAATCCTGGCTGTTCTCCACAAAGATCCGGGTGGCCGCGATGGCCAGCGGGCTGTCCAGAATGATCGGCACGTCTTCGATCCGGTCCGCCTTCCAGAGCTTGTAGAAATAATACAGGAGCGTCTGTGTCCGTCCGACGGCAAAGGCCGGGATGATCAGGTTGCCGCCTCTGTCCATCGTGTCGTTGACGATTTCCGCCAGCGCGCTCTCCTTGTCATACTCCTGATGGATTCTGTCGCCGTACGTCGACTCGACGATCAGGAAATCAGCGCCGCGGATAATGCTCGGGTCCTTAATGATCGGTTGATTCGGCTGGCCGAGGTCGCCGGAGAAGACAAACTTCGTCGTTTTCCCGTCCTCCGTCGCGAAAATCTCGATGATCGCGGAGCCGATAATGTGCCCGGCGTCGTGGTAGACCGCGCGGATATGGTCGCCGATCGTAAACTCTTTTTTATAGGACACGGGACGGAACTGCTGGAGCGCCCGCATGGCGTCCTCCATCGTATAGAGCGGCTCGACGGGCTCCGCGCCACTCCGCGCGCCTTTCCGGTTCCGCATTTCCGCGTCGGAGACCTGGATATGGGCGGAATCCGGAAGCATGATCTGCGCCAGGTCGCAGGTCGTCTTCGTCGCATAGACCGGCCCCTTGAATCCGTCCCGGCACAGCTTCGGAATCAGGCCGCTGTGGTCGACGTGAGCGTGAGTCAAAAGTACCGCGTCGAGCTCGGCGGGCGTAAACAGGAAATCTTCCTGATTCAGTTCCCTGATCCGTTTCGAGCCCTGGAACATGCCGCAGTCGATCAGGATCTTCGTGTCCTGCACCTCCAGCATATAGCACGAGCCCGTCACCGTGTGCGCCGCGCCCAAAAATCTCAGCCGCATACGAACACTCCCTTCTTTTTCATGTCAGGCGTCCTCGCCTATGATACGGATTTCCGGCGTCAGGCGGACGCCGTTCTTCTTCTCTATGCGCCTCTGCACCTCTTCGATCAGTGCGAGCACATCCGCCGCCGTCGCCCCGCCTTGATTGATTACGAATCCCGCGTGCTTTTCCGAGACCTGCGCGCCGCCGACCGAAAAGCCCTTGAGCCCCGCCTCGTCAATCAACGTCCCCGCGAATAGTCCCGGAGGACGTTTGAACGTGCTGCCGGCGCTCGGCTTGTCGAGAGGCTGTTTTTCCATGCGCCGTCTCGTGAATTCGGCCATCTTCTCCTGAATGGCAGCCGGCTCTCCCTCTGCCAGGGCAAGCTCGATCTCGCAGATGATGTGCCCGTTCTGCTGAAAAACGCTGTGCCGGTAGCCAAAATCCATTTCCTCCGCGCGGTAGCGACGAATCTCGCCCTCCGGCGTAACGGCGGCGACGCCGGAAATCACCCGGCTCATCTCGCCGTCGTAAGCGCCGGCGTTCATGAAGACCGCGCCGCCGAGACTGCCGGGAATGCCGACGGCAAATTCGAGCCCGGAAAGCGCATGGTTCGCCGCAAACAGGGACACCGTCCCAAGCGTCGCGCCGGCTCCGGCCTTGATGTGCGCCCCTTCCCTCTCCATATGGGAAAACGGCTTCCCGAAGGAAACCACCACGCCACGGATGCCCCCGTCCCGCACGAGCACATTGGACCCGTTGCCCAGGATCGTGAGCGGGACGGCATACCGCTTCGTCAGCCGCAAGACCTCCAAAAGCTCCTCAATGGACGCCGGAAGCACAAAGACGTCCGCTTTGCCTCCGATACGGAACGTCGTATGGCGCGCCATCGGCTCGTCCGTGAGCACATGTTCCTCCGGCAGCGCCTCGCGCAGCGCCTTTATATAATTACCGTCAATCGTATACCCCATCGGGCTCTTTCACCTCACCGTCTGTAACCCGGGAAAAGAAAGCTGGCGCAGTGCCTCGTATGCGGCCACCGCCGCCGCGTTTGAAAGATTCAGCGAACGGGCCTCCGACTGGAGAGGGATCCGCACCGTCGTATCCCAATGCGCCCGCAGCAGATCCTCCGGCAGTCCGGCCGTCTCCTTGCCAAAGACGAGAAAATCGTCCGCCCCATAGGAGACCTCCGTGTAAAGCCGCGCCGCCTTTGTCGAAAAAAAGTAAAACGGCGTCCCGGCTTGCGCCTCTAAAAGCTCGCCGATCGAATCATGATAAAAGACTTGCACCAAATGCCAATAATCGAGTCCTGCGCGCTTCAAATACCTGTCCTCCGTCGAAAACCCCAGCGGACGGATCAGATGGAGCTCCATGCCGGTACCCGCGCAAAGCCGGGCGATATTGCCCGTATTCCCCGGTATTTCCGGCTCAACCAAAACGATACGCAAGCTGTCACCTCGTTTGTCATAGCACAAATACTACATATTATTTTAAACTAAGACGAACAGAATCGCAACGAAAAATGAACAAACAAAAAAGGGCGAAAAAGGAAAGTGGAACCCCTCCACCGCGAAGTGGTGGAGGGGTTTCCTCAGAACATAAACGCCACGCTGACTCCTCCTGTGAAGCCCTGCTTCTTGCCTGCGAAGCCGGCCACGTTCAGGTCGAGGCTCCACGGACTCTTTTCGTCCGGCTTCATGGTCGCGCCGAGCTCGCCGCGGAAGCTGGCGCCGCTGATTTCGGCGCCCCGGATCGCCAGGCCGCCCGCCGTGCCTGTGGCCTTGCCGTCCAGTTCGTGCTCGTAGGCCGCGCCTGCGTAGAAGTTCCATTTATCCCGCTTCACCGTGTACCTCGCGCCTACTCTCAGGATCTGGCTCGTCACCGCGTCGAGGTCGTAGTGGCCCCCCGCGTTGAAGCTGACGCCGCTCCTGCGGTTGTAGAAGTATTTGCCGTAGACGTCCACCGTGTTGCCGTTCGCGAGGGCGATTTCCTTTCCGACGCCCAAGTGGGCGCCGAAATAGCCCGCGCTCGTATCGTAGCTGTACGGCACGCCCGCGCCGTCCCGCATGACGTTCTTCGCGTCGTCCTTCACCGTGCCCGCTCGCAGGCTGCCCTCGACGTAGAAGCCGTGATTGGCCGTCCACTTCGCCATCAAACCGCCGCCGGTGTAGCTGGCCGAGCCGTCGCCACGTGCGTCGCCGTTGTGGGTCGTATAGTTGCCGCTGCCGTATTCGAAGAAGGCGCCGTATTCGAAGGAGGATTTCTCACCCTGGTTTTTCTTGCCGAGGGCGATGATGGCGTTCCATGTGTTGACGTCCACATGGCTGCCCGTCTGCTGCCTCATCTTGCCGCCGCCAAACTTCGCGAAGGTGGAAACGCCGTCGGCCCCCGTGTTCGCCGCGAGACCGAGGCCCGCCGTGGCGTCGCCGATGAAGTCGTTGCCCACGGCAAGGGCCGCCATGCCCGCTTCGAGGCCCATGACGGCGCTGTGGGCCCGCTTGCTGGAGGTCAGGGTTGCCACCTTGTAGACCACTTTGCCATTCTCAAGGGAGAGGCTGCCCATGCCCTCCGTCGTCGTGCCCACAGTGAAGTCGCTCCCCGCCTTCACGTCTTTGACGCGCTTCGTCGGGGCCAGTATGCTGTCGTCCAGCAGCGTCATCGTCTCGTTGACCTTGAGCTCCTGCACGTCGATGAATTGGATCTTCGTCGCGTCCACCGTCGTCTTGGAAAGGTCGGACGCTTTCCCGTCCGTGATCGTCAGCGCGGGGGTGCCCCACTTCACGACGTCGAGGCGGATCGTTTCAAGGTTCGAGAGGTTCCTGACCGTGCCGCCGGTCCATGCCGTGCTGTTCGAAAGGACGTCGGAATCCTTCAGGCCGATGACCAGCACGTTGCCGGTGGCGTCCGCGCCGTTGCCGCCGAAAATGTTGGCGTTGGAAACGTCGGCGTCGCCGTAGAGCGTGATGACATTGTTGACCGTACCCGTCTGGCTGTCGCTGAAACCGCCGTAAAGCACGCCGTCCACCGTACCGCCCGACAGGACGATCTGGTTGCCCGTGGCGCTCTTGCCCGCCTCCGCGCCGTAGACCTCGTGGACGGTGCCGCCAGAAATCGTGACGATATTGTTCGCGCCGGTCTTGCAGCCGCCGCCGACGATCTTGTTGACGGTGCCGCCCGCCAGCGTCACCTTGTTGCCCTCGGATTTTTCTGTGCTCTTGCCGCCGTAAACGGTTCCGTTGACCTCCGTTTTGCCGGAAATCTCCACCGCGTTGTCATTGGCGGTGCCCTTGCCGCTGTAACCGCCGTAGACGTCGCCGCCGATCACGCTGTCCGTGACCGTGGCTTTGTTCCCGCTGGCGTCGCCCACATCGGTCTCTCCGCCCTTGACTTCACCGCTGACGGTTGCGCCGCCATCCACCGTGGCGGTGTTGCCGGTCACGTTGCCGCGAGCGCTCAAGCCGCCGTAAACACCATAGCCCACGGCGCCGCCGGAGACATGGGCCTCGTTCGAATTGGCTTCGCCCTTCTGGGAGATAATACCGCCGACGACTTGGCCCGCGACTTTGCTGCCCGTGACCGTGGCCGTGTTCCCGGAAGCGACGCCATTCTCCGTTTGCGCGCCCGTCACGTCGCCGTCGCATTCTGACTGTGTATTGGCGTTGACGGTGCTGTCGCTGACAACGGCGTGGTTTGCCACCGCGTCGCCGTCGGTCGAGTACGCGCCCAGTATGTCGCCGTTCACTGTGCTGTTCTTTTCGACGTTGGCTGTGTTGCCTGTAATGTTGCCGGTGTCCACAAAGGAACCCATTACGTCGCCGGTGACCGTGCTGCCGCCCGTGATATTCGCCGCGTTGCCGTCCGCCAGCGCGCCGCCCGTCACCACCGCGCCGACCACAGCGCCCATGACCGTGCTGTTTTCCCCGACCATGGCCTTGTTCCCCTCAGCCGCGCCGCTTTCCGTCCTCGCGCCGGCCACCGCGAACGTTTCCTCTGGATTGGAACCGGTGACCGTGCCGCCGCCCGTGACCGTGGCCGTGTTGCCTGTAGCGTCGCCGCTTCCCGTCACCGCGCCCGCCACGTCGCCGATGACCTTGCCGCCGGTGACGTTCGCCGCGTTCTCCTTCGCCTCGCCGCTTTCCGTGGTTGCGCCCGTCAGGTTCGCGGGATTGTCTGCGGCGCCAACCGTGCCGCCGTTGGAAACAGTCGCCGTATTCGAGGCCGCGACGCCGCCCTTCGTGGTCGCGCCGGTGACGTTGCCGCCGACGCTTCCGCCCGTGACGGTCGCATGGTTCGTCGTGGCGTCGCCGCTTCCGGTGACCTCCGCGCCGGTGACGCTGCCGCCTACCTTGCCGCCGTTGACGGCCGCAATGTTGTCTTGGGATTTGCCGTTTTTGCTGGAGGCCGTCGTGACATTGCCCGTCACGTAGCCGTCTTTCTCAACGATTTTCTCCTGCTGCTGCGCGGTTTCGTTTTCCTTTGCCTTGACGGGCTCCACATCGCCCTCAACTTTTTCGTCGATGATTTCTTCCGACGGAGCCGGGCCGGGCTCCGGCTCCGGCTCCGGTTCCGGCCCAGGTTCCGGCTCAGGTTCCGTGACGCCCTTTGTGACCAGATAGCGGAGGTTGCCGCTCTCGAAGTAGGCATAGCCTTCGCCCGTGCCTTTGCCGACGGTGAAGGTCGAGCCGTTGATCGTGCCCGCCGATGTGCCGAAGTCCGAGACGAGGGTCATCTTGCTGTCCGTATCGAGGGTCTGGAGATTCGTGAAGGAAATCTTCGTCGTGTCCACGTCCGCGCCGTTGAAGTCGACGTCCGCCCACTTCGTCTTATGGTCGATCAGCGCGCCCGTGTCCTTCCACTCCACGTCGCCGAAGGTCAGCTTTTTCGCGTCGCTCCTGACATTATATGTGACGGTCTTGTAGCTGTCCGCCGCGTTGACGGCGACAGTGTGGAGCGTGTTGTAGTCGAGGGTTACGCCGCTGTCTGCATCAGACTTTGCGGCGCGGAAGACCTCGACGCTGGGATTTGCCGCCGTCAGTGTCGCCTTGCCGTCCCAATACTTCAGGGGCAGATTCGCAAAATTATCCTCCGTATCTGACGAGAGAAGCGTCATGGAACCGGGCGTCGTCCGGTCCTTCAGCATCGTCGCGCCGGATATGTCCAGCGTGCCGTAGTTCTCAAACTTCTTCGCCGAGAGCAGGGTCGCGCCGTCCTGCCATGTCAGGCTGTACGTGGCGATTTTTTCTTCTGTGCCGTCGTAATACTTCACGTCAAGGCTGTTTTGCAGCACAATCTTCTCGAAGTTTCCCACGACGCCGCTCGCCGAGTTTGCGCTAAACAGGTTCAGCGTGTTGCCCTTGACGAGGTCGCCCGTTCCTTTTTCCTCTCCTGTTCCCGTTCCGCCGCCGTACACATTGCCCGTGACCGTCGCGCCGTTCAGCGTGACGATATTGCCCGTGACGGCGCCACTGCCGCCCTTTGCATAGCCGCCGTACACACCGCCCGTGACCTTCGCGCCGTCCAGCGTGACGATATTGCCCGTGACGCCGTTCGTGCCGCCCACTGTATAGCCGCCGCACACATCGCCCGTGACCTTCGCGGTCGCGCCTTTCAGCGTGACCTTATTTCCCGTAGCGTCGCCCGTGCCGCCAGCTGTATCGCCGCCGTACACAGCGCCCGTGACGTCTGAAGACACCGTGACCGTGTTGCCGGTGGCATTGCCTCCCTTAGCGCTGCCGCCAACAATCACTCTCGCTGTGACGGTGCCGCCGGAAATCGTCACGGTGTTGTTCGTGGCGTATCCTCCGCCATTGGAACGTCCGCCGTAAATATGTCCATACCCTTCATCTTTGTTGACTGTGCCGTCCTCAATGATGACATGATTGCTGTCCGCCTTGCCGTTGTTGGTCACCGCGCCGTCAATGTCCGCTTGGATATTCGCTGAATCCTTGACGGTAACGGTATTGTTCGAGACGTCGTGTGCAGCATCATAGTAGGTGCTGCTCGGTGGGTAAGTGTCGGAAGAATATGCCCCGGCAAGCTCATCGCCGCTGATTGTACCTCCGCTGACAGTTACCTGATTGTTTGTCGCCGATTTCCCTTCCCACAAATTCGCGCCCAAAACCTTGCCTTGCGCACTGCCGCCTGTCATTATGACCTTGTTGCCCGTGGCGGTGCCCGAACCGTCGATGTACCCGCCCATGACCAAGCTTTTCATCGTGCCGCCGGAAATCGTCACGGTGTTGTCATTGGCGCCCGTTTTGCCTGACCCGCCCCTGACCGCACCGTTGATCGTGCCGCCGGAAATCATCACGCAGTTCTCTGTCGCCGCGCCGTTCCAGCTATGGCCGCCGTAAACATCTTGGTTTACCGTGCCGTTTATGGTGACCCTGTTCCCGCTTGCAATACCTGTGCTCGTATATCCCCCGTAAACATCATTTCCGACGCTGCCATTGATAGTGACGATATTGTTTTGTGCGTTCGCACTTTCTGATTCCCCGCCAATGACATTGGATATTACCGTGCCATTCACAATGACCTCGTTGCCTGTCACGTCATTGTCCTTATGAAGGCTTCCGCTTATAAACCCAGTTACCGTAACTCCGGCATTTACCGTAACTTTGTTGTTGTTGGGATTGGAAGGAGTGATACCGACATAGGGCCATTGGGTTTTGTCATTGGGGTCCGCCGTGTTTCCGTATACGCTATCATTATAGTCCTCGGCAACGACTATTTCCTGCGCCGATGCCACCCCGCCGCCCGCCATCCACAGCGAGACGGCCAGCGCGAGGGCGGCCTGCGCTTTTTTCCTGTTTGCAGCTTTCAGCGTACGGGAATCATTGTGGGTTTTCATGGAGTAACCTTCCTTTCGTGGTATTATAGCCTTCCCATTTGGGGGCACTCTGCGCGGGAGTCCAGTGGACTCCCCGGACGGGGACCGCCGAAGGCGGGGGGTGAGGTGTCTGTATCGTAGCGCTTACATCATCCTTTAGGTTACGAGAACACCTCATCCGTCAGCTTCGCTGACACCTTCCCCTCAAGTGGAAGGCTAATATACGCTTCGCTTTTCCGTCAGAACATGAACGCCACGCTGACGCCTCCGGTGAAGCCCTGCTTCTTTCCTGCGAAGCCGGCCACATTCAGGTCGAGGCTCCAGGGGCTGTTCTTGTCCGGCTTCATGGTCGCGCCGAGCTCGCCGCGGAAGCTGGCGCCGCTGATTTCGGCGCCCCGGATCGCCAGGCCGCCCGCCGTGCCTGTGGCCTTGCCGTCCAGTTCGTGCTCGTAGGCCGCGCCTGCGTAGAAGTTCCATTTATCCCGCTTCACCGTGTACCTCGCGCCTACTCTCAGGATCTGGCTCGTCACCGCGTCGAGGTCGAACTGCCCGCCCGCGTTGAAAGACACGCCGTTCTTACGGTTGTAGAAGTACTTGCCGTAGACGTCCACCGTATTGCCGTTGGCCAGCGCGATTTCCTTTCCTACGCCGAGGTGCGCGCCGAAGTAGTTCGCGTCTGTCTCATAGCTGTACGGAACGCCTGTGGCGATATTGCGCAGCACGTTCCGCGCGTCGTCATGGACCGTGCCGGCCCGCAGGCTGCCTTCGACGTAGAAACCGTGGCTGGCCGTCCATTTCGCGAGGACGCCGCCGCCGGTGTAGTGCATGGAGCCGTCGCCGCGCTGGCCCGCGTCGTTGAATGTCGTATAGTTGCCGCTGCCGTATTCGAAGAACGCGCCGTATATTACAGACTCTTGGGAGCGAAGCGACTTAGAGTCTGTTGTATGCAGCGAATCGCTTTGCGATTCGTCGCGCTCCGTCGTGCTCTTTTCTTTCTTGTTCTGGTGGCCCAACGCGAGGATCGCGTTCCAGGTGTGCGTGTCGACATGGCTGCCCGTTTCCTGACGCATAGTGCCGCCGCCCATCTGGGCGTAGGTCGATACGCCGTCGGCGCCGATGTTCGAGGCAAGGGCAAGCCCTTCCGTGGCGTTTCCGATGAAGTCGTTGCCTGCCGACAGCGCCGCCATGCCGACCTCGGCGCTCATGACCGCGTTGTGAGTCTGCTTGCTGGCGCCGACGCTTTCAACGGTGTATTTTACGTCGCTGCCGTCGACGGCAAGGGAACCTGTGCCCTCGATCATGGCGCCGATGGTGAAGGCGGAGGTTTCTTCGACCTTCGCCGTCGCCGGGAGGTTCTTGACCAGCGTCATGGCGTCCTTTGCCGCCAGCTTGTCCACGCCGGTGAAGATGACGTTCTTCGCGCTGACCGTGCCGGAGAGATTGGAGGTGCTTCCCCCGACGATGAGGGCCGGAGTGTCGGGGTTCCACTGCACCACGTCGAAGCTGACGGTCTCGAAATTCGAGATGCCATTGACTTTCGCTCCGCTCTCGCCGCCTTTCCAGGGAATCGGCGTGCCGTCCGCGACGTAGCCGAGATGGAGCGTGTTGCCTGTCGCTTCCCGGTTTCCGCCAAAGAGGTTTGCCGTGGAGACGTCCGCCGTGCCGTAAAGGATGACGCAGTTGTGCTGCGTCGTGCCGCTCACGCTGTAGCCGCCGTAGACGCCGCCTTCCTTGAGTGTGAAGCCGTCGACGGTCACGGCTTCGGAGGGGCTGATGCCGGATACCGTTCCGCCGCCCAGGTAGACGTTGTTGCCGCTCGCCGCCCCGGTTTCGCCGTAGCCGCCGTAGATGCCGTTATAGACTCTGCCGCCGGTCATGGTGACGGTGTTGCCCGTCGCCGTCTTGCTCGCAAGGCCGCCCACCGCGAATTGTTCCACGAAGCCGTCCTCGACGGAGACATAGTTCTCCGTGGCCGTTTCGCAGCCGCCACCCACGAGGCCATTCACCGTGCCGCCCGTCATGGTGACGATGTTGTTCTTCGTCGCGGCTTTGCTCACGGCGCCGAAGACATAGCCGCCCACCGTGCCGTCTTTCATGGTGACGCTGTTGCCCGTCGACGCGGTCTTGCTCGAAGCGCCGAAGACGTTGCCTTTCACCACCGTCTCTTCGCCGGAGATCTCTGCCGTATTGCCGTCGGCGGCGCCGCCCTCGCTCATGCCGCCGTAGACGTCGCCCTTGACCTCGGCGTCCTCCAGCACGATGCCGTTGCCGACAGCCCCTTTCGTTCCCTCGGTGCGGCCGCCGAAGACGCTGCCGCCGATCTCGCCGCCGGAAATCGTAACGGTGTTCGTATTGACCTCGCCCGATGTGGAGTTCGCGCCGCTGACGTCGCGCTCCACGATGCTCTCCGTGACGGTCACCGTGTTCTGCGAGGCCGTGCCGCTTTCCGTCATCGCGCCGATCACGTCGCCGCCTGCCACTTCTTTGTCTTTCGCTTCGCCGCTTTCCGGATCGTTTTTCTTTATCTGGCTGTCGCCCGTGACGGTCACGGCATTCGCCACCGCGACGCCGCTTTTCGTGACCGCGCCGATCACGTCGCCCTTGACGAAGCTCTTTTCGGAAATGCTCGCGCTGTTGTTGGAAACCTCTCCCTTCGCCGCTTCCGCGCCCGCCACGTTGCCCGTGACGGTGCTCCGGCCGGAAACCTCCGCGCTGTTGCCGTCCGCCAGCTTTCCCGTCTTCGCGGCCGCGCCCACGACGGTACCGGTGACCTCGCTTTTACCGGAAACGGTTGCCGTGTTCGAGGAAACGATGCCCGTCCCGGAGACAGCGCCTGCCACGCTGCCCGTGACGGTGCCGCCGGTGACGTTCGCTTTGTTCCCCTCGGCCTTGCCGCTTTCCGTTATCGCGCCGACCAACGCGGGCTTCTCCTCGGGATCGGAGCCGACAATCACGCCGCCGTCCGTGACCGTGGCCGTGTTGCCCGCAGCGTCGCCGCTTACCGTGGTGGCGCCCGCCACGTCGCCGTTCACCGTGCCGCCGGTGATGTTCGCCGCGTTCTCTTTCGCGGCGCCGCTTTCCGTGGTGGCGCCCGTCACGTTCGCGGGCTTCTCCTTCGTGCCGACGGTGCCACCTTTGGAAACGGTCGCCGTGTTCGAGGTCGCCGTTTTGCTGCCCGTTGCCTTGGCGGCCGCCACGTCCTTCGTAACCGTCTCTCCCGGCTCCACGGTCTTCGACTGGCCGCTGATGTCCTCTCCCGGCGTCGGCGTCGGTCCCGGCGTGTCGCCGCCGGCGCCCTCGGTGACCAGATACAGGAGGTCGTTGTTCTCCCAATACGCATGGCCCTTGCCGGTCAGCGTGCCGAGGGTGAAGTCCGAGCCCGTGATCTTTCCAGCTCTCGTGCCGAAGGACGATACCAGCGTCATTTTCGCGTCGTCGTCCAGCTTGCTGACGTTCGTGAAGGAGATGTTCGTGGTGTCCACGTCCGCGCCCTCGAAGGAGATATTCGTCAGCGCGGTCTTGTGGTCGATCAGCGCGCCGTCGGTCAGCCATTTCACATCGCCGAAGGTGAGTTTCGTCGCACGGTTGGCCGTTATGGCGGCAGTCAGGCTCTTGCCGCTTGCTGTGGCCGTCGCCGTCACCTTCGCGTCAATGGATACGCCCGCCGTATCGACGCTGTATTCCTTTTCGATGGTCCTGGAGAAGTTCCTGAAATCGTTGGAAAGGGTCGCCATCTCCTGATTCGCCGCCAGCAGGGTCATGGTGTCATTGACGGCGGCGTCCTTTTCCGCGCCCGCGAAATCAATGGCGAGGTTGTCGGTCAGCGTGGTCTTGCCGTCCAGGGTAAAGCCCGCCCCGGCGGCGTCCATGGCGGTGGAGCCCTTCTGCCACTGGACAGTACCCATCGCGACGTCCTTGACGCTGCCGTTTATCCCGCTTTCAAATACGACCTTCTGCCCCGCGTCTTTCATCGCTACCTGCTGCACGTCGGAGTCGTAGGTCAGGGTCACGTTGTTTTGGGCATAGGTATCGTTTTCCATGCCCGCCTTGATTTGGACGGGGGTATCGACGGTCAGGGTGCCGGTTTGGGCCTGGCCCTTGTCGTCCTTATAGGCTACGGTCATCGTGGCTAAGTTGTCATCCTCGTTCCCCGAGGTCACTTCGAGAAGGGTCATGGCGCCGTCCCCGGCGAAGCTGGCCGCCGAAATGTCCAGCGTCGTTGCCGCGTTGTTGTCTATTGCGAATTTTCCCGCTTTCAGTACAGTCGTGTTGTCTTCAAATTTTACATTCTTCGTCAGGGCGATGGTCTGGACGCCTCCGACGTTATTGTCGACGTCTATGCCTTTGGCGTCCAGCACCAGCGTGTTGCCCGTGCTCGTGGCGCCGTCGCCTACGCAAATCCTGCCGGCCTCGAAGTTTGCCACGGAAATTTTGACGGTGTTGCCTGTGGCCTTGCCTTCATTACTGGAGCCGCCGTAAATATAGGGTTTATTTTTAAAGGTGCCGCCGGAAATCTCCACGGTGTTGTCATTGGCTGCGCCGAAATCGGAATAACCGCCGTAAATGCCATTGCTGTCTATCGTGCCGCCGGAAATCGTGACGGTATTGTCCGTGGCCTTGGTACTGCCCCTGCCGCCGTAAACCAAATTTTTGATTGTGCCGCCGGAAATCGTGACGGTGTTGTCCGTGGCACTGCTCGCAAAGCCGCCGTTGACGTCGCCGTTGACCGTACCGCCCTCAATCGTGACGGTATTGCCCGCGGCGGTGGCGGCGGCGTCCAAACTATCGACATACCCGCCGGTGACCGACCTGTTCACCGTGCCGCCGGAAATCTCCAGGACGTTCTTGTTCGCCGCACCCGTCGCGCCTGTTGTGTATCCGCCGTAAACCTGACCGCTCATCTTGCCGCCGCTGATCGTGACCTTGTTCTCCGACGTGCCTGTATAGCCATACCCGCCGTAAACATTATTGGTGTCGCCTGTCCCTATGGCGCCGCCGGAAATCGTGACGGTGTTCTCGTTCGCCGCTCCTTTTGCCGAAAAGCCGCCGTATATCTCCGTTTTGATTATTGTGGGGACAGCGGTATCCGTCTCGGAAATCGTGACGGTATTGCTCGTGGCGGCGGTGGCGCCGTAAGTATCTTCAGCGGTGTTTGAGCAGACAATCCCGCCGTAAACAGAACCGTCGATCGTGCCGCCGCTGACGGTCACGATGTTTTTTTCGGCGTCGCCCGCACCGTTGATCGTACTATAGACGCGTCCTCCGTAAACACCGTCTCCGAAAACACCCTTTCCGATTGTAGTACCGCCGCTGACGGTGACGCTGTTGCCCGTGGCCTTACCTTCGTGGCTCACACCGCCGTAAACCATTTTGACATTGCCGCCGGAAATCGTGACCTTGTTGCCGGCATCCGCGCTGTCGCCGCCCGCGTTGCCGTAGTAAGCAAAACCGCCGGTAACTTCGCCAACCGTACCGCGGGTTATGGCCACGGTATTGCCCGACGCGTCCACCTGCCCACGGCCGCCGTAAACACTGGCCCCTCCTTCGCCGCCATTGATATAGACGTTGTTATTATTGGCCGTACCAGAAGGCGAATTAGAATACGAATAGCCGCCGGCCAATTCCTTATCGGAGAACGTGCCGTTGTCCACTGTAAGGGTGTAGCCGGACGCCTCGCCGCCCTCACCACTGTACCCGGCGTAGAAACTGGCACCTGTACAATTCTCAATCCTCATCATCTTGGTACCGTTATTGAGGGAGTAGAGAGTTTTATCCGCCCCCGGCCCATTCTCTATTTTGCGCAATTTCCCCTCTGCGACCTTGCTGTCCGCGTCCGCCTTGCTTTTAATCGTGACCTCCGTTTCCTGTTCCGCCGACGCGACGCCCGGCGCCCAAAACGCGCCGTTCGCCATCCACAGCGATACGGCGAGAGCGAGAGCGGTTTGCGCTTTCCTGCCTGCAGCTTTCTGCGTACGGGAATCATTTCGGGTTTTCATTGGTCATACTTCCTTCCGAAGTCTTATTTACTCTATTTTATTGTACGATGAATAACTCAAAAGTCAAGCGAAGCGCCTTGAACGACAATTTAGCGCCCTGAACGACATAAAATTTGTCGTTCAGGGCGCTAAATTGTCGTTCAGAGCGCCAGGGCACATACCGACCTGTCCTGGTCTAACCAAATTTGCGGGTCAGGGTTATCGCAACGCGATCACAAGAACAAACCAAGAGCAAAAGCAATCGCGGAAGCCAAAACCGCCGAAGCATCAACCCCCTCACAACGCAGTGCACTAAAGCGAAGCGAAGCGGAGCGTTGGGGGAGTCAAGGTGGGAACGCCCCTTGCGGGGATGCAAAGGGGCAGAGCCCCTTTGAAAAAAACGCACGCTTCAAGTGAACAAGACATAATGTGCGCATTGATCGCAAGCGCTACAGAAACATCCCCCAAACGCCGCAAAGCCCCTAAACTTCCAATCGGAAGCTCAGGGGCGATTCTTAGCCTTCTATCCCGTTATTCCCTATTCAAACAAATATCTGTACCGCTTCTTGAGCTCTGCCGTCGACAGCTTGAACTCCTTCGCCACTTCTTCCTTCTCGAGGTCCTCTTTTTCCAGACGGATCATGAAGCCGCGGGAAATCTTGTAAGCCGCCGAATCGATATTTACACGGCGCACGCGAGTCTTGCCCGTCGCCGGATCCTTGATATCGTCGAAGTACATCGGCACAGCGCCGTCTTTTTGTATCGTGATCATCGCGCCGGTGTTGCCGTCCTTGAGGAAATGCACCGCCGCGTAGCCCAGCGAACGCGTATAGTCGATATCGTAAGGAATCGGCGAGGTGCAGCGCAGCTCGTAGCCGATCTCCTTGTCCACGATCGTCATCTTGACGCCGAGGCGCTCGAGTTCGCGAGTCGCCTGCTGCTTCAGGATATCGCCGAAGTCCAGCTCCGCGTAGCGGATATGCCCGTGCTCGTCGAGGGCCAGGTCGCCGAGCATCTTGAGGTCCTCTTCCACGATCTTCTCGATGACGCCCTCGGCAACGACGGCAACGCCGTAGCTGCGGCCCGCCATTTTCTGCTTGATGATCGAGCCGACGAGAATATCGACGACCTGATGCAGCGGGATCTTGTCCGTCGAAAATTCCTCCGGAATGACTGTGACCGGCGCGCCCGCCGCCTTGCCGATTCCGAGGGCGAGATGACCGGCCGTGCGGCCCATAGCCACGACAAAGTACCAGCGCTGGTTCGCCGTGCGCGCGTCTTCCATCAGGTTCGCGGCCTCGAGCGCGCCGAGCGCACGCGCCGTCTCAAAGCCGAAGGTCGGGATCCCCTCGGGGAGCGGCAGATCGTTGTCGATGGTCTTCGGCACGTGAACGGCCTTGATCGGGTGACCGTTCTTCGTCGCGTGCGCCGCCACCGTCATCGCGCTGAACGCCGTATCGTCGCCGCCGATCGTCACAAGGTAGGTGACGCCGAGCTCTTTAAGGGTGTCGACGACAGCCGTCAGGTCCTCTTCCTTCTTCGTCGGGTTGTACCGCGACATCTGAAGCACGCAGCCGCCCTGCAGATGAATCCGGCTCACGTCCTCGTCGGTGAGCTTGATGTATTTCTTCTCGCGTTTCGCCAAATGCGAGAAGCCCTCGTACATGCCGAGGACGTCCCACCCCTGCCGATGCGCCTCCAGCGTTACCGCGGAAATGACGCCGTTCATGCCGGGCGCCGGACCGCCGCCGCAAACGATGGCCACCGTCTGTTTCTGCTCGCTCATAAAATAATCCCCCTTTATCTTTCATTCGTCTCCGTGAAAATTTCTATACAAGGATTATATTCGCGGGCGGCGCAAAAAATCCTGCAAATTTTCTTTATTTTTCGCGTTTGCCCCGTCCGTCCCGTTTTCCGCGGGTTCGCGCCGACGGATCCCGTCGGCTTCGCGGATTGCGGCCTTTATGTTCTGCGCCCTTCCGGTTCGCGTATTTGCTCAGCGGCTTCGCCGCCTTCTTCTTTTCCGCCTCCCGCGCCCGCAGGGCCTTCGCCCGGGCTTCCGCGCGCGCCTTTGCCTGCTCGCGGCTCCGCGAGGAACGCTGCTTTGCGATACGGCTTTTGATGCCGGCCTCGATACGCCGCAGCTGATCGTATTGGCGCGCGTTCACGAAGGTGATCGCCTCGCCCGTGCGCCCGGCGCGGCCCGTCCGGCCGATCCGATGGATGTAATCCTCCGTCGATCGCGGGATATCATAATTCACCACATGGGTGACGCCCTCGATGTCGAGGCCCCGGGCCGCGATATCCGTCGTCACGAGGATCTGCAGCTCCGCCGCCCGAAATTTCTTCAGGACGAAGGTCCGCTGCACCTGTGTCAGATCGCCGTGCAGCTCGTCGGCGAGGTAGCCCCGCCCCGCCAGCGCCATCGTCACCTGATGAACGCGCTGCCGCGTCATGCAGAACACCATCATCAGGTACGGCTGCTTCTCATTGATGAGCCCGCAGAGCTTGTCGAGCTTCGTCTCCTCCGTCGTGTCGACGACCGTCTGCGCGATCGTGTCGAGTGTGACGTGCTCCGCTTCGATCCTGACCTCCCGCGGATTTGCCATATAGCGGCGGGCCAGCGCCCGAACGCGGTCCGGCATGGTCGCCGAAAACAGCAGCAGCTGCCGGTCCGGGGCGAGCGATGAGACCAGCTTTTCCACGTCCTCGAGGAAGCCGCGCTTCATCATCTCGTCCGCTTCGTCCAGCACGACGCGGTTCGCCTGCGAGATTCGGAGCGTCTTTCGCCGCAGATGGTCGAGCAGCCGTCCCGACGTGCCGATGATCAGCTGCGGGTGACGGCGCAGCTTGTCCTTCTGCCGCTCGATATCCTGCCCGCCATAGAGCGCGATCGTCCGCAGGGAAAATACCTCCGCCAGCGTCCGGGCCACCTTCGCGATCTGCAGCGTCAATTCGCGGGTCGGCGTCACGATCAGGACCTGCGCTTCGTCCACATGCGGCTTCATGCGCTCCATCAGCGGGAGCAGGAACGCCAGCGTCTTGCCGGTGCCCGTCGGCGCCTGCACGATGACGTCCGCGCCGCTCCGCGCCAAGGGAATCGCCTCTTCCTGCACCGGCGTCGCCTCATGGATCCCATATCGGCGAAGCGCCGCCAGCGCCTTTTCGGAAACATTCATCTCCGCAAAACTTTTCATCAGCTTGACAAGACCTCCGTCCCCGTCTCCGTAATCAGGATCGTCTTTTCCCACTGGGCGGACAGCTTGTGATCCTTCGTCCGCACCGTCCAGCCGTCCTTCTTGTCCGTCGTGACCTTGTACGTTCCCTCGTTGATCATCGGCTCCACCGTCAGCACCATGCCCGGCACCAGCAGCATGCCCGTGTCCTTCTGCCCGACGTGCGGCACGAACGGCTCCAGATGGAACGCCTTGCCGACGCCGTGCCCGCCGAGATCCGTCACGACGGAGTAACCGTTCTTATGCGCATGGCCGCCGCAGGCCGCGCCGACGTCGCCGAGGAAATGCCAGGGCTTCGCCGCCGCAATGCCGAGCTCCATGCACTCCTTCGTTACGCGCACGAGCCGCTCCGCCGCCGGCGACACCTCGCCGATCATGAACATGCGCGACGCGTCGGCGAAATACCCGTCGAGGATCGTCGTGCAGTCGATATTGACGATGTCGCCTTCCTTCAGGATCGTATCTTTCGAAGGAATCCCGTGACAGACCACGTCGTTGATCGAGATGCAGATACTCTTAGGATAGCCCTCGTAATCGAGGCAGGCCGGGATCGCCCCGTGGGATACGATATAGTCGTGGGCGGCCCTGTTCAGCGTCTCCGTGTCGACGCCCGGACGGATCAATTCCGCCATCAGGTCGAGCGTCCCGTCGTTGACGACGCCGCTCTTCCGTATGCCCTCGATATCCTTCTCGTTGTTGATGATTTTGTGCGGCGGGCGCACCTGCCCGCGAAAGAAATTGAATTTCATGCCCGCTATGCGCTCGTCAAACGCCAGATGGCAATGCTTGTACTTCTTGCCGCTGCCGCACCAGCACATCGAATTCCGCTCCGTCATGCCTTCGCTCCTATTCCTGGTTCCAAAATTTACATACTTATTTAGTATATCACAAAGCCCGTCTCTTGCACAGGGGCAGGAGGCGAAACACGGCCACACCTTGACACAGACTCCTCCTTGCTATATATTGTGTTGTAGATTATTCATAAAGGAAGATAATTCAAATGAAACCTCTTTTGCTTCGCTTCATCATCGCCGTCCTGATCGTGATGATCGCCGGCGGCTTCGTCGTCTTTTCCGAGCCGGACGGCATCCCCGTCCTGAACTATCACCAGATCAACGACGTGGACGAAAACATGCTGACCGTCTCAACGGAGGAATTCGAGACGCAGATGGTCTGGCTGAAGGAACACGGCTATCAGACCGTCACAGCCTCCGAGCTGGCCGACGCGCTGGAGGGAAAAGGGACGCTGCCCCCCCGGCCGGTGCTGATTACCTTCGACGACGGATACATCGACAATTACAAATGCGCGTTCCCCATCCTCAAAAAGCATGACATGAAGGCGATCATCTTCCTGATTTCCGAATATGTGAGCCTCTACCCCAACTACCTGACCTGGGAGCAGCTTGCCGAGATGCAGACGGCGGGCGTCGAGTTCGGCAGCCACACCGTCGATCACAACGTGCTGACCGAGCTTTCGCCGAATTCCGTCAATCACGAGCTGGCCGACTCCAAAAACGTACTGGAGAATCGTCTCCGTCGCCGCGTGGAATTCCTCGCCTACCCCTGCGGGTACACGAACGAGGATATCAAGGCCCGCGTCCGGGCGGCCGGCTATCGGGCGGCCTTCACCGTTGAGCTCGGCAACGTGAATCCCGGCGACGATATGTACGAGCTGAACCGCGTGCCGATCTTCGGCGCGATGCCGCACACGATGTTCCGCTTCGAGGGACGCCTGCGCTGTCCCAGAGTCGCCGCCTGGCTCGAACGCATCCAGAGAAACCTGATCCGCTCCGGCCATCAGAGCCTCGCGGAAATGATCCCCGTGCTATAGCATAACGACAAAAAACGCGCGAAGAGATTCTTCCTTTCTCTTCGCGCGTTTTTTGCTGGCTTATTCCGTCTTTCCGAGATACTCGCGAACCGCCGCGCAGGCTTCCATGTACGAGTCCGTCACCATGTCCACGATAGCCTGTATCGTTTCCGGGCTGTCGTTTCCCCTCAGCTTCAGCGCCGCTTCGCTGGCCACATTGCGCAAACGGTCGAGGCTCAGGTTTGCCGCTGTGCCGATCATGGTGTGAAGCGCCTCGTCCGCCATCACAGGATTTTCCATCGCGGCGGCCGAGCAAAATTCCTCAAAGGAACCGTCGTAGAGAAATTTCTCCAGATAGTCGCGGTAAAGCTTTTCATTGCCGATAAAACGTTCCACTCCGCTCTTTGGGTCGATGACCAGGATCTTATCCCATTTCCCCATGCCACAGCGCCCCTTTCATCATCTCACGAATCGGTCAATGGCCTGTTCCAGACGGGCCATTGCCTCACGATCATTGTCCTGCACCGCGTCCACGATGCAATGTTCCATATGGTCTTTCAAAATGATCTTGCCGACGTTCTTCAGCGCGGCGTCCACCGCCGAAAGCTGCAAAAGCACTTCGCTGCAGTCCCGGCCGTCCTCGACCATGCGCCGCACGGACTGCATGTGCCCGATCAGCCGCGCCATACGGTTCAGCACCGCTTTCGTCTGCGTGTGCCCGTGCGCATGATCGTGCCCATGCGTATGCGTATGTTCCGGGACCAGCGCGCCGTCCGCCTTCGTGCCGCCCTTCTTTCTTTCCACAGCTCTGCCGCTCCTCACAATCCGCTCCGCGTCCCGATACGGCGGTATACTTCTATTTCCTTCATCATGGTATTGTAGATTTCCAGCAGCTCGTCGCTGTATAGCCCGCCCCGAAGCGGCTCCACGATCCGCACTACGAGGTCGTGCAGCGGCGTCAGTCCCATATTGGCCGTCAGCCCCTTCAGCGTGTGCGCATGACGAAACGCCGCATCCGCGTCCTTCTGTTTCAGGGCCTCGTCCAGCCCCGCAAAAGCCGGGTCGTCAAGGAACTTCTTGTAGCATTTCGTATAGAAATCCTCTTTGTTCAGAAATCTGGCGAGCGCGCCGTCCACATCGCAGCCGCGCTCGCGAAGCTCGTTCAGCAACGCGCTCACAGTCTCGCCTCCGTCATTGGATTTTCTCATCTATTTTACCATGATTGCCATTTATTTGCACGATAATTTTTGCCTCGAATCTGCCGAAAAAAAATAGCCGGCAGGAAAAAAACAGCCGGCGTCGAAATATTACTATTGATTATAAAATAGACCGGCAAATGATTCTGACGTCACGAGAGGCGGCGTTTTCGCATGGAACGATACGAATTCACAAAGGAACAGCAATCCTTCATCGAGGGGCTGAGGCAGCCTTTCGCTGTCTATCAATTCGTAAACAGGAAGGTCGTGACCCTCGCCCTTTCGGACGGTTTCTGCAAGCTGTTCGGATATTCCGACCGCGCGCAGGCTTATTACGACATGGACCACGATATGTACAGGGACGTCCATCCGGACGACGCCGCGCGTATTGCCAACGTCGCCGTACAGTTTGCCACCAGGGGCGGCAAGTATGAAACGATCTATCGGACGAAGAACCGCGAGACAGACTCCGGCTATATCGTCATCCATGCGCAGGGCGAGCATGTGCGCACCGAGACGGGAATCCAGATCGCCCATGTCTGGTATACGGACGAAGGAGAGTATCAGGAAGGCAGCGGCGCGGAGCTGAGCCGGCGCATGAACAAGGCGCTCCACGAGGAAAGCCTCCTGCGAGCGACCCGCTATGACGGACTGACCGGCCTGCCCAGTATGGCGTATTTCTTCGAGCTGGCCGAGGTGGAAAGGAAAGCCATACGGGAAAAGGGGCGACGCCCCGTGCTCCTGTATATCAATATCCGCGGCATGAAGTTTTACAACCACAGATACGGCTTCACGGAAGGCACCCGCATGCTGCGTTCCTTCGGCAAACTGCTGAGCCGCATATTCCACAATGAAAACTGCTGCCATATCGGAGCCGATCATTTTGCCGTGATCACGACTGAGGACGGGCTGGAAGAGATCCTGAACGTCTTGTTCGAGGAATGGCGGGAAATGAATGCGGGCACGCTCCCTCCCGTCTGCGTCGGCGTCTATCCCGGCCAGCCGGAAAAAATCCCGATCAGCTCGGCCTTCGACAGAGCCAAGCTGGCCTGCGACGCGATCAAGAACACTTACGCTTCGGGCTTTCATTATTACAGCGAGGAATTGAGCAACGACCTCGCAAAGCAGCAGTACATCCTCGACAATTTCGACAAAGCCCTCGCGGAAAAATGGATCGAGGTGTATTACCAGCCGATCATACGGGCGGTCAGCGGCAAGGCCTGCGACGAGGAAGCGCTGGCGCGGTGGATCGATCCCGTCAGGGGCTTCCTGCCTCCGCTGGATTTCATTCCGTATCTGGAAGACGCGGGTATCATATACAAGCTGGATCTGTATGTACTCGACCGGGTCCTGGAGGACATCCGGACAAAGAGTGCGGAGGGGCTTTTTATCGTCCCCCATTCCATCAACCTGTCCCGCTCCGACTTTTTCGCCTGCGACATCGTGGAGGAAGTCAGGAAACGCGTGGACGCGGCGGGCGTCAGCCGCGACAGGATCAGCGTCGAGATCACGGAAAGCGTGGTGGGACGCGATTTCGATTTCATGAAAACGCAGATCGAACGTTTCCGGTCGCTGGGCTTCCCCGTGTGGATGGACGACTTCGGCAGCGGCTATTCTTCTCTGGACGTCCTGCGCAGCATCCAGTTTGATCTGATCAAGTTCGACATGGGCTTCATGCGGAAGCTCGACGAGAGCTACAACGGCAGGGTACTCCTGTCCGAACTGATAAAGATGGCCATCGCGCTCGGCGTGGACACCGTCTGCGAAGGCGTGGAGACCGAGGATCAGGTTCGTTTCCTGCAGGAAAGCGGCTGCTCCAAGCTGCAGGGCTATTATTTCAGCAAGCCGGTTCCCTTTTCCCATGTGCTCGAATGGCAAACAGCCCATAAGGAAAACGGATACGAAAATCCCCGGGAATCCTCTTACTATGAATCGATCGGCCGTATCAATCTCTACGACTTTTCCGCCCTCGCACATGAGGACGAGGACGCCCTGCATAACGCTTTCAATACGATCCCGATCGGCATCCTCGAGGTCAAGGGCGACGCCTCCCGCTTCGTGCGGAGCAATCCGTCCTACCGGGACTTCGTCAGACGGTTCTTCCATTTCGACTTGTCGGCCCATGGGACGGCCTTCAGGAAAAATACGGGCAATTTTTTGCAGAATATCGTTCAAACCTGTTGCGAGCAGGGGCTTCGCTCTTTTTACGACGAAAAGATGCCCGACGGCTCCATCGTCCATTCCTTTGCCCGGCGGATCGGCGTGAACCCGGTCACGGGCAACATCGCGGTGGCGGTGGCGGTGCTGTTCATCTCCAACCCGAACGAGGAAGCGACCTACGTGGACATCGCCAGAGCGCTGGCGGCAGACTATTACAACATCTACGTCGTGGATCTGGAAACGGACAAGTTTGTGGAATACAGCTCCCTGATCGGCGGTCAGGAGATGGCGATGGAACGCCACGGAGACGACTTCTTCGAGTCGAGCCGGCGGGATGCCCACCGTATTTACGAGGAAGACCGGGATATCTTCTTCGCCGCTTTCTCCAAGGAACAGATCGTCCAGGCGCTGGACGCCCAGGGCGTTTACACGGCCACCTATCGTCTGGTGGATACCGGCGTCCCGGTATATGTCAACATGAAGGTCACCCGGATGCAGCCGGGCAGCAGCAAGATCATCCTGGGCATCAGCATCATCGACGCGCAGATGAAACAGAAGAAGCACTACGAGGACCTGCAAAAGGAACGCGCGATGCTGGTCAGGGTCATGGCGCTCTCCGACGGCTATCTCAGCCTCTTCACGGTCAACCCGGAAACGGGAAAATTCATAGAATACACACGCTCGTACGCCACCCTCGGCACGCCGAAGGAGGGCGACGATTTCTTCGGGCAGTCGATCGAGAACGTCCCGAAGGTGCTGTATCCCGACGATCAGGCCGGGTTCCTGGCAAGGTTCTCCAAAGAAAACATCCTGCGGGAAATCCGGGAGAAGGGAAGCTTTACCATCCAGTACCGGCTGATGATGGACGGCGTCCCCACCCCCGCCGAGCTTCGGATCGCGCCGTTCCGGGAGGGCAAAGGACTCAGGCTGTTCGCGGGCGTGAAGACACGTTGATACAAAACAAAAATCGAAAACGCGCGGAGGGAAACGATTCCTCTCCGCGCGTTTTTGATATTTGTTATTTTACTGTAATCGTAACTTTCTCGCCGTTGACGTCCCACTCCTTGCTGAAGCCTTCCGTCGTCCCGTAGACCACGGAATCGGCCAGCGTGACCTTTTTCAGCGTTTCCTCGTTCTTCTTGACGATGTCCGCCAGCTTGTCGTTGCCGGACAGCCCCACTGTGATATGATCGGTGACTTCGAATCCGTTTTCGCGGCGCATGACCTGCACCTTGCTGATGATCTCGCGGACGAAGCCCTCCTCGATCAGCTCCGGCGTCAGCGTCGTCTCCAGGGCGACCGTCACGCCGCCGTATCGCTGGCAGAGATAGCCCTCGGTCTGCGCCATCGTGACCTCCACGTCCTCCGGCAGAAGGTCGATACCGCCGTCGGCCAGGTCGAGGTGCAGCTTGCCCGTCGAATCGAGCTCCGCTTTCGCCGCGTGACCGTTCACTTGCGCCAGCGCGTTCTTGATGGCGCTCATGCGCTTTCCGGCCTTCGGCCCCAGCACCTTGAACTGCGGCTTGAAGCTGTACGAGAGATACGCCTCCATGTCATCCTTGAAGGTGACAGCCTTGACGTTCAGCTCGCTCTCGATGACCTCGACGAAATACGGCGACAGCGTGCGCTCCGCCTTGACGAAGAGATTGGCCACCGGCTGGCGGTTCTTGATATTCGCCTCGTTGCGGGCGGCGCGGCCCAGCACGACGATCTCGAGCACCAGTTCCATGTCTTTCTCCAGCGCTTCGTCGATAAACGATTCGTCAGCCTGCGGGAAGTCGCAGAGATGGACGCTCTCCGGCGCGGATTTGTCCACCGAGCAGACGAGGTTGCGGTAAATGCTCTCGGTGATGAACGGCACCATCGGCGCGGCGGCCTTGACGAGCGTCGTCAGCGCGGTATAGAGCGTCATGTAGGCGTTGACCTTGTCTTGCTCCATGCCCTTCGCCCAGAACCGCTCGCGGCTGCGGCGCACATACCAGTTGGAAAGCTCCTCGACGAATTCCTGCAGTACTTTCGCCGTCTCCGTGACGCGATAAGCAGAAAGATGGCCGTCCACTTCCTTGACCATCGTATTGAGCCGGGACAGGATCCATTTGTCCATGACGCCGAGGGACGACTTGTCCAGCGTGTGCTTCGTCGGGTCGAAGTCGTCAATGTTCGCGTACAGCACATAGAACGCGTAAGTGTTCCAGAGTGTACCCATGAATTTGCGCTGGCCTTCCTGTACCGCCGCGTCATGATAACGGTTCGGCAGCCAGGGCGCACTGTTCTCATAGAAATACCAGCGGATTGCGTCGGCCCCGTGGCGGCGCAACGCGTCCATCGGGTCGACGGCGTTGCCCTTGGACTTCGACATCTTCTGCCCGTCCTTGTCCTGCACATGGCCGAGCACGATGACGTTCCTGTACGAGGACTGCTTGAACAGCAGCGTGGAAATGGCGATCAGCGAATAGAACCAGCCCCGCGTCTGGTCCACGGCCTCGGAAATGAAGTCCGCCGGGAAGCGATTGTCGAAGATTTCCTTGTTCTCGAACGGGTAATGCCACTGGGCGAAGGGCATCGCACCGGAGTCGAACCAGCAATCGATGACTTCCGGCACGCGGTGCATCTCGCCGCCGCACTTCTCGCACTTGATGGTCACATTGTCGATATACGGACGGTGCAGCTCGATGTCGTCGGGGCAGTTGTCGGAAAGGGATTTCAGCTCCTCGATGGAGCCGACGGAATGCTGGCAGCCGCATTTGCACTCCCAGATATTGAGCGGCGTGCCCCAGTAACGGTTGCGGCTGATGCCCCAATCCTGCACATGCTCGAGCCAGTCGCCGAAGCGGCCCTTGCCGATGGTCGGCGGAATCCAGTTCACGGTGTCGTTGTTCGCGATCAGCTCGTCACGCACCGCCGTCATGCGGATGAACCACGACTCCCGTGCGTAGTAGAGCAGCGGCGTGTCGCAGCGCCAGCAGTGCGGATAGCTGTGCTCGAACACCGGCGCCTTCAGGAGCTTGCCGGAGATCTTCAGGTCCTTCAGGATCAGCGGGTCGGCGTCCTTGACGAAGACGCCGGGCCAATCCGTGTCCTCGGTCATGTTGCCGTGGGCGTCGACGAACTGCACGAAGGCCAGGTCGTACTTCGCGCAAACACGGCCGTCGTCTTCACCGAAGGCCGGCGCCATGTGGACGATACCCGTGCCGTCCTCGGTGGTCACATAGCCGTCGCAGGTCACGATAAACGCTTTCTTGTCGATCTTGCCGACGGCGAAGGGATAGAGCGGCTCGTACTCGCGGTACTCCAGCTCCTTGCCCTTCATGCGCCCCAAGACCTCGCGCGGCTCCTCGCTGTCCGCGAACACGCTCTCGACAAGGGCCTCCGCCATATAATAAACCGTCTCGCCTACGCGGATCTTTACATAGTCGACGTCGGGATTCACGCAGAGCGCGAGATTCGACGGCAGCGTCCAGGGCGTCGTCGTCCACGCGAGGAAGTAAGCGTCCTCGTCTTTGACCCTGAACTTGACGATGGCCGAGCGCTCCTTGACGTCCTTGTAGCCCTGCGCCACCTCGTGAGAGGAAAGCGGCGTGCCGCAGCGCGGGCAGTACGGGACGACCTTGTGCCCCTTATAGAGCAGCCCCTTCTTCCAGATTTCCGTCAGCGCCCACCAGACGGACTCGATATAGTCGTTCTCATAGGTGATGTACGGGTGCTCCATGTCCGCCCAGAAGCCGACCACGTCGGAGAACTCCTCCCACATGCTCTTGTACTGCCAGACCGACTCGCGGCACTTCTTGATGAACGGCTCAATGCCGTAGCTCTCGATCTGCTCCTTGCCGTTGATGCCGAGGGCCTTTTCGACCTCCAGCTCCACCGGCAGGCCGTGGGTGTCCCAGCCGGCTTTCCTGAGGACGTGCTTTCCCTTCATGGACTGATAGCGCGGCAGCATGTCCTTGATGACGCGGGTCAAAACGTGCCCGATATGCGGCTTGCCGTTGGCCGTAGGCGGCCCGTCATAAAACGTGAAGGTATCGCAGCCCTCGCGCTGGTCCACAGCCTTCTGCGCGATACCGTTCGCCTTCCAGAAATCGAGCACCTCCTTCTCGCGCTCGACAAAGTTCAGATTCGTGTCTACCTTTTGATACAGCACTGAGTTTCCCTCCTAATTGAAATAAAAAAGCCTTCACCCAAAACAGGATGAAGACTTAAATGCACTCCACTGATAACCACCTATTTCGCATACAGCTATCTGAAACGATATGCTATCCTTGTAACGGGGGACTCCGGCAAGGCTTACTAAAATTTCAGCCCGCTGCTCGCGAGTGATCTTCCGCGCGCGTCTACTCGGACCGCTTTTCACCAACCGCGGCTCTCTTTGCCTTTCCTCACGCGTTTACTGTCTCGCTCATCGCAAATTTCAATATAACGGCTGTATGATACCACACCGCAAATTTTTTTTCAATAAAAATTAGTATGTGCCCGCCAATTTTAATGCAAGAAGCGCGAGCACCGCCAAGATGATCGGCTTCACGATCTTCGCGCCTTTCTGCATCACGAGGCCCGCGCCAAGATAGCCGCCGATCATATTGCAGGCCGCCGCCGCAAGACCAAGCGTCACCAGCACGTTCCCGCTCAGCAGGAACACCGCCAGCGACGCAACATTCGTCGCCAGATTGATGACCTTTGACTGCGCGTTCGCAGGCGCTACGCCCATCTTCGCAAACACCGTGAGCGCGATGATAAGGAACGTCCCCGTCCCCGGGCCATACGCGCCGTCATACATACCGATGACAAAAGCCGCAACACATGCCGTAATATAAGTACGGCGGTTAAGGACGATGCGCTCGCCCTCATGGGCGCCGAACAGCGACTTGTTCATCACGATGAACGCCGTCACCGGAAGCACCACATAAAGCCCGCGCTCCATCACCGCCGCGTCGAGCAAAAGCGAGATCCGCGCGCCGAGCGCGGAGCCGACGATCGCCGCCGCCACCGACGGCCCCGCCAGCTTCATGTTGATCAAGCCGTTTCGCCAGAAGCGGAGCACGGCCAGCGTCGTCCCGCAAGCCGAGGACAGCTTATTCGTCGCAATCGCCTGATGCATCGGAATCCCCGCGATCACATACGCGGGCAGCGAAATCAATCCGCCGCCGCCGCCGATCGCGTCCACGAACCCCGCCAGGCCCACCAGCGGACAGACGATCAGAAACGTCGTCCAATCCAAAAAATCCATACCCTATCTCCCGTCATACAAAATCGGTATTTTTAAGGAAGCACTGATTAAGTCAAGTCGTGGCCCTGTCGAGGGATTTTTTCGTCAGGCAAGGAAAAGTGCTCGAAGTCGTAGCAGAGCTACGTCGAGAGCACTTTGACGCAGCATGACGGAAAAAGACCCGTCAGGGGCGCGGCGGGACTTATTCAGTGCTTCCTTAATTATACCTGAAATACAGCCGTTTGTCATAAACGAACAGAAAATTTTGCCGCTGTATCGGAATATGATATAATTATAAAATAATATTTCTTGGAGGGAATTTTACAAAGTGGACAGTACCGAAATAGGTCTTTTATGCGTATTCATGATAGGCTGCGTTGTTTTGAGCGCTTTTTTTACACGGATCGAAACAGCTCTCGCTGAAAGCCGGAAGAGCCGTCTCGAGCATTATGCCGAAGGTGGCGACGGCAGGGCGCAAAAGATCCTCCATATGCTGGACGCGCCCGAAACGCTGATCGCCGCCTCGCAGATCGGTATTGCGTTTACAAGCATCCTGCTGGGAGCCGCCGCGGGCACATTGGCCGCTCCGCTCGTCGCGGGCGCCTTTCCGTCGCTGCCGCACCCGGAAGCTTTCTCCCTCTCTGTCAGCATTCTTCTGATCACATATATCAGTCTGCTGTTCGGCGAGTTCCTGCCGAAGAAGATCGCGCTGCAGGATCCGGAGACCGTCCTCCTGGGCAACGTCCGCGCGCTTTCCGTCATGGAAACGCTGGCGCGGCCTTTCGTCGGCTTCCTCTCCTCCTCCGCCAACGCGGTCATGCTGCTCATCGGCGTCAATCCCCAGATCGACGACGCCGTCACGGAGGACGAGGTCAAGGATCTGATCGAGCAGGGCACGGAGGACGGCATTTTCGAGAAAACCGAGCAGGACATGGTCGACCGCATTTTCCACATGAGCGACCAGACAGCCTATTCGCTGATGACGCCGCGCCTGCAAATGAACTGGCTCGATATCGAAGATCCTGCGGAATACAATCTCCGGTTGATCAGGAAAAGCGCGGACACAGTCTTTCCCGTCGGCGACGGCAGTCTCGACAACTTCCTCGGCGTCATCTACGCGAAGGACCTGTTGAACGCCTCTATTGACGGAAAAAAAATCGACCTCGCCTCGTTCATCAAAAAGCCGATGTTCATCCCCCGCGCGATGGAGACCTTCCGCGTGCTGGAAAAATTCCGCGAGAGCAGCGTCCACGAGGCCGTCGTCCTCGACGAATACGGCGGCGTCATTGGCTTCATCACCCTCGGCGACATCGCGGAGGAAATCATCGGCGACATCGAGCGGCAGGACGAGCCTGAAAACCCGCAGATCACGCCGCGCTCAGAAAACTCCTGGTACATCGACGGCCTTTGCAGTATCGACGACTTCAAGGAGAAATTCGACATTGAAGAGCTGCCGAACGAAATCAAGGACCACTACCAGACGATGGGCGGCTTCCTGACCTCCTACTTCGGCTATATCCCGAAAGTCGGAGAAAAATGCGTCTGGAACGAATTCACCTTTGAGATCCTGCGCCTCGACCGCGCCCGCATCGCGAAACTGATGGTCATACAAGGGAAAAAACCTGCCGCTTAGAAAATCTCCGTTGCTTCTTTTTGGAGACAACGGAGATTTTTATTTTTGATTGCAGTTTTTTCAGAAAACCCCTTTTCATTTTCCGAAAATTTGATATAATGGTAGTAAGCAAAAGTGTTTTATGAAAGGAGGAGTCTGCAATGTTGACGGTCAATGCCATGACCGGCACCGATAACAAAATGACCTCCCTCGCCCTTCACGGCGTCACGGCGCCCAGCCAGACGTCCCGCGCTGTCGGAGGGCTGGCCGGGGCAAACGACGATTCCGGTTCATTGACGCCGATGCTCAAGCCGGTAAATGGACTCAGCGATTTCCTGACCGAATACATCGACTCGAAAAACCGCTTTGAGACCGAGCTGCGGACCATGCTGCGCGAGGCAAAGGAAGCCGCGACCTCTATGGAGGCGAAGCAGCGCGCTGAAATGCAGCATCAGGCGCAGGAGGAAAAAGCCGCGCAGGCCGCCTCGGAACCAAAGCAGGAAACGCAGTCCCTGCGCGAATCTGTCGGTACGGTGGAAAATTTCGCCGACAGGTACAACGAGCTCACCGAGTTCCTGAAGGAAAACAAAGACGTTTCCGGGCACACTGCTTCTCTCTCGTCGGTCTTGAACGATGCGTCCCGCTCTGTCGGTACATTTTCGGCCATTGGAGTGACCGCCGACTCGAACGGAAGGCTGCACGTAAACGCGGCGCGACTGGAAGCCTCGCTGAAGAGCCGCCCGGAAAGCGTGGAATACGCGCTCGGAAAAGACGGCCTTGCGGGCCGCGCAAAGAAGGGCATCAAGCTGGCGGAGCACAACAAAGACCGCCTGTTCCCGTCCGTCTCCTCCGCGCTCGGCCGTGCCGAAGACACCGCAAAGGAGATGTATTCCCCGAAGGCGGCCGCCGCGCAAAATGATTTCAAATCCCGGGGCTCGATGCTGAATATGTATTCCTGACGATCTTGTACTTCTCCCCCATAAGTCGACCAAGGATCTGACTTATGGGGGTTCCTTTCGCCTAGGCGGCTGTCAAAAAAATCTCTTCATGCGCGGCTCATGCCCGCGCGTGAAGAGATTTTTTTACACAATCAATTGTACTGCCAGCGACAGAAATGACGCTCGGCGAGGTCGAGGGCGACGAACAGGACGAGCCCCATGCCGCTCAATACGACGATGCCGGAGTACATTTCTAGATAATTGACGCGGAGCCACGCGTCCATGATGAAGTAGCCCATGCCGTACTGCGTTCCGAAGGTCTCGGTGAAGAACAGCACGGAGATTGCCGTCGCCATCGCCACGCGGATCGCGGTCATGAATTTCGGCAGCGACGCGGGCAGCAGCACTTCCCGAAGAATCACTCGGAACGGCGCGCCCAGCGACGCCAGCGGGTAGAAGACCTCCTCGGGCACGGCGCGGATGCCGTCGCGCACCGCGATGACGATCTGAAAGACGAGGATCAGGAACAGCATGACGGTCTTCGAGATGTCGCCGAGGCCGAAAAGCAGCATGACGACAGGCAGCAGCGCGATTTTCGGCGTCGGATATGTCAGATAGACAAGAGGCGCCAGCAGTCTGTCTGCAGGCCGCGACCAGCCCATCAGCACGCCGAGGGGCAGCCCGACGGCGACAGCAAGCAACAGCCCCGCCATTATGCGCCCCAGGCTGTACACGCAATGAACGGCGATCCCGTCGAGGAAAATCTCCCCGATGTTCGCCGCGACGCGAAGCGGCGAGGGAATGACAGGCAGCTGGACGAGCTCAGCCAACGCGAGCCAGATGAGAAACAGGAAGGCCGCGCCGAGGCACGAGGCGGCAAAACGATTTTTCATGATCGCGCCTCCCCTCTCAGCCACGTGCGGAGCCGCGCCTTTTCCTCGTCGAATTCCCCCGAGGTCTCTCGGCGCGCAAAAAGCGGGTTTTCCACGACGGCGCGGACGCGTCCCGGCGCCGCCGAAAGCACGACGATGGTCTGCCCGAGGTAAAGGGCCTCCTCGATGTAATGGGTGACGAGGACCGTCGTCACCGCCTGCGCGCGCCAAAGCGAGAAGAAGACTTCCTGCATTTCCTCGCGGGTGATGGCGTCCAGTGCGGAAAATGGCTCGTCCATCAGGAGGACGTCGGGCCGCAGCAAAAACGCCCGGGCCAGGCTCGCCCGCTGCTGCTGCCCGCCCGAGAGCTCGCGCGGGAAACGGGTCAAAAGCTCAGCGCCGAGCCCGAGCCGCCCGAGCATCGTTTCCTCGTCGGGGGGCGTCGGCGTCTCCGGGTGCCTGACGCGCCATAAAAGGCGGATATTGTCTGCTACGGTCTTCCACGGCAAAAGACCGTAATTTTGTGGAATGAACCCGATCGTCTGCCGTTTCGGATCGACGGGGGCCCCGTCCAGCAAGACCTCGCCGGTGTAGTTCGAAGCGATACCGGAAAGGATGCGGAGCAGCGTCGATTTTCCACAGCCGGAGGGGCCGATGATCGCGCAGGTGCCGCCTCTCGGCACATGAAGGCCGACGTTTTCCAGCGCCGTGATCCTGCCGCCCTCCGCCGTACCGTAAAAGGCCGAAAGCTCAGAGACGCGGATCACGGCAGACAGTCCTCCGCAACGACTGTTTTGTAACTATACTCTTTCTTGACGAGCCCCTTCTCCCGAAGCCAGCGCATGACCTCTTCCACGTCTTTCTCTTTCGGAAGCGACACAGGGCGATAGTCGGGCAGCTTGAGCACATGCCTTGCCGCCTCGGGGAAGCCGCCCTTTTCCACGGCGAGGCCGATGTACTCTTCCCTCGGCGCAGACTTCAAATATGCGACGGCTTTATTGTAGGCGCGGTACATCGCTTTCACCGCGTCTTTTTTCTCCTTCGCCGCCTTCGCGGAAAACAGCATGACGCCGGGATTGATCCCCAGTTCCCCGGAGCCGGTCAGGAATTTGCAGCCGTTCGCTACGGCCACGCTCGCCATCGGCTCCGGCAGCGTCGCCGCCGTCAGCTTCCCGTTCTGCAGCATTTCGAGCCGCGCGGGGATCTGCGGCACGGAAACCTTTTGGATCGCGTCGGAGGCCATGTTGTTTTCCCCGAGGATCCGGTCGGTCACATACTCAATGATCGTGTTGCGGGAGACGGCAACCTCGGCGCCCGCCAGCGAACGGACGTCGGAAACGGGGACGCCTTTCCCCGCCACGAGCTGATAGCTGCCGTCCGTTGAAGACGTGACGCGCACGTCAAAGCCGCCCTCCAGCGCGAAAGCCGCCGCCAGAAGGTCGGAGACCGCGCCGTCCAGCTGTCCGCTCTGCATGGCCGCGTCGCGGTCCATCGCACTCTTAAACGGACGGAGCGTGACCTCGACGCCCTCCGCCTCAAAAAAGCCTTTCTCTCTCGCGATAATGAACGGGACGGAGTCCGTATCGGGCATCAGTCCCACTGTCAGCGCCGGCTTCCCGTCCTTTTTCGCGGACGGGCCCTGCCCCGCGTCCTTTCCGCAGCCGACGACGAGCGCAAGCAGCGCGGCGCAGAAAAGCGCAACCCATTTTTTCATCATACCGGTTTTCCTCCAAAAAGAAACGGCGCGCCGCATACTCTGCAAACGGCGGCCGTGTAATTTCCGTTATTTCCCTTTTGACGACAGAGATTCGAGGAACTCGACGGCGCTTTCCATATAGCGCAGGATCGTTTGAATCGTCTCCTCATGCTCCTCGTAAGTCTTCATGGCCTTGTCCTTCATTTCCCCGGCCTTCTGACGCATTTCCTCGAGCTCGGCGAGCTTCGTGTTCAGCATCTTGAGGGTTTCCGCCGCCTCGTCGATCGAGCGGTTGATTTCCTCCACGTCCCGCTGGGATCGGTTCTGTATCGACTCGTTGACCTCCTGCTGCTTCTTTCGCTCCTGATCCTTGCCCGTCATTTCCTCCCAGACCTTGCGGACGGAGGATTTCTTGCGCTCCGCTTCGTCGATCTGCTCATTGCGTCCGGCTGCGCGTTCGGCCTGCGCCTCCAGCTCCCGCTGCCGCGCCTCCAGCGCTTTCTTTTCCTTCTCCAGTGCCTCCCGCTGATCGCGTATCGCCGCTTCCTGCTTTCGGAGGCTCTCCTCCTGCTTCGCAAAGATCAGCTCCTGCTGGATCCTGTCGTTTTTCGCCTCCTGCGATTTATCATGCAGGAAGCCCGCCGCCACGAAGCCGCCGCCCAGCGCCAGCACGAAGGCCAGTCCCAGCGCGACCCAGCGCCAGCCGCGCCACGAGCTGGACGACGCTCCATCATCTTCCGCTTCCTCAATCTGGTTCCGCGAATTCACAGGCGTCATCGCCTTCTGCGTCTCGTATTCATTGTCCCATCGCCCGTCATGCTTTGCCGCCATCGCTTTTCGCCCCTTCCGTCATATACGCGTGTTCCTTTTTCATCGTCTCGCAAAGACGCCGGAGCGTCCACCATGTGTTGAACGGCGTCACCACCGCCTTGTAGCGGATCGGCGGAACGCCCGCCGCCTTCATCGCCGCCAGCACCTGATCGAGCCGCTTGCCCTTGATATGATGCAAGATCATGACTTCGTCGGGAAAGTCGAACCCGGCCGGGTCGACGCCGTCCTCTTTCGGCGCGGGCCGATATCCGCCCATGCCCAGCAGGAAGCCGACCTTTTCGCGCCAACTTTCGTCGGGCAACACCCGACATTCGACACCGAGCTTCTTCATCACGCTCTGAAGTTTTTCCAGCGTTCCCTCGTCCCCGAAGCGATAGCACAAAACCTTTTCCGCCGCTTTTTTCATAAGCCGCCTTTCCCCCGCCGCTGACGCAAGACCTCATACATCAGGACTGCGCCTGCCACCGACACGTTCAGCGAGTTGATTTTCCCAAGCATCGGAATCCGCACGAGAACGTCGCAGCTCTCGCGCACGAGACGGGAAATCCCGCGCCCTTCGCTGCCCACGACGAGCACGACGGCGCCGGTCAAGTCCGCCTCATAGTAATCGGCGCTTCCGTCCATGTCCGCCCCGACGATCCAAAAGCCCTGCTGCTTCAATTCCCTGATCGTCTGCGCGACGTTGCCGATCCGCGCCACGGGCACGTACTCGACAGCCCCGGCGGAGGTCTTCGCGACGGTGGCGGAAAGCGGACAGCTCCGGCGCTTCGGGATCAGTACGCCGTCCACGCCGACGGCGTCCGCCGTGCGCAGGATCGCGCCAAGATTGTGCGGATCCTCCAGCTCGTCCAGCAACAGCAAGAACGGCAACCCGCTCTTTTCCTTCGCCGACTCCAACAATTCGTCCAGCGGCATGTAATCCACCGGCGACACATAGGCGAGCACCCCCTGATGACGGTATCCTCTTGCCATCGCCTCGAGCTTGCTCCGCTCCACCGTTTCGACGATGGCGCCGCTCTCCCTCGCCATGCGTGCAATCTCACGAATCGAGCCCTGCCCGTCTCCCTCTGCGACGAGCAGACGGTTGACGGCGCGTCCGCTTTTCAACGCCTCCGTCACCGCGTTGCGCCCGACGACCACGTCCTCCGGCAGCGAAGACGGCTCCTGCTCCTTCGGGCGGAAAACCCGGGCGGGCCTTTTCGCCTTGTCTTCCGGCGTCCGTTCCGCGTGTTTTCGCCTGTCCATCTTACGCCTCGCGGAGCTTCATCATCTCATTGAATTTACCGCAGGTCATCTTGCCCTCCGGGCAGCGGCCGGTCTGCACGCAAGTCGCGCCCGCGTTCTTAAAGAGCAGCGGCGCGACTTTCTTGACCTCGTCCAGCATTTTATAAGCCAACTCCCGGATCTCCCACTGGGCCCTGTTGCAGCAGCGAAGATTGAAGAAATGCAGCAGGGATCGCGCGTTCATCGTCACGACGATCTTCGTCTCCGCCGCGTTCGCCAGCACATAGCGCGCGTCCTCCTTCGGGACGCCCATCTCGATGAACGCGTCGTAAGCCGTGCGAATTTCCTTCATCAGCGCGTCAAATTTCTCCTTCGCCTCCGGCTTTTCCGCGATTGTCGGCGGCGTAATGTAGGCGAAGTCATGGGCGGCGACGTAGCGCTGCGACTGCTGGGAGTAAGACGCGATACGATGGCGGACGAGCTGATGCGTCAGCGTCCGGGACACTCCCTCGATCCCGAAGGTGAAGGACACATGCTCCAGCGTCGAGGCGTGCCCCATCTCGACGAGCATCTTGACCATCTTCTCCACGGTCTCCGGCGTCATCTTCTCCGACAGCTCAGACGCGCCCGACGGCGAATAGCAGAGCCGCGCCGACATCGCGACGACGCGCTCCGGCTCCGGCGTATGCTCCAAAAGTGCGACTCGAATCATGATCCTCTATCCTTTCATCATTTGTCCAGCGATAGCCTGAAACGCCGCCTCCGAGATCTCCCGCAGGCGGTCGTTTTCTTTTTTCAGATACAATGTCCCCAACAGCGCCTCGAATCCTGTGCTGATATGGTATTCCCGAACGGTCGAGGCACGAGGCGTCCGGCTGTGGGCGTTCCGCGCGCGGCGAAAAAGAGCCGTTTCCGCCTCCGTCAGCATCGGCTCGATTGCCTCGTAAGCCCGCGCCTGCCAGACTGCCGACACGATCTGCGCGCCGAACCGGTTCAGGATATCCACCTGCGACTGCGTAAAAGACAGAAGCCGCGCGCGCACGAAGAGGTGAAAATAAGCGTCGCCGACGTAGGCGAGCACCAGCGGATGCAGCGCGTCCGCATCCACGCTCTCGTACTTCTCCTGAAGCCGGCCTTCCTCGTCCGCCTCGAAAACAGCCGCCGCGAGCCGCTGCTTCATCTTGAACTTCATGCGCGTTTCCACCGCGTGCCGGCGGCGGAATCCTCCAAAATAATGCCGCGCGATTTCAAAGAATCGCGGATTTCGTCGGCCCGCGCCCAGTTCTTTGCCTTGCGGGCGGCAAGACGCTCCTCGACCAGCGCGTCGATTTCGGCGTCCTCGTCGCTTTTGGCCGCGCCCTTTTCCAGCACGCCGATGATTTCCGCCATATCGCCGAACGCCTCCCGGACGCGGGCGAAATTCGCCGCGTCAAAGGCCGTACCGCGATTCGTCACATCATTATAATAGACGTTGACGTCCTTCGCCACCGCGAAAAGATGACTGATTGCCAGCGCCGTATTGAAATCGTCGGCCATCGCGTCGAAAAAGGCGTCCCGCGCTCTCTCCGCGTTCGCTGCCAGCTCCGCCGCCGTATCCGCCGACCCTTCCTTTTCGGACAACGCGTCGAGATTCGCCTTTGCGTTGGCCAGACGGGCCAGTCCCGCCTGCGCGTCCTTCAGCCGCTCGTCGCTGAAATCCAGCGGGCTGCGGTAATGGGTCTGCAAAATGAAGAACCGGATGACCTCTCCCGGATACTTTTGCAGGATGTCCGCCACCGTGAAGAAGTTGTTTTCCGACTTGCTCATCTTGTCGCCGTGGATCGTGATGAAGCCGTTGTGCACCCAATACCGGGCAAAACAGTCCGAGCCGCCGCAGTACGCCTGCGACTGCGCGATCTCATTCTCATGGTGCGGGAAGATCAGGTCGCTGCCGCCGCCGTGAAAGTCAAAGGTCTTGCCCAGATATTTCAGCGACATCGTCGAGCACTCGATGTGCCAGCCGGGACGTCCTTTGCCCCAGGGACTTTCCCAGAACGGCTCGCCGGGTTTCGCAGCCTTCCACAGCGCGAAATCCATCGGGTTCTTTTTCCGCGCGTCCACTTCGACACGGGCTCCGGCCATCATATCGTCGAGATTGCGCCCGCTGAGCTTGCCGTAATCCTTGAACGCCTCGACGCTGTAATAGACGTCGCCTTCCAGCTCATAAGCGAAGCCTTTGTCGATGAGCCCCTGCACCATCTCGACAATCTCGGGAATCGTCTCCGAAACGCGGGGATACACGTCGGCGCGCCGCACGTTCAGCTCGTCCATCACCTGAAAATACGCGCCGATATATTTGTCCGCCACGTCCTTCCATGTTACGCCCTGTTCGTTGGCCGTGCGGATAATCTTGTCGTCCACGTCCGTGAAATTCTGGATATAGCGCACCTCATAGCCGCACTTCGCGAAAAAACGCCGAATCACGTCCCATGTCACAAAGGGGCGCGCATTGCCGATATGCGGGTCGTTGTACGGCGTGACGCCGCAGACGTAAATACCCGCCTTTCCCGGCTCCAGCGGGGAAAAGACCTCCTTCCGCCGCGATATCGTGTTGTAAACCCTGATTTCCCTCGTCATATTTCCCACTTACACCTCGTTCTTTAAAACGTCTAATATTCCATAACCCAGAGCGGGCGTCCCGTCCGGCATCGTCATATTCTCCAGCTCCTCCAGCGTATATCCGCTCTCCCTGAACACGGTCACGAGATTGTCCCGCGCCGCTTCCGCCGCCTGCTTTGCTTCGCGGTACTTGCGCCCGACGGCTCCCATCAGCCGGATCGAGGACAGATCCGTTTCGGCGATCAGATACGCCGTCCCCGCCTCGTTGATTCGATTCAGTCTATCCATTGAAAATCTCCTTTGACAGTTCACAAATACTCTCTTGTATTTTATTCAAAAGCAGGCAAAAAAGCAACAAGAACGCACCGGAAAAATCCGTCTGCGTTCTTGCCAAATGATCGGCTGAGGAACTTTGTGCTTCCTCAATCGCTGCAGTTTCCCTGTGCTACGCGCCGCAAGGTTTCCATGACCAACCGCACCTGCGGGACGATTGTCGTCAGGTCGAGGGTTTCCTTCGGGCTGTGGATGTCACGGGTGGTGACGCCGACGGAGACCATGTCGAGCTTTGGCGCCTTTTGGATATGCCAGCCGCACTCGAGGCCCGCGTGAATGACGCCGACCTTCATCAGCCGTCCGTTCTGCTCCTCGAATATCGCCGCCATCGTATCGGAAAGCGCGCTTTTTGGACGCTCCCGCCAGCCGGGAGACGGCGTGGCGACATGCGCTTCCAGTCCGAGCCTTTCGCCGAGAATACGGCAGCCTTCCGCGAGATCGACGAGCTTCTCGTCGACGCTCGAGCGCGCGAAATACGAAAAAAAGACTTCATTTTCTCCCGTCCGAAGCAGGCCAAGATTGGACGAGGTCTCGACGAGACCCGGCAGGGCCGTCGACATTTGGAAAACGCCTGTGTGCAAGAGTAAAAGCGCGTCCGTTACCGCCGCCGCGTCCTCGCCGGACATGACGCGAGCGGGCGTTTCCGTCTCCGAAAGCGCAACAGAAAGCCCAGGCTCGACGGCGCCCAATGCAGTCCGCGCATGCCGCTCCACTTCGGAAATCACGCTTCGAAGCTCCGCCTCTCTCTCCCGCGTGACAATCACGGCCTCCGCCTCCGCAGCGATGGCATTCCGCGCGCTTCCGCCCGTCATGCAAGCGACCGAGACGGCACGCCCCGCTTCCTTTAACGAATGAAGCGTCTGCGCGAGGATACGGAGCGCGTTGCCCCGTCCGTCGCCGATACGCTCCCCGGAATGGCCTCCCAGCAGCCCTCGCACGGAAACGCGCCATGCGCGATCCTCCGTCGGCGTCCGCCATCCAATTTCTCGGCGGAACTCGACGCCGACGCTTCCGGCGCAGCCCCGCGTCAGTTCGTCGAAGTTTTCAGAATCCCAGTTGATCAGGAAATCGGCGTCCAAAAGCTCCTTCGCGTCCAGCGCCTGCGCGCCGGTCATGCCCGTCTCCTCGTCCGTCGTGATGATCGCGCGGAGCGGACCGACGTTATCCGCATGACGGAAAACGTAAAATATCATTGCAATCCCCGCGCCGTCGTCCGCGCCTAGGCTCGTCCCCTCCGCGGTCAGCTCGTCCCCCGTGCGGCGCAGCCGAATCGGGTCGCGCAGCGGATCGTACCCGACGCCCGCCGCCGCCACGCAGACCATGTCCATGTGCGCCTGCAGGATCACGCGGGGAGCGTTCTCAAAGCCCGGCGACGCCGCCCGGTCGGCGATAATGTTGTTGGCCGCGTCCTGCCGAACCTCGCAGCCCAGCGCCCGAAACGCGCCCAGCAGATGATCGCTGACCGCCTTCTCATGGAGCGAAGGGCGCGGAATGGCGGCAAGCGCCGCAAAATCCTCCAACACCTCGTCCACGATATGCTTTTCTTCCTCTTTACGCATTCCATTTCCTCCAAAAAGAGAAGCGGCGCGCAAAGACGCCGCAAATTATCCTGTATGTCTCGATTACTTGAACAGCGCGCTGACGGAGCTGTGCGTGTGAATGCTCTTGATGACGTCGCCGATGGCGTCCGCGAGGGACAGCACCACGATCTTTTCCGAGCGTTTTTCCGGCGGCAGCGGGATCGTGTCGGTAATGATCAGCTTTTTCAACTCCGATTCATTGATGCGCTGCACCGCAGGATCGCTCAGGATCGCATGGGAGCAGCAGGCATAGACGTCCGCCGCGCCGAGTTTCTTCAGCGCCTTTGCGCCCTCGCAAAGCGAGCCCGCCGTGTCTACGATATCGTCGATCATGATGGCGTTCTTGCCTTTGACGTCGCCGATCAGGTTCATGACCTCGGCCTTGCCCGGCTCGGGACGGCGCTTCTCGATGATCGCGATGGGCGTCTGCAGACGGTCGGCCAATACCCGCGCCCGCGTCACACCGCCCAAGTCGGGAGAAACGACGACGGCGTTGTCGAAAGCGTGGTTCTTCTGGAAATACTCGGCAAGCACCGGAGCCGCCGCCAGATGATCGACGGGAATATCGAAAAAGCCCTGAATCTGCCCCGCGTGCAAATCGACGGTGACGACGCGGTTCGCGCCCGCCGTTTCGATCAGGTTTGCCACAAGCTTTGCGGAAATCGGCTCGCGCCCGCGCGTCTTGCGATCCTGGCGCGCATAGGCGTAATACGGCACCACCGCCGTGACGCTGTGCACGGACGCGCGCTTGCAGGCGTCGATCATGATCAAAAGCTCAATCAGGCTGTCGTTGACCGGCTGCGAAGTCGGCTGGATGATATAGACGTCCCGCCCCCGCACACTCTCATTGATCATGACCTGCGTCTCGCCGTTGTTGAATCGGCTCACCAGCGCGTCGCAAAGCGGCACGCCGAGATGATCCGCGATATCCTGCGCCAGCTTCGGATTCGCCGTGCCCGACAGGATGCAAAGATTTCCATATTGTGATGCCATGATTTGCCCCCCCGGATTGAATTCTTTCTTTAACATTCAATCTACCTGTTTATTATAACGCCATTGTTCAAATTTTGTCGATAGACAAAATTTCCACGATCAGCGTTTCAACGAGGGCGTATTCGCCCTCGTTATAAATCAGCCCGAAAATTTGTCCAGTCTTAAGGAAGCACTGAATAAGTCCCGCCGCGCCCCTGACGGGTCTTTTTCCGTCATGCTGCGTCAAAGTGCTCTCGACGTAGCTCTGCTACGACTTCGAGCACTTTTCCTTGCTTGACGAAAAAATCCCTCGACAGGGCCACGACTTGACTTAATCAGTGCTTCCTTAATTTACTTCCTTTTGTCCGGCCAATTCGGGATATTTTTCTGCCGGGCGCGCGCCACAGCCAATTCGTCCGGCGGCACGTCCTTCGTGATGGTCGACCCCGCCGCGACATAGGCATTATCTCCCACGGACACCGGCGCGACAAGGTTCGAGTTGCAGCCGACAAAAGCATGGTCACCGATCTTCGTGCGGAATTTCGTCTTGCCGTCATAATTGACGGTAATCGTGCCGCAGCCCATATTGACGCCCGCGCCCATATCGCAGTCGCCGATATATTGCAGATGCGGCAGTTTCGAGCCTTCACCGACGTTGGAATTCTTGACCTCGACGAAATTCCCGATCTTCACGTCCTTCGAAATATGCGAATCCGGGCGGATATGAACAAACGGCCCCATCGTTGCGCCGTCCCCGATCTCACATTCATGCGCGTAAACGAAATGCGCAGTCACGCCGTCGCCGATCTTCACGTCCGTGAAACGGCTCGACGGGCCAAGCGTGCAGCCCTCGCCCACGCTCGTCCTGCCTTCCAGCCAGGTGAAGGGATAGATCACCGTATCGCGCCCTACAGCGACGTCGGCGTCCACGAACGTGGAGTCCGGATCCATCAGCGTGACGCCGCTCTCCATCAATTCAAGATTCTTGCGGCGGCGCAGGATTCTTTCCGCCTGCGCGAGATGGACGCGGGAATTGACGCCCAGCGTCTCCTCGTAGTCGTCCGCCGCCACGGCCCAAATCTTTTCCCCCCGACCGCGCAGAATCGAAAGCACGTCGGGCAGATAATACTCGCCCTGCGCGTTGTCGCAGCCTACCTCCGCCAGCGCGGAGAAAAGCGCTTCTTTCTCAAAGCAGTAAATGCCGGCGTTGACCTCCCGCACTTCGCGCTCCTGTTCCGTGGCGTCCTTGTGCTCGACGATTTTCTCCACGTCCCCTGCCGCCGTCCGGATCACGCGCCCGTAACCCGTCGCGTCGGGCATGATCGCCGTCAGTACCGTGGCCTTCGCGCCCGCCTTTTCATGCTCGTCATAAAGCTTTTTCAAAAGCCCGACGGTCAAAAGCGGCGTATCGCCGCAGAGCACCATGACCGTGCCCTTCGCGTCCCGGAGCAAAGGCTCCGCCTGCAAGACCGCGTGCCCCGTGCCGAGCTGCTGCTCCTGAACGACGACCTCCGCCGCGCCGCCCAGCGCCGCGCGCACCTCGTCCGCGCCGAACCCGACGACGACGATATTGCGCTTCGAGCCCGCCGCCGTCGCAGCGTCCAGCACACAGCGCACCATTTCTTTGCCGCAGACCTTGTGCAGCACCTTCGGCAGCGACGACTTCATGCGCGTGCCCTTGCCCGCCGCCAAAATAACCGTGACCAACTCCGCCATTTTCCGCTCTCCCTATTCGTCCTTTTTTTCCCTTGCCTTCATACTCGCGAGGAGCGTTTGCTCCGACTTCTCCATATGATGCTCCGCGGCCTTGCGCGCGGCTTTCTCATCGCCCTGTGCGATGGCCTCGACGATATTCCGGTGCTCCTCCAGCGTCGCCTTGAGACGGCCCGGGAACGACATCGACGTCGTGCGGAACCTCGTAAGCTGCTCCCGCAGATTCGAGATGATGCCGACCAGCCGGGAATTTCGGCTGGCCTGATACAGAAGATCGTGAAACTCCGTATCGGTGCGTACAATGCTTTCCATGTCCCCGCTCTTGATATGTGCGCCGATTTCCACGAGAAGCCGCTGCAGCTTTTCCAGCTCGTCCTCGGTGATGCGCTCCGCCGCCAGCCCGCTGGCCAGCGATTCCAGAGATGTGCGGATCTCGAAGACCTCGTTGATATCGCGGATCGAAAGGTCGGCGATATATGTGCCGCGACGCGGCATCATGATCACATAGCCCTCCATTTCCAGCTTGCGGATTGCCTCGCGCACCGGCGTCCGGCTCACGCCCAGCTCCTCCGCCAACTGTATCTCCATCAGGCGTTCGCCCGGCTTCAAGACGCCGCGGCGCACCGCGTCCCGAAGCGTCTCGCAGACGACTTCCCTGAGCGGCTGGTAGCTGTCCAGCCGAATCGGTTCCAATCTTCTCTTCTCCATACTTTCAACCGTCCTTCATTTCTCAGACTTTCATGATATATCGTTCCGCCCCGCCGTTGGCACGACGAAAACCGCCGCGTCGGGACAGGCGCGGGCCAAAGCCCCTTCCGCGCGCTCGGCGTCCGCCTTCGTCTTCGCCAGACCGAAGACCGTCGGCCCGCTGCCCGACATCAGAGACGCCAAAGCCCCGTTTTCCGAAAGCACGCGCTTGTATTCGCCGACGATCGCGTGCTCCTTGATTGTGACCTCTTCCAGCACGTTGACGAGCAGCCCTGCAACCTTCTCCGCGCTCCCCTCGGAAAGCGCCGCCAGCATCGCCCGCGTATCCGGCCGGCGCGTCGCTCCCGCCTTGTCAAAGGTCTTGTACGCCCATGCCGTCGAAACGCCCACCGGCGGCTTCGCCAGCACCACGAAAAGAGGCGGCAAATCTGGCAATCGCTGCAATACCTCGCCGCGCCCCGTCGCCAGCATCGTCCCGCCCTCAATGCAGAAAGGCACGTCCGAGCCGAGCTTTTCCCCCAAAGCGCAAAGCTCCTTCGCTGAAAATCCTGTCTCAAATAATCGGTTCATACCGATCAGGACCCCCGCCGCGTCGGTCGAGCCGCCGGCCAAACCCGCCGCGATCGGAATACGCTTTTCCACGACGACGGAAACGCCCTGCTGTATTTTGTATACATCCAAAAAAAGGCGTGCAGCTTTCCAAGCCAGATTCGTCTCGTCGGCCGGCAAATCCGTCCCGTCCATTCGAAGCGTGATTCCTTCCGTCCGACGCTCAAGGCTGATCGTGTCAGAGAGCCCCACCGACTGCATGACCATCTCGACCTCATGATACCCGTCGGGCCGCGCGCCCAAAATGTCGAGCGTCAAATTGATCTTGGCCTTCGCCTCCACCGTGACCATGCCGAAACACTCCCGCTCCGATAATATGCGCGCCATGATGTTCTCCACCGACGCGCCCCTCATTATATCATTTTTGTTCCTTCATGAAAATATCGCCGAAAAGGAAATTTGCCGCCGCATCGAATTGACAATCGGCGGGTCGGCAGTTCATAATATATAGGTATTCAAACAATAGAATTTTGAAAGGAATCGAATCGTATGAGAAAACTCACCCTGACGCTCGGAATCCTGTTTTGCCTGAGCGTCGTGCCCCAATCCCCGGCATTCGCCAATCCAGAAAAGCAGGACGGCGTCTCCCCGCAAAAAAAGAACAACCTCGAGGTGCAGGTCGAGTACCTTGACGCGCGATGCTTTAACCGCCGCGACGTCAATACATACAACATCCATGTCTTCCAGACCGCATGGAAGCGTCGGGCGCTCACGATCCATCGCGGCCTCACATTCACGCGCGCACTCGGCTATACGTCCGAGTACGGGTTCGCGGAAGACAGTCAGGCGGTCGGCCTGGGGCCCGCCGTCATGCTCCGCTGGACGCAGCCTCTCTCCGGCAAGCTGTCGGCCTCACTGGACGCGTCAGGCAGCCTCATGCTTTACAATCGGGCGCATCCGGCGCACGGCCGCGCTTACGGCTTTCTGTGGCGTGTCGGCCCGCGGCTGATCTGGTCGTATGACGCCGACAATTCCGTCAGCCTCGGCTGGTCCTTTGCCCATTCCTCCAACGGCATGGGCACCCATAATCCCGGCTACAACGGCGTCGGTTTTTCCCTGGGCTTCGACCATAAATTTTAAGGAAACACTGATTAAGTCAATTCGTGCATCTGTCGAGGGATTTTTTCGACTGTCTAGGAAAATCCCTCGAAGGCGTAGCATCGCTACGTCGAGAGGGATTTGACAACGACAGGCGGAAAAAGACCCGGCAGAGGCGCGGAGAGACTTATTCAGTGGTTCCTTAATTGGTTCCATCTCCGCAGAATGAAGGAGTACGTTTTCATGCGAAATCCCGTCTATACGAAGGCGCTGATTCGTCTTCTGCTCTCGCTGCCGCTGCTCGTCCTGCTGTTCGGCGGCGCCGCCCTGCCGTCCCTTTTCGCGTGGTCACGGCTTTATGCGCCGAACTGGACGGAGACCTTTTCGAGCCTTTCCCAAAATATGTGGGCTGTTGAATGCTGCGCCGCCTTCTTGTTGCTGTGCGTACACTATCCTGTCTATCGGCGCGGTTTCGAAGAGCTGCGCCTTCGGCGGCCCGGCACAAGTACCCTGCTCGCCCTCTCCGCCCTTCTGTCTTTTGCCGTCGGCTTCCTGCCACTGGTCCTCGACTGGACGGCGGGCCTTTTCACGAAGAGCCCCCTTTACGCCAGCGCCATGAGCGCACTCATGGCCTTCGGCGCCGTCGGCTGGGAATTTCCGTCCTATTTCCATCTCGTCGGTCTCTGGTCGCTCTTTTTCGCCCTCGGCGATTTTCTCCGCGCCCGCGCCGCTCTTCTTTTGGCGCGCGCCGCAGGCTCCGACGCGCCGATGCCCGAGGACGAAATATATAAAAGCCTGATCCCGTTCCCTGTCCATGTCGCCGTTCTTGCCCTGCTGCTCTCCGTCCTTTGCGGCGCCGTCTGGGCGTTGCTCGGCGTCTCGCTTCCATTCGCGATTTTCTTCGGCCTGTTCCTGCTCCTGTCCGCCGCTCCATGCGCCCTTCCACTGGCGGAGGCCGTGCCCCTCTGGATTGGAGCCGCGCTTCTCAAGGAACGCGGCGCGTCGCTTCGGAGCTTTCGCGCTGTAGAAACCGCCGCCCTTTCCGACGTTCTTGTGCTCGGCAAGCCGGACATCCTGACAAAAGGCGAGCCGCAGATTACCGATATCATCCCCGAGGGCATCATGCTGAAAGCTTTCATGTCCCTGGCCGCCGCAGCCGAATCCGGCTCCCGCCACCCCGTCGCGAAAGTCATATCCGAGCACGCTATACGGCTGCGCGCGAAATACGGACGCATTGCCGCTTTCAACGAATCCCCCGGCGAAGGCGCCGAGGTGCTGATGAACGGCGCTCCAATCCGTATCGGCCAGAGAGCGTGGATCGAATCCCAGGGCGTCCGCATCAGCGCAAATCTGCTGACGAAAGACGATCAGCTCGCCGAGAAGGGAAAGACGATCCTCTATGTCAGCAACGGCCCAAACGCAAAAGGAATCATCGCTTACGAATACGATCTGGACGACGAAGCGGCGCAAGCTGTCCGCGCGCTCGAAAAGCAGGGCGTCGGGACGATCCTGATGATCGGCGAAGGAGCGCGTACCGCGAAAGCTCTCGCAAAGCGGCTGGGCGTCCCGAATTACCGCCACAGTATTCGCGCCGTCGACCTGATGCGCGAAATCCAGCTATTACAGGCCCACGGGAAAAACGTCGCGCTCTTCGCCAATCTTCCGGAGGACAGCGCGGCGATGCAGCAAGCGGACTGCCCCGTCCTGCCCCTTTTCGAAAAATCGGGCGATTCTTCGCCGATAAATCAAGGCGGTCACAACGGACAAAATGAACAGGACGACGCGCCGAAAACGATGGAAATGGAATTTCCGGCGACCGACGACAATGCAAAGGATATTTCCGCTGCTGCGACGACGCTGCCCGCGGTGATCATCCGAAATCTGTCCGCGCTCCCGCCTGTCCGCGAGCTGCTCAGGGCCTTACTTGCCTCTGCGCGTCAAAATACGCTCTTCGCTTTCCTCGGGCCGCTTTTGATTCTCCCGGCGTCCTCCGGCATTCTCGTCACGCTGGGCTATCCGTTCCCGGCGCCATGGCTCGTCGCGATGGCCGCGCTGCCCGGCCTTGCGGCGGCGATCATAAGCGCTGTCCGTATGGGGCGGCAGCTTGCCGTCGTATCGCCAAAGACGGCCGATCCCAAAAAGGAGGACTTGCCTCATGAGCCTTGACGGCTTTTCCATGCACCGCCTGACCCGCGAACTGAACGCCGCGCTGACGGGCGGGCGCGTGGACAAGATCACGCAGCCAAACAGGACGACAATCCAGATTGCCGTCCGGCAGCCGGGACAGAATCTACTGCTCTGCATTTCCATACGCCCGCAGAATCCCTCGCTCCGCCTTCTGGACGCGCCGCTTGAAAATCCCGCCGAGCCACCTTCCTTTTGCATGCTGCTTCGAAAGCATCTGGAAACGGGCCGGGTCGCCTGCGTCCGACAACAGGGGCTCGACCGCGTGCTGCTCGTCGACGTTGACGTGCTTGCCGCGGGCGGCCGTATCGCGACCAAGACGCTTGCCGCCGAACTGACGGGAAAATACGCGAACCTAATCCTCGTCGAAGACGGCGTCGTAATCGACGCCCTGCGCCGCGTCGGAGCCGCGAACAGCCGCGTGCGTCTCGTGCTGCCGGGCGGAGCATACTGTCCGCCCGACGCCGGCGGCAAACTGGTCGCCGTGGAATCTTCCCCCGACGAATTTGCCGCGCGGCTTCGCCAAAGAACCGATATGAAGCTCATCAAAGCGATCAGCGATGTCTGCCTCGGCGTCGGCCCCGTCACGGCGAAAGAGATTGCCTTCTGTGCGGGGCTCGCGCCCGATATGCAAATCAGCGAGCTGGACGACGCCGATTTTTCATCATTGGCTTCCGCTTTCACCGAGACCGTTGCCGCGCTCAAAGACGACGCCCTTTCCGTCGTGCTGCTGCACGACGAAAGAGGCAAGCTCACAGCCATGTCCGCGTTTCCTCTGCACATCTTCCCGGACGCGCGGGAAGAGCGGTTCCCCTCGATGAGCGCAATGCTCGCCCGCGCCGACGAGCTGATCGGCAGTTACGCGCCGCCGGACAAGGAACGCTTCCAAAAGCTCGTGAAGAGCGAATTGCGCCGCGCGCAAAACAAGCTGCTGAAGCTGCGCGAGGAGGCCGACGAAGCGAAGAACGCCGACGAATTCCGACGAAAAGCCGACACGCTGACCACCTATCAGCACCAGCTCGCCGATCACCGGGACGACGAAGTTTCGCTGCCCGACGTCTATGGGGAAAACGGCGAAATCCTGGTGATCGCTCTCGATCGGCGGCTGACGGTGCGCCAAAACATTCAGGATTACTACAAGAAATATGGCAAGCTGCGCCGCGCCGAAAATCTCGTGGCGGAGCAGATCGCAGTCTGCGAGGGGAACATCCGTTACCTTGAAAGCATCGAGCTGTCCCTCGCCTCCTGTGAAGGACTCGCGGAGCTGGCCGACGTCCGCGCGGAGCTGATTTCCGCCGGGCTCCTGCGGGAAAGGCAAAAGAAAAAGCCCGGGGAGAAACTCTCCGAGCCATTCCGATTCCATGCCGAGGACGGGACCGAAATCCTCGTCGGCAAGAACAACAGCCAAAACGACAGACTGACCTTCCGCGTCGCCTCTCGCGACGATCTCTGGCTGCACACGAAGGACATTCCCGGCTCCCATGTCATTCTCCGAACGGACGGCAAGGAACCGAGCGAGGACGCGCTTCTCCTGGCCGCCTCTCTGGCCGCGCATTTCAGCCAGGCCTCCGGCTCCTCCAACGTCCCCGTAGACTGCACGCCCTGCCGCTTCGTGAAAAAACCATCGGGCGCGAAGCCGGGCTTCGTAATCTTCACCCACCAAAAAACGCTCTCCGTCACGCCGGATGAAGAGCGGCTGAAAAAAATCCTGGAACAGGAAAACGGCGCCTCGAAGCCATGACTTTAAGGAAGCACTGATTAAGTCAAGTCGTGGCCCTGTCGAGGGATTTTTTCGTCAGGCAAGGAAAAGTGCTCGAAGTCGTAGCAGAGCTACGTCGAGAGCACTTTGACGCAGCATGACGGAAAAAGACCCGTCAGGGGCGCGGCGGGACTTATTCAGTGCTTCCTTAAGGCGCCGTTTTTCTTATTCGTTATTCTTCGGCAAGCTCACCGAGTACGACCTTTTCCTCGCCGTCAAGATCCGCCAGCTGGACGCTGACGATTTCCCTCGCCGCCGTCGGCACGTTTTTCCCAACGTAGTCCGCGCGGATAGGAAGCTCCCGATGGCCCCTGTCCACCAATACGGCGAGCTGGATGCTGTGCGGGCGGCCCATGTCGATCAGCGCGTCCAACGCCGAACGGATCGTGCGTCCCGTGAACAGTACGTCGTCCACCAACACGATCGTCTTGCCGTTGATGTCCACCGGCATTTCCGTAGGCCGCACCACGGGCTGGTAATCCATCGTCGAAAGGTCGTCGCGGTACAGCGTGATGTCCAGCACCCCCACCGGCGGACGCACCGACTCGATCTTTTCGATCTCACCCGCGATGCGCTCCGCCAGCGGCACGCCCCGCGTCCGGATGCCGACCAGCACGACGTTTTCCACGCCCTTGTTCCGCTCCACGATCTCGTGTGCGATGCGCGTCAGCACGCGGCGAACGCCGTCCGCGTCCATCAGCACCGTTTTCTCGATTCGTTTTTTCATGTCCGTCACTCCCCGTATCTTTTTCCCCGAAGCTGCCGAAGAATCTCCTCCATGTCGTCGGGCAGCGGCGCGGTGAATTCCATTGGCTCCCCCGTTCGCGGGTGGACGAAGGTCAGCGTCTTGGAATGAAGCGCCTGCCCTTCGATAGCGAACGGGCATTTTTTCGTCCCGTATTTTTTGTCGCCCGCCACCGGATGGCCGATATAGGCCATATGGACGCGAATCTGATGGGTGCGCCCTGTCAGCAGGCGGCACTCTACAAGCGTATAGTCGCCGAATCGCTCCAATACGCGAAAATTCGTCGTCGCGTCCTTGCCGTTCTCTCGCACCACGGCCATCTTTTGCCTGTCCTTGGGATTCCGCCCGATGGCGCCGTGGATTACGCCCTCGTCCTCACGGATATTGCCCGTCAGTATCGCCCAGTAGACGCGACGCGCCGTCTTCGTCCGTATCTGTTCCGCCAGCGAGCGGTGTGCCGCGTCGTTTTTCGCCGCGACCATCACCCCCGACGTCTCCTTGTCCAGCCGATGGACGACGCCGGGCCGAAGTGCGCCGTTTATGCCCGAGAGGTCGTCGCAGTGCGCCAGCAGCGCGTTGACCAACGTTCCGTGAAAAACGCCCGCCGCCGGGTGTACTACCATGCCCCGCGCCTTGTTTACAACGACGACGTCCTGATCTTCATACAGGATATCGATGGGGATGTCCTCCGGCTCGACGTTCACGTTCTCCGGCTCCGGCACGTCCACCGTCACCGTCTCGCCCGCCGTCAGCCGATAGCTGGCCTTGACCGCCTTACCGCCCGCCTCGGCGCGCCCCTCTGTGATTAAGCGCTGAATATACGAGCGTGAAAGCGTCGCATCCATGCGCGCGAGGAAAACGTCCAACCGCTCCCCGTCCTGCTCCGCCGTAAACTCTTTCATTCCTTCTCCTTTTCGCGCGTCAGCGCGTATATGAGGCATGCTACGCCCGCGCAGATTCCGATATCGGCGATATTGAACACCGGCCAAACCCGAAAATCCAGAAAATCAATAACGCGCCCCAATCGCACGCGATCGATCAAGTTGCCGACAGCCCCGCCCAAAAGCAGCGCGGCGCCCCATCGCACCATAGCGCTTTCCCGCTCGAGACGCCGATATATAGCGCAGGCCGCCGCAATCACGGCCACCCCCGCCACGATGAACACCCATCGCTGGTTTGCGAATATCCCGAAGGCAGCGCCGGGATTTTCAATGTAGGTGATATGAAAAATCCCCGCCACGACGGGGATCGATTCGCCAAGCCGCATCGAGGAAGCAATAAACAGCTTCGCCGCCTGATCCGCAGCAACGAGAAGAGCGCAGATCATAAGCGTCGGCAATTCCAAAATCCCGCTCATTCCCTGTTCAGCCGTTCCATTTCACGCTGCTGTGCAAGTACGCGGGCGTCCGTCTCCACCGGCGCAGCCTCATACCGATTCCGTGAATCGTTTACGGGCGCCGCTTCCGGTTTTTCTGCCGCTTCGCTTTGTTTCTGCGCGGCAGACTTTTCCGCCGTCTCGTCCACCGAGCCGAGGATTTCCGTCAGGCCGTCGGCGCCCAGGATTGCAAGTTCCGAGCGAAGCAGCGAACGCAGGCGCACAATGAACTGTCGTTCCCTTGCGACTCCCGCTTCATACAGTTCCTGCTGCACGCGTACTTTTGCCGTCGCGTCCTCCATACGGCGCTGGATTGCCATCTCCGTTTGATTGCGCAGCCTGTCGCAGTCCTCCTTCGCCGCGCGCTCCATTTCTTCCACGCGAAGCTTTGCGCTCTGGACGGCCTCCTCGGCCGTCTGTTTGGCGACCTCCATCGTCTCGTGCAGATCCTTTTCCATTTCCTGATACTGTGAGACCTTTTTCCGCTCCAGCGCCAGCTCGTCCTCAAGCCGTGCGTTCTGCTTCAAAAGCTCCTCCAGATCGCTGACGATTTCGTCGAGGAAATCGTCGACCTCTTCCTCACTGTAACCGCGAAAGCCGCGGCTGAACTCCTTGTTGTGTATATCCGCGGGCGTCAACATGCGCCTCGCCTCCTGTTCTTTATATCAAATATATCGCTTCAGCGAAATCCCGATGCGTCCCTTTTTCGTCCTGCCGCGTACCTCGGCGACCTCCACACGGCCGCGGCCGCGCATCGAAAGCACGTCTCCCTCTTTGACCGCCTGCGCCGCGTTCTTCACCGATTGCCAGTTCAGTTTCAGCTTTTCCGCCTCGATGTCTGAGGCCGCGCGGCTCCGGGAAATACCGAACCCCGCCGCCGCCACCGAGTCCGCCCTCAGGGACGCCACCGTCGCGTTGATCTCCTTCACGCGCTCCTCGCGCGGGGCGATAGCCTCCAGGCTGTCAAGGTCCACGCGCACCGCCGCCGCTCCAATTTCCTTCCATTCCGTCAGCAGGAAATCCGCCATCTTCTTGTCTGTCAGCACGCGCGCCGCGCCCGCCGTCACAAGGATATCCCCTATTGCGTCGCGCTCCACGCCGAGCCCCATAAGAGCACCCAATACGTCGCGGTGGGTCAGGTGCGCGAACTCCGCGTTCCACGCCGCGCGCACCACGGAAATATCAAAAGACGGCGAGCCGCCGAACTCCCGGTGAGCGAAAACCGCCCTCTGACGCTCGGCGCCGGGATATCCGCCGTCGAACGAAACCGAGATGTCGTCGAAATTCGCCGCCACCGTCTCCGCAATCTCCATTCCATAGGGATCGAGAAAACCGGAACAGCGGAATTTCTGCGTCCGCGCCGCCTGCTCCGCGAGATCGACAAGACGGGCGGCCGCAGCCTCCCCTTCCGTCCCGCGATAAAATCTTACAATCTTTTCCCGCGCCGTCGTCATTTTGTCCTGCCCAACTCCTCCGAGCGCTCCGTCGCCGCCAGCACCGCGTCGATCAACGCTCCGCGCACGCCCTGACGCTCCAGCACGCGCACCCCCGCGATCGTCGTTCCCGCGGGCGACGTCACCTGATCGCGCAGGACGTCAGGATGCTTGCCCGTCTCCAGCACCATCTGCGCCGCACCAAGAAGCGTCTGCGCCGCCAGAAGCGTCGCCGTCTGCCGGGGCAGTCCCGCCATCACGCCGCCGTCCGAAAGCGCGTCGATCATCAAAAATCCGTAAGCCGGCCCGCTGCCCGAAAGTCCCGTCACAGCGTTCATCATCGACTCCTGCACCCGGACCGCGCGCCCGCAGGCGGACAAGATCTGCTCCACGAAGCTCACGTCCGCCTTTTCCGCCTTAGCGTTCAAAGCGTAAGCCGACATCCCCACGCCTACTGAAAGCGGCGTATTCGGCATGACGCGCACAATCGGCTGCTTCTTGAAACAGGCCTCCAACGAGGCGAGCGTCAGCCCGGCAACGATCGACATGACCACCGTTTTTTCCGGCGTCTTCGGCGCGTTCTGCGCCATCGCCGCCTGCGCCGCCTGCGGCTTCACCGCAAGCACCAGGGTGTCGACCTTGGAAAGAAAGTCCTCCGCGCCCACAGAAGCGTTCACATGATATGTATCGCGCAAAAACGCGCACCGATCTTCACTCAAATCGGAAACAAATATATGGTCCGGATCGCAGTGCATGCGCTCCGTCAGGCCCGCCACGATGGCAGAAGCCATCATGCCGCCGCCAATGAAACCTATCTTACCCGACATTTCGCGCCTCCTACTTTTTCAGCCACGAAATATCCGTCGACAGCGAACCGCGCTCCTGGGTGTACGACACGCTGACGTTGCTCGGCGCGCAAAGAAACACGTTGTGCCCGACCTTCTTGATATCCCCGGCGATCGCGTAAGTCGCGCCGCTGATGAAATCAATGATCCGGTGCGCTTCCTCCGCGTCCGTACGCTCGAAATTGATCAGAACAGGCTTCTTCTCCTTCAGGTAATTCGCTACCTGCTGCACGTCGTCGAAGGACTTCGGCTCGATCACGACTACCTTCATCTTTGAGCGCAGGCCTCCATTCACCGCGGCCTGCAAATCGACCACGTTCGACGGAAGCGGCGAAGACGACGGGAGCGGCTTCTTCTGCTGCTCGTCCTTCGTCCCGCTCGCAGCCTGGGACGTCTCCTCCTCTTCGAGTTCCTCTTCCAAAAGCTCGTCGTTCTCCGACTCGTCCGTCAGGCCCAGCTTTCCGCATACTTTCTTCATAAAGCCCATGTTCAAGCTTCCTCCTTGCCCATTTATGCTTGGGAACTGTGCATATTACATCAGTTTTATTATAGCAGACAAATTCGCCGCCGCAAGCCTTTTTTCGCGTTTTACGCAAAGAAAGACGATATTTCTGCAAAATACCGGCAATTTTCGTCTTGCGTCCTTTTACGCAGCAAGACGAAAATTGCCGGCATTATCATTTTGCGAGACTGTCCAGATACCCTTGCAGAATAAAGACCGCAGCCATTTTGTCGATAACCTTTTTACGCTTCTTGCGGCTCACGTCCGCCGCAATCAGCGAGCGCGACGCCGCTACCGTAGAAAGCCGCTCGTCCCAGAATACGATTACCGCGTCCGGACGAACTTTTTGGATTTCCCCGGCAAAAGCGCGCACGAATTCGCAGCGCTCGCCCTCAGTACCGTTCATATTGCGCGGCAGACCGACGACAAGCTTCACGGCGTCGTACTCGCGCATGAGTTCGTCAAGCCGCGAAAGGTCTGCCGAAAGCTCCTCCCGCCGGATCGTCTCGACGCCCTGCGCGGTCATGCCCAGCAGGTCGCTGACCGCGACGCCCACCGTCCGGTCGCCGACGTCCAGCCCCAGAATCCGCTGCCCCGTCATTTCTCCGCTTCTTTTTTCATGTTCGCAAGATACGAACGCACGAATTCCTCCAGAAGTTCGTCCCGCTCAATCTTCCGTATCAAGCTGCGCGCGTCGTTGTGGCTCGTGATATAGGCGGGATCGCCCGAGAGCAAATAGCCGACAAGCTGGTTGATGGGATTGTAGCCCTTTTCCTCCATCGCCTCGCAGGCTTTTCGGATCGTCTTCTCCGCCGCGTTCTCTTCCGCCGCTGGCCGAAACAACATAGTCTCGTCGCTGACCCAATCCATATCGTTCCCTCCTGCCATCCATTAAAGCATATCGTGCTTTATCATGTACTCCGCGATCTGCAGTGCGTTCAGGGCCGCGCCTTTGCGGATCTGGTCGCCGCACAGCCAGAAATTCAGGCCGTGATCCACCGAATAGTCTTTGCGGATTCGTCCTACCTCCACGTCGTCCTTGCCGGACGTGAAAAGCGGCATCGGATATTCCATCTCGTCGGGATTGTCATTCACAACGAGACCGGGAAACGCGGCGAACGCTTTTTTCGCGGCTTCCTCCGTAATTTCGCTCTCAAACTCGACGTTGACCGACTCCGCGTGGCTGCGGTAGACCGGCACGCGCACTGTGGTCGCCGTGATCCGCATATCAGGCGCGGACATGATTTTCCGCGTCTCGTCGATCATCTTCATTTCTTCCTTTGTATAGAGATTATCCTTGAAGACGTCAATCTGCGGGATCAGGTTGAACGCAATCTGATAATGCTTAGCAAGGCTCGCGCCGGGCAGGATTTCCGCCTTGACCGGATGGCCGTTCACGATGTCGTCCACCTGCTGCTCCAGCTCGGCCATCGCTTCCTTGCCGCCGCCGGAAACCGCCTGATACGTCGAGACGACAACGCGCTTGATCTTCTGCACGTCATGGAGCGGCTTCAATGCCATGACCATGATGATCGTCGAGCAGTTCGGGTTCGCGATAATGCCTTTATGCTGCGCGATCGCCTCTGGATTTACCTCCGGCACCACCAGCGGTACCTCCGGATCCATGCGGAACGTCGAGGAATTGTCGATGACCACCGCGCCCGCCTTGACCGCAGGCTCCGCAAAGGTCTTGCTGATGGAACCGCCGGCGAACAGAGCGATCTTCACGTCCTTGAAAGAATCCGCCGTCGCCTCTTCGACGACATATTCCCTGCCCTTGACCGTCAGCTTCGTGCCGGCCGAGCGTTTCGACGCCAGAAGTTTTAAATTGTCGAAGGGAAAATCGCGCTCCTCGATGAGCTTCAGAAATTCCTGCCCTACCGCGCCCGTCGCGCCGAGAATCGCCGTATTGTACTTTTTCATTGTCGTTACTTCCCTTCCATTATTATTGCAAAATCATTACAAAATCTTTTCAAGGCCGACTACGAGACCGGAAAGCCCGCGGACTTTCTTGCAGGCGAGTATGACGCCCGGCATGAAGGACTCGCGGTCCATGGAATCGTGGCGAATCGAAAGCGTCTGCCCAAGTCCGCCGAAGATGATTTCCTGATGGGCGACATAACCGGGAAGCCGCACGCTGTGGATATGAAGGCCGCCGACCACGGCGCCGCGCGCGCCGGGAACCGTCTCCTTCTCGTCGGGATGCCCCTGCCGCATATCGCCGCGCACCTCTCGGATCAGCTCCGCCGTCTGGAGCGCCGTACCTGAAGGAGCGTCGAGCTTGTTGTCGTGGTGAAGCTCGATGATCTCGACGTTCGGCATATATTTCGCGGCCTGCTTCGCCATCACCATCATCAGGACAGCACCGATGGCGAAATTCGGGGCGATGAAGCACGGCGTCCCGTTTTTCTCCGCGAGCGCTGAAAGCTGCTTTTTCGCGTCGTCAGACAGCCCCGTCGTGCCGATTACCGGCGACACGCCGCTTTCGATGGCCGTGATCGCGTTTTGCAGCGCCACATCTGGGCGCGTGAAATCCACCATGACGTCGGGACGCGTCGCGTCTATAGCGTCCGCCAGATGCGTCGTCACCGGTACGCCGCAGGGAGCCTGCCCCACCATCGTTCCCGCGTCTTTCTCCGCGTGGACGTCTACCGCCGCCACCAGCGAAAGTTCCTCATCGGCCAGCACCGCTTTGACCACCGACTGACCCATACGCCCGCAAGCGCCGTTCACCAAAACCCTTACCATTTCAACGCCCCCAACTTTTTTCCCATGAAAGCAATCGCTTTCTTAAAATAACGTATCTACTTTATCACATTTTGTCTATAAAAATCAAGGAATAAGATTTTCGTCCTTTTTTGCGTCTTTCCGACGATGAAAATACCAGATTGCAACATAGACGAGCGTCGCCAGTATGACCACACAGGCCAGCCGGTTCATGTGCTCATGGAAAAGCACCGCGTCGTGACCGATGACGACCTCCAGCGCCGTCGACGGAAACTTTCCTATTAAATTGGAAAGCATGTAATCCTTCACGCTGATCCGGCTGACCGCGCCCAACGCCGTCAATATGCCCGACGGGAAATAGGGAAGCGTCCGCGCGATCATCATCATCTGGAAGCCCTTTTTGCCGCTGAACTCGTCGAGCCGCGTCAGATACGGGCTTTTTTGTATCAGCCTTTCCGCCGAGTCGCGCAGGATCGTCCGCATCAAAAGGAAGCTCAGGATGACGCCCGTCGTCTCCGCAAGCCAGGAAACAATCACGCCCGGCACTACGCCGAACAGTACGCCGTTCGCCGTCGAGATGAAAATGGACGGCAAGAACCCGAGCGCATTGACGAGCACGTCGAGGCAAAAGCTGAACAGCATCGCCCAGACGCCGAAAGACTGGATATAATCGATGGTCTCCTGCATGCTGCCGCAGGTCATCACATGCCAGAGCCGGGCGCAGACGTCGGGAAACAATATCCAGACGCCGGCGAACAAAAAAATCAGCAGAAGGAGCGCGGCGGCCTTCACCGTCCCCTCCGATTTGACGCGCAAATTCATTCCTCCAAATCTAAACTACGCAAAGCATAACGGCCGATTCTGAAAAACGGCGGGGCAAAATGATTCATTATGCCGAATCATTTTGCCCCGCCCATCCTTACGCTATTACGCGTCCAATATTTTCCCAAACCTGTCGCTGTAATTCAGCCGCAGGACGTCGAGCACATACCGCATATCCCGCGTCTCCTCCATCGTCTCCATCGCCGCGCGCCGCGCACGAAGCAATATATCCGTATCGCGAAGCACGTTCGCCACCTTCAGGTCGCCGAGGCCATGCTGCATCGAGCCGAAAAACTGGCCCGGCCCCCGCAGCCGCAAATCCTCCTCCGCGAGATCGAAGCCGCTGGCCGTGCGCTCCATCGCACGCAGCCGCTCATTCGCCGCGCCTTCCTTGCCGCCGCCGATCAAAATGCAGTACGACTGGAATCGTCCGCGGCCGATACGTCCGCGAAGCTGATGAAGCTGCGCGAGGCCGAACCGCTCGGCGTGCTCCACGACGATCACCGTCGCGTTTGGCACGTCCACGCCGACCTCGATGACCGTCGTCGCCACAAGCAGCTTCGTTTCCCCCTCATAAAACGAGCGCATGACCTCGTCCTTTTCTTTCGGCTTCAGCTTTCCGTGCACCAGCCCGCACCGTATCCCCCGGAAAACGCCGCCGGAAAGCTCCTGATAAATCGCCTCCGCCGATGGAAGCTCCATTTCCTCGCTTTCTTCGATCAACGGACAAACGACATAAGCCTGCCGCCCCGCCTCGATCTCCTTTCTCACGAAAGCGTAAATCAGCCCGCGCCGTTCCTCGGTGCGGACAAAGGTTCGGACGGGACGGCGGCCCGGCGGCAGTTCCTCGATACGCGAAACGTCGAGGTCTCCGTACACCGTCAGCGTCATCGTCCTGGGAATCGGCGTCGCCGTCATGACCAGTACGTCCGGCGTTTTCGCGCCCCGCTTTTTCAGCTCAGCGCGCTGGGCGATACCGAAGCGATGCTGCTCGTCTGTCACCACCAGGCCGAGCTCGTCGTAACGGACGTCGTCCTGAATCAGCGCATGGGTGCCTACGACAATATCGATTTCATGCGCCGCAATCGAGGCTATCATTTCTTTATGCTGCTTCGCGGTCAGCTTGCCGGACAACAGCCCGATCCGCACCTCAGACGCTTTCAAAAGCCGCGAAAACGTCTCGAAATGTTGGCGGGCGAGAATCTCTGTCGGCGCCATCAGCGCACCCTGATAGCCGTTTTCCACCGTCTTGACCAAAGCAAGAAGAGCCACCGCCGTCTTGCCGGAGCCGACGTCGCCCTGCACGAGACGGCGCATCGGCGTCGGCTTCTCCATATCTGCGGCGATCTCCCGCCATGCTTTCTCCTGCCCCTTTGTCAGTCGGAACGGAAGCGACGATTCGACCTTCTTCACAAGGGCGCCGCTCATCAAATGACGGACGCCCTGTTCCTTTTCCCGCGTTTTCTTTTTCAAAAGCAACAAGCCGCACTGGATCAAATAGAGTTCCTCAAACGCGAGCCGCGTCCTCGCCGCCGAAAGCTCCTCCGGGGATTTCGGAAAATGCATCGCGGTCACTGCTCGGTCGCGCCCAATCAAGCTGTAACGATTACGAACGCTTTCGGGAATCACCTCCGGCAGCTCCGGCTTTTTCGCGAACGCCTCCGTCATGAGTTTGCGAAAAAAATTCTGATTCAGGTTCGCTTTCGCCGCGTAAACGGGAAGCATGCCGCCGCGCGGCGCGTCGACGTTTTCTTCCAGGATCTCAAAAGCCGACATCTGCGTCATCGCGAGACCGCCATGCCCGCCGTAAGCGTAATCCACCCTGCCCGTTGCAAAAATACGGCGCCCTTCGTCGAGCTTTTTTTTCAAAAAAGGTTGATTAAACCAGGTCATCGCGAGATATCCGGTCCCATCGCTAAGATACGCGGTCAGTATGCTGAGCTTCCCGCCCCGCCCCGACCGACGCTCCTGCACGCTGACGACGACGCCCCAAACCGTCGCCTCCGTGCCCGCCGAGAGCTTGGAAAACGGCGTCGCTGTCGTCTGGTCGATATAAGCGCGCGGATAGTAAGTGAGAAGGTCAAAGAGCGTAACAATCCCAAGCCGTGAAAGCGTCTCCGCCCGCTTCGGCCCGACCCCCGAAAGCTTCCCAACGCCGTCCAGAAGCTCCATACGCTCCCTCCCCCCATTAAATTGCGACTGTTATTTACGAAATAGTTATTCTTTCAAACCGGCTTTCACAAAAATCTGGAATGCCTCCAAATTATCCCTGGACACAGGAAACTCCGGAATCTTAGTCAGCGTATCCAAAAGACTATGCATAGACTCGGGCAGCGCTACAGTATTATAGCTGCATTCCTCAATCCGGAAGCCTGCATCCTGAAACATTTCAAAAATCGTATTTCTTGTAAAAAACCGAAGGTGCGTCCGGTCCAACAACCCCTCGTCCGTGTAATTCCAAAAACCGTGCAACAAACCATAAACGTTCGATATATGCGCTACATTCGGAATACTGGCAAGAAATTTTCCTCCCGGCTTAAGGACTTCTTTCATTTTCTTGACAAACGACCACGGATCTCTCAGATGTTCAATCAAATCCCCGGCCATAACGTAATCGAACTTCCCCCGAAACTCCTCATAATCCATATTTTCCGCATTAGCGACCTTAACGTTTCCAAAATTCTTCGCAATCGCAACGGAAGACGGATTCAGCTCAAAGCCGAAAAGCGAAGCACTTGGATTATTCCACTTTATACACATCAGGTTGCCGCCAAGCGCACACCCAATCTCCAGCACGGAAATATCCGGACGGCTGATATCCATATATTTCAGTAAATCATAACGAATACCTGCGGAATAAGATAAATCAATTCCCCATTTGGCTTGGAAGGCCTGATTGGTCTCTCTATACGTTTTCTCCCTGGAAAGGCGGTTGATCTCAAAACTCCCCTCCCCATGATGGACGTAAACAGAAGCTATGCAAAGCCAGTATCCCGCCTGTAAAAGGCGAAAAGAAAAATCCACGTCTTCATATCCGACGCCGTTGAACCGTTCATCAAAACCGCCCACTTCATCAAACGCTCTTGCCCGCACCATCATGCAAAAGCTCTCCAAAAACAGGCATACATTTACGGAAATCTTCTCCCCTCCATGAGAAAGCTTAGAAGCAAAGGCCTGCATCTCATCCGGTGATTGATACGCATCTGGCTCCACAAACTGTTTGTAATGCATACAACGATTTGTCAAGGGCCCTGCCGCAGCCACGCCCTCCATTTCTACAACCTTTATCAAAGCCGGGATAGCGTCGCGGCTACACACTGTATCATTATGCAAAAAAAGGAGTAATTCGCCTCGCGCTTTTTTTCGCCCTTCATTAAAAGCTCGCGCCAGACTCCAAGAAGCGCTGCCTTGTACCACCTTGATATTCGATTGCGCCGTCAGCCATTTTCTCGTCCCATCCGCCGATTCATTGTCGATAACGATATATTCACAGGACGGAAGCGCATATCCGCGCAGTATCTCAATACATTGACGTGTATACGAAATCCCGTTCCGAACAGGTAAGATAATGCTAAGTTTTTTCATACAGTTCGCCTCCATTTTGGTTACATCTTCTTAATATGGAAAACAGATCGCTGCTTGCATCATTTTTTATCTCTATTTCTTTAAGGAAGCACTGATTAAGTCAAGTCGTGGCCCTGTCGAGGGATTTTTTCGTCAGGCAAGGAAAAGTGCTCGAAGTCGTAGCAGAGCTACGTCGAGAGCACTTTGACGCAGCATGACGGAAAAAGACCCGTCAGGGGCGCGGCGGGACTTATTCAGTGCTTCCTTTACCCTCCAATGTCAACAATATAATCGGATAATGATTCGCCGTCGTCACTATAAAATCCTGCCGCAAACGATATTTCCCGTGCCGCAGTTCTTTATTCGAAAAATATACTCATCTTCATCTTGACAAATCGCCCCACTGGGTTTATATTTTGATAAAGAAAATCATATTGATTATAAATTCCAAATAGGAGGCAGGCAAAATGACATTACGGGAAGGAAAGTCCGGGCAGCGATTTACCGTTCGCTCCGTCGCGGACTCGCCCCTGAAAAATCGACTGATGACAATGGGGCTCGTCCCCGGAACGACAGTCACGGTGCTTCGCTCCGCGCCGCTCGGCGACCCTATGGCGCTGCGGGTGCGCTCTTACCATCTGGCGCTTCGCCGAGACGATGCGGCTTCGATCGAAGTCAAAGCGCTGGCATAATTTTGAGGTAAACGTGTAAGGAATTCTTACTTGTTTCTTCATATTATATTGTCGTTGGCAAAATTCAAAAAGAAGGGAACATACCATGTCTTCATTAGCAGTTGCCCTGACGGGCAATCCGAATACGGGAAAATCCACCATCTTCAACGAACTGACCGGCGCGCGGCAAAAAATCGGAAACTGGCCCGGCGTGACCGTCGACAAAAAGATCGGCTATCTCTCCCACCAGGGCCGGCACATTTCCGTCGTCGACCTGCCCGGCACTTACAGCGTAAATGCGCGCTCGCCGGAAGAAAAGATCGTGATCGACTACCTGCTGAACGAAAAGCCCGACCTCGTGGTGGACGTGCTCGACTCGTCCAACCTCGAGCGCAATCTCTATCTGACAATCCAGCTCTTGGAGCAGGGCGTCCCGTTGTTGCTGGACCTCAACATGCAGGATGAGGCGAAGCGTCACGGCATCCGTGTGGATACGGAAACGCTTGGCGCGGCGCTCGGTATGCCCGTGGTTGAAACGACAGCGCGAAACCATGACAGTATCCGCACCTTGCTCGATGTTTTCACCTCCACTGTAATGGATAAATATCACCCCAGTGAAAAAGTACTCGCGCATATCGCCCGCGTTGAGGAGCTCCGCAGAAGCGGCCTTTCCGAAGCCGCGCTTGAAGAAAAAATCATCGAAGAGCGGTACGCATTCATTGACAGCGTGGTGGCGGAATGCGTTTCTGTCGCGGGCGCCAGTCCCGACCTCACGGAAAAGATCGACGCTGTCCTGGCGAACGGCTGGACGGCGCTGCCGCTGTTCCTCGTTATGCTGTACGCGGTATTCCAGATTACCTTTGAATGGATCGGGCAACCGATGGCCGACGCGCTGGACGACTTCATCGGCGGGCCTCTGACCGACGCCGTGACCGAAACTTTGGAATCCTGGGAAGTCGCCGACTGGATGCAGTCGCTGATCGTGGACGGCGTCATCGGCGGCGTCGGCGGCGTGCTGACCTTCGTGCCGCTGATCTTCGTACTGTTCTTCTGCCTGAGCTTTCTGGACGGCACCGGCTACATGGCGCGGGTCGCCTTCATCACCGACCCGATCATGCGCCGCGTCGGTCTGACCGGCAAGGGAATCATGCCGCTGATGATGGGATTCGGCTGCGCCGTTCCCGCCATCATGGGCGCCCGGGCGCTGGACTCGGAGAAAGACCGCATGACCTCGATTCTCGTGACGCCATTCTTGACCTGCGGCGCAAAGCTGCCGATCATGGCGCTCTTCGCCGCGATGTTCTTCCCGGACAACGCCGCGAACGTCGTCTTTACCATGTATATTCTCGGCGTCGTCATGGCGATTGTCGCCGCGAAGCTCCTGGGCGGCACGGTCTTCCAGGAGCAAGGCTCCACCTTCCTGCTGGAACTCCCCCCTTACCGTCTGCCGGACGCGAAAACCGTCCTGCTTGAAACCTGGGATAAGGGCAAAGGCTATCTGATCAAAGCCGGAACAATCATCTTCGCAATGTCCGTCCTGATCTGGTTCCTCAGCAACTTTAACTTCAGCGGCATGACGGAAGAAATGAACGAGAGCTTCCTCGCCGCCCTCGGAACGGGCATGTCGAAACTCTTTATCTTCCACGGCTTCGACACCTGGGAAGCGGGCGCCGCCGTCATCACCGGCATTCTCGCCAAGGAGTCGGTGGTCTCGACGATGGGCATCCTGTACGGCGTCGGCGAAATCTCCGCCGAGGCGGAAGACGCCGTAGAAACGGCTGCGACGCTGATGCAGAGCGGCATGGCGAACGCGTTCACCACGATGTCCGCCGTAGCGTTCATGGTTTTCTCCCAGCTCTACACTCCCTGCGTCACTGCCCTCGGTACCATCAAGAAGGAAACCGGCTCATGGAAGTGGATGGGCTTCTCCGCCGCGTACATGTTCGCCATCGCGTGGGTTGTATCCCTGCTCGTCTATCAGGGCGGCAGGCTGATGGGATTTTGAGGTGAAATAATCATGGCAACTTACATTTTGGGCGCCGTTCTCGGCGTCGCGCTTATCGCCGCCGGACGCCACATCTACCGCAATTTCGCCGACGACAAACACGACTGCTGCGGCACGGAATCCAGCTGCACGAGCTGTACAAGCTGCCCGCACTGCGGGAAATAAAAAGAAAGAAATCCCTTCGCTCGGTCATTGGTTGACCAAAGCGAAGGGATTTTTGTTTGTTCCGCACTATTTGATGATCCCCAAGTCCTTCAGTAAAGCGAAGTCGATATGGGTGGAAAGCTCCGGGTGACGTCTCAGGTAGTTTTGGTGCTCCTCGTCCGCCGGGTGGAAGCTTTTCAGGCGCATGGCCTCCGCGTAGCACTGTCTTGGACCGTTAGGATCGTGGTTCGGGTCGTTGACGGTCAGCGCCGCGTTTGTTGCGGCAGGGACTTTTTTGCGATTGCGAATGAAGTTCATATGGTAATCCACAATCGGCGCGTCCTCCGCCGAATCGTAGTAGACGCCGCTCCGATACATCGGCCCTTCACATTTTCCCTGCCTGTCCTTGACATAAGGGTTGATGACCGTGAAAAGGATGTCCATCAGCATCGAGAGATCGATCTTTTTCGGATTGAAGGAGATCTCCACTCCCATCGCCGCACCGGTTTTGCCGCGGATCACGTCCTCGTACTGCGGCGCCTCGACTTCGGAATTGATATATCCCGCGGTCGTGGTCACGACGCCCTGCACCCGCGAAAAAACTTCCTGCAGCTCATGGAAGCTCCCGCCCGCAAAGTATATTTTTTTTGTGTACATGAAAGCCCCCTCCACTCTTTTATTTTACGCCAAGAAAAGCGCCGCCTTTTACGGGACGACGCTTTTCTATTTTACTTATTTGTCTCCGGGTGGAACAAATCGACGTGACGCTTTGCCGCCCGCTCGATATCAAACATATTGATAAGCTCGGCTACGGCCTGCGTCGGCGAAACGACGCCCTTCAGGACTGCCTCCCTGATCTCCGGCATACGCCCCTGGATCACAGGATCGTCGAAGAAGAGATTGTGCAGATGCTCGTCCACCATGCTGTGCACCCAATCGAGGAGCTGCTCCTCACGACGGCGCTGGAACACGCCGGAATCATGCGTGACCTTGCTGAAGGCGCGGATGATGTCCCACAGTTCCTTGAGCCCCGTCTTTTTCAGCGCAGAAGCAAGGTAGGCATGGGTCTGCCAGCCTTCGGTGGCCGGGCGTATGAACTCGATCATGCGCTCGTACTCGCCGCGGGTCACTTTGGCTTTGACGTAGTTGTCGCCGTCCGCCTTGTTGACCACGATGGCGTCCGCAAGCTCCATGATGCCCTTCTTGATCCCTTGCAGATCGTCGCCCGCGCCGGTAAGCACCACGAGCATGAAGAAATCCACCATCGAGCGGACCGTGGTCTCGGACTGGCCGACGCCCACCGTCTCGACGAGAATCACATCATAGCCCGCCGCTTCGCAGAGCAGCATCGTCTCGCGGCTCTTTCTCGCGACGCCGCCGAGCATCCCCCCCGCCGGGGAAGGCCGGATGAATACCTCCGGCCTTCTCGACAGGGTTCCCATACGGGTCTTGTCGCCGAGTATCGAGCCCCGCGTGACGGAGCTGGTCGGATCGACCGCGAGCACCGCGACGTGGTGCCCCATGTCGCAGAGCATATTCCCGAACGCCTCAATCAACGTGCTCTTTCCTGCGCCCGGTACGCCGGTGATTCCGATTCGGAGTGCCTTCCCCGTCTTCGGGAGCAATCCTTGGAGAACGCGCTGGGCTCTGGGAAAATGCGAGGGGTTGTTGCTCTCAATCAGCGTAATCGCCCGCGAGAGCATGACCCTGTCGCCGTTCCCGATTCCCTCCACGTATTCGTCAACCGTGGGCTCCTTCCGACGCTTCGGCTTCAGCGCCCCGCTTTTGATGGCAGGGTTCACGTTGCCGATCGTCGTGTCGGTGATACCTTCGATACCGCTCATTACGCCGCATGCGAATTTATCGTCGTTTTCCTCGGGCGCCCACTCCGGTTTTGAGGTCGTATACTCGGGCATAATCTCAGCCCTCCGCCGCAGCTTCTTCTTTCGCGCGCTTGATGAGGATGTTCAGGAGCGTGATGCCCGCCTCCGGGATGTTGGTGCCCGGTGCGAAGATCGCAACCGCGCCGCCCTCGTAGAGGTGGTCGTAGTCCTGAACCGGGATGACGCCGCCGATGGCGACGAGAATATCCTCGCGGCCGCGCTTCTTGAGCTCCTGTACCAGCTCAGGAAGCAACGTGTTGTGACCGGCAGCCAGCGAGCTGAAGCCGACCATATCGACGTCGTTGTCCACCGCGTCCTGCGCAGTCTCTTCCGGCGTCTGGAACAGCGGCCCGACGTCGACGGTCCAGCCCATATCCGCGAAGGAAGAAGCGATAACCTTCTGCCCGCGGTCGTGGCCGTCCTGCCCCATCTTCGCGACGAAGATACGCGGGCGGCGACCGGTGATGTTCTCGAACTGGTCGGCGAGAGCGCGCGCCTTGTCAAGCGCGGTCTTGTCGGTAAACTCGGAGGAATAGACGCCCGAGATCGTATGGATGACCGCCTGATAGCGGCCGGAAACTTTCTCGACAGCGTCGGAAATCTCGCCCAGCGAGCAGCGGACGCGGGCAGCCTCGACGGCGCACTCCAGAAGGTTGCCGTTCTTGCGGTCCTCGGCGGCCTTCGTGATGTGCTCGAGGGCGGCGCGGACGTCGTCCTCGTTGCGCTCGCGGCGGAGCTTCTCGAGACGCTCGACCTGCGCGTTGCGCACGGCGGTGTTGTCGATGGCCAGGATTTCCAGCGGATCTTCCTTGTCCAGACGGTACTTGTTCAGGCCGATGATCGCCTCGTTGTTGGAGTCGATACGAGCCTGACGGCGCGCGGCGGCCTCCTCGATACGCATCTTCGGCAGGCCCGTCGGGATAGCTTTCGCCATGCCGCCCAAAGCTTCGACTTCCTGGATATGCGCCCAGGCGCGGCGAATGATCTCGTTGGTGAGAGCCTCGACATAGTAGGAGCCGCCCCACGGGTCGATGATCTTGCAGACGCTGGTCTCGTCCTGGATGTAAAGCTGCGTGTTGCGGGCGATACGAGCCGAGAAGTCCGTCGGCAGTGCGATGGCCTCGTCGAGCGCGTTCGTGTGCAGCGACTGGGTGTGGCCAAGAGCTGCGCCCATAGCCTCCATCGCCGTGCGGGCGACGTTGTTGAACGGATCCTGCGCGGTGAGCGACCAACCGGACGTCTGGCTGTGCGTACGCAGAGCCATGGACTTGTCGTTGGTACCGCCCATCTGCTTGACGATCTTCGCCCAGAGCACGCGAGCCGCGCGCATCTTCGCGATTTCCATGAAGTAGTTCTTGCCGATCGCCCAGAAGAAGGAAAGACGCTTCGCAAAGGCGTCGACCTTCAGGCCGGCCTTGATACCCGTGCGGATGTACTCGAGACCGTCGGCCAGCGTGTAGCCGAGCTCGATGTCCGCCGGAGCGCCCGCTTCCTGCATGTGGTAGCCGGAAATCGAGATGCTGTTGAACTTCGGCATGTAGTTCGTGGTGTATTCGAAAATATCGCCGATGATGCGCATGGACATATCCGGCGGATAAATGTAGGTGTTGCGCACCATGAACTCTTTGAGAATATCGTTCTGGATCGTGCCGGCCATGATCGCCTTGTCCACGCCCTGCTCAATGCCGGACTGGATGAAGAACGAAAGGATCGGCAGCACCGCGCCGTTCATCGTCATCGAAACGGACATCTGATCAAGCGGGATGCCGCTGAACAGAATGTTCATGTCGAGCATCGAGCAAACGGAAACGCCAGCCTTGCCGACGTCGCCGAAGACGCGCGGATTGTCGGCGTCGTAACCGCGATGGGTCGGCAGGTCGAACGCGATGGAAAGACCTTTCTGGCCGGCGGCCAGGTTGCGGCGATAGAACGCGTTGGACTCCTCAGCGGTGGAGAAACCCGCGTACTGGCGGACCGTCCACGGACGGAACACGTACATCGTCGAGTACGGGCCGCGCAGGCAGGGCGGGATCCCGCTGGCGAAATCGAGATGGTGCATGTGGTCGTATTCGTCATGCGTGTAGAACGAGCGGACCTTGACATGCTCCATCGTGGTGTTCACGATGTCATCGTACTTCTTGCCCACTTCCGCCTCAAGTTGCTTTTTCCATGCCGCTTCATCACGGGCAGGCGCGTCGTCGAGGGAAAGTTTCGTGAAATCAGGATTCTGAAACGCCATCAATCAATCATCCCTTTCTTCTTCTGCAGGAACCGCAGGATCTGGTAGCAGTTCGCCTTGACCGAAATGAAATCGTCAACGCCCGCTTCTTTATATACCGGCTCGAGGTCTTTCGGAGCCGCGCCCGCCAAATAGATCGTCGCGTTCGGCAGCGCTTTCTTGAGCTTCGGCGCGAGATCCGGAACGATCTCGGGATACGTCTTGTCCGTCGAGCAAATGACCGCAACGTCGGCGCCGGACTTAGCGGCTGCCTCGGCGGCCTCGTCCGTCGTCTTGAAGCCGTTATTGAGCTCCACCTGGAACTCGCCGACCTGCAGGAAGCTCGTCGAGAAATCGGCGCGCGCCTTGTGCTGCGGAATCGGGCCCATATTCGCAAGGAACACCTTGACGTTGTCGCCGTTGTGCTCCTTCTTGTACTTCTCCGTCGCCATGCGGAGGTCTTCATAGCGCTCGCTCCAGCGATGCGGCTCGATGATCTTGACGCTCTCCGGCTCGCCGCCCTTGTTCAGAGCCTTGCGAATCTCGGCAATCGTCGCGCCGGCCTGCGCCGCCTCGATCGCGGCGTCGACCACGGCGCCCTCGCCGGCCTTCGCCAGCTTGTCGAGCGTTTCCGCCTTATGCTTGTCATCGATATCCTTCAGATAAGCCTCGATGTCAGCCACACGCTGCTTCTTCAGAGCCGCATGGTCCTCTTCACGGCGATCGAGCAACTCCTCCGTCATGTTCGGATACATGTTGCTGCCGACGATGCGGTCTTTGCGAAGCTCAAGCGCCTTGAAGCGCGCTTCCAGCGTCTTTTCGATCTCCGCCTGCGGGTAGCCTTCGACAAGAGCCTTGACGATGCCGCCCTTCGCCTCGATCGCCTGGAATTCCGCCCAGATTTTTTCCTTCATCTGCTTCGTCAACGACTCGACAGCCCAGGAACCGCCGGACGGGTCGATCGGCTGCGTGAGGCCGAACTCGTCCTGCAGCATGATCTGCATATTGCGCGCGATACGACGCGAGAACACGTCGCCCTTGCGGATCGGCTCGTCGAAAACCGAGCTTTCATAGGAATCAATACCGCCGACGACGCCGGAGAAAATTTCCGTCGTGTTGCGGAGCATATTGACATACGGGTCGAACACGGTCTTGAAGAACAGCGCCGGACGCCCGTGCACATGCATTGCGCCGTCCTCTTCCGAGCCGCCGAACGCCTTGATGATGTTCGCCCAAATCGGACGCGCCGCGCGGAGCTTCGCAATCTGCATGAAGAAATTCGCGCCCATCGAAACGCCGAACATGATCTGGCTCGCGGCTTCCTTGATCGTAAGGCCGCGCTCCATCAACGCGCGCAGATACTCGACCGCGATCGCGATGATGTATGCGGTGTCCTGCACGTCGTTGGCGCCGCCGCGGCTGAATACGTCGTCGCGCACCATGACCGTGCGGAGACCCGGCGCGTTCTTCAGCGCCCACTTCGCCGTTTCCGCCATCTCGTCATAAAGCTGCTTCAGCGGAGCGATCCCCTTGCCCTTACGAACAAGCTGACCGATCGGGTTCGCGCCGATAAATCCCTTCAAATCCGCCGTCTTCTGCCCGGAAGCTTTCATCGTTCCGGCCACCATCGCGACCATCGGCAGAGCCGACGCACCGCCGTAGATGTAAAGCGGATATTCATTGAGCTTCAGGCCGTCCAGCGTCACATGCATATCGTCGAGCGTCGTAATGCTGGTGCCGTCGTCGCCGACTTTTTCCGCATCCTTCGCATCGACGTTCTGGAGCGTCGCCGCGTCGAGGCGGATATTATAAACCGTGGAGCCTTTCTCAACTTCGAACTTTAAAAGCTCGTTGTTTTCCTTCGGCAGCGTTTCATCGCAGGACTGCGCAACGCCCCAGGGCTTCTTGACATACCCGCTGATATTCGCACCGCGCAGATAATCGCCCATGCCAGGGAACGAATTCTTCGGCAGGATATCTTCCGTATGCTTGCGGGTATACATCGGCTCGAAGGTAATTCCCTCGTAAGTCTTGGTGAACATGACCTTATCAAAGGGCGCGCCTTTCAACAGCGCCTCGCAGGCCACCTTCCATTCCTCGTCCGTCGGCGGTGTGAACTCGTCAAGCGGTACTTCAGGGAAGTCCGTCTTGCTTTCCGCCTGCTTCAGGATTGCCTGCAGGTCGAGCTCGCCCTCGGGAGCTTTCTTTGTTTCTTCCATCAGAACCCTCCTTTACAAAATAGACCCTCAGAAACGAAAAAATCTGTCCGCGAAAGGCGGGCAGATCGACTGGCCGATGCAGTGGGGCTCGTTTTCAGGCCGCTTGAAAACTCCGGCATAAAGCGCCGGAAACGCCAGGCCAAAACGTTCGCCCATGAATCTCCAGATCTCCTCCCCGTCTTTCGCAGGTGCAAGCGTTCGCAGAAATACGAACGCTAACGGTGATCGTGAGACAGGCAGGTCTTCTGGCTCAGGTTCATCGCGCCTCGTCACCTTCCCAAAGCTCGCGCTCCAGTGGCATTTTGACGATCGCTCCCCATACAGCGGCGGGACCGCTCCGGCTTTTTTCCGGATTCCCTGTTAGGTTTTCACACCTGTCCCCACACTATTCCGTTGTCAGTTTTTAGTTTATTCCTAAAAGTGAATTTTGTCAATCAAAAACTCTAGTTTTGCGAACAAACAAATCTCTTCAAAAAATGTTCACGCAAATGGAAAGCCGTTTTGTCGTCAAAGCTCACAATGCTAAAAAAGGAACACGAATACTATACGTTGAAACAAGGCATGATGAAACAACAGCGCCCGACGGTAATCAAACGTCGGGCGCTCTGTCTGCACTTTTATATGTTTATACGTTTATCCAACAGATGGCAAGATTTTTTGCTTTCCTATCCCCAAAATCCGTGCGCTGTTCAGCACGACCGCCAGGGTTGCGGTGTTGTGGATGATCGCAGCCCATAGCGGATTGATTCGTCCCAGAGCGCCGAGGAGCATCGCGGCGGAATTCACTGCAATGGTCGCTGTAAAGTTTTGCCGGATCAGGCGCATGGTGCGCCGTCCGATGGTCAGCGCGGTCATCAGCCCTTCCGGGTCCTCGGAACGGATCGTCACTGCGCTGGACTCAGCGGCTATGTCGGTCTGCTGTCCGCCGAGGCTCACGCCGACGTCGGCGAAAGCCAGCGCGGGGGCGTCGTTGATGCCGTCGCCGACCATCATAATGCAGCCGCGTTCCTTGAGTTTTTGCACATAGTTCGCCTTGTCCTCAGGCAGGACCTCGGCATAGTAGGCGTCGATGTCCATATCCTGCGCCACTTGCGCGGCGACCTCCTTCGAGTCTCCGGTCAGCATCACGATTTCATCGATGCCGTAACGGCGCATTTGGTTCAGCGTTTTTTTCATCTTCGGACGGATCGGGTCGTTGATGCCGATCACGCCGAGGAGCTTTTTGTCCCGCGCCACATAGATGCGGTTCGGCGCGGTTTCCTCAATCATCACGTCATCGAGCTTTTTGACCTTCGATTCCTCCATGAACTTCCGGCTGCCGACGAGAACCGAGCCGCCCTTGTATTTTTCAAAGTCCGGCACGACGGCTTTCATTCCGCGCGCGACGATCGTGGTGGAGCTTTTATGCTGCGGCACGGTCCAATCCTGCTCGCGGACGTATTTTTGGATAGCCACCGCCAGCGGATGGACGGAATGCATTTCCGCCGAGGCCGCCAGGAGGACTGTCTCCTTCTCGCTGACGTCGGGAACAGTGCGGATATAGGAAATCTGCGGCACGCCGATGGTCAGTGTGCCTGTCTTGTCGAGCACCACGGTATCAGCCTCGGCCAGAGCTTCGATATAATTTCCGCCCTTGACGAGTATGCCTTTTTTCGCGGCGGCGGCAATCGCGGCGGAAATCGCCGTGGCGGTGGACAGCTTCAGACCGCAGGAAAAGTCGATAAAAAGCAGATTCAACACACGCTGCCAGTCTCGTGTCGCGCCGTAAACGACCAGCGCGCCCAGAAGAGAAACAGGTACGAGCATTTGCGCCATTTGGTCGGCGAAATTCTGCACGGGCGCGCGCTGCGCCTGTGCTTCCTCCACGAGATGCACGATATGGGCGAGGGAAGTGTCCTGCCCGGTCTTTTCCACCAGAATGACAAGCTCGCCTGCCTCGACGACGCTGCCCGCGTAGACCCTGGACTTCTCCTGTTTCATGGCGGGTGCGGACTCGCCGGTGATCGACGCCTGATTCACGGCGGCAGATCCTGCCAGCACACGACCGTCGATACAGATCATCTCCCCCGAGTGGGCGGCAATCTTGTCCCCTGCCTTCAGGGATTCGACGGCGACTTTTTGCTCCGCGCCGTTCTCCACGAGCCAGGCATATCGTTGGTTCAGGTTCAAAAGGTCTGAAATCTGACGGCGCGCGCGCTCGGCGGCATAGCTCGTCAACATTTCCGCAACATTCGAAAGGGTCAGAAGCGTCAGGCTCGACTCGGGACGTCCCGACAGCACCGAAGCCACAACTGCAGTGGCCGTCAGCGTGTCGGCGTTCGGACGCCGCTCCCGTATGAGGGGGCCGTAGCCGCTTTTGAAGAGATTCCGCGCCATGCCAAGCACAAGGAGGCTTCGCACCACACGGAGCCCCACGTAGGCGGCAGGGGCGTTCCTTTCCAGGAGCTTCATGGCGGCGAAGACGCCTACGGAAATCAAAGCGTCCCGGCGGTAATCCGCCATCGTTGGCTCCGTTTCCCTCTGCTCCGCTTCCGTTTGGTATCGCCGAATGAGCCTTTGGGCCGCGGGAGCAAGCCGCACGCCTGTATGCCAGACGCGAAGCCGTTTTTCCTCTACCGCCGCCGAAACGATACCGGGCATCGTCCGAAGACGAACCCCGGCGAGGATGCGCGTTTCCTGCGGAAGCACCGACGCCAACGGCACGGTGACAACACGGTACATCATGCGAACCGCCACCCCCGCAGGATTGAAAAAGCCCACCAAAGAAGCTGCGGTCCGGTGGGAAGCTGCTTAGTCACCAAGACTTTTTGAAGCCCCCGCACTGTGAACACCAGCGAGAGGATCGACGGCAAATCAAACCATCCGCCGGTCGCTATTTTCATGTGACGATTGATGGAGGAAAATGTGCCGTGGATATGCTTGCCGAACGCGGCAAGCCCGTCGGCAGCCTCCTCGAAAGGCGTCGGCGTGCTGCTCATATCTGTCTTCTCTTCCGCTGCCGGCGCGGAGAAAACGCGGGCTGCAAGCCGTCGGGCGACGGCGTCAATCTTTGATTCGTCGCCGCGATAAATCAGAAGCAGACTGCCCGATACGGGATTCGCCCTGACTTCGTCGATGCAGTCGAGTTTAGACAGCGCCTGCTCCACGGCCGACGCCAGCGCTTCATTTCCGACGAGCGCCTTCACATAATAACGCCGCCGCCCCGGAATCGAGCGAGCCAAAGCAAAGGCCGGAACCTCTTTTTTTGCCGCGCCGCCTGTCAACAGCCGTCGGACGCCTTGCCCAAAAGCCAGCCCCATCATCATGCCGGACATGTAGGACATGTAATCACCTTTCCTTTCCGTAACTTAGCCCTCCCCTTTGGGGAGGGGGGACCGTCGAAGACGGTGGGTGAGGTTTTTGTACCACAACAATTATATAAAGCGTTACATCGCAAAACCTCATCCGTCAGCCTTCGGCTGCCACCTTCCCCAAAGGGGAAGGCTCACCTCTTCTTCACATGGGTTCTGATATATTCTTCCATTCTCGCCAGTTCCGGATTTTTTCGGAGCATAGCCGGGTCGTACTCGATGAGGATGGAGCCGGTCGTCGTGTTCGTCCGGACGCTTTTCATGCCCTCCGCGGAGGAAAGCTCCCGCTCCACCTGTTTTGCCAGCGCCGCGTTGCCGACGAGGGGCCGCGCATAGAGCCGCGCCCTGCCGGGGATGTATGAAGCGACATCCACGGCGCGGATAAAGAAATCGAGCTTCGATTGCGGAAAATCCGTCATAGCCAAAAAACCACCATTCCGTTTCAAATCTTGCGCGAGCTTTTTGCGATACTGCCAGGCGTGAAGTGCCGAAAGCCACGCCCACGCAATCCCGCAGGCGATATGCCCTCGTTTCGACGGTATCGCCAATGAAAGCAGCGTCCCCGCAGCCGCGCCCATAAGCGGCAGTCCTAACGACATTTTTTTCATGAACAATCTCTCCGAAAACAACAAAGGAGACTGTCCTTAGCAAAAGGCAGTCTCCTTTCCTTTAGTGCTTATTTCTCCTGCGCCTTCTGCGCTGCAATCATGTCCTCCAGCTCTTCCTTCTGGCGCTCCAACTCCGCCAGCGGCACCTGCCCGGCGGGCGCCCCGCCTGCAAGAGCCAGCATCTGCTGTTCGCGCTCCTGCATATAGCGGTAGCCGAAAACGCCGGCAACGACGCCGACAGCCATCCCAATCCAAAAATCGCTTCTTGAAAACATTTTCATTCCTCCTGTGAATTTAATAAAATGAAAATCATTACGGATATAATATAGCATTTGGTTCTCAATGTCAATATGAATTTTGGGATGATATTTTCTTGAAATCTCCCGGATAAAACAGAAATACCCCAAAGCCTCCTGCAAAGGCGATGGGGTTTCTGCTTATGGGAGAGAAATGAGAGGTTATCACCAAAAGAGTTTCACGCGAGCGCTTTGACAAGAATTTCCCCACGGGCCGCGCAGTCGACAAGTCCTTTTTCGTCCGGGGCATTTTCAATGGCAAGTCCTTTTTCTACGAGCTTCGCGCCGTCATCTTTGACGCGCGCTTCCCACTGGCGCATCCATTCGCCGCCGCCCCATCCGTAAGAGCCGAAGAGCCCCACGGGAACGCCGGAAAGCTTGGATTCGGCTTCCCGAAAGAACGGCTCGAACTCCGATTCTTCCAGGACCTCTGCGCCCATCGCGGGGCAGCCGAAAAGGAAGCCGTCGTACTCCTTCATGTCCTGTGCGGAAAATTCGTTCACACGGAAAAGCGCTGGGTCGCCGCCGGCCTTTTTTGCGCCGTCGGCGGCGGCTGTCGCCATGGCTTCCGTATTGCCGCCTCCGCTCCAATAGACCACCGCGATTTTCTTCATAGATTGCTCCTTTCTGTGAACTTTCCCCTCGCCGAAGCTTCGTCGTATTCATCGGGGGGATGATGAAAACGACAAAACTATACGGCTTGGAGAATTTCGGCCATCGGAACGCCGTTCGCAAGCCGCGTGCAGAAACGCGCGGTGCAGTCGGCGCATCGCTTGAAAAAAGCCATCGACGCATCCGCGTCGGCATAGACCTTCCAGAGTCCGCAGCAGAGAAAGCCGCGCCCCTTGTTTTCGATGAAGCCTCTTACGTCATGCGGGGGGTAGCCGAGAAAGAGACCAATCTCATGAGGAAAGCCTTCGCCTGATTGAACACGTTGACGTAGCCGCCCAAGCATCGCCGAAAGCGAATCCGACGGACGATACCCATAGCGCCTGAGGATTTTCTGCGCGTCTCGCCGACGAAGAATGTCATCCAAGACGCCGCCGCGGTAAAAAAGCATGAGCGTGCGTTTTTCTTCGTCCAGGAGACGAAATACAGAAATCCCGTGACAGGCGAAACAGGACTCATAGTCGGCGAGCTGCGCGTCGAGGTCGTCGAATCGAGCCTTTTGAAAGGCGACGAGACTTGCCGCTTTCAGACCGATGAACGTCGGGGCGCACTGACGAGCGATCAGTTCCTCAAAATCCGCTGTCGTCATCGGCTCACCTCCTGTGATAGTCAGATGATAACACAAATGAAAATTAATTTCAATACCTTTTGATGATTTTTTTCATTTATGCTATGATATCCTTATAAAGCTGATAAAAACTGCCTTCCCTGTTGGGAACGCTGACGAACGAGATTTGGAAACATGCCGGTCTCCTTAACCGCTTCGTTAGAAATCCTCCTCCGGGATTTGGCAGGAATCATCGTAATCATGACAAATATCAATGAGGTGTTGCTGTGTTTCGTCCCGAAATTGTCCTTTCTCTTCTTATCCCCTTTATCGGAACATGCCTGGGCGCTGCCTGCGTGTTTCTTTCGCGCCGGGAACTGGCGCCCGGTACGCAGAAGGCGCTGACCGGGTTCGCGTCCGGCGTGATGGTCGCGGCGTCGGTTTGGAGCCTGTTACTTCCCGCTATGGAGATGAGCGCGCCCATGGGGAAACTCGCGTTCCTGCCCGCTGTGATCGGCTTTTGGGTCGGTACGCTGTTTTTATTGCTGCTCGATCATATCATTCCGCATTTACATTTGGACGCGGAAAAAGCGGAAGGGCTTCCCGCCCGCCTTTCCCGCACGACCATGATGGTACTGGCTGTAACTCTTCACAATATCCCTGAGGGGATGGCGGTGGGCGTCATGCTTGCGGGGCTTACGGAGGGCGCTTCCCAGGTCACCATCGGCGGCGCGTTGGCACTCTCCCTCGGCATCGCCATCCAAAATTTTCCTGAAGGCGCGATTATTTCCATGCCGCTCTATGCAAACGGGAAAAGCCGTCCCCGTGCGTTCCTGGGCGGCGTTCTCTCCGGCGTAGTGGAGCCCGTCGGAGGATTCCTTACCATTTTAGCCGCCGGACTGATCGTCCCCGCTCTCCCCTATTTCCTCAGCTTTGCCGCCGGGGCTATGATTTATGTGGTCGTGGAGGAACTGATTCCGGAAATGTCCGCCGGAGAGCACTCCAACGTCGGCGTCATCTGCTTCGCCGTCGGCTTTACCGTCATGATGGTGCTCGATACAGCGCTGGGATAAGAATGACTAAAATTGGGTCTTGATAAACGTAAGCGTTTTTTTCCATGATTTTCACGTTTTCTTGACAAATGAGAAACAATGTCATATTATTTATGATAATCTTTTTCAAAATCAGGAAGAAGGATGAATATGAAAAGAAATTTTTTCCAGAATCTCCTGCACCGCGTTTTCCAGAACTGTGCGAAGCCGGAGGGACGAGTCGGAAAACTGATCGTAAACATGATGAACGCGTCCCATGGGCCGGTTTCAAAGTGGGGGCTCTCCCACCTGAAGCTGGCTCCGGACGCCGAAGTCATCGACCTGGGATGCGGCGGCGGCAGCAATGTGTCGGCCATGCTCGACGCATGTCCCGATGGTCATGTGACGGGGCTCGACTATTCGCCGGTCAGCGTGACGGCGTCGAAAAAGAAAAATGCCGCCGCAATCCGCGACGGGCGATGCAACATTGTGGAGGGGAACGTGGCCGAGCTTCCTTTCCCCGACGACACCTTTGACGCGGCCACCGCTTTTGAAACAATCTATTTCTGGCCGGCAAATTCCTTCCCCGGCGTTCACCGCATTCTAAAGCCCGGCGGAGATTTCCTGATCGTCTGCGAAGCCGACGGCTCCTGCCCCGCAGACGAGAAATGGACGCGCATCATCGACGGCATGAAGCTGGTATCCCGTGAAAACCTTGTCTGCGAACTGAAAAAAGCAGGATTCCGGGAAGTGCGCACGGATCAAAAATCCGTCATGGGAGACAAGGGACGCTGGCTTTGCGTCCGGGCGAAAAAGTAATCGCAACGATCATTGCTACGGCGGGCACTGCCGCGAAACAGGAAAGCGAAGGACAAAAAAACTGAGACAAGATCTTCTTCCTTCCTGTCTCAGATTTTTTTGATAGCTTGTATTACAGTCGATCTGTCATCAATTCTTCCATCAAAGACTGACGACAGGAAGATAAATCCGTTGCACGGACTTTCTGCCGCAGGGGAAGTACGAAGCGGGGCGAAACGGAAAGCTCGTCGACGCCCATAGCGAGAAAGGTTTCCGTCAGGCTGAGGTCCGCGGCCATTTCCCCGCAGATGTGCATTCGGATATTGTGTCTATGCGCATTGTCCGCTACCATCTTGAGAAGCCGCAGTACAGCCGGGTGACGGGGATCGCTGAACCGTTTCAGCTCGCGGTTCTGGCGGTCGCACGCCAGCGTGTATTGGGTCAGATCGTTGGTGCCGCAGGAGAAAAAGTCCACCAGCTGAGCCAGTCGATCGCTCATGATGGCTGCCGCAGGCGTTTCCACCATGACGCCGATTTGTACATTTTCCGAGAAAGGCAGGTTTTCCTTCCGCAATTCCCGTTTTACCTGCTCGCACATAGCCAGGGATTCACGAACTTCCCAAACGCTGGCCACCATAGGGAACATGACGCCCAGCCTTCCGTAGACGGACGCCCGGTACAAGGCCCGAAGCTGAGTGCGGAAAAGCTCCGGCCGGGCGAGACAGATACGCAGAGCCCGGTTGCCCAGAGCGGGGTTTTCTTCCCGCGGCAGGCCGAAATAACCGATCTGCTTATCCGCTCCGATATCCAGCGTTCGGATAATGACCTCCCGATCCTTCATGGCTGACAATACCTGCCGATAAGCCGCAAGCTGCGTCTCCTCATCAGGATAGTCATTTCGTCCCAGATAAAGGAATTCGCTTCGGAACAGGCCGACGCCTTCCCCGTCGTTTTCCAAAACTGCGGGCACGTCCTCCGGGCCGCCGATATTACAGCAAATACGAAGGCTCTGCCCGTCGCGCGTCACGCTTTTCTGCCCCCGAAGGCTCTTCATTCGCTCGTCCTGCGCAAGCTGCCGTTCCTGCTTTTCCAGGAACGCTTTTTTTGTTTCCGGATCCGGAGCCACGCAAACGACGCCGTCGCCGCCGTCCAAAAGGACCTCGCAGCCTTCCGGTCCGGCGTCCATTATGCCCGCCGCGCCGATGACCGCCGGAATCCCCATGGTTCCTGCCATGATTGCGGTGTGGCCGTTGACGGAGCCGCCGGCGGTAATCAACCCCAACAGCCTTGTTTTGTCCAGCTGCACCGTTTCGCTGGGAGACAGATCCTCCGCCGCCAGAATCACAGGGCCCGGGAGCTCGGCGGCAGCACCGTCGCCGCCGGCCAGACAGGCGGCGATCCGGCGGCATACGTCCTTGACGTCCGCCGCCCTTGCCTGAAGGTATGGATCGTCCAAGGAAGCGAACTCTTCCGCAAGCGCTGTGCCGGTATCCATGACCGCCGCCTCGGCGCCGAGTCCCTGCTCGCGAATCCGTGCCTCCACGCCATCCGTCAGATCCGGGTCTTCGGCCAGCAGCTGGTGTCCCTCCAGAAGGGCGGCTGCCTCTTCGCCGGAGCGCTGCCGAACCTGCTCCGCCAGTATGCCAAGCTGTTCCACGGTCCGGGCCTGCGCGGAAAGGAAACGCTCCCACTCCGCATCCGAGTCCGCGGCAGCAGCCCGACGGATCACGTTCTCCGCCGGATGAAGGAAATACAGGGGGCCGCAGGCCAGTCCGGGAGATACGCCGACGCCTTGTATGGAAATCATCTCTGTGCTCCTTACAGTTTTTCCCTAAAAAAAGCTTCCAACGCTGCAGCCGCAGCCTCTTCATTGTCGCCGCTGACAGAAACGGTAACGGTCTCCCCCTGTTTTACGGCCATTTTCAAGACGGCGGAACTGCGGAGCAGGCTCACGGTGTTCTCGCCCTTGGTGATGGTGATCTCATGGCCGGGAAATTCCTTGACCTTTTTGACCAGCGGCGTGACAGTGCGCAGGTGGATGCCTACGGGATCGGTAATGGTATATTGAAAGGTTTTCATGGCGCAATCCACCTCACGCCTGTACAAAGGCCGGGGTATTCGCCGGGGCGTTCAGCAGCTCTTCCAGCTCAGCATCCAGCTTCAGCAGGGTAATGGAGAAGCCTTCCATGTCCAGAGATGTCATGAAATTGCCGACGATGGTCTTAGCTATGACCATCCCCTTGCCCGCCAGAGCCTCATGGATATGCCTGTTGGCGATGAACAGCTCCATCAGCGGCGTGCCGCCCATGCCGTTGACCAGGACCGCAATCCGGTCGCCGGCCTTATAAATGCCCTCAGCCAAAATCTTGTCCAGGAGCTTGTCGCAGATGTCGTTGGCCGATCCCATCTTCTCCCGATTGACGCCGGGCTCGCCGTGAATACCGAGACCTATCTCGATCTCGTCTTCCGCCAGGTCAAAGCTGGGCTTGCCCGCCGCCGGAACCGTGCAGGCGCTCAGCGACATGCCCATGGAGCGGACGTTCGCGATCACTTTTTCCGCTACCCGCTTGACATTTTCCAGATCGCCGCCTGCCTCGGCGCAGGCTCCCGCAATCTTGTGGACGAAGATCGTGCCGGCGATGCCGCGCCGCCCCGTCGTCCAGGTGCTGTTTTCCACGGCCACGTCGTCCGCCACAACGACCTTCTCCACCTGAATACCTTCGTCGGCTGCCATATCTGCGGCCATCTCAAAATTCATGACGTCGCCGGTGTAGTTCTTGATGACCAGCAATACGCCTTTGCCGCCGTTTGCGGCTTTGATGGCTTCATAAACCTGATCCGGCGTCGGGGAGGTAAATACAGCGCCGGCCACGGCTCCATCCAGCATGCCCTTGCCCACAAAACCGCCGTGGGCAGGCTCATGGCCGCTGCCGCCGCCGGAGATCAGCGCCACTTTTCCGGAAGAGCCGCCGGCCCTGACCAGAACGTCCAGACCGTCCAGCCGCCGCACATACTGGGGATAAGCGGACGCTAAGCCGTCCAGCATCTCATTGACTACGTTGTCGACTTCATTGATGAGCTTTTTCATGACCTTTTCCTCCTCTGATCGGTGTAATTTTTACAGCTTTTCTTCCCCCCGGGCGTTTTCCGCTGCCTGAATCACTTCCTCCAGGGAAGCGCCGGTAGCCGCCTCGATCACTGCCACCACGGCGCCTTCCACGAGAGGAGCGTCGGCAATCCTGGCGGGGAATTCCCCGTCCAGAAGGTCGATCGCCGTCTCCGCGCTCATAATGCCGCTGCCAAGATCGACGAAAATGGCCACGCCGTCGCCGTCATTGGCGCTGCGGACAGCGTCCAGGATCCGCATCGGATCGGTTCCCAAAGAGCCGTCTTCCAGTCCGCCGGCAGGAATCATTTTCTTGTAATCGGAAGCCATCTGCAGAGCGAGGTCGCACACGCCCTCGGCAATCTTGCAGCTATGGGAAACAATGACAATTCCAACCATGACCTCACCCCCGCAGGAAATCTCGGACGGCTTCCATGATCAGCGTCGCGGAGGTAGCGCCGGGATCCTGATGCCCGATGCTGCGGTCGCCGAGATAGCTCGCCCGGCCTTTGGTCGCGCGGATGGTCTTCGTAAACTCCACGCCGTCCCTGGCGGCGGCGCAGGCGGCGTCCATCGCTCCGGACAGATCGGAGCCCGCCTCCAGCTGTTCCGTATAAGCCTCCAGTGCCGGAATCAGAGCGTCCAGCATGGTCTTTTCCCCCCGGACCGCCTTGCCCCGTTTCTGTATCCCTTCAATGACGGCGTTCATGATGGCCGGAACGTCCCCGGTTGTTAGGGCTTCTTTCCCAGCAGCAACCTTTCCGGCTTCCATGAAGGCGGTTCCGTAAAGTGGCCCCGAAGCGCCGCCCACGGTAGACAAAAGCGTCATACCGGTCTTTTTGAGGACTGCGCCGACGTCGTCACTGTCCCGGGGAACTTTCTCCAGGACGGCCTGAAAGCCCCGAGCCATGTTGACGCCGTGATCCGCGTCTCCGATTTCCCGATCCAGATCCGTCAGATAGTCTTTATTTTCGATGATCCTTTCTGCGATCCGGCTGATACAGTCGTAAATCTTTGTCCCCATTCCCACAACGCCTCCCGAATTTGAAACTTATGGTTCCCGAATTGCCCCTGAATCCTCAGTTCTCCTGCAGGCATATACGGCCACTCTCCGTATAAGATTATATCAGACTGCGATTTGTTTTTCCACCGCTAAACCGTAATGAGAGCACTACCGCCAGCAAAGCAGGGGGCTGTCGCACGTAAATGGAACGCGCGGCAGCCCCGACGTCTTTGCCTTGCTATCAACTTTTCCCGGTTTCTTTCAGCGCAGATTTCAAATATTGTCCCGTGAAGGATTTCCTGACTTTCACAATCTCCTCCGGCGTCCCCTGCGCGACGATCGTGCCGCCCTTGTCGCCGCCCTCCGGGCCGAGGTCGATGATATAGTCCGCCGACTTGATCACGTCGAGATTGTGCTCGATGACGATGACCGTGTCGCCGCCGTCCACAAGCCGCTGCAGAATCACGAGCAGCTTCTCGATATCCGCCGTGTGAAGTCCCGTCGTCGGCTCGTCGAGGATGTAAAGCGTCCGTCCCGTGGAACGACGGGAAAGCTCCGTCGCCAGCTTCACGCGCTGCGCCTCGCCGCCGGAAAGAGTCGTGGCGGGCTGCCCGAGCCGCACATAGCCGAGCCCCACGTCCTGGATCACCTGCATTTTCCTGGCAATCGACGACACGTTGGCGAAAAACTCCACCGCCTCGTCGATGGTCATGTTCAGCACGTCGGAAATCGTTTTTCCTTTGTAGGTGACCTCCAGCGTCTCGCGGTTGTAGCGCGCGCCCTTGCAGACCTCGCAGGGAACGTATACGTCCGGCAGGAAATGCATCTCGATCTTGATGATGCCGTCGCCGCGGCATGCCTCGCAGCGCCCGCCCTTTACGTTAAAGCTGAACCGCCCCGCCTTGTAGCCTCGCATCTTCGCCTCGGGCGTCCCGCTGAAAAGCTGGCGGATCGCGTCGAATACGCCTGTATAGGTCGCGGGATTCGAGCGCGGCGTGCGGCCGATCGGCGACTGGTCGATATTGACGATCTTGTCGATATTCTCCAGGCCGTGAATGACCTTGTGCCGTCCCGGCTTTCCCTTGGCATGGTAAAGCCGCGCAGCGATCCCCTTGTACAAGATTTCGTTGACGAGCGTACTTTTTCCCGATCCGGAAACGCCCGTGACGAGAGTAAACGTACCGAGAGGGAAACGCACGGTCAGGTTCTTCAGATTGTTTTCCGCCGCGCCGACAATCTCGATAAAATTCCCGCTGCCCTTTCTCCGTTTCTTCGGTACGGGAATGAATCGCTTTCGGCTCAGATACTGCCCGGTCACGGAAGCCGCCACTTTTTTGACGTCCTCCGCCGTCCCCTGCGCGACGATCTCGCCGCCGTGCTCGCCCGCGCCCGGCCCGATGTCGATAATCTGGTCCGCCGCGTACATCGTGTCCTCGTCGTGCTCGACGACAATCAATGTATTGCCGAGGTCGCGGAGCCGCTTCAGCGCGTCAAGCAGCCTGTCGTTGTCTCTCTGGTGAAGGCCGATACTTGGCTCGTCAAGAATATAGAGCACGCCGACGAGGCCCGAGCCGATCTGCGTAGCGAGCCGGATACGCTGCGCCTCGCCGCCCGACAGTGTGCCAGCCGCCCGCGAAAGCGTCAGGTAATCCAGTCCCACGTGGATGAGGAAGCCAAGCCGCGCGTGAATCTCTTTCAAAATCTGCGCCGCGATTTTTTGCTCGCGCGCCGTCAAGTCAAGGGACGAAAAAAACGCGTCCGCATCCCGGATTGTCAGCTGCGTCGCCTCATGGATACTCTTGCCACCCACCGTCACCGCAAGCGTTTCCGGCTTCAGCCGCGCGCCATGGCAGACAGGGCAGGGCGTGACCGTCATGTAATTCTCATAGCTCTCGCGCATCTCGTCGCTATCCGACTCCCGATAGCGGCGCGAAAGCAGCGGCATGACGCCCTCGAAAGGACTGTAATACTCTTTATACTCGCCGTACATATTCTCGTAGCCATACTCGAAACACTCTTCGCCCGAACCATACAGCAGGATATCCCGCACCTTCTTTTTCAGCTTAGTAAAGGGCGTATCCACCGTATAGCCGTATTTTCTGAGCACGCCGTCCATCTGGCACATCGCGTAGGAATTCAAATTCTTTGACAGCGGCGCGAAAACGCCCTGGGCGACGGAAAGCGAATCGTCGGGCATGACCAATTCCTCGTCGAACTCCATTTGACTTCCGATTCCGCTGCACGCGGGGCACGCGCCGAAGGGACTGTTGAAAGAAAACATGCGCGGCGCAAGCTCCGGCAAACTGACGCCGCAGTCGATGCAGGCGAAATTCTGACTGAACATCAAAAGCTCGCCGTCCACCACCTGCACATAGACGACGCCCTCGCCCAGCTTCAGCGCCGTTTCTATGGAATCGGCGAGACGCTGGCGGATTCCCTCGCGAATCACCAGCCGATCGACGACCACTTCGATCGTATGCTTCTTGTTCTTCTCAAGCGCAAGCTCCTCACTGGCGTCGTAAATCTCCCCGTCCACGCGCATGCGAACAAAGCCCTCGCGGCGAATCTGCTCGAACACCTTGCGGTGCTCGCCCTTTTTCCCGCGTATTATTTGCGCGAGAATCAACAATTTGGTTCCCTCGGCAAGCGCCAGGATCTGGTCGAGCATCTGATCCAGCGACTGCTGGGAAATCGGCTTGCCGCACTTCGGGCAATGGGGGCGGCCGGCCCGCGCATATAAAAGGCGCAGATAATCGTAAATCTCCGTCACCGTGCCGACGGTGGAGCGCGGATTGCGGCTCGTCGTCTTCTGATCGATGGAAATCGCCGGCGAAAGTCCCTCGATCAAATCCACGTCCGGCTTGTCCATCTGCCCGAGAAATTGCCGCGCATACGAGGACAACGATTCCACATATCGCCGCTGCCCCTCGGCGTAAATCGTATCAAAAGCCAAGGAGGACTTCCCCGACCCGGAAAGCCCCGTAATCACGATCAGCTTGTCCCGTGGAATCTCCAAATTGATATTCTTCAAATTATGCTCCCGCGCCCCGCGGATGCGAATGGTATTATCCATACTGTATTAACCTTCCTATTTCCCTTCCAGCTCAAAAATCATATCCCGAAGCTCCGCTGCGCGTTCGAACTCCAGCGCCCGTGACGCGTCCTGCATTTCCTTTGTCAGCGTGCGGATCAGCGCGTCTTTTTCCTTCTTTGTCATCTTGTGCTTCTTTTTCTTGGCGCCGTACTCCGCCTGCTCCTCCGCCACGAGCGTCGTCTCGATCAGCTCTTTGACCGGCTTCACGATAGTCTTTGGCGTCACATGATGCTTTTTGTTGTACGTTTCCTGCACCGTGCGGCGGCGGAGCGTCTCATCGATGGCTCGCTGCATCGAGTCCGTGACAGCGTCCGCGTACATGATGACCTTGCCGTGAACATTGCGCGCGGCACGGCCGATGATCTGGATCAGCGACGTGTCCGAGCGCAAAAAGCCCTCCTTGTCCGCGTCAAGGATCGCGATCAGCGACACCTCCGGCATATCGAGCCCTTCGCGAAGAAGATTGATGCCCACGAGCACGTCGAACACGCCGGCCCGCAAATCGCGAATCAGCCTGGCCCGTTCAATCGTAGCGATATCCGAATGCAGATACCGGACACGAACGCCCGCGTCCTTCAGGTAATCGGTCAGATTTTCCGCCATTTTCTTCGTCAGCGTCGTCACAAGCACCCGCTCTTTGACGTCGGTACGCTTTTTGATCTCGCCCATCAGATCGTCGATCTGTCCCTCCAGCGGGCGCACCTCGACCACGGGATCCAGGAGCCCCGTCGGGCGGATAATCTGCTGAGCGACCTGCTGCGCCTTTTTCAACTCATACGGCGCTGGCGTCGCCGAAATATACACAATCTGGTTGATCCGCTGCTCAAATTCCTCAAAGGTCAGCGGGCGGTTGTCGAAGGCCGACGGCAGACGGAATCCGTTTTCTACAAGCGATTCCTTGCGCGAACGGTCGCCCGCGTACATCGCGCGAAGCTGCGGCATCGTGACGTGCGACTCGTCCATCACGATCAAAAAGTCCTCGGGGAAATAGTCAAGCAGCGTATAGGGCGCCTCGCCCGCCTTGCGGTGCGTCAGATGGCGCGAATAATTTTCGATCCCGGAGCAGTACCCCATTTCCTGCATCATTTCGAGATCGTAGTTCGTGCGCTGCTCAAGACGCTGCGCCTCCAAAAGCTTTCCATTCCCCCGCAGAAAAGCAAGCTGCTCCTGCAATTCTTCACGAATCGTCCCCATAGCGATTTCCATATCGTCTTTCGAAGTCACATAATGGGACGCCGGGAAAATCATCGAATGCGTGCGTTCGCCGTAAACCTCGCCCGTTGTCACATCATACTCCAAGATGCGGTCGATCTCGTCGCCGAACATCTCAATGCGAACGGCACGGCTATTGTACCCGGCGGGATAAACTTCGACCGTATCGCCGCGAACGCGGAAGCGGCCGCGATCAAAACCGACGTCATTGCGTTCGTACTGGATCGACACGAGCTTCCGCAAAATCGCGTCACGGTCGATTTCCTGTCCCTTGTGCAGCGAAAGCACCATCTCGTGATAGCTTTCCGGGGAACCGAGGCCGTAAATGCACGAAACGCTGGCCACCACGATCACGTCCCGCCGTTCGAAAAGCGAGCAGGTCGCCGAGTGGCGAAGCTCGTCGATCTCGTCGTTGATGGAAGCGTCCTTTTCAATATAAGTATCCGTCGAAGCGATATAGGCTTCCGGCTGATAGTAATCGTAATAACTGACAAAATACCCGACGTAATTGTCGGGGAAGAACGTCTTGAACTCGCTGGCAAGCTGTGCCGCCAGCGTCTTGTTGTGCGCGATGACAAGCGTGGGCTTCTGCACCTTCTCGATGACCTTTGCAATCGTGAAAGTCTTGCCTGTTCCCGTCGCGCCGAGAAGGACCTGCGCCTCCATGCCGCTCTCGACCCCCTGCGCCAAGTCCTCGATTGCCTTCGGCTGGTCGCCCATCGGCTGAAAAGGCGCTTCCACGCGAAACGGCATTTCCGTATCAAATTTCATCGTATTGAGCTTCGGCACCACGGCCACGTTTTCCGCCTCCCCTGCATTTCCTTCCATTATAGCCTAACCCATAAAGAAAAGGAAGGGACGAATCCTGCCCCTTCCATTTCTTTCGTTTCCTATTACGCCATCGCTTCCGAAAGCGTCAGCATCTCCGTGATCTTGGCCTGACTGTCGTGCGCGAGATCGTAGAATTTCCCTTCCGTCGTCTCGACAATCGGCAGCGAGTTGGTCCGGCTCTGGTCGATATAGATGATCTTTGCCTTTTCTCCGCTCTTCAGCCGTACCCAGCTGCCCGTCAGTGCGTGGCATATTTTCTTTACAAACAACACGCCGTATTCCGCGTCAAGTTTTCCCGCCATCATGTCCGCCGTCAAATGGTCAAAAGCATAAAAAGGAGAAGTCTTGCGCGCATAAGAACGATTTGAGGTTATCGCGTCGTAAATGTCAAGGAAGGCAAGAATCTTCCCGAACGGTGAAATCATGTCTTTCTTGAGTCCGGACGGATATCCGCTGCCGTCGCCACGCTCATGGTGCTGCAGAACGCCGGCCATGATGTCCGCTTCATTGCCCAGCCCGCATTTTGTGAGGATATCAGCGCTGTATGACGGGTGCCGGCGCACGATATCCATCTCCTGCGGCGAAAGTCTCCCCGGCTTGTCCAGGATGTCATTGGAAATCTTCAGCTTGCCGACGTCGTGCATCAGTCCTGCCAAAACAAGACGCGCCCTGTATTCATGCGGCCAGTGCAGCCACTTGCCCATCAAGCCTCCCAAAATCGCGACGTGCAGACTGTGGTGCAGAAGATAGTTGCCCTCGCGGTTCATATTGTGAAGCTGCGCGACTGCCCGCGCTCCGTCGCAGAGTTTGTCCAAATGACGGTCGGCAATCAACTGGCCGATCGCGTCAAGGTCGAGCCCATGGCTGATCGCTTTGGGGTTCAAGAGTCTCCACAGCTGCTCCATGACCGTATCGTACGTTTTCACATACTCCGAATCCAAAAGGCTGTCCTTCGCCGGATCGGGCGGTCTGCGCTCGTCGCCCTCCTTGCCAGAAGGTGCGATATCTTCCACCACAGGCCGCGCGGATCGTACGGGAATCTCCACACACAGCGTCATCTCGTCGATGCCGGTCCCTTTCGGCAGGATCTCCGTCATGTACGCAGGATCCTGCAAAAGGCCGATGACAAACAGCGTCAGCATTGTCCCTTCTCCCATCAGCAGATCGCCTTCCGGAGAGATAATCGGCTGAGCCAGAATCATGCCCGGCTTCAATTCCTTCAGCAACACCTGTTTTTTCATAACGCCGTCCTCACCTCTGTTCCTGTACGAATCGGATAAACGCCTTTGTGTCTTCTTCCGTCCGCAGCCGCGCCGTATACATGTAATTTCCCATTTGCGGCTGCATCATCGGAGGCATCGCCTCGTGCATGACGATATTGCCTCCGTACCGTTCCATCACTTCATCATGCGTATGCACATAAGCGTGGCAGTCCCGACGCCCCGCATAAGCGCAAAACTGATGATCGCCGCTGTCCGGCAAAAGCCGCTTATCCGCCGTCACCATATCGGCCCAGATCTGATAGACGTCCGTCGAATGTGCGAAATTCATCATATCCGGCGTATAACCACCCGCCGGCCGCATATTGACCTCCAGCCCGACAATCGCGTCTTTCTTGCCCAGTCCCTTCTTTGCCTCGGTCAGCCGGAAAAACTCCAGATGCACAAAACGGCTCTTCACGCCGAAAGCCCGTACCGTTGCGCGCCCTGCCGTCCTGAGGTCGTCCGGCATATCCGCCGCCACATAGTAAGCGAGATCGGTCTGCTTCAATACGATATCCATAATCGACGGCGGCCACGACGTCATCGACTCGAAAAGCGGCTCCCCGGCAGAGTTCACAATCGCGTCATAGGAATAAATATTCCCGGTCACAAACTCTTCCATTACATACGGCACAGGCGGCTTCTCTTTGAAAAACCATTCAAGCTCCGCGTCCGAATCGAGGCGATACGTATCGTTGGCGCCGACGCCGATATCGGGCTTCACGATCACCGGATACCCGACCTTCTTCAAAAAAGCTTTCGCTTCCTTGATTGTCGGAATCTGCGCCAGGCGAGCCGTCGCCACGCCCGCCTTCCTGTAATACGGCTTCATGCCCGACTTATGCTTCAGCCGCCCGATATCACCCGCCTGCTCGCCCGTCGTCACATGGAAATCCGTCCGGAGCTGCGCGTCCTGCTCCAGCCAAAACTCGTTGTTCGATTCGATCCAGTCGATCTTCCCGTACTTGAACGTGAAAAAACCGACCGCCCGCAGCATCTGGTCGTAGTCCTGCATATTCCCGACAAAATAATACTCGGTCAGCGACGCTTTGACATACGCCTCCAAGGCGTCATACGGGCAGTCCCCAATCCCGAGCACATTCACGCCGTTCCTCTTCAGTCGGTCGCAGAACAGCCAATACGTCTTAGGAAAATGTGGGGAAATAAAAACAAAATTCATATTGCATCCTCCTCACTTTTCCCCTAAAAGATACGGCAAAAAGTACACGATCTGCTTCTTCCACCACGGCCAGTCGTGATCGACGTCATACCCCCAGAAATCCACCCACGCATGGATCCCCTTCGCCTCAAAAATATCCCGCAGCCGTGCCGTCGTCACCCGGCCGTCGTCCTCCCATTGTCCCTGCCCGATACAGATCACCATCTTCTTCTGATTGTACAGCCCTACATACGGGTGATCCGCCGGCAGCCCCGCGAGGAAATCCACCGGGGAATTCCAATACAGCGTCTCGTTCAGCCAACCGTCGAAAAAGAGCCGCGCGTCGTAGACGCCCGACATCGCCAAAATACCGGAGAAAAGCTCCGGACGACGGAAAAACACAATGACCGAATGCGTCGCGCCCATGCTGCATCCCGTCGTAATCGGCAGCATGCCGCTCGGGTTTTCCGAGCGGATAAACGGAAGGACCTCTTCGATGATATAGTCGTAATAGGCTTCCTGCCGCGCGGCGCGCCACTCCTTGTCTCCCAAAACATTCGACCAGGAATCTGCGTCCACCGTGTCGACGCAGAAAAGCTGAATACGCCCTTGCTCAATCAGCTCCGCCAATGTATCAATCATGCCGAAATTCTCGAAGTTGTCGCGCATCGAATCCTGCGTCGGAAACACCAGCACCGGCGTCCCCCCGTGCCCGTACACGCGAATCCCCATGCCCTTGCCGAGCCTGTCGCTGTGCCAACCAGTCTCTTTACGCTGCATTTTTTCACCTCTTGTGGCATTTTGCTTAATGTTCTAATATTCGCTGCCAATAACGAAAATCCTTTTTCCTGAATATAAAAAATAAAAGCTCGGCGCAAAATCGAAATACGCCGAGCTACATTTCTGGTGGAGATGAGGAGAATCGAACTCCTGTCCGAAAGCATTGTTTCACAGGCTTCTCCGAGCGAAGCTCACGATTTGCTTTAAGAACTCAGGCGCCCATGAGCGGGCTCAAAAGCTCCGATCCCTGAAAAATGTCCCGGAAGATTTAAGGGAAGCCGTCCCCCGGTATCCCGCAGCTTGCCTCTTTCCCACCCGTGCGGGAACAAATGGGAAGAGGTTGGCGTTAAGCCGCCAAAGCGTAGTCTTCGTTAGCTTTTATATTTAATAAAAGTTTCACCTTACTGACGGGATGGTGACCCCCCGGCTCGCTACCCATGCACCAACTGCCCCCGTCGAGACCATTACATCCCCAGGGTAGGTACATACATAGTTATATTATCATGCCGACCGGCTTATTGTCAATGTAAAATTCCATTTCAGGATAATTTTTGAGACTATAGACCTGATTTTAGGTGAATTTATCATAGTTTTTCTTCACTTTTCTTTAGAAAATTTCCATCTGCAACATGCTGCAACATTTTTTTGTTGCAGTTTTTTGTTTGTCCGAAAACGGTCTGAATAACGTCCCTCTCTCTTGAAAGATTCTTGGTTGCGTGCGTATAAATGTTTAGCATAGTAGACGCCTTCGCCCATCCTCCAAGAGACATCGCCGTAGTTAAATCTACTCCATTTTCGACTAAACGAGTTGCAAAGGTATGGCGTGTCGTATGTAACGAAACATCCCTGATATCTATACCGCACCGTAAAACAGCTATCCTAAAATCCTGTGAGATATGCTTCGGATTAAAGGGATTTCCCTGACGGTTGAGGAAAACATAATCCGACATCTTCGGCTTACGTTCCAAAAAAAGATCACATAAATACTGTTTCACTTCGTCGGATATAGGAATGCTACGTTTACTGCTGATCGTCTTAGGGGTATCTTTCAGCATCCATTTCTTTTCATCAGGATTCCAAGCCATTACCTTTTGGACATTGAAATATCCTTCCTGAAGATGAACGTACTCCCAAGTTAAACCAGCCAACTCGCCTCTTCTACATCCTGTCTCAAAATAACAACGGTACATCCAGTATTTCGCTTTAGAATAATTGTTCTGCATATACAACAAAACGTTATCAACTTCATCGTTCGACAATGCCCGCCGTTGATTTCGTTCCTCTCTTGGCAAGAGAAGAAACTTACAAGGATTGCCTTCAATGACGCCTTCACGTTCCATCGCATTAAAGAACTGACTCAATATAGTCGCGACTATCCTAATGCTCGATACTGCCATCCCCTGCTTTACACCACCTATATAGCCATGCTGAGATATATTATGAATAAAGAGTGATACCTTCGCATTGGTCACTTCCTTTAGAGGAAGGATACCAAGCATTGGCTTGATTACCCTCCAGACAGCAATATCATAGCGTTTTCTCGTCTGCCATGAAATTCTTGGACGCTTGACCGTCTTGTACCAATCATCAAGTGCCTCGCCTAGTGGCTTATCTGGAAAGGAATCTCTGCGCTCTAAGATTTTAAGCGCATACTCCGGTGAATAATGAGATAGCCCGGTCATATCCTGCAAAATCTTAACAGCATCTTCCAGTGTCCGAGTAATCTTCGTAATCCCCTTATACCTTACAGCATAGTAATCTCGTGAAGCTACATAAGTGATGTGCTTATATTGAGTTTTCAATATCCCGTCCCTCCTTATCAACGGGATTAGTGTCTATTACTATTATTCTACAAACAGCAAGGGATTCCTGCCTCAGAAGTGTATAAGATTCATTTTTCCCTTTAGGATACGTACTGCTTGACAAATTACTTTCCTTACATCAAAATAATCTCAATTGATTATGGAAGAACACTCTTCTTTTATCTTCTAAGAAAAAAGTTATTATTAGGTTAGTCGGATTGGAGGAATTAACATTGCGTAGTTTAGGTAATCCCATGATATATTTGGACATAGACGACTATCGAAGTGCAGTAGATATATATTATGTAAAAGCCAGTGATGACGCAGAGCCGACGATTGTTGAAAAGGATGTTCAATTTACTTATATGAGAGAACTATGTCAATATATTGAAAAAAAATATAAAAACGCCTACTACATCGTTCCGGATAAGTTTTATTCGCACACACCACAAGACCATCGTTATTTTGCATTATCTCATGCGACACGTATGGATGACCGGGAATTACATAAAATCCTTCAATTTAGATCAGCGGAGGTGGATCGTATGAAGCATGAGAATGAGCGTCGTCCACGCTTTCCTCATCATTATTATGATCCGGTTGGCTACCAAAACCCTTATAAGCCGATACCACGGGATCAACCCCCTATTGCTAACTAAGCAACGCAAAATATAACGCAAAGCACGGATACGTTCTTTACGAAACGATTTAATAAACCGTTTCAGAATGGGAATTGTCCGTGCTTTTTAATTATGGTTATAGCTCTATTCGTCTACGATAATCAGTAAGGAATAATACTGAGAGTATATCGCCTCGTAATCATTCAAGGAAGGATACATCTTGTCTCCTCTCTTATATCCGAAAGAAATAAATAGCATTAGAATCATTTTTTCATATAGACTCATTGTGTCCATGTTAAGTGATATAATAACCATAAAGAAGGAATCAGTCAGCAGCACATAATATGTCCAAGTAAAAACGAAAGCGAGGAATTGGAGCCGATGGAGTCATTACTGGATTACAAGGGAGATCGAGGACTACGGATGTTGGATATCTTTGAGCGGTTGAATCGAGGTGAGGTTCTGAACAAGAGAGAATTAGCCAAGGCTTATGGAGTCGGTGAGAAAACGATTCAGAGGGACTTTGATGGTATCCGAAATTACTTGGCTGACAAACAGACATCGAGGCCAGATGCGACTGTCCAATATGATCGTGCCGCAAATGCCTATCGCCTATCTCGTTTTGAAAGAGAATGGCTGACGAATCAGGAGGCATTGGCGCTCTGCAAGATATTGTTGGAGAGCCGGGCCCTCCCGAAGGCTGAGATGAAGCAGCTGATTGATAAAATACTTACACAAGCGTCTCCTAATGACCGGAAAATTGTTGAGGACATCATACGCAGTGAATATGCCGTATACGTCCCCCTTCAGCACGGGAAGCCCCTCCTGGCCGCTCTGTGGAATCTGTCTTTGGCCATCAGCCGTCACCGTGAAATACGCTTTCTTTACACCCGGAAGGATGGAACGACCCATTGGCGCGAGGCGAAGCCGTTATCTATCCTATTCTCAGAGTTCTACTTCTATGTGATTGCTCTTTATGAGGATGTCGACGAGGGCGAGGTTTATCGCACCTATCGTATTGACCGAATTAAAGAATTGAAGGAAACAGGAAACTCTTTCAGTATCCCCTACAGCGGTAAATTTCACGACGGTGAATTTCGTAAACGAGTACAGTTCATGTATAACGGGAAACTACAGAAAATCCGGTTCAGATTCTTCGGCATATCTATCGAGCATGTTTTGGATCGGCTTCCGACGGCCAGCGCGAAAGAAATCTCGAAAGGCGTATATGATGTTACAGCAGAGGTCTACGGCGATGGAATCCTGATATGGTTACTTAGCCAAGGGAGTCAGGTGGAAGTTCTAGAGCCGAGTGAGTTGCGAAAAGAATGGCTACAAGAGATTAATAGAATGAAAGAGACTCATTGCAAGTTAGATTAGCTTCACACAGTTATCTCTTAAAGGGGCGAGGAAAATGCTGTCCATTGCATTTCAATACGATGTTACCGGAGACAAATGGGTTCAATGCCTGTCGGAGGACTATGTCCATCAAGATATTGAAAAGCTGCCGTATTTCCTTGTCTTGGGCAATCCAGATTCTGAACACTTTCAAGGGTACTCCGTCCTTTGTCCGAAACATCATAGAATAGAGGATGTAGTAGAAATTCAATACAATCGTGTGGTTTCGATCGACGGTTGTGTATTCGAGGGCTTGATAGCAAATGAAGGATTCCACACTGACAGCAGAAATCACTTGTTAAGCTTATATTGGGAATCAAGCTACCATGATTACTGCACGGAAGGCATCTTAATTCCGTTCCGCTGGAGGATATTCCAGAGAGAGCCGAACGGTCCTATTAATATTGCATGCGATGTAGCCGAAATTCATCACAGAAAATACTTGGAAACTGGAAAGTTTCGGCATTGGCACAGTTTTTCGATTTCCGCAGATATAGGGAAAAGAAGGTATCATATTACCCCGATAACCAAAGGCCGCATGCTTCCGGCGACTTCATGGATAGACGAAACTGGAATAAGAATCCCCGAAATTGTTGCAGATACGGCGATGGAAGCTCTTCGGGAAAGTACGCGGTTGATAACAGGCATTAAGCCCAGCATTCTTAGCCAGATGGATAAAGGCGAAAAACTGGTTGCCTATGTCGAGCGTCCATTTGACCTTAATATTGTGTTCCTCAAGAATTTCCTGCGCGAATATATCAAGAATGCTTTTGATGAAGCGTTCCCTTATGATCTCAAAGACAATTATCGGAAAATCTGTAAGTATTTAGACATCAAACCACCGAAAAGCTTACGCAAGGCCTATACCTTTAACCCCTACTCTATCATTTGGTATATGCTTTTTCAGCAGTGGGGCGTTAAAGATGTTAATTTGATGCAGAAATTCTTTTATCTGGACGAATGTATAACGTTTTTATACCTGAAGAAGTTTTATTTTGATACGGAAACACGGCGATTAGAACGAGACTATGGCGATTTCCAAAAGGAATGGCACGCCATGGACCATTTTTGCCAATGGATGCTTTCACAAAAAGGAGAAAAGGCCTTCCTACGTTGGCTATACCGTGTATCAATCTCTGACGGTGCAAAAGAAGGACAATGGGAAACCATCCTGACTTTTGATCTCTATGAGCAGCAACTATCCGAAGATATAAAGAAAATACTGTTACAGGATGGGCTTACACAATACGTTCATGACCAAATCTGTTGGGAAAAGGAAGCTTATTCTAAAGGCTTGAAGAATGTACGAATCTACTACGATTCCTCTATTCTGGCTTTTGAGTGCATCGTCAATGGCTATGAGTTCCATTTGATGCACGATACACGAAATCTGCGCCATGTTGGGCTAACAATGCGCAATTTTGCTGCAACATATCGAGATGACATGCTAGACCGACATTCTATTATTGTCGCAGTTCGTTTTAAAGAAAAATATGTTGCCTGCATTGAAATTCAGAATCAGCAAGATATTGTTCGAGCACTCGGCGCACGAAACCAACGATTGACAGATAATCTGCTACTCGTGTGCCGATATTGGGCAAAATTAAATAATCTCCACATTGAAACGGATCATCTACATCTACCCAATGATTCTGAACTCATCGACCTAGAAACGGCTGCTGTTGAGGCTATTCCATATTGCAAATCTCTTGAAGAGATGGACGTAGCAGAACTCCTATCTATGTCCGAAGACCAATTACCAACGAATTACTATCACCGATTAGGAATACGCTTACTGTCTGAAGCGGTATACAATGTTTCCCCGCCTCCTTGGATAAACTTCGCAGATGAGCGAGAATACCTGATGTATGTATTACCTGACGGGGAACGCATTTATGAAGCAGCGGCCAATGGGAACGCTGAGGCACAGCGGACATTGGGAATGATGTATTGGCGCGGTAAAGCTTTTCAGCAAAATCATAAAAAAGCAATGGAGTGGCTGACCAAGGCTGTCCAACAAGGCGACGATGAAGCGAAATGGGAAATAGACAAGTTAAATAAGTTTATCTCTAGCAAGATGACAGAAAGGGACTTCGAGATTTTACAGGGTTTGTATAAAATGAGGCAGCGTATGGCCGAGGATGAGAATTGCACGATTGAATGATTGAAAAAAGTGGAGGTGTCGACGATGGCGAAAAATCCTTGGACGGAGTATTTTGCAGCAAAATCACAATCGGAAAAGGAAACAATCTTAAAAAAGATATTGCCGGACATTACAGCAAACGAGATAGAAATTATGCGACGAAAACTGCCGGTGCCGAACGAGCCGAAAAAGGCAGAAAACGAAACAGGAGGCCTATTAACGCAAGAGGAAATGTTGGAAATACTATCCGGGGAAGTATCACCGGAGGAAATGATTCGTCGTTGGGAGAAGGAGAACGGCAATTGAAAAGGAGGCTGACCGCGTGGACGATGAAAAAATGGAGAGGTGGCGGGATATGTTACGCGAGCTACACACAGCAAAGAACAGGGAAGAGCAAGAAGCAATTTTGCAGAAAATGTACGATGGAACATTGACGCCAGAGGATCTGGCGAAATTCTTTCCTAAGGACTGAAAAGGGGGACAGTATGAGGCGGCTGACAGATCAAGAGAAAAAGTGGCGAGAGATTTTGGGGACTTCTACCAATCCGCAGGAGATTATCGAAATGGCGGCGAAACTGAAAATGGCCCCAGTAACGATGGAAGAAGCAATGGAGATAGTGGAAATGCACAAGCTGGGCGAGACGGAGAAGGGATTTACGGAGCTCTTACGGGAAGCCCACGCTACAGAAAACTCGACACAGAAGGAAGCCATTTACGCGAAGATCGTAGAGCAAGAGAAAAAGCGCGTGCTGGCGGAGTTACGTCGTCCGGCGTCCTAGAAGAAAGGAGGCGTTTGAAGATGAAAAAAGAAAGCTGGAGCCCGCACTTGAAAATAGCGGGGATGGTTCCGTCAAGAGACGAGGAAAGAATTTCATTAATGAAGAGCACGCTGCACTTTACGGACGAAAAGGCGCAGGGGCTTATGGCAAAAATGAAAAAACAAGACGAGGAATATAAACAAAAGTATGGACGGCCTACATGGGACGATTTCTTCTCAGCAGAAAGCCGGGAAGAAAAGATCGCTCTCTTGGATAAAATGTTCGGCGGTTCGTTGACGCCGGAAGAAATTGAGCGCTTCTTAGAAATCGAATGAAAGGGGGTGACACCATGAAGCGAATGACAAAGCAGGAGAACGATTTAATGAATATCATGAGGACGTCAACGGACCCGCAGGAAATCATCGAGACGGCAGCGAAACTTGGGCCGGAACCGTGGACGATGGAAGAAGCGGAGGATCTGGCAGAGATAAACAAGTCGGACGAGCCGGAGAAGGGATTTATGGAGCTTTTATTGGAAGCACTCTCTACCGAAGACTTGACACAGAAGGAAGCAATTTACGAAAAAATCGTAGAGCAAGAAATCAAGCGATTGCAGAAGGAATCAGAAAGGAGGCGGATAGTATAAAAAAGTACCGAAAAAGACAGAAGAAAAACCCGCTCGAAAGCGAGCAAAGTGGACAAGGCCCCAAGCGTGAGCAGCTGGAAACTATCAACGCGAGGGTAAAAATAGATAAAGAACCTATGCTGCAATGCTTTCACCCAAAATGGGCGCAGTGTCTTACAGTCAAAGGTTCTTTTTTATTTTAATCCTTTTTCAATACTGAATCAATATAACAAAAACCGTTCAATGATTGCAGTCGGAAAGGGGCGATTCCCCTGACGGAGGCAACCTATTGAACGGTTTTCTATAAGGTTCTCCATTGCGTCAGCCCAACTGTCCAACAAGCGCGCTGTTGGGATCAAGCCAAAGCATGGAGCGATCCTTATAAAGACTCCTGACGATGCAGATGCTTTCGTACGTTCTGCATCTACTGCTGATGGTACGATTTCTCCATCAGAGCAGGATTCTTTTTTCAGATGGGGCAGCCCGGGTATTCGCGTCCCACATGCGGCATCAGACTTCGCAGGTAATACCCCCTCCATCCGTCCGGTACTGTGATTATATCAAAGCTACGGCTATAAGACAATAAAAAAGACCATTTGATTTACAGCAGCCCGGGCTTAGATGCTGCCGTCATTTCCAACGATGACGCGGTCTCTGGCCTCTACGACAATGATGTTGGAGCCGTAAGAGTGGGTATCCCTGCATCCGATAAATCAAATCGTCTTCTGCTAGTACTATATCATATATTCCAAATAAAAAGAAGCATCAAATTCGCAAAAGAATAAGCCAGGTGCAACCGGCGAGGTTTGTACTCAATCCGGCGCTACGCAAACCGAGCCTACGTTTTGTCGTCTCGATCTGGGAGCTGACTTACATTATTATTATACCATAAAAAAAGGGGGCTCATAAGAAAAACCGCCCAATGGCTACACTCGGAAAAGGGGGACTCCCTGACAGAGACAACCAATCGAGCAGTTTTTTATAATGGTTAGATTTATCAGAGGCAGGTAAAGAACTTCAAGCCCCTCTCCCCTCTTCATGTTCACGGACAAGCCGATAAAACGTATTCTTAGATATATTCAGCAGCCGCCATGCTTCTTTTGATTTTATATGCTTCTCCTTCCAGATGTTATATATATGATTCCAGTTACTGGGAAGCTGGGTACGAGGACGGCCATATGGTCGTCCAGTTTTTGTTTTGCCAGTATTACGCCATACAGCTATGCCTTCGGCCTGTCGAGTACGAATATTATTACGTTCTTCCTCGGCAATGAAGCTGAAGACTTCAATCAAAAGATTAGTTACAAGCTCCATGACACCCTTTTGACGCTCATCCTCGACGTTGACCATTGTCTGAGGAAAGCTAAGGATATGGACGTGGATACCGTGGTCCTTGAAATACTGAAGCTCGTCCTTGATCATCTGCTTGTTACGGCCCAGCCGATATATATTCTTGACGTAGATTTCATCACCGCTACGTGCCATAGACTTTAATTTCTGATATGCAGTTCGGTTGAAATCTTTCCCCGATTGCTTATCCGATAAAATATTATCTTCCTTGGGGACGTATTGACGCAGTTCTACTAGTTGTCGTTCTAGGTTCTGTTCCTTTGTCGAAACACGAGCATAGCCCCAAATCTCCTTCGCCATAATGACACCTCCCAATTCGATAATATAGGAGTGTCTTAAAAAAGTCAAATTTAATTTAGGGACGATTTTGAATGAAAAACGAGCCGTAAAACAGCTTTTCTAAGATATCCTCCAAGTGTCTCAAAAAAGTACACTTTTAGGGATTGATATATGATTGTTCCTTTCCCTTCTCACTGTTAATGATTAATATAGTACAGTAGGAAACAATATTACAATATAATGGGCAGACTAGAAATGATAACCGGTTCTCCATCGATCAGTTTAAGCGACACGCCTTTTACTTTCATTCCTTTTTTCACACAAACATTAAACAAATCTTTGTATTCTTTGATGTCCTCATTTATTGACAATCGTTTGCTTTTAGGATTTAGCGCAACAAAAATATAGCAAACGTTGAAACCTTTATCTAATAAAACACTGAGTTTTCTCATTTGCTCAATCGCTCGTTGTGAATACACCGATGGAAACTGTGCCTCTTTGTCCTTAGTGAAAGACAATATACTCTTTATCTCGACCACTGTTTTCGTATCATCAATAAACAGATCACTCTTATACCCATTGACCGTATGCTCTTTTCTTATATGAATTCTTTTTCCCAAAAAAGAAAATCGCCTACTTCGGATATTTTTTTCTATCGTTTCATTAACCTTGGACAAATTTAGGAGAATATAATTATTACTTTCATATAAAGCGTATATGGAATATTTTGTCCTACTATTGGGAGAGACAACCGGTAAAAGAAAAACCTCCCTCCCAGTCAAATCGATAAAATTACTGAGTCTACATGAAGCAGGAATATAGCAGAGAGCATCTTTTCCATCAACTTCAACAAGACTTAAAAACCTATTCTTGAGTTCTTCTTTGAATATGCCTCGCCTGAAAGTCTGCTTCAATCCTCTCTGCTCCTTCGTGCTAATAACGTTAGTATTTTCCGTTAATCACATCACTTACAATGGAATCTAACTCCGAAAGTTCTATTAGATAGCCCTGTGCCCTTTCAATTTCGTCACCATTCTTATAGATCATATCTCCATGCTTTTGGAGGTATTGTGCGTCGGGTGCTTCAATAACCATCCTAGACGAGATTCCATCGTTGACACGAAGGGCAACACGCCCATTTAATTGGGCCTTTGTTGTTGAAGGTACGAGTTTTGCTTCAGGTCTTTGTGTACAGATGACCAAATGAATCCCTCTGCTTCTACCATGTTGAGCAATGCGCTGAACCGGATTATAGAATGCATTCTGCTCTCTCTTGGTTTCAAGTTGATCCGCGAGATCAGCAAATTCATCGATTACCACAACGATAGGAGCCATTTTTTTTGAAGTCACTTTATTGTATTCAATGATATTTGCAACTCTTGCTTCAGCCAGTAGTCTTCCTCTACGCTCAGACTCCTCAAAAATTACATCTTTAATCACACGGGTAGCTTCAATGGCATCAAAAATAACATTCCCGGAATAGAGATGTGGTAATCTCTCAAAATGGCTAAAATCCTCCATTTTGGAAGAGGAGAGAATTAATTGAAGATTATCCGGGCTGGGATGAGTCATCAACATAGCCGCAAGCATTGTAAAAAGAAATACAGACTTTCCAGATCCCGTACTCCCACCAACAAGCATATGCGGCATCTGTCCAAGGTCTTTAATCAAATCCTTTCCATTCGGAGTTCTTCCAAGTGGAAAATAAAGTTGTTCTGGCGAGGTCACTTTTGGTAAGGACGCAATAACATCCTTAAAAAGGACTTTTTCTCTTTTTAAGCGAGGAACATCCAAGAGTAATTCATCCGAGTTTGGGACATGCTGAATAATTACTCCAGTACGTTTCATTTCTCTTCCAATATCCTCAAGATGACTTGATAGTCCCTGAAGTGCTTGGCCTCTCCCCAGTCTGAATTTAAGCCGGATTACGCTTGGTCCAACAACAGTATCCTCTGAATTACAATCCTTTAAAGCAACATGATAATCTTCACAAGCAAGTTTGAAATCCTTAACTAACTGAACAATTTCCTTATGACTTACACCATTACAGTTTTCTTTTAGAGAGATATCAACGAGTTCTTCCTTCTCCTTATATGATTCTTTATCCGTGGAAACCATTGATGAAGCAACAGGGGTTGCCGTGGATTTTATATTGACTGACGTTTTCTCCTGATCCTTCATTTCAGTTTGTACAGAAGAATCTACATCAGTATCAATTATTGCCTCTTCCGATTCGACACCTCTTGAGGCTTCCACATCTGAATTATCAAAATCAGGTGCAAATGCATTGCTTTTAAGAGTTCCTTCACCAAGAATATCACGTTGTATTTCTTTGGAAGTTAACTTCCAATAATCAATTTGGCAATCGTCAAAATTAGGATTTTTACACGATTTATTCTCACCACCAGTAGTCTCATTAAGTTTGATATGCATAAGCATACCAGAAACAACGATATTTAAACTACGCTCGCCCTCGTTATTGAAGGCCTTTTTCAATAGCAGACACCATTTCTTCTGCCAATTAGGATCATGAACATTTCGGAAGCATTCAGTTACTATCTGATATTTCAGGACTTCTCTTCGAGCTGATGTGAACATATCTATCTGATTGTCACCGACAGTAAAGATTTCACGTAGAATATCAATCATCGATGCAATCTGGTCAGCTGCATGCCCTGTAATGCTATACGATTTTGAACTATCATCATCCTTTGTTATTATTGCATCCGGTGACTCATCTCTCGTTTTTACTTCAATAGGCTCAATATGTAATGTGTTAAATTCCTCATCATAGTAAAGCCCAACGAGATCAGCACGCTCATTCCCATATTTACTATTCTGAAGCCATAACCGCGCCTTATCATCGTCAAGTGATGCTACAAGTGCATCTTCGTGCTTCTTTATATACCATGAGGCAACCAATAAAGTTCCAATCAATCCCTTTCTCTTGTTATCCACTGCCTGCGCATCAGCCCCAAATTTTGGAATACTAATTAAACCATTTGATGCAATATGACCAAATTGACGTAGTATTTTGATAAGCGTCTCTTGCTTTGGATATAAATTATACGCCCGCAACAATGTTAAATATTGCGTTATGATTCGTGAATCAGACGCCGCCCAAACATTAACCATTCGTTTATCGTACTGCATCTCGCCAATAGGAATAGATTCTTCTGGCTGATAATTATTAGTATCTCTATCGGCAACAACGAGCCATTGCACCTGCTTATCACTAATCGTTGAAACAACGGCAGTCATATCTGCATTCCCATTATATGTCGTTCGTGGATTCATATTATTACTTATGATATCCGCAGATCTCATAATCTTATGATAGTCCCCAATAAGGCCAGAATCCATTTCAGAGGAAGGGAAAATACTCCCTTTGTGGGTAGCCTCATCAAATTCGTAATCATATGTTATAACTAGCGGATTAATGTACAAATTGCGACTATTGGGACCAAACTCAATGGAATACGAGGACTGATCGAAATAAAAAGCAACATGCACTGGTCGATTTTCAAGTGCCTCTTTAACCTCTGATGAGGATTTTGCATTACGAATACTAATGGAAATACGGTCATTACGAATGCACTCACCGATCTCATAATCCTTTCCAGAATAATCCAGTTTCGACAGTTCGGTATTGCCATTTTGATTATGCGTCAAATAAACATCATAGACCACTCGCTTAACCGAATTAACATCCATGAAGCTTTTTATCTGACGTATATTCCCTATTAAATCTGGTGCATCAATTGAACATACTCTAATCTCATTTCTTGTGTAAGGAGCAAATCCAATCCAACGAGTCAATATTTCTGCTATTGATTCCGTTCCATCATTACCAAGATAACGGTTAGTCTTATTTTCAAAGGTTGGCAGCATTTCGATGCTACCGGAGCAAGGTAATACCCTATCCTCCGTGGAAGCGGTAACTATTGTGTTTGCCACCACAAAACTTAACACTTGTGGTAGTTGCGAGAGAACCTTTGACAAGGCTTCCTTGTCTTCATCGCTAAATGTAGCCTTCTTCTTTGGCAAGGTCCGAAACACCTCATAGTATCGCCAAAGGTAAATAGGATGAAGAGGTAACATTATTGCTTTCCATTCCTTTGGGGTTTTTATGTACAAAACATCTAACAGTAAAATTGCTCTGGCAATAAAGCTAGTACCCGCCGCACTAATCTGTCGCATAGCAGGCTCATTTATGCAAAGAGCATGATATAGTTGTTCCCATGCTTCGATATATTCAATAAGATGTTTCCTATTCTCCTCTGATGCACCAAACAAAAGCACTGGATAATACAATATCATATCAAGGCTTAATAATAGCTTTTCCCGTTTATCTTTTAAGTTTCTGATAATTGGCGAGAACCTCTCTGCCGTCTCCAAGCCCTTGTTATCGAATAAAGAATCAAATTGGACAATAAAATCGAACAACGGTTGATTTCCATCAACACCTCCGACAAAAGAAACAACCGACTCTTTCTTCTCGGGTGCGAAAGCTTGAATCGAATTAATATCTGCTGAAATGGCATCCTTGAGAACTGTCTCTTCGGTCTCCATTATGCCGCCCCATACAGACGAACTACAAAACATACCAACCAGCTTACGCAGGTCGGTTTGATGTTGTTCTAATACAATGTTACGATCTTCAAAAACACCTCCAATCGTCGCAATGGAGTCATTATTTTCTTCTGTTTCCGTATCATAATGCTTAATCAATTCTCTAAGAAGTTCTTGAATGTTTTCCTGCGACTCCTCATCACCAAATACGACAGCATTAGAAATGATATGAGCCAATTCTTTGGGCTTTATAGGAGTAGTGTCAATCCCTTCAGAATCATCCGGATTATCAATTATTGGTCTTTCTTTCTTCTTTTCCACCTTTTGGGTTGCGGAGAACAGCTTCTGAACAGTTTTAAGATCAAGTTCCTTTAATATGTCACGAGTTCCATATTTGTAAAATGTCTGAAGACTGTAGTATATCTTCTGAAGGTGCTCTCTATCTTTTTCATTTGCCCTGACAAGAGAACGACTTAATTTTTTTCTTGAGTCCTCGCTCAACTGGCCGATAGCAAAAATCAAATCACGATTCTTTACAAGACGTTCTTCAGGGTTGCTTTTTGTACTAAGAATATCACTGTCCTGTAGTAAATTAAGCCTCCACATATTTGACGGAATTGCCTCCGTAAGATTATCGCTTGCCACAACAGCAGAAACAAACTCATGCAATACATCAAAAGTATAATAATCTGAAGTAGTCCGTAAAGCAGACCAGAAATCATTTGTCGGTGCATTGTTTTCACTATGAATCTGTTCTTCAATCATAAAACGTGCTACATCTCTCGTCGTAACAATGTCAAACTCAGCCAGAGAATGCAGTTTATCAGTATCATTTCTAATGAAAACAACAATTCGTCCAGCACATTCGGGCATACTACGCCATAGGACAGCCTTCTCGATGGAATCTGTTATATCATATAATTTTGTAGAGCGTTCACGAACGGCATTATAGCCAATTGCCGCAGCATATAAATGCATTTCCTCTGAAGCTAATGCTTTAACGATTTCTTCAGGAGAGATGTCATCTATCCCTTTAATAATAATTCCAACTTTAATTTCAGAAAGATGCTTGTGAAGAAGAGCACTCACTAATTCTTGCTTATTCTTCATTTTCCAGCACCTCCTAATCCAATTTGTAAAATGCCATCTGCCATCTGCTCAGCAAAATCCATCGACTCGAGAATCGCCGCAAAGGAAGAGAAATTCTTTTCCAGAGCATCCTCATCAATTTGAAGAATCATTCCGCTACTCTGTAATATTTGCATCTCAAGCTGACTTCCCCCAATTATAATCCCAAATCTGTCCCAAAGACGCTGTCTAATATCCATCCCGCTAATCATTTCATTGGGCTTAATGCAGCACCGAAGAAGCATTTCAACAATATCCTGTGAAACAGCAAATCTCTTATTAGGATGGAACGAATCAGGCGGGTATAGAATACCTGAAAGATTCCCTAATGCACGCAGATATGTAACAGGGTGGGACGACGCTTCCAAGGCAAGCATATCGTACATAGTTTCTCCAAAGGCCAAATATATTTTATCACCTTTAAGATTATGTGCTCGTTCCTTAGCCAGTTGCCACAGTACATCTAATTCTTCTTTATTCGCCTTCGAAACCGTTCTTCCGCTTTCATAAACAGGAGTATCTGACTGGAGTAATTCTTTTTTGCTAAATTTTTTATCTTTAAGCCAATTTGCATAACCCCATGCATAGAATCTGTTGATTGACTTATATATTTGTGTATAAGACATTTCTGATGCACGAGCAACACTACTATTGCTTGGACTTGCACCGCTAAAATCAAGAAGGATAGGTCTTATATTTTCTCCACAATAAAAGGCCTCAAGCAGCGTCATATACCTTATCAAACTGAATATGCAGAAAAAGTTAAAAAGCCTTAACTGTGTTAGTGGATTTGGATGATTGCGTAGATTTTCCAATAAACAGGTACCGCCATTTTTTATTCCGTCGAGAAACAACGATGTAAAATCATTTGGATCAATAAAGGCAGGAATATCCTTGTACTGTTCCCGATCAGAAAATGCCTCCATTGCATCATCATCTAAAAGTGGTTCAAATAGTAAAGTTATGGGATCATTAGCTTTATCAAGAAGGTCTTTAATATATTTAGCTAGTTTAGGACAAAAGCCTATTATAAGGCTGCCTATAAACTCGCCCCCACGTTCATAAGGTGCGCCTGTACCACTCGTTAAAAAATACTTTGATCCAGCAGAATAAGAAATCATGCTATCCTTTAGTCCGCTTACTACAAAGACGCCCTTATCAACCGACAAGAGGCGCTGCATATTATTTCTCATTGAATCAACTGAATTAAGGGGAATACTATCCTCAATTACCTTATCCTCGATAAGCTTACCATAAATCGTCTCCACTTCGTTGCCCGGTGGAATCATACCTTTTGAGTCAGAAACGAGTGCTATCTCTTTTATGCTTTTGCTTCGATAGTACGCTCCATAAATACACCGCTGAGCGCCAGACGCAATATGTACTGGTTTAACTGATCCGCTGTTTGGTTGAAAGCCAACGTATTTGTTGTCAACCTCTCGTCGTGCCATTTTGAGATAGATCTGCTCCATATACATCAAGCCCCCTGACCACGTTCACTATCAATATCCGAATACTTTTTGTCCTCTCTATCTACAGAAATAATAACAGTCCTTTTATTCTGAACATCCAGTAACCTGACTTCAATGGTTTCCTCATCCCCAATTTCCCTAAATGATTGAAGTTGCTCAATAAAACGCCATACCTTTTTCACTAAATCCGATTCCATGAAAAGGACAGGAACACCTCGCTCAGCTTCATTTAGCAAAAGGAACATTTCATAATCAACCTTAAGGAATATTTCAGGTGAATCCTTTTTCTCTAACCTAATATAGTTAGAAGTCATATCGATGCCGACCTGCATACTCTTAAGCAGAGATGGTCTACCAATGCTGAATTCACTTTTCTTTAAGGTTCCAACAGAAATAAGCACCTTTCTCGGCTCGTTATTATATCGATGCCCAGACCATATCTGAAGTTTGGAGTTCGATCCATTAGTATTTCCGAAGAAATAATTCAGCTTAGAGATAAGTTCCTTAACGATTTTGCTATTGTCCTGATTCAAAAAATTCTGATAACGTGTTGCATCATCGTCTAAAATCGATAGTAGTTTATCCCCATCCTGATTAAAGAAAAAGAACTGACGTTTCCGAAGGTTGAATAATGCTTCATTATCATAAGCAATCGCCTCAGCAGGGACTTTATAACCTTCAATCCATGATTCCGGAGTTATAGCGTTGAGAAGAATCCGCTCATCCCAGAGAGGATGTGAAACATTAATCGGGTCAAAGGCGTATTTGATTGCATTAAACATCCTTCCCTTACCTGAATAGATAAGATTTGCTAAATCAAATTGGCTGTTCCCTGCAGTTTGGTTAAGTTGTTTACAATTCCTATTACCAAATATGAGATATGCGATAAAACTCTGGAGTTCACGAAGGGTTGCATGATGACCTTGTAGTGAAACTCGCTGCAAAATAATGCATACTCGCTTTTGAAAAAGAGGATTATTTAATAATTTGCGATTATTGTTTACAACGCAAGAATCAAATAACGGACATTTCTTACATTCCTTGTAATGATCCTCTGCCGTCATCTTTGAAATAGCCTGTCTAAGTATTTCTTCTGTGAGCACCTCTCGTTTACTTAAGTCAAACACAACTATATTACTTGACTCGCCTTCCTCTTCATGAAATACTACTGAGTTAATCATCTGGTTATATGCTTCTTTAACAGGTTCAAACTTCGGGAACGCGATATACACTGAATGAAGAACCGCTGCATTAATGGCAATAACAAATGGTGCATGTTTTTTCCTAGCTTGGTTCCATGCTTGATGAATATGCTCATCTGATAATGTGCTCGCATCTAATTCTATAATTGCTGGTGTTGGGAGTTGCTCAAGTTTTGTTTTAAGCATTCTAATAATGTGTGTTTTCCCGTCACCAGGATTTCCTGTTAACACTACATCTTTACCATCTCTCGCAGCTTTAATTATTGTCTCGTCAAGCCTTGTTGACAAGTGAATATGAGTCAAAAGTTCTTCATCTATGTGGTCAGCATATGCACTGCTACCTCGATAGAAATCACGTATGAATTGCAACCCTACTTTTTTCTTATCGTTTACAGGCATATGCAATACCTCCTTTAACTTTTTAAATGTCCACTCCTCACCATCATTAATTTGACTTCCTACTAAGAGACTTTTCTTATCAAAGCCACGTATTCGTTCATATATTGGCGCATAATTCAACCTACTAGAAAGCCACCTGGTTGTCCAATAATCTATGATTTTCTTTGTGCCATCCTGATAATGTTTGACATTGGTATAGTATTTAGGCACGGTATCTTTTCCCATTAAATAATCTAATGTATTAGTGGCAAGGCAAGCTCCGTAAACAATGCGAGACATAGCATGCTTAGAGAAATCCTGTGAATCTTCGTTTGTCGTTTCCAAAAGTTCTCTGATCGACATTGTAAGCAACCGCATTTTAGGACTTGCGCCTTCTCCAAACACATGATTAATACGGTTAAACCCGTCGCTTGTTGCCTCAGTCAAGCTAAGTGTAGTAGCCTTACTAATATGCATGGTACCGAAGCCATAGGTCGTGCCCAGTTTTTTCCATACAATATCAAAATCTGACTTAAAAATCTTGCCAGGAATCTTAAGCCTATTGTATTGACTTGAGCCGACATAATACAAAGAGGTTGTTCCAATATAGACCAAATCCGCTGGCCTAAATACATCCTCCCCTTTCAGTCGACTGGCAATCATGCTGGCTCTATTAGAGTATCTTTCTTTATAATCGTGAATGACCTGAGGGGATGTCGCTAATAAGGCTACCAGTTTTCCTCCAAGTATTTCATTGTAAGGTGGGATTGCACCGCAAACATTCAATTCCATCATGCTTGAACCGATATGCTGAGTTTTCTGTGCAATAAGGGCACTTCTAATCGCCGAAGTACCATTTTCACTTCTACAAAAATCACCCCATATTTCATTAAAAGACTTGGACTGATAGACCTCTAAAAGTGCCTTTTTGGCCATAAGAAGACGAGCAAGCTGGTCAGCCCTTTTCCTTCTGTATAGAGCATCCTCTGTCTCTTTGGATATACTTCCAAGCTCGCTTTTCTCATCGTCTTTAATGCCGTCTTCTTGTGATGCTTTTAGGAGTTCTTGACGTCTTTGCTCTGCGCTATTCGCAAAACCGAACAGTTTCTGAATATCCTCATCGGTCGGATTATTAGCTGTCGCCTTTGTGCATAACGCAGAATAGTCTATTCCAGATATACCAAGTTCAATATACTGAAGAAGCTTTTTGAATTCCTTCCTGGCTTCAGTTGCTCCGAGCATGGTTATCCTATCAATAAAGGCCTTTTGATTCCATCCAATATGGTCATCTCTACATGTAATCTGCACTGCGCAGTTCTCAAGAGACGCAATCCCCATAATAGCATGCATTGGATGTGCTGCATCCCGAATTAAATACTGCATTGTTCTTCCCGGCGTGGTCTCCGCAGGGGTAGACCATGTCAGCCGAAAATATCGCCATATATCAGAAGTTCTTATACCAGTGAACTCATCTCTTTCGTTCTCTGTAACGAGTTGTAGATAAGGTCTGACAGCTTCGGCTAACTCAATTTCTCCTTTATGTGCTCGCTCCAAACGAGAAGCCAACTCTGCTCCATCAGCAATCAATTCACTTATATCATGTTTATTAGAATTCTTGCGTTCCATCCGTTGGATAAAATCAGTATAAGATACAAGCCGTTCATGTCTACTGTCGCTCATCCAACTTCTCAGGAGTTTTTTAACTTCCGGCGAGGATGGGTGATGTATGCCTGTATTACTTAAACTAGGTAAACTCATATATAAAATACTGTCGCGATAACAAGCCTTCCATGAGGCACGCGTAAGATCGCGAAACAGCATCCAGATTGCCCTATATTTTTTTCTTTGTTCTAGGTTATAAGTACATTCTTCTTCCACCCAAGCAATCTCATTATTAGAAATACTTTCAATCTCTAACGGAGAGGTCTCTTCGTTAATGCATGAAACAGCATTGTAAAATCTTATTCTAAAATCCCCTTCCAGTTTGGGCCTGAAAGGGATCTCTCTGTTTAGCATAATGAATATTCTTCCTCTCTATAATTATGGTGTTTTGTAGACCATTTGTACTATTAACAGGATTGGAACTCTATGGTTGGACTCCAAGTACACATATTCCGCCATTTTCTGTCTACTAATCAAGCAATAGTGGCGCAAAGTAACAGCCAAAAGAACAACACCTTGTTCATCGTCGGCCTCCTTTGCGCCAATTACAATACAACGTATCGATATATTATAGCACATTATCCGAACCTTTGCCTCATAATTATAGCCATTTCCATTACATACGCATCCTTCCTGTGCAAAAAGGCTGGACTCTAAGCTGTTATTACCAAGACTGTTCCCGGTAAATCTGCAACAGAAGATTATCGATTGCCCTCTGGTCAGGCGTTGCAGGTAGCTTGGAATGGATATAGGCGTCCTTAATCTCCACCTCGAAATCCTCGGCCAGCTTGAAAACCTCTTCCATCGAAATCTTTCCTGCACGGATCTCCCGTAGAAGTGCCAAATCCTTTTCCCGATATGTATGGACGCCGTTCCCCCGTAAAATATCGATACCCGTCAGATAGAGCCGGACGAGATGCATCGCGTGCTTGCGCAGATGTGCCTCGTCTTTTTTGCGGTTCCGATGATTTAACTTGTCGTAATTCCGCAGCAGCGTATAGATATGCGAGTTTACGTCGATGAATTTTCGTAACGGCATATCATCTACATGAACAGAGACCGATAAATGAGGATCAGTTTCCTCATCCGCAATGGAGAAGTCAAAGGTTCCCTCGTTTATCTCATATTCATCTTTTACAAAAAACATCATATTGTCGATGGACTTCTTGATATGACGTTCCTTTTCCACCTCCGGATAGGAATCGTGCGCCATCGCGTTCTGGATTCGCCGAAGCTGGCTTGTCGCGTATCCTGCGAAGGTCTGGTACGCCCTCTTGCTAAGAAAGAGATCAATATTGTCCCTCAAGAGCTTTCCGGCAGAGTCCATGAAAAGGACATGCTCGGGCCGTGTACCCAGTAGTTCTAATGCGTTCGGATTACAGCCACGACAAATGGAAACAAACTTCTGCAAGCCATAAATAACTGTATCCGTTTCCTTGTCCTCATATTGTTTCAGTCCCCTGCCAAGCAAAAGCGCATCCTGGAACTCTATCGCGACACCACGAAGATCAAGGTCAGAGTTTTCATTACTTGTGCCATGAGCATAGGAACCGTACACAGTTAAATAGCAGAGATTTCCTTGGATTATGGCCGAATCGTGTAAAAAGCAGTATTCCGGTTGCTGGATTGCTTCTTTGAAATTCATGGGAGCCTCCTTAAATCCATTCATCTATCAAAAGCGATGCCGAGCTGTTGAAGCACAGACAGCCGCCTGCTTTCGATTGAGACTCCGTCCGCGTTCAGCGTCCCCAAGTCAGGAAATTTCTTGCGTCCATGATAATCGCTTCCTCCAGACACGCATAGCCCTGCATCCTTGGCATAAGCTTCCAAGGCATTGACTTTTTCCATTGAATACTGCGAATAACAACATTCAAGCCCTTGGATACCTATGTCGCGTAAACTCTTAAACTGCGCCTGAAACTCGTAATCAGACAATGCCTTCTCCCCTACACCGCCATACGGATGAGCCCAGACGGAAACGCCTCCGGCGGCACGAATTGCAGGAATAGCTGCTTCTGCCGGAAGTCGGCTGTCCAACGTCGGGCAGTGATTAATATAACGATTGATGGCATCGGCTGCGGACTCGACAACGCCCATCTTCACCATAAGCTCGGCAAGGTGAGGTTTTCCCACACTGCCCATTCGGCGCATGGTTTCAACATCTTCAGCTTCAAACTCGATTTGATACTCGTCCCGCAGAAAATCAAGCCGTTGTTCCAGCTTACGACGGCGTAAATCCGCTCCTTTTTGCAATACATCGCGAAAGGCAGGATTATCCCAGTCGTAACCATAGCCGAGAATATGACACTTACCCGCTCGGGAGATGCAGGAAAACTCGATACCTCGAATAAAAATGATGCCTGTCTCCGATTTTAATAATCCTTCCATTTCACGAACGCCGTCAACTGTGTCGTGATCCGAAAGAGCAAAACAACGAATACCTAGCTGTTTTATCTTTTCCAGCAACACTGCAGGCGTATCTTTGCCGTCTGACGCCGTACTGTGCATGTGAAGGTCAATCAACGAATGCATGATAAAACCGCCTTTCTATAGATTGCGTTATGGCCCCATAAACGCAATAGACTCTGAGATCACATCGGCTTCAACAAGAGCTTTAATTCCTCTTCCAGGGAAGTATGGACTACATCAGTGTCTTCACTATCATGGGCTTTCTTTATTTGCAGATCCAAAGCTATTTCCTTGATTTTCAGGAAGTGTCGTAAGTTTATATCGGTCATCCATGTAGATTCGTAAACACCAATAAGTCCATATTCGGCGATTAAATCCGTAATAGCCTTTGCTACCGCATAGCATAAATCCCGATATCTCACTGTATAGTTGAATTCGCCATCTACGTCTTGATGAACATCAAGGGTGATTGAAACATCAAAGTCTGAATCAAGATTTACCGGACGTTCAAGTATCCAACAAACAGTATCAGGCTCACCATCCCACACCAATGGCATCGTTTTCCACGGAATATCTATCCAATGGCGAGTTGCCTCTTCTCCATTTACCACAGAAGTTATTTCAGCATCTTCATATTCCATAACATTATAATCATAATCATCATGCCCCAATTGAGGAGATAGATAATACACGCGTTCAATTAAATCATTTATTCCAGCCCCAATATAAGATATTGAAAAAACGAAATCGTCATCCCCGATGTGCAATCTTGCTTTAGCCCATCCAGCCCCTCTCGCTGAAAACGATAAGGACATAGGACGGTTTGTTGCGGTATTCACCGTATTGCCCCCATTTCATATTGAAGAGAGTTCTTTTAACCGCTTCTTGGCTTCATCATCGCCTTGATCAGCCGCTGCTTTATACCATTGTTTAGCTAAGTCCATATTTGCCTTAACGCCCAATTCATTTATTCCTCGCTCTAAAAGACTTCCTACAACTCTTTGGGCTGGCGGATATCCCTCTTGAGCCACTTTCATAATCATATCAGCGCCTCTGCCGACTTCTTTAGGACACCCCCACCCATGCATAGTACACATCCCAATATAGAAACCTGCAACTACATACCCTTCTCGGGCGAATTGGTAAAAAATAGGTAATGCTTCTTCATATTGTTGTCTCTTATACAGGTCAATGGCATTTCGCAAGTTATCAACATTCAATTCGGACATAATGTACCTCCAATACAATAAACACAAGTAGGTGAAGACATCTTCACGCGCCAAAATCCTTGCCCTAATTACTAATTGCTTCTATCCCCTTATATTTTATAGTCGCGGGACGCGAACGATACAACACATTGCCTTCGACGGGTTGTATCATAACTCCTGCAACATAACCCTGATAATCCTCTGCAACTGTACCCGATAAATCTGCTACCTCCATCGGCTTGTTTACAACGACTTGTACCCAGCACTTATCTCCATCCTTATCTTCAAACCATATCTGCGGCATTATACCCGGCGCGTCGGTAAAGGATAGAATTTTGTTCCCTTCCTTTCGTAAATCGTCCATGACAATAGATATTCCCCAATTCATCAGTTCCCACGAGGAAACCTTTCGCGGAGAATCATCTGCTATGTCTTCCGGAATAACGATCTCGCCTGTGTCGGTGTTGCTAAGATTCCAACCGCCTTTGAACGGCTTCATTTTCTCCACATCAACAATGAAAAGACAAGGAATCATATCGTTTTCCTTGCAGATTTTAACTTGAAGCTCCTTGGCTTTCCACGTTGTTTTTGTCATCATCGCATCTTCAGCAACTGGAATAACCAATTCCAGCAAAACAGAAAACACTCTGTTCTTGAAACGGAAATTCATCGAATCGAAGGTTGGACTGATAATGTCTGTCCGCAGCCAACAGAATCCCATATGCGGGTCTGAAAGTGATTGATTATACTCGTCGAACTTCGCTTGCAGATACTTTCCTGCGAGCGACCAACTCTGTAAATACTCCTTGCTTTCCTCTGGTCGGTCAACGGTATAGCGGTATTTCCCTGCTTTCTTCCCCTCTTTTGATGTCGGATTATTTCCTGCACTGATATTCCTCAGCTCTGGAAGTGCAAGATTGGAACCGAAAACCCGCTTTGAGTATTGTGCAACCGCTTCATATATTCCGTTTGGAAAATCCTTTACCCTGTCTGGCACACCCGTCAACCCAGCCAGTTCTTCCAGCATGATATATCCCTCCGGGACCTTTGAGGATTGACCATCATGGTACATATCGAAATACAGTTTATCCCTAAAACTTCCGTCCAATGAGACAATCTCAAAGCCATCAACAGGATTTTCACAGACATGGTCTGAGCCAAAAGAACCCAACCGTTGAAAAGCAATTGGTTGTCCAGTATCCTTTACGCGTAAACGTGAAAGATAAGTCACTTCGCCATAACTGGCATTGACCGGAATGGGATTGGATGAGGCCCTCCCAAACTCTCCTTTAGCATTGGGGAGCTGGTCGATGGTTCCGCCTTCTTTATATTTCCTGACACCAAATCCAGTACGTTCCACTGCCTCATTTTGGATTTCAACCGAGTTGATTGCTTCCACTGCGCGTTGTTTTTTCTTACTGCCCCGTTTCCAAAAACTGAGCAAATCCCAGAAGCCCATAAAATCTCCTCCTCGTTAATTTTAATCACGGAACCAACTTATTAAAACTGCTCGGCATCATTATCTCTATGTTCTATCGGTCCTCCTTGCAGCCCTTCAAGCCAGCTATTAGGAATTACATGCTCGGCCAGCATTTTTCGATATAACTCAACGATCTCTTGTGCACCAGCCTCCAGCGGAATTCGTCCTTTGGCAACGAGCGCCATCATGCATGCCTCTTCATCCAAAGTTGCGTCTTTTTCGATAAGCCTTTGAACTTCTTCTTCCATTTTTTCCCATTCTTCATTAGCTGCTTCGTCTTCCGATAATCGACAGAAGCACGGATATACATAAGGGAATCCGTCATCATGAAGCAACGATTGCAGGATATCGTCAATCATTCCAACAATCTTTGCGATTGGATATACCTCATAGAAAACAGTGTCCTCCTTCGGGAGTTGAATCTCCAATTGCATTTTCTCCGGAAAACCACAATGATACGCGGTAATTCCAAAAATGATATCACCGTCTCCGCAGAAATCAGTAATTGTTTCCTGCCATTCTTCTCCTGCTGCAACATGATTGCGAAAACGCACTAACTGAGGGATCGGATCACTTGTCAAATCATCAAAAATCAAAACAGAACTCTTTTCCCCTTTTTTGACATTCAGCGTTAGATAGCCATAAGAAATGCTGTCATACCAGACATTCAATGTATCATCCGATATCCAGTCTTTCAGTTTTTCGACCTCTTGAAAATACTGTGCTTTGTCAAAGACAAAACGTCCCAGCTTCCCTTTTTCATCTACAACATCTTCCATGCTTCCAAAGGTAAAGTCATACCACATAACAATCTTTTCGCCAATATCAATGTTTACTTCAACCGGAGAACATTCTGGAACACTACAGACGCAGCCAAAGATATAAACAGGATCTTCCTTATAGTATTCCGTTAAGTTTTTGTATAGTTCCCCTGGCAATACCTGCGCATGTGTATTGTTTTCAAATTTCTCAACAACAGGAAGAAAATCCTCGTTATTGATGAATATATCGACCACGGGCAGGTCATAATTGTACGGTCCGTAACGAAAATGGTTGAGTTTGAATTGAATTGTGTCCATTTCTTTTACCCCCGTTCATTCATGTAACATACTACATCGCCTTGAAGTGGTGATAATTCGAGGGGATAATCGATTATGTCCTTTCCGTTTTTGATATCACAATAGATGCAAGGGGCTTTTGTCGAATCTCCAAGCCTTGTTCTATCCTTCCAGCCACACACAAAATTGTTTCAATGCTGATTCCTTCAGGTATGCAGTCGTTGTTGTCCAGATAATGGGTTAAATACTTGTGCGACGGGTTATCGATTCCTCTTCGTTGCGTAATCAGCCAGCAAACGCTTTCAGCTTCAAATTCGCGATCATTTTGCGGCAGCGATTTTCTATCACATCCGGGCATTTGCGAATTCTTCTGATCACCGGTATGTCCGCAATAGATATGTGCCAGCTCATGGATAAGAGTGGCAAATTTCTCGGCATCAGACAGATTATCATTGATGACAATGTCGCTAATGCATTGAAGCCTGTATGTACACTTTCTATAATCGTAAAGAAACTGCCGATTGCTCTGTGAGGGGGTAATAACATAGCCCGCGCGATTAATCCCTTGGACGGTAAAATTGACACCGATACCCCGTCCTTTTAGGTTTTCAACGAGGCGGTATAGTTCTGTTTTTGAAACCTCTCCCTTTTTAATCTCAAATATAGATGCTAATTCTTTGGGTTTGGTTTCGGGCGTCAAATCTCCTTCTTCAAAAACGAATTCAACGGGTCCAAATGGCCGCAGTATTACTAACGGATTGGCTCCTTCTTTTAGCTCAGCCCCCAAGGCTCTCCATTGCGATGCAGTTGCCACCGCTCCGGCACCTGGGCGCTGCATATAGACAAGCATGGCGTTGTATGGTGATAGCTTCGTCAATCCTGCAATGCGATGCATGAAGGAGTTGAAATGCTCTGACTTACGGTAGGTAAGCACTTGGGAAAATAACGTGTCTAAACGCAGATCTTCCTTCTTCATCACGCATCCTCCTTTAGGTAAGCCACCTCACGTTCTCTCTCTGCTTCAAGCTTCATGCGTTCATATTAACTTTTTGGTCAACTCCATCATTTCGCACCCGGATTCCCCGATACACAGCAAATGGCTATCTCCACACCAACGCAATTCCGAATACATATCAGGAAGTATCTCTTTACCCGCTTCATCGATTAACCCCTCCGTATGGTGCTCCTTGTCTCCGACTTGTACAGTATAATACGGTCTATCGGTATCTCGAATCTGAAGATAGTTTGGTGGCACAATAACCTTTCCAGAAAAATCTTGGATGCCCTGCTTATCGTCCTGCGAGAAGATCATCCTTTTTTTCTCATAGTCAATTCCATCCCAAACGACTTTATATTCGCAAGGGAGTATCACATGCCCTTCCTCGTCAATCAATCCGTGGCGATCACCGTTCTCATCACGAATCATAACTTCATATGGTTTTTTCCATGTATATATGGAGCTGTAGGTTGAAGGGAATTTTTCTTTGCCGTCCAAATCTATCAGCTTTTCGATATTTCGGCCAAGCTTTTCATCGAATACCTCAACTTCAATCCATCCATCATCTTGAAAGCTGACGTCATAAAACTGTGGCTCAAAAATGACTTTGTGCTGATTGATATCATAAATTCCAAGAGGAACATCATCCAACGAGTCCTCTATGTAAAATGCGAAGAGTCCATTACGGTACTCGTAATCGATTTTTTCAAAGATGGGATCTGCCAGCCAGTTTCCGTGTGCATCAATTACCCCCCAGTGCCCATCTTTCCAGCCCCCGAAGTGTGCCATAAAAACATCTTTGACATCCCAGAAGTACTCTATTTCATCGAAGACAAAAGGAATAACCGTATCGCCGTTTTTATCGATAGCGCCCCATAATTCTTCATCAGTCCAGTATCGGCCTTTATTGTGCTCATTATCCCATTTAGGGTCAATCGTCCATTTTCCTTTGCACACAATTGCAATCCCATTGGAAAAATCCTCTGCATAAATGTATTGGGGTGCTATGACTTCCTCTCCTGCTTCGTTAATAAACCCCCAAATACCAGCAATATCCTCGTGCTCAGAATAATAGGCGAGGTCGAAAATCCCCAACTTTAGCGTTGACACTTTACACATGCCTTCTGAAAACTCTCCTACCTCTTGGTATTTCGTTTCTGCTGTTTTAGACACAACAGGCATTTCCTTACCTGTTTTATCTATAAAATACCATTCACCATTCCGCTTAACTTTTGCCCTACCATCCTTAAAGTCCTCTGCATCCTCATAAATCATGGGGATGACAAAGTGCATTTGTTCATCTACAAAGCCATAGCCATGACCGTATTTCGCAACACAGGCAAGCCCTTCACTAAAGCCGCTTATATAATCAAAATCGATACTGGTCATCCGTTTCCCCTCTATGGACGCAAATGTCGATTTCCCTTTGTAATTAAATGCAGCACCACCAATAAGAACCTTTAACAATCCTGTCTCTTCATCTTTGTATGCAGCATTAACATCCCACCTCCAAATCCGGGTAAGGCGATATAAGTCATCTTCATAAACAACTTCATCGCAGAGAGCAGGCTCTTTGTACGGAGTGCTTTCCTCATAGCAACGAAAGGCAGACAGGAAATATCTGTTCTTGAATTCAATTGCAGATCTTCTTGTGCTGTACCCTTTTATTTCCGGCGGAAAATTCGTTCTGACAGCCGCCGATTGCCAGATTTTATCGGTAAAGACATGCCCATCAAATCGAAGGACTTCTTTATCTGTTTCGCTGGCATCAATGGGGAGCACATATTTGCGGCTTTCGCCGTTATCGAAATTCAATCTGAGGGCAAATCTTTCAGTCTCGACTGCAGGCAGAACACTGACATGAGAAAGCTGAAGAAAATGATCGTACATCGTGCTATTCTCACGTTCCTGGGTTTTGATATAATCTGCAACTTTCGCTTTACGCCCCTCAAAAGGATACGCAATTACCTCAAAAATTTTGTTCTCATCATTTGCTCTAAAACCAAAAAAGCCATATCCTTCCAAATACAGTGACGAGCTATAAATAACGTCATTAAAGCGAACATAGCCTAATTTCATATCCCCATATTGTTCATGGAGATAGCGAAGGCTTGTGAAAAAAGCTTCATTCAAATAGCACCCGGAGGGCTTCAAGGGATAGAAAGAAGGATTCTCGCTGATGACGATCGTATCATAGACATCAAGATCGTCATGGTTAAAGGCGTACATCAACTTATTTGTTAAATCCATCATTTCTTTGCGCGGGTAGTACTCAAGAATGTATTTCCCTTCCACTTGGGTTACTCGCCACAGATCTAAATCACAATCTTCTTTCCCAAAGTAATTACCAATCTTGTATATATACTTTGAACCGTTCCTTTGCCGTTTCACGTTCAGATATACGACCAATACAGTGCTCTGTTCACTGAAATCATAGTCAAGCAGCTTCTTGCAATAGTCCCCGTCAAGCTGCGATGTTTTTTCTTTCCCATAGGCATACATATAGATCGTATATGCATCATTGCTGCGGCTGCAACGGTATCCTACGCAATCTTCGAACACCTGAGACTCCAACACCCTATAGCCTCGGTTATTGAGCCATGTTTTGATATGCTCATCTGCTTTTTTCCAAATATAACATTGCCCACGAATCTCCTCCGGGATATCATCAAGATGTTGTCCGGCAATAGCATCCCGATACTCTTTTACTAGTCTGTCATGGGGCGTCATAGGCGCAACTGTAGAAGGACGGTCGTATGGCGAGTCCTTTCCGGATTCCTTTTCAGAGAAGGAAATATTGTAAACCTTTGGATTTCGGGACAGCATAATCCTTTTGATAAGCCCGGTCTTTCTTTCTCTCATAGCAGATACAACCGCGCACGGATTCTCTGTATCGAAATGATAAAGGAGTAGCCCGTACTCATTCAGGTATGTATCAGGGGTATCATCCAAAGAATAAGGACGGCCTTCTTGAAACAATTCTGCTATTGAGATTCTTTTGAAGCTGTATCTGCTTTCATCCGTACAGCAAGAAAACACTTTCTTCATGCGGCTAAGTATCTTCTCGCTTGTATTGACCGTTGTCTCTGCATATTCCGATTCATATTCGCAATCAGGAGCCAGATATTCTGCTAAAGCGTCAACCTCTCCATCCGCAAAAGCCCTGCCAAGCAAATCCATTAATGCATCATTCTTCATTTGAGGCTCCCCCTTTAATAGCCGTACACTCTCATGAGTCCATCCGCTGAAAGCGCAAGCTCTGACCACGCTTTCATATCCTGAAGCTGTATGAGATATTTCTTCCTGTTGTTCCAGAAGTATTCGCCCATATAGTTCAAGCGCCAAAGAAACATGTTTTTCTTTTCCCCGCTACTTTTAGAATTAGTACTTCCAACCTCAAGCAAATAATCAAACAAGTCATCAAAACTTGTAAAACTTACAATTCTTTTAGCGATTTCGATAATCTCTTTCCATTGCTGAAAAGAAAATTCGTAACTTCCATATTCATCAAAGGATTCTCTTTTGAAGCAAGTGATAGCCCAATCAAACAGAAGGAAGTCCTGTTCGTAGGCTATATAAAGAGCAATTTCTCTATTGTCGGGTCTAAGCGTGATATATGGATCTTCGACATAATCGAGGCTATTTTCTCCAAAGAATAGTGAGGGGCTTTCAGCCTCAAATCCTGTAGATGCATCCATATGTAAATCTTCCCAGTTGGACAATCCTTTCTTCAGTTCCCCAAAAGGAATCTTATTAAGAATGCCTTTTTTATTAATATATGCGATATCACAGTAATCAAAGTCACCGCTAATACTGATCCCGTTCCCGTCATCAAGCCATAGGATGATTTCTGAAACCAGTTCCCGTTTGCGGTGCTCTTCATCCAAGAAATCATTGAACATAGGATCTTTATCCGCAAAAAAGGTTCTGACCTCAACATTTATAATGGTTTTCCCGATACAAGCAGCATAGATAACATTAGCATCGGCATTAGGATTATTTGTTCCTGCTTTAATATTCCAAGGGATGCAATTCATACTCATACGAAATTCTGGTTCCTGAGGTGTAATAATCTCAAAAACATCTCCATCCTTGAATCGAATGAGAAATGGTTCATCAATTTCAGAACAACAACCATACGGCATCTCAGGATCAATATTGTGATATTCAGAACGTTTCTGCCGTTCTTCATCTTCGTACTGCTCTAGATATTTATATGCATAGGTCTCAATCCCGCGCGGCTGCAAATTATAATTCAAGCCAATCGTGTGCAGTGCTCCAATTATACGTCCCTCGAGCTTAAAGGAAGAAAGTAATTTTCTTATTTCTTCCGGTGATACCATTGTAGGCGCTGACCATACTTTTGCTGAAAAGGTATTATCCTCAAAATTGTTTTTTCCATCGCTATACAATGTCTTTTCAATCATCAGAATGCACCTTCTTTACTCCGCCGCCTTGAAATTATACACTGGCTTCATGTGTTCGATAACCTCCGCCGTTTCGCCGATTACATCCAAGATATCATCGGCGGATTTGTAGGCCATCGGAGCCTCGTCCAAGGTGTCATCATTGATCGATGTGGTATAGACGCCCTCCATCGACGCGCGGTAGTCCTCCATATTGAGCGTCGCCTTCGCCTGCATTCGGGACATGGTTCGTCCAGCGCCGTGAGGAGCAGAGAAGTTCCATTCCTCGTTCCCTTTACCGACAGCGATGATGCTTCCGTCACGCATGTTAAGCGGAATCAAGACTTTCTCGCCTTTATGTGCGGCAATAGCTCCCTTGCGGAGAATCATTTCTTTCGTATCGATATAATTATGGATTGTATGGAACGCTTCTCCTCCGGTCAAACCAGTTCTTTCCAACAGGATTTTTGCCATACGTTCCCTGCTGCGGCGGGCAAATTCCTGACAAAGCTCCACATCGTGCAAATACCGCTCCAAATGTTCTCCGTACACGTAGCACAGATCCTCTGGCATCGAAGTATTCCGGCGATTCGCTTTCATCTCCTTCAGTGCCTTTTGGATTTCGTTTGCCCGCCCTTCTTCCTTATAGGTTCGAATCATATTCTCAATCTGTTTCTCGAAATCCGCTTTTCCCACGTTCAAGTCGATTGCCAACTGTTGATACAGTTCTGCCACCTGCTTGCCCAGATTTCGACTACCACTATGGATGACAAGATAATTTGTCCCGTCCGATGTCCGGTCCACCTCGATGAAGTGATTGCCGCCGCCAAGAGTGCCGACGCTGTTTTCTATACGCCCCTTATGCCGAAGCTTTTCCGCGCAGTGAAGGCGATTGATATCGAAGTCCTCCTGCTTTTCGTCCCAAACGCTACGCCCAGAAGGAATAAAGTGTGCTGCCTCATCCAAACGCTCAAAGTCAATCGTTTTGTCTTCCAGCTTTACCGTGTACATCCCGCATCCGATATCAACGCCCACGATATTGGGCACGGCCTTATCCACGACGGTCATAGTTGTTCCAATCGTACAGCCCTTACCCGCATGAACATCGGGCATGATTCGGATACGGCTGTCGCGCGTGAACTCATAATCGCACATCCGAGCAATCTGCGCCCGTGCGTTCTCGTCAATCGTCTTGGCGTAAGAAATAGCCGTATTGATCTTGCCTTTAATTTCTTCCAATGTCGACACCTCCTTCAAAAGTAGCCCAATTTATCTGCCCACATTTCCGCCTTTCCCTTATCTATATCTGGAAAAATCATCATTGTCATTCTGATGAATTCTTCCCGCTCTCTCGTATCTGACCATCTATTAAAGAGCTCCATCTGCCGTTCCTTTTCAGGGTCAGGAAAATGTTTTTCTTCCACGCCTGCCCTACGATACCATTCTCTTGCTTTATCTTCATCTTCTTCCACACCATCCCCAAATTGATAGAGTATTCCTACCATCTCCATCGCGTGATGGTCGCCCATCTCGGCAGCTTTACGATACCACTCAAAAGCCACTTTCTCATCTCTTGGCACGTCGTGGCCATAAGAATATATGCTTCCTAAAGAAACCATTGCCGACAAATCACCAGCATCTGCCGCCTCACGATACAATCGAATAGCTTTCTCTGGGTCTTTCATAACGCCACTAAAACCGAAGCGATAAATATCAGCCAACATTGTCTTTGCTTCTACATCCCCAGCGTCAGCACACTTTTGGTATAGGGCAATCGCTTTATGTATATCTTCCTCTACGCCAAGACCATCTTGATAAAACCAGCCCATTAAACGCGTGGCTATCAGATTTCCGGCTTCCATAGCTTTCTGAAAGCATTCAGCCGCTTTGGGGTAGTCGCCTTCATTGTGATATTTCATCCCTAATTGAGTTAAATCTTCATCCTGCGTTGATGCAAAGCGTGCATTATCGTTCATTATGAGTCTCCTCTTCCGGCGTAATCGGGTTAGGATTCTGGTAAACTTTTAAGACTAAGTCCCCAACTTGTTCCCAAAGTGCTTCCTTTTGTTGCGGTTCTTCACATACTGTCGCTTCCACGAGCAATTCCGTTAACATGAGGTCATTTGCCTTATTTGAAAAAATCGCGGCTAATTCCTCCGCTGGCAAATGTAGCGCCATGGAATTACTGATGCTGCATGATGCTTCATGTTTGATTCGTCTCAACTCAATTCGGCTATTATATAATATTTCGGCTGCCTTATTCAGCTCGATGTATGTCCTCCATTTGTTCTTGTTCGTAATCCTAATTCGGCTATAACTAGCATCCCAATCCAGAGAAACTCTTTGAGACAGGTAACTTGTACAGATGATCTCGTGCCAGAGTCGATGTGGTTCGCTTACGAAATCAATAATAATCTCGTGAGGTGGCTTCTTTTCAGGATGATTTCCATCACAGGAGTACCATGTCCCAATCCCGCAAGCAGATATCGCTTTAATATATCTAGCAACGAATGGCTCCAAAATGCCCACCGAGACCTTGGGAACATAAGTATAGTGTATAAATTTTTCCCACCCATCATCTTTATCTAAAGAGGCTGTGATACCTATCTTGTTATCCATGAAAAAGATCTCTTCCATATTCCCGTCGGGGAAAAGTATTATTTTACCGTCTTTTATCTCTCCGAGATTTCCTCTTCTCAGAATTTGGTTCAAATAATCCACATCCTCAGGGAGCAATGAATTGTCGCTTAAGGCAAGTTCTTCGTCTTCCAGAAGAAATCCCCGGGCTTTTAAGAGCTCCACGGCGTATTCGTCATCACTAGAGCATCTTTCTTTTATTGCACCGAAAAATTCTTCTACTCCCTTGTTAGTCATTTTCAAGCATCTCCTTCTGGTGATTGCTCATCCTCTTGTTTTACAGATCCTAATATCCAAACCTAATATGGAACTTCATCCAAAGCAAGCCCAAAGCGCACCGTAAACTGACACGACAAGTTTTCCATAGCCTGCGGCATAAACTTTCCAAGTGCGTTTTGGTCTATATCTACCTATGTACCTAACAAGGACGCCGCTCGGCTTATCCGAATAAATCATCTTTCGGAGACTACCGGTCAGAAAAACAACTCCGCCAATATGATCATAGACCACAGCCAAAGCAGCAACAGTGTATACGCCAAGTTCCCATGCCCTAAGCGTCGTATGTGTAAATACCAAAACGAATCCGGCGGCGTCCAGCACGATGAGAAAGAGGCACATTATCCCTGCCATGCAATAATTCGCTTTCGGGGAAAGAGCCGCTCGCATCATTTCCAGCGTGCGGACAATGTTCTCATTTGAAAGCTCGTTTTCCACGCCGTCAGCGTCGTCTCGTGCCACACGCAGGAAGTGAAACAAATAGTACGCGCAAAAGCACATCCAGAAGACAGCATACGCCCGTGCCCAATCCATCAAAACACCTCCTGCAACAACAAAAAGTGCAGATTTATACTCGCTAAAATTCTAAATGTCCATACATCCAATTTCGATTTGATTCTGCTGCACCCATTGCCGACAAGCATGCAGGATATCTCCTTGCAAGCGGCGATTAAAACGGCCAAGGCATTGAACCACACGAAGTCTATCGACCAAACCGTCTTTGTTCTTTCCTGCAATGGACACCTCTATACACGCCTGATAATCCTTTTCGTCAGAAGCCGTAACAATGAGGCATTGTTTCTTCGACATACTGCCCGAATAACTTGCTACACAGTTTGACAGCTTTCTTCCTATGACGGGAAGCTCCGACGTATCAGTCACGACGTGAAAAGTAAATCCCAAGACAACAGAATCCAGCCGAAGTATCATTGGCGATTGATAGGTGATGTTTACTCTTTTCATATCGACACTAAACGACTCATGAACAAGGGCATCATGTGACTCGCCGCTAATTCCTCGCCGCTTCACAATTTGCTTTGTGTCCTCTGAAATAAAAGGAAAGTATTCGTGAAACATCCGAAGAGTATCATCGTGCCATTGCTCCCAGCGCTCCGACATCAACTTGACAATCTGCTTTGCCAGCGGCATCTCATCTTTTCCGTTCCGTAGCATCCATCGAACATAAAAGACAAAATCCATCCCGCTTCGAGTACAAGGAAGCGTAAAGTTACGAATCAACCGATACTCGGGGTCAAACCATACGTTGTAAAAATTTGTGTGCCCCATAATCGCCGGACAAAAGAACAGACGCATCGCATTGATATCTTGAAATCCAAGCCGCACCAGCCAAAAGTAGACAATAATGGAAAACGGATCTTTTAGGTACTCCTTTCGGACACTTTTAGGCGGATCGATATCTAGATATGCACATATTGTCGGATAATTGTCGATACAGTTCTGTGAAACATGCTCTGCATAATAAGCTTTCCCCAAAAAGTTTTCCAAATAAGAAATATGAACATCATTTGGATTCCTCACGATTCGCCAAACATCATTGATTCCCATCCCATATTCATCGATGCATTGGGGAATAAGGATATGCCGTTTGTAAATCAGTGACATACTTTCAGACAATATCGCAAACAGACGCTTTGAAAGCACTCGTGGAAATGCTGGAGGTCGTCTTCTGTCATGGCCGCAGTTCCCAGTCGTTTCCTTCTCGGATAATTTGACCCGATAAGAAGCACTGTCAATCTTGACCTGAGGAATCAATACGGAACTCATCCGTTTCCATATGAATTTCTTTTCCCAGCCCACACTGAGCCATTCGGATACGATTTGAAGTTCACCCTCAAGAGAGTCCTGAATAATCATCCAGCGCCACAGCCCCGAAGCACGTATCATCGCCGAAGCCTTTGGCTTTTCGTCAAGGATACAATGACGTAATTTCAATTTACAGCAACTATCCGGAGCGTCTTTCTTCCACGGCTCATAACGCTGATGCGTTTGACACCAAACAACCCACTCCTCACCATTCGGTTTCCGATCTATGCGCCGAAGAGCAGGAAAAATTAGAGATACATCCGTTGCCGGATTCACTTCATCATTTTCATCTTCTGGGGCCGCGAACCATTGTCCTTTATATGCGTCATAATAGAAACATTCGCGGATTGGATATTGAAGCTTTGCATCCATGCCATCAGCCCCTTTCTTATCCTGTAATCGCGTACTCCGCAGGAGACACATGCTCTACGCACCATTGGAAAGCCGCTTTGCTTCCCTTCTTTGCTGCACGTATCGCCAATGTTCTGCCTAGTTCTACGTCTCCTTCCCGCATGGCTGCCCGTGCGAGATTGTCCATAGCAGGGATATACCCTTGCGCGGCTGACTGCTCCAGCCAATACTTCTCTCGTTCTCTATCCTTCGGGATATAGCGATCCATCCCGTAGAGCACTCCAAGAAGGTTCTCCGCTCCGGGGTTGCCTTCATGGACATCCGAAAGGATCTGCTCCAACCACGGCAGCATCAGCAGCAAATACGAATCCTCATCTTTAGGTAACTGCCATGGAGGCAATGACATCTTAGAAACTTGCGATTTTGCTTTCAGTCGATTCTCCAAGATTGGATAATACCCGTCTTTACGAGTGTAAGCCGGAAAATCCAATAATTCCTCAAGACGATAATTGTCGTACACGACACTGTCCGGATCAAGCGGTTTTGACTCATACCTTGTCCGCTGATATAGGCGCCGTTCCTCCATGCTCAATTTTAAAAATCCTTGAGCACCGCAAAAACGATGGGAAGCAGCCCAATAATAACAAAGGAGTTTGATTCCCACGGGAACCTCTTCATCATGCTCACCCCAGAGACCGTTTACCTCAAAGCATGGGCGACGCATGTAGTAATTATCTTTCCATTCCACCTCGGCAAAAGCAACATATTGTCCTTGATAGTCGATAGTAAAAATAAACAGCTTTTGGTCGATGAATCTCTGAAACCCCTTCTCCAACTTGCTGTGGAGCGCCTCACTGATGCGGCGCAGATAGAGCGTATGACGAACGAGCCGGAAATTATACCCATTGATATTGCATTCGAAATTCTCAACCTGTTCCGGCACGTGAAGATCAACATAGCGATAAGAGCCATTAAACTCCGCCTTTTTCATTGCTTCATAGACTTCAAAAGTGAATCCCTCTGTCCGGAAGCTCTCCACAATTTCCTTTGGCAGACGCTTTTTACGTCTTGCAAAAATATCAATCATTGGCTCGGGGATAACCCGCTCATCATGTCGATAATAGGTATCCCGAAGCAGCTCCGCCACTTCGATTTCATTCCGTTGGTAAAGCGCCCAAGCCAGATAATCCGATGTGTTTTTCCACCAACACCATAATCTTTTTTCATCATCCCCATCGAATTTAAATTCATCAAATGACTTTCCAAAACAATGCTCATTCTCCCAAAGCATTGCAATCGCCTTGATGTCCTTAAAACCGAAACTATGGTACAGTTTGTAATTAAACGCTGCGTAAATGTTCTTGTTACACGCCGCCTTTAGCTCCTCCGGCGGATTGTCTATATCAAGCAAACTGCAAATGGTACCTCCATAGTCTCTTTGATTCTTCGGAAACATCTCATTGAATACATCCGGCGGCATGTGCTTATTAGGCAGAAATCGTTTCAGAACCAGCACATTCCGATTCAACGGGCAGATCATGAAGTTCTTAAGTTTCTCAAAGCCGGAGAAGGGATCGTCCTCTATCGGTTCAATTCCATAGCGTGTCTGTGCCTCTTGCAATAGTACAGGGAAAATGTCATTTACGATATTTTCCGGCACCTTATATTGCGTCTCACGATATGGCCACCAATACTCCCGCGATTCCATACTATAACTGACAAACCTTTCATTAGGCACATCAAGTGAAATGCTGCGTACACCCCATTCAATCCGGACAAGTTGTGCCTGTGGCGGTTGATTGTCTACGATGGGACCACGTACAAATCGAAGTGTCGCTATATCTGCCGCAATCATAATCGGAGCGGTCGGCTCTTTTTGATAAACACGCCAACGGGATGCGTCCGCCTCAATGGGTTCCCATAGCTTGATCTTTTCGGGTAACGATTCAAGAAAAACATATGGACCAGAAAAGATACAGTTCATATCCGACACGGTCTCTTCCGCAGAATCTGAAACGACTGCCTCGAAACGTCGATGCTTCTGGCACCAAATGCGTTGTTCCTGCAAAGGTTGACGGTAGCCAGCAATTAGGCGATAAGGAAGCCTCGACATATCTTTTTCGGCAAAGGTCTGATCCGAACACTTTTCCCATGTGCTTTCACTTGCCGTCATCAAATATGCCCAATCAATCATGCCAGCCACCTCCTTTGGCTTAATTATACGCAAACAGTAGGTGAGAAAGGTCGCCTTGAAAGCGACATTTGGAAGACCGGTCCAAAGACATCCTGAAAAGCGTTCAACGGCCCTCTTGCATCTTATTGATTTCCCTCAACCACACATCCCGAAGGCTCTTGGGTGAAAGCACATCTACTTGGCTGCCCTGGCTGAGTAACCATATCAATATACCTTTGCCGCTGACCTCTGCCGTAACATCATATACACCATCCGAAATCTTCTTCGCCTCGGCTGTCGGCAAACGATCCAAAACATGCTCTATCGAAGAATCATAATACTTGAACCGGATGGTACGCATCTTGCCGTCGTACATGTACTGTACCCGTTTACGAAATTCGCCGTCATGGAACTTCGCGCTGTGCGGGATGCGAAACGATTTCCCGGTCTCCTTCAGGTCTGTCAGCCGGTCGATACGGTACGTCCGATAAACCTCTCCCTCGTCGACATCCTCATAGAGGGCAATCACATAGAAATAATACTCCGAGAACATAATAGAGAGCGGTTTTACTGTACGCTGATGAGACATACCATCCTTCCGTGTGTAAAGGAAACTGATTTCCTTATGGCGGTGGATTGCCAAGGATATCTTCCAAAGTGCTTCCAGCAGTTTCTTTCCATGCCGAAGCGGTACATAGGCACCGTATTCACTACGTATGATGTCTTCAGCGATAGTACGGTCACTTGGAGAAGCCTGCGTCAACAGTTTTTCAATCAGCCCACGCAGCTCGGCTTTTTCCAAAGCACGGCTCTCCAGTAGTATTTTGCAAAGAGCCAACGTCTCCTGATTCGTGAGCCACTCTCGTTCAAAACGAGTCAGTCTATATCCCTTTGCTCCCCTGTCGTATTGGATGGTGGCATCCACACATGCATTATGCCTGTCGGCTAAGTAGTTTCGTATATCGTCAATGTCGCGCTGGATGGTTTTCGCGCCAACCCCATAATATCTGACCATATCCTGCTTGTTCAAAAGCTCACCACGATTGAGCCGTTCAAAGATATCCAGCATCCTTAAACCACGATCACCCTTATAGTCCAATACCGAATTCATATCATACGCTCCTTTTCTATAACTAATTATACAACCCACTATGGACATATTATGTCTATGTATAAAATTTATCAAGATAAATTTATTTTTTCTTCTTAGAAAAGTTACCAGCTATTTTTACAGCTTCCAAAGCCGAAATAATTCATGTAGGTTGACATGTAAGAACATATATTCTATAATGTATCAACCAAACGTATTTTCTCATTCATCAAGGAAGCGATCCAAATGGCAGCCCAGTCTTCTTATATCGCTATCGACCTCAAGAGCTTTTACGCTTCTGTAGAATGTGTAGAACGCGGCCTCGATCCATTGACGACCCATCTCGTGGTAGCCGATGAAAGCCGTACTTCGAAGACTATCTGCCTTGCCGTCACCCCGTCACTTAAAGCTTACGGCATATCGGGACGAGCACGGCTCTTTGAGGTCGTACAGCAAACGAACAGGGTAAACTATGAACGCAGGAGAAAAGCTCCGAATCATAAGCTGGTTGGTGAATCTTACGACACGAATAAACTGGCAGCGAATCCTTCCCTCGCCCTTTCGTACATCGTCGCCATGCCCCGTATGGCTCTCTATATGGAATACAGTACCCGAATCTATGGCATCTATCTGAGATATATTGCGCCGGAGGATATCCATGTATATTCAGTGGATGAAGTTTTCATCGACGTTACGCCGTATCTTAATACTTATCATTCAACAGCTCACGGTATAGCCCTAATGCTGATTCGTGAAGTTCTTTCGGAAACCGGCATCACGGCTACTGTCGGAATCGGAACGAACCTCTATCTCGCCAAGGTCGCCATGGATATCGTCGCGAAGAAGATGCCCGCCGATAAGGACGGCGTTCGAATCGCTGAACTGGACGAGACAGGCTACCGCGAAAAGCTCTGGACGCATACACCCTTGACTGATTTCTGGCGTATAGGTAACGGATATGCACGAAGACTGGCCTCTTGCGGCATCTATACAATGGGAGACATCGCCTGTTGTTCTATCGGAAGACACGGTTCCTTCTATTCCGAGGAGCTGCTTTACGCTCTCTTTGGCGTCAACGCAGAGCTTTTGATAGACCACGCTTGGGGCTATGAACCATGTACGATACGGGAAATCAAAGCGTATAAACCGGCATCCAACAGCCTCAGCTCCGGTCAAGTCCTGAAGAAACCATATCCACATGATAAAGCCAAGCTTATCGTCTGGGAGATGACGGACCTTCTCGTCCTCGATCTCGTAGCCAAGGGACTCGTCACCGACCAGATCGTACTTCATATCGGCTATGATATTGTGAAGGCTCAAAAGGCGGGATGTCAGGATGCCGTCTATACCGACCATTACGGTAGAACGGTACCGAAGCCTGCTCATGGTTCCATAAATCTCGGTAGGTATACTTCGTCGTCAAAACAGATAATCGAAGCCGTACTTGATCTATATGAGCGGATTACCGATGCCAATCTTTCCGTCCGTCGCGTAACAATTACCGCCAATCACGTTATCCATGAAAGCCGTCTGCCGAAGCCGGAGGATCAAACGGAGCAGCTTTCTCTGTTCACGGACTACGAGGCTCTGAAAAGAGAACGTAAACAGGCAGAGGCCGCAGAGCAACGGGAAAAGTCTCTTCAGTACGCCATGATCGACATCAAGCAGCGATTCGGTAAAAACGCGATACTGAAAGGCTCCAATCTGAAAGAGGACGCTATGACTATCGAACGGAACAGCCAAATCGGAGGACATCATGCTTAATAATCCGCACCGATACGACCATATCATGCACCTTCCTAACCCGGAGCCAACTGTACGGCCACGGATGGCGATAGAGAAAAGAGCTGCACAGTTCGCCCCTTTCGCCGCACTGACTGGATACGAGGAATCCGTAGCGGAAGAAGCACGATTAACCGAAGAAAAACTAGAGCTAAGCGAGGATATGATAGATATGATTGACGCCAGATTAGCTGTCATCCAGCATCACATCAAGGAACAACCGAATATCGCCGTCACTTACTTTATTCCGGACAATAAAAAAGCCGGAGGCCGCTATGTGACGGTCTCCGGTAATGTGAAGAAGCTGGACGGGATGAAATGTGCTATAATAATGACAAACGGGACAAAAATCCCCATCGGTGACGTTCAATATATCGACGGGGATATGTTCCGGCTGTTCGAATAAATCCATGAATTTTCCCCAAAGGAGACGATTTCAATGAAAATCAAGCAAATCCGTAATGCAACAATCCGCATCGAATATGCGGGAAAGACATTCCTGGTAGACCCGTGGCTGGAGAAGAAGCACGGCCTGGGCAGTTTCGAGGATATTCCCGGCAGGCCCTTCCATGTGCCTGATCCCGTAAAAGAGCATTTGCCCATGCCCTTTTGCGACTTGCCGGAACCGACGGAGGCAATATTACGCGGCATTGATTATTATATACTGACGCATATCCATCCTGACCATATCGATATGGCGATAGACGGCACTGTCGGCGCGCCGCTGGATACATCCGTTCCCATCATCGCGCAAAACGAGGCGGATGCCGACGTGCTCAAAAAATCGGGCTTCCAACACATCGAAATCCTCAGCGAAAATCCCCTGCGGTGCGGCGAAGCGAGCATCACAAAAGCCCCCGCACGGCACGGGACAGTTGTTCCGTGCGGCGATGCCTGCGGGGTGATTTTCGAGTCCGGGCGCGAAAAAACACTTTATGTGGCCGGGGATACCATCTGGTATGATGGTGTACAGAATACGATCCAAAAATACACGCCGGATGTGGTTGTCATGAATGCTTGCGCGGCGGAGCTTGTCGGCAATGGGAGGCTCATCATGAACGACGAGGATGTTGCATGCGTAGCGGATGCCGCCCCGAATGCCCAGCTGGTTGTCTCCCACATGGACAATGTGGCTCACGCATCCATCACACGCCACTCCATGCGGGGGCTTCTGGCGCAGCGCGGCATTAAAGAATATTTCATGCCCGAGGACGGCGAGACGCTTGCTTTCTAAAATAGTACTGAATCGGGCATGAAATGCTATCCTATTGCTGGCAGGATTTTACCAAGCGGATGCGGACGGCGAAAGATTCGCCATCATCACTGAGCCGACCGACGATGTCGTGAAGCCGATCCACGACAGGATGCCCGTGCGGATTCCCGAGGCGATGATTGACGAATGGCTCTCCAATACGGAACGAACGCCGGAGATTTTGGATACGGCAAGTTCGCCGCTTCGTCGAGAGCAGGAAGAGGAACAGTTGAGTTTGTGGGACTGATGTGCAACACAGGGGACATTATGAAAAAGGGAGCATCATTTCATCAAGAAGCTCTACTGCACTGCGGATCATATTCGGGCAAACTGTAC